>JANLTW010000080.1:0-46412 GCA_031363155.1 Gammaproteobacteria bacterium | reverse complement strand
TAACAACCCGAGCAGCGTCTGCTGGGGGTCAAGCGCCGACACAACACCGCTGCAGGCGAGCGTTTCGCCGGACGCCAGCCGCACGCCGCTGACCCGCCCTGCAACAACTTCGAATCCCGCCACCCGCGCCTGGCAACGAATCTCGGCGCCGGCGGCGGTGGCGGCGCGCACCAGCGCGGCGGACAGCGAGCCCATGCCGCCCTGCGGAACCGAATAAGCCCCGCCGCCCGCGGCGCGGTGCAGACTGGCGAACACAGTCCCACCGGACCTGGGCCCGGCCCACGCACCTAACACCGCATCGAGTGCCAGCGCGCCCTTAATGCGTGCGCTGGTAAAATATTCATTCAGCCAGTCGTCGACGCTCATGGTCGCGATGCGCAACAACTCGCGCATGTCCTTGCGGCCAAGCCGCCGCACCGCCCATCCCAGCTTGGCGACCGGCAGCGCATCGCGCCAGCCGCTCAGCGCCAGCCGTGGCGGCGGCGCCGCATGCCAGCAGGCTAACACGGCAGCGAACCGGCGCCGCGCCGCGACAAATCTCTGGAAGGCGTCGCGATCTGCGGCGTCGAGACCGGCGCCACTGGCGCTGTCGCCATCGAACACCAGCGCGTCTGCCGCGGTATGCAGGGCGACCGAGCGCAGATTCTGCTGCGCATACGCCAGGCCGTGTTGCGTCAGGTTCAGATCGCCTGCGACCTGCATGTCCAGGCCGTACAACAGATGCGCAATCGAAGAGACCCTGAAGCCCGAATGGAACTCATGCGTGGCCGCGCAACCGCCAGCGCGCTCGGCAGCCTCCAGAACCACGACGCGTCGCCCTGCACGCGCGAGATACGCTGCGCACACCAGTCCGTTGTGGCCGCCGCCAACGATGAAGATGGGCGCGCGCTCAGTCATCGCTCCACCCTTCGGGCACGCCTGCGGGCCGACCCAGATCCAGCAGCACTTCGCGCGCCGCGTTAGCACCGGGCGCCGCCATCACGCCGCCCCCGGGATGGGTCGCCGAGCCGCACAGGTACAGCCCGCGCAGCGGCCCGCGATATTGCGCAAATCCCGGGAACGGCCGGTTGAAGAACAACTGGTCGACGGTCAGCTCACCCTGGAAAATATTGCCCTCGGTGAGCCCGACCTCGTTTTCCAGTTCCTGCGGCGTGCGCACTTCGGCGTGCAGCACCAGTTTGCGGAATCCCGGACTCTGGGTTTCGATCTGGTCGAACACCGTGTCGCGAAAGGCATCGCGATCCGCCTGCGTCCAGTCGCGTCCCTGCACCTTGGGCGGCACGTACTGCACGAACACCGACATGTAATGCTTGCCGGCCGGCGTCATGGTCGGATCGGTCATCGACGGGATCAGCAGGTCAAGATACGGATCGCGCGACCAGCGGCCATCCTTCCAGTCGTCATAGGCGCGCTCGAAGCGCGCCATGGAATCGAGGAAATGCAGGTCGCCACAGTGCAGCGGATGATTCCTGCCTAACGCCGGGAATTCCGGCAGGCCATCGAGCGCGATGTTGAGCTTGCCGGAGGAGCCGCGGATCTTGAAATTGCGCGCCTTGGCCACCAGCTCCGGCTCCAGCGACTTCTGATCTAACAAGCCAAGGAAGGTGCGCTTGGGGTCGAGATTCGACAGCACCCGATCCGCGAGGATTTCCTCGCCGCTCGCCAACACCACGCCGGTGACCTGCCTGCCGCGATTCAGCACTTTCTCGACCGGCGCATCGCAGCGGATTTCGCCGCCGAATGACTGCAGCGCGCCGGCCAGCGCCTTGCTGACCGCGCCCATGCCGCCGCGCGCATAACCCCAGGCGCCGGCCTGGCCGTCCACGTCGCCCATGTAGTGATGCAGCAGCACGTAGGCCGTGCCGGGCGAGTGCACGCCTAACGCGGTGCCGATGATGCCGCTGCCGGAAAAATTGGCGCGCACCAGGTCCGACTCGTAATACTCGGCGAGGTAGTCGGCAATGCTCAGCGTGTAGAAACGGATGGTGTCGTAGATGCCCTGCTCGCCGAGGTCGGCAAAGCGCTTGCCGAGATACAGCAATTCGCGCAGGTCGCGCAGCTTGAGCGAGGTCGGGTCCGGCGGCGTGCGCAACAGCAGCGAACGGATGAAGCGGCACTGGCGCATGGTGTCGCGCGAATAGCGCTGCCAGGCATCGGCGTCATGCGCGTTGTGGCGCGCGATTTCGCGGCGTTTGACGTCCTTGTCGACGTAGCCGCCGAGATAGTCGCCATCGCGCGTAAACGTCACCCCGCCGCCATAGGGCACGATCTGCAGGCCGTGCCGCGCCAGATCCAGCGCGCGATAGATCTCGGGCCGCAACAGGCTGCAGACGTACGAGCAATTGGAGTAGATCCAGCCCTGGTGCAGCTCACGGCTGACCGCCGCGCCACCGATGTAGGAGTTACGCTCCAGCACCAGCACTTTGAGCCCGGCGCGCGCCAGGAACGCGGCGCTGGTCAGACCATTGTGGCCCGCGCCGATGACGATGGCGTCGTAGCGCTGATTTGAGTTAGCGCCCGAGCTCACGGCGCCGGCGCCTTCAGGATACGGCCGCCCTGCACCACCACCGGCACCGCCTCTAACAAGCGGATGTCGACGGTTGGATCACCCTGGACCGCAATCAGGTCGGCATAGTGACCGGGCGCCAGCGAGCCCACGTTGTTTTCCCAGCCCATGGTGCGCGCCGCAATCGAGGTCGCCGACTGCAGCGCCTCGGTCGGGGTCATGCCGCGCTCGACCATGATGTGAAACTGACGCGCGTTCAGGCCGTGCGGATAAACGCCAGCGTCGGTGCCGAACGCGAGTCGCACGCCGGCCTTGTGAGCTGCGGTAAATCCCTGCCGCTGTGCTTCGGTTGTTTCAATATTCTTGCGCAGGAATTCTTCCGGCCACTGCTGCTTGCGTCCCTCAGTATCGATGTAATCGCCGTCGTAGACATCCATGACCAGCGTCGTGCCTTTGTCGCGCGCGAGGCGTATGCCCTGTGCGTCGATCAGCGACGCATGCTCGACCGTGTCCACCCCCGCGAGGATCGCGTCGCGGATCGATTGCGCACCGTGCGCATGCGCGGCGACCTTGCGGCCGCGGGCATGCGCGACCTCCACGACGGTGGCAATTTCAGCGCGGTTCATTTCCGGCGCACCAGGAACGCCGCCATAGGCTAACACCGCACCGGAGGCGATAACCTTGAGCAGGTCGGCGCCGTCGGCCAGCGCCAGTTCCGCCTTGCGCCGGAACTGTTCCTGGCCGCGCGCAATGCCGCCGCGCACAAAAGTGGGCGTCGCCTCCGCCGGTATGCCGGGTATCAGGAGATCGCCGCCGCCGCCCGGAATCGTCAGATAAAAACCGCTGACCTGCATGCGCGGCCCAATTGTCTCGCGCCGGTCAATCGCATCGCGCAGCGCAAAATCCACGCCGCGAATGTAGGCGCCGACATTGCGCACCGAGGTGAATCCCGCTAACACAGTGGCCGACGCATGCGCCGCTGACAGCACGCGCTGCTCGGCGCGGGTGCGGCTAAACAGGACTCTCCGGTCGGCGTAGTCCTCGGGCCGCTCGGTCAGGTGTACATGCAGATCGATGAGCCCGGGCAGACAGGTGTAATTACGCAGGTCGAGCTCGGCAGCCCCCACCGGAGCGTCCGCAGCGACAGTCTCCAGCGCGACGACCCTGCCGGTATCCACACGTACGCGCACGGATGAACGCACCGCACCCGTCTCGCTCTCAAACAGGCGGCCGCAGCGGATGACGCGCGACTCGCCGATGGCAATATTGGGCGGCGGCGCGGTTTCGGCGCCTGCATGGGCGCTGAGCCCCCACAGTAGCCACGCCAAGACCGATCTGCGCCCTCTCATGCATGAATGATACCTGTCCCGCCTGAGGAATTTGCCTGCCGCCGCGCAGCGCGGCATTGGTACCATCGCAGCATGTCTGAACCCGAGCCGACCGGTACTGTGGACTTTGCCATCCAGCACGCGGCCCGCCTGCTCGATGCCGAACCGGCGCTCGCGGCCGAGCAGGCGCTCGAGATCCTGAAGGCCGCGCCGAACCACCCGGCTGCCACGCTGCTGCTGGCCGCCGCGCACCGGCGATCCGGCAATCCCGCCGCGGCGCTGCAGGTGCTCGAGCCGCTGCTGCGCGCACAAGCCAACTGGGCCGTGGCGCATTACGAGCAGGGCCTGGCACTGGCCGCCGCGGGTCGCGGCGACGACGCGATCCGTGCGCTGCGCACTGTGGTGCGTCTCAAGCCCGATCACCGCGACGCGTGGCGAGTGCAGGCCGATCACCTCATGGCCATCGGCGACACCGCCGGCGCCGATGCGGCCTACATCCGCCATATCCAGTCCTCGACACGCACTCCGCTGCTGCAACAGGCCGCAGCGGCAATGCTCGAGAATGACATTCCGACCGCCGAGGCCCTGCTGAAGAATCACTTGAAGCAAGTGCCGACTGATGTGCCCGCGATCCGCATGCTGGCCGAGGTCGCCGTGCGCTGCGGCCAGGACGAAGATGCCGAGCGGCTGCTGGTGCGTTGCCTGGAGTTGGCGCCGACGTTCGCAGCCGCGCGCTACAACTATGCGACGCTCTTGCATCGACGCAACAAGGCATCGGAGGCACTAACGGAAGTCGAGCGCCTGCTGGCCATCGATGCTAACAACCCGAGTTATCGCAATCTGTGCGCCGTTATTCTCAGCCGGGTCGGCGAGGTCACGCGTTCGAGCCAGATGTATGCGCAACTGCTGCGCGAGTACCCGGCGAACGCCAAGGTCTGGGTGAGCTTTGGCCACGTGTTGAAGACCGAGGGCCGCCAGGACGAATGCATTGGCACCTACCGCAAGGGCATCGCCCTCGATCCCACGCTGGGCGAAGCCTACTGGAGTCTCGCCAATCTCAAGACCTTCCGGTTCAGCGCCGAGGATCTCGCGGCCATGCACGCGCAGCTGGCCGATCCCGGGCTAGAAGACCTCAATCGCGTGCATTTTCATTTTGCACTGGGCAAGGCGTTCGAGGACGCCGGCGACTACGCCGCGTCTTTCGAACACTATGCGAAGGGCAATGAACGGCATCGCACCAGCACCCGCTACGACGCCGACCTTAACTCGGCCCGCATGACGCGCCTGCAGACCATTTTCACGCGCGAGTACTTCAACCAGCATGCCGGGTCCGGTTTTGACGCGCCGGATCCCATTTTTATCGTCGGCATGCCACGCGCGGGTTCGACTTTGGTGGAACAGATCCTGTCCAGTCACTCGGCCGTGGAAGGAACCTCCGAGCTGCCCGATATCATCGCGATGGCCAAGGACCTGCGCGATCGCGCCGGTTCGGACGAAATCGGCACCTACAGCGCGGTGCTGGCCTCACTCAGCGCCGGCGAGCTGCGCGCGCTGGGCGAGCAGTACCTGCAGCGCACCCGCATCTACCGCAAGACCGAGCGCCGCTTCTTCATCGACAAGATGCCTAACAACTTCCTGCACATCGGCATGATCCAGAGCATCCTGCCGAATGCCAGGATCATCGATGCGCGCCGCCACCCGCTGGGCTGCTGCTTTTCCAATTTCAAGCAGTTCTACGCCCGCGGACACCGCTTCAGTTACGGACTCCCGGACATCGGCCGTTACTACCATGACTATGTGCAACTCATGGCGCACTTCGATGCGGTGTTGCCGGGGCGCATCCATCGCGTGATTTATGAGCGGATGGTCGAAGACACGGAAACGGAAGTGCGGCGGCTGCTGGACTACTGTGGACTGCCCTTTGAAGCCGGGTGCCTGCGGTTCTTTGAAAACGAGCGCCCGGTGCGCACCGCCAGTTCCGAGCAGGTTCGAAAGCCCATCTACCGCGAAGGGCTGGATCAATGGCGCCACTACGAGGCCTGGCTCGAGCCGCTCAAAGTGTCGCTCGGCCCGGTTCTGGATGCCTATCCCGCAGTTCCTACACTGTAGCGACGAAGCAACAGCGCGATTCTCTGCTTTACGCTGAATTGCCGTTTGTCGTAGTCTCCCGCATCGACTTTTTTCACCCGGAGCATGAATCATGCGAGCACCCCGATCCAAGAGTCTTCCGCCCATTACCCGCCGATCGCCGATAGCAACCGCGGTCATGATTGCGCTCGGGAGCCAGGCGGTATTCGCGCAGGAACAGGAATCCGGGGTCCTCGAAGAGGTCATTGTCACGGCGCAGAAGCGTACGGAAAACATCCAGAACGTGCCAATCAGCATCGACATGCTGAGCAATGCGAAGCTCGAAGAGCTGAATGTCCAGAATTTCCAGGACTACGTGAAGATGCTGCCCACCATCGCTGCGGCGCCCAGCGTGCAGGGCCCGGGCTACTCCGCGGTCTACATGCGCGGTGTCGTCACCGGCGGCGACGGCCAGGCGACCACATCGCAGCCGAGTGTCGGCACCTACCTCGATGAGCAGCCGATCACGACCATCCAGGGCAACCTCGATATCCACCTATACGACATCGCGCGCGTCGAAGCGCTCGCCGGTCCGCAGGGCACGCTGTACGGCGCCAGTTCCCAGGCCGGCACGATCCGCATCATCACGAACAAGCCGGACCCGTCGAAGTTCTCAGCCGGCTATTCGCTGGAAGGCAACAGTATTGTCGCCGATGGTGGCAGCGGCTATGTCGCCGAGGGCTTTGTCAACATTCCGATCAACGACAAAACCGCGGTGCGATTGGTGGGTTGGACCAAGAAAGACGCCGGTTGGATTGACAACTTGGCGGGCACGCGGCTCTACCCTGGCGACACTGAGACCAACGCGGACGACTTCACTGCCAGTAACTTCACCAGCGCCAATGGCAACTTCAACGTGGCCAAAGACAACTACAACACGGTTGACACGACCGGTGCTCGCGCGGCGCTGCGCATCGAACTGAACGACAACTGGACGATTACGCCCACGGTCCAGATGCAGGAGCAGAAGGCCAAGGGCTCCTGGGGCGATGATCTCAGCAGCTTTGCACCCGGCAAGTACGCCGTGAAGCATTTTCGCGAGGAATACAATAATGACAAGTGGTACCAGGGCGGCCTGACGATCGAAGGCAAGCTCGGCAACTTCGACCTGACCTACTCCGGCAACTACCTCAATCGTGACGTCGACTCGTCGGGCGACTATTCGGACTATTCGTACTGGTATGACAACTTGTACACCACCGGCTCCTTTGCGAGCTTGTTCGTGAACAACGCGGGTGGCCCTGTAAATCGAACGCAGACCTACATCAACAACGACCATTACACCAAGCAAAGCCACGAACTTCGCGTGGCCTCCGCACAGGACCAGCGCCTGCGCGGCCTGCTGGGATTTTTCTGGCAGCGGCAGTACCACGACTTCGAGCAGCCGTTCGGCAACATGGCGGGCCTGGCAGATTTCAGGCTGATGAACCGCGACGAACCTAACGGCGCCAAGTTCCCGGGCGTCGTATATCTCAACAGCGTGGACCGCATCGACACGGACAAGGCGGTGTTCGGCCAGGTGGCCTACGACCTGACGGACAAACTGGAACTCACGGTTGGCGCGCGATTCTTCAAACCCGAAGTGACGGTCAAGGGATTCTTTGGTTTTGGGCTGGGCTTCAACCCGGCCCGCGTGCCGGGCTCAAGAGCCAGCGACGGCCTCCTGGAGCCTGGCGATCCGCGCAATGGCGGCTCAGGCGCCTTCTCGCCACGAGGGGCCGGCTGGTCCAAGAATGGCGAGTGGCGTTGCAAGTCGCAGGCCGCATACAAAGATGCTCCGTGCCAGAACGTCGACAAGCGCATCTCTGAAAGCGACCACATCGGGCGCGTGAACCTTCGCTGGAAGCCGACCGAGGACGCGATGCTCTATGCGACCTGGTCGGAGGGCTATCGTCCCGGTGGCATCAACCGCAGTCCGTTTGCCGGCGACTTCTCATCGGACTTCCTGACCAACTGGGAAATGGGCTGGAAAACCGAGTGGCAGGGCAGAACCCTGCAGTTCAACGGCGCAGTGTTCCTCGAGCAGTGGGACCGTTTCCAAATCTCCTTCCAGGGCGCCAACGGCATCACGCAGGTCGCCAATGGCCCGTCCGCCGAGGTCAAGGGAGCGGAATTGCAACTCCTGTGGCTGGCCACCGACAAGCTCATGTTGTCGGCCTCTGCCGCCCGTTACGACTCGGAACTCAAGGACGTCTACGCCGACCGTGATGCTGCCGGCAATATCACCAATGTCATAGCGCCGAAGGGCACGTCCTTGCCGATTACACCGAAGTTCAAGGGCAACCTGGTGGGCCGCTATTCGTTCAACCTGGGTAGCTTCGACGCACACCTGCAGGGCGCATTCACTTATTCAGGCAGCGCCGCATCCAGACTGGGAATCGCCGAAAACGCGATCATCGGCCAACTCGAAGCCACGGAGACGTTCGACTTCAGCGCGGGCCTTGCCAAGGACAGCTATGCACTGGAATTGTTCTGGCAAAACGCCACCAACGAGGACGGCTCGCTGTACAGGACCGCACAATGCACCGAATCGGTTTGCGGCGTGCAGCCCTATGGCGTGAAGCCCCGTCCGATGACCATCGGTCTGAAGTTCTCGCAGAAGTTCTAGGCGCGTGGCGCGCCGCGCCGGTATCGCGATCGCCGCCGGCCTGCTGGCGGCGATCACCACGGCTAACAACGCAGGCGCGGCTGGCCCGATGGATGCCGAGGCGCGCGCGATGTACGCGCGTGTCATCGGCATGGACAGTTCGCGCATCGGCCGCCAAGTCACCGCGATAGCCGATTATCTCGCTGGCGAGTTCCGCGATGCGGGCATTCCTGCGGCCGACATCACCATCCTGCCGCTCGCCGGCACCGCCTCGCTGGTAGTGCGCTACCGGGGCAGCAGCCGCGGCGGCAAACCCGCGCGCAAGCCGATCCTGCTGCTGGCACACATGGACGTGGTGGTGGCGCGGCGGGAAGACTGGCAGCGCGATCCGTTCCAGCTGGTGGAAGAAGATGGCTATTTCTACGGCCGCGGCACCGCTGACAACAAAGACGGCCTGGTCACCATCGTCACGACCATCAAGCGACTGAAACGCGAAAAGTTTGTCCCGGACCGCGACCTCATCGTGTACTTCAGCGGCGATGAGGAAACGGCGCAGTTCACCACGCTCGACACGGTGCGCAACCACCGCGAGCTGGTCGACGCGGAATTTGCCATCAACACCGATGTCGGCCCCGGTACGCTCGATGATGTTAGCGGCCGCCCGGTCAGGCTTGGACTGCAGACGGCGGAAAAAACCTACGCCGACTACACGCTGTCCACCCACAATCCCGGCGGTCACAGCTCGAGGCCGCGTCCGGACAACGCGATCTATGATCTGGCTGCGGCGCTGATGCGGATCCAGGGCTACCGCTTTCCGGTCATGTCGAACGACGCCACGCTCGCGACGCTCAAGCAGGCCGGTGCAACGACGCCGGACCCGTTAGGCGCCTGGCTGCGAAGATTCGCGGCCAATCCGTTTGACCAGGAAGCCGCCGACGCGATTTATTCCGAACCGGACTACGTGGGCCAGACGCGCACCACCTGCGTCGCCACGATGCTGAGCGGCGGCCACGCCGAGAATGCGCTGCCGCAATCCGCCTCTGCCAATATCAATTGCCGGATTTTTCCAGGCATGCCTCTGGAAACAGTACAGAAGACCCTGGCGCAGCTCGCAGGCCCGCAGGTGGAGATCAAGTTGCAGGGCCAGCCGTTCTGGAGCGATGCCTCGCCCCTGCGCGATGATGTGGTGGCTGCTGTAGCCCGCAGCTTGCGACCGCTCGACCCTGACGTGCGTATTGTGCCGAGCCAGGACGCCGGCGCCACCGACGGCGCGGTTTTTCGCAGCGCTGGTATCCCGACTTACGGCGTGTCCGGCATGTTCATGAAAAATGGCGAGTTTCGCGCCCACGGGCTCAACGAACGCGTGCCCGTCAAGGGTTTCTACGACGGCCTCGAGATCTGGTACCGCCTCGTCAAGACGCTGGCCGGGCCGGCATCTGCTGCTGCAAAAAGCCGATAACGCCCTGGTTGAATTTGTCGTTCTTGTCGCCCGCCACCATGTGCGCGGCGCCCGCGACATCCAGGACCACGAGCGACGGCAGCCGCGCCCTGAAGCTGGCAACGCCGCGATCCGAGACAATGTCGCTCAGCAGGCCGCGTACTAACAAAGTCGGCACCTGGACCCGGGTGGCGGCCTCGGACAGCTTGCTGGCAAATTGCGGCGGCTCGCCGCGCTCGCGCCGGGTGACGAAGCGCGGATCCCAGTGCCAGTAGAGGCGGCCATCGTCGCGGCGGCGCAGGTTTTTCATCAGCCCCGACACGTTGCTCGGCCGCGGCCGGTGCGGGTAGTAGCGGCTGACCGCATCGGCAGCCTCTTCCAGCGTCGCGAAGCCGCCCATGTTGGCGTTCATGAAACTGCGTATGCGTTCCGATCCTTCGCGTTCCACCTCCGGAACGAAATCCACCAGCACCATGGCTGTAACCAGATGCGGCGGCGAATTGCCAACGGCGAACAGCGCGGTGGCCGCGCCCATCGATGCCCCGACCAGCGCCGGCGGACGCGGCAGTGTCCGGATGATGTCCCTGAGGTCCGCGGCGAGGATTTCCAGGCTGTACTCGCCCTGCGGCGACCAGTCGCTGTCGCCATGCCCCCGGGCATCGTAATTGATCACGTGATAGCCCTGCCGGGCCAGTGCCGTCGAGGCCGCGTGCCAGGAATGGCGCGTCTGCCCGCCGCCGTGCATCAGGATGACCGCGGGCGAGCCCGGCTCACCTAACACATCGGCCGTCAGGTGGATGCCATCGGTGACTGTGAACCGCTGCAGCATGGTCGTTGCCAGCGTCCGCCGTCAGAACATGCGGGCCAGCAGCTCACGCGACGGGACGTTGTCCATGACATCCCAGTGTTCGACCGCCTTGCCCTCGGCATTGAGCCGGAAGATGTCGAAGGTGTTGATGCGCTTCAGCAGCGGGTGCGGCGGATCGGAATCGTACAGGCGATGACTCAGCAGAAAATCCCCGTCGCACAGCACGCGCTTCGGACTCATGCTGGTCTTCTGCTCGTTGGCTTTCAGCTGCGCGAGAATTTTTACCAGGCCTTCACGGCCATCAGCGACCTTGGGGCTGTGCTGCTTGTACTCCGGCACGCGGCTCTCGTTGAAACTCTCCAGGTTCTGCTGGTTGAATCCCTGCAGGTCGAGTTCCTCGAACCGCTTGGCGAACTGTTTGGCGTAATCCACCTGGCGATTCACCCGGGCGCCATCGAAAGTCCCGTTGGGATTCTTGCGGTTCTTGTCATCGTCCGTGTGGGCGCACCAGTGCTCGACGATCTTGCCATTGACCAGGCGAAACAGCTCGCCGCGCGCCACATCGAGCTTGTCGCCGAGTTTCTCTTCGACCAGCAAAAAGATGAAATTGCCTTCGCCCAGCACCTGGTGGACGATGAGCCGGTGCAACGGGTGCGCCTTGAGCCGGGACTCCACGTAGCTGCGCAAACCCTGGCGGGTAAAACCGGCCGTGTACTGGTGCTCGACATAGGTCGGCGCCAGGTAATTGGCAATCGCGCGTGCGCAATCCGGCGAATAGAGTTGCCGGTAGTAAGACTCAACGACGTTCCGGTTCCCTTCATTCATCGCCAGCTCCCCATTGCCAACAGCCCCCGCAGCTTGCCACCGGCAGGGCCCCTCGGCATCATGACAGAGAGGGACACAGATCATGGAACTACTCGCAAGCCCGGAAGCATGGATCGCCTTTGCGACGCTCACCGCGTTGGAACTGGTGCTGGGCATCGACAACATCATTTTCATAGCCATCCTGGTCGACAAACTGCCGCAGGCACAGCAGGACCTCGCCCGCCGGCTGGGCCTGTTCATGGCCATGTTCATGCGCGTCGGGCTGCTGCTGGTGCTGGCCTGGATCGTCGGCCTGGTCGCGCCGCTGTTCACGCTGTTAGGCCAGGAGATCTCCGGCCGCGACCTGATCCTGATCCTGGGCGGCCTGTTCCTGGTCTGGAAGAGCACCAGCGAAATCCACGGCTCCCTCGAGGGCGAGGAAGGTCACAGCGTCGCGAGCGTCAAGTCCACGCTGGCCGGAGTCATCACGCAGATCATGATCATCGACATGGTGTTCTCGCTCGATTCCATCATCACCGCGGTCGGAATGGTTGACGATGTGCGCATCATGATCGCCGCGGTCGTGGTGTCGGTGGCGCTGATGATGCTGTTTGCGGCGCCCATCGGCCGATATGTCTCGGCCCACCCGACCATCAAGATGCTGGCGCTGGCCTTCCTGGTGGTGGTCGGCGTCGTCCTGATCGCCGAAGGCCTAGGCACGCATGTACCCAAAGGCTATGTGTACTTCGCAATGGCATTTTCCTTCGGCGTTGAGATGCTCAATATCCGCTTGCGCCGGCGGTCGAAGCAGGTGGTCGACCTGCACAGTCCTTACGAACGCCCGGGCCCGGAGTAGCCCATGGCATTCAAGGCATTCGACCTAACAGGCAAAGTCGCGCTGGTCACGGGCGGCAACAGCGGCGAGCCCGGTGGCTCGCTGGTCGGCATCTCCTCGATCGGCGCCATCCATGGCGCCGCACGCACGCCCGCCTACGGCAGCAGCAAGGGCGCCGTGCTGTCCCTGATCCGCTCATTCGCGGTCGAACATGCACGCTATGGAATCCGCGCCAACTGCGTGCACCCGGGCTGGGTGCTGCCAGACATCAACCGCCGGGAAATGCAGGACCCGAAGTACCAGGGCCTGGTGAATCGCATTCCGGCGCGGCGAATTCGGCAAATACCCGGATCTTGACGTTGTTCTTCTGCCCCGCGAGGTAGCCGGCGGAAATTGCCGACTCCGGCACCGAGAAATCCGACAGCACTAAGCTAACGCCTTGTCAAACATGGCCAGCATCCGGCTCCAGGCCTTCTCGGCCGCGTCCTTGTTGTAGGCAATGCTGTCGGGCGGACACCAGCCATGCATCGCACCCGCATAGACTTCGATTTCCGCCGGCTGGTTGGCGGCCGCAAAGGTCTGCCGCAGCAGGTCCTTGTCGGCGGGGCTGCGCTTGTCGTCATTGTCAGCGATCGCGATCAGCGCCTGCCCGCGCATTTGCTTGATATAAAGGTGCGGACTGTCCGGTTTTTCCGTCACCAGTCCGCCGCCATGGAAGCTGGCCGCTGCGCCGATTCGGCTGGCAAATGCGCCCGCGGTCCGCAGCACGATGGGGCCGCCCATGCAATACCCGATCGTGGCGATCTTGCGCCGGGTGTTGATCGCCGGCTGCGCATCAAGGAATGCGATGAACGCCTTCGCATCGGTCAGGTGCGTCTGCGCACTCAAGGTCCCCATCAGCGCGAACAACGCGCTGCGGGTCTTTTCATCCTGCAGCGTCGCGCCGGGAGGCACGATCGGTGCGGGACGGGTGCGGTAAAAGGGATTCGGCACCAGCACCGAGTAGCCCGATTCCGCGAGGCGGCGCGCCATCTGGCGAAAGGCCGGCCGCAGGCCAAGGATGTCGGTCCAGATCAAGACAGCGGGATGGCGACCGCTGGCGGGATGCACGAAATAGGTGTCGGCGGTGCCGTCCGGTGTCTTGATGCTGATCTCGGCTTCCTTGACGGCCAGCGCCTTGCCGCCCGCGTTAGCACCGGCCGGCACGAGGAAGGCCGCCGCGGTCCCGAGACCTGCCTGCCCCAGCTGGCGCCGCGTCCAGTCGCCGCTGCGCTTGTTGAGTTCGATCATGTCGTCGACTGAATGTTGGTCACACATGGAAGCCTCTCCCCCTGTTGAATACCTATTCCGCGCCGCCAGTATCCTCGCCAGCCATAGCGCCAACGCGCACGACAGCCACGCTTGAAACCGCATGTGTCGCACCGTCGGAATTAATCTGGAAACTGGTAGATCGTAGCGAAGTTTAGCCCTGTATGCACCGACCAGGCGGATTCCCGCATTGACGATCGGCGTCGCGCGCCGATCCTGCGCTACCCGGCGTACCGGGTCGACACTCCACCCGCTCGTTAGTAGAACAGGTCGTACACCACATCGATAACCTCGCGGGTATCGAAGTCAATCAGCAGCGCATCATTGCCGACGCGAACCCAGTGGGCCGAGTACGGCGGGTCATAGAGATCGTAGCGCCAGTAGTCATCTAGCTCATAGCGCGCGCGGTCGTAATACGCATACGGCATATATTCGCCGACCCGCCAATTGCGATAGGCGAAGCCGCGCGGCATGACATAGAAACTGATCTGGAAGCGCTGGCGCCCGTAGTAGCGCCCGCCGTTGTAACGGAAGTGCGAGTGACGGTAGCTTTGATACCAGCGCGGCTCGTAGAGCCAGCCACGACCGCGGTTGTCCCAGTAGCTGAATCGATAGCGATCGCCGTCGCGGTAATCATGGCGTCTATCGTGCCGGCGATCGTCGCGGCGATAATCATTGTTGTTGTCGCGACGGCCGTCACGATGGGACTGACCATCGTCACGATTCGTCATGCGCGGCGGCGCAACCCTGACATCGCCGCCGCGCGAACTGTCACCGCGTGGCTCATTGCCGCGCGAACTGTCACCGCGTGGCTCATTGCCGCGCGCATTGTCACCGCGTGGCCCACCGCCGCCGCGCCACGCGTCCGCAGGTGCACGAGGCTCGCGAGGCGTCGGCTGGTCGCGAGACTCGCCACGGCGCCCACCCTGGTCGGGAGCCGCCGGTGCGCCTCGAAAGTTGCCGCCGTGCGGCTGTTCAACTCGTGATTCACCACCGCGCGGCTCCTCACCGCGTGCCTGACCTCCGCGGCCGCGCTCGACGGCAGCAGCAGGCATGTCGCGCGGATCGCCGTCACGGTCGCGGCGCCGGTCCTCACGATTGGGATCCGCCAGCGAAACCGTGCCCGAAAGGGCAAGGACGCAAAGAGCTGTCGCAAGTGTTGTCTTCATGACCTTCTCCATGAACGTGCGTTACGCACCGATCATGGTCCGATCATCTGCCCGGATTCCTGACTGGACGCTGAACGCGCTTGTTAAGGATTGAGGCGTTGCCGGTAGAGACCACAAAGCTCAGGCTCGGGAGCCGGTAAATGCAGGCCAGGACGGCGCTGCAGCGCTATTTGGGTTGCCGGTACGCGCGAACTGGACCCAGGCCCGCATCAACTCCCGGCCGAGGCGCCGATCGGCCGCCGCCGCGCCCGGAGCGCGCCAGCGCCAAGCAGCTAACAGCGACTGCGCAAAGGGCACGCGAACAACAAACAGCCATGAGCAACTGATACCGATGAAGGCGCTAGAAACGCGCCGCGACTAGTGCTGTTTCATGATGTGCAAGCGCCCCGCTGCCAGACCCAGCTGCGGATTCTGCACAATTTTACCGGGGCTGTGTTACGCGATGCGCTTGACGACGGCGGCCGGCAACACCGCCAACACCTCGGCGAGCGGCTCCGGCCGGCCGACCGCAAAGCCCTGCGCGAAATGCACGCCGAGTTCGGCGAGACGCGTGCGCAGCGCCACATGATCCACGTATTCCGCGACCGTCACGATTCCCATACTGTCGGCGAGCTGCACGATGGCGCTCACCAGCGCCTGGGAACGCGCGTTGCGGCCGGCGTCGCGAACATACGATCCGTCCAGCTTGATCATGGCGATATCGAGTGCCTTGAGGTGCGACAGCGAGTTGACACCAGTACCGAAATCGTCGATTGCGAAGCGCACGCCCGCGCGCACCAGCCCCGCCATGCAGCGCTGCAGATTTTCGAGGCTCGAAGCCGCCGTCGACTCGGTAATCTCAATCGTGAGTTGGTTGGGTGGAATCGCGTATTGCTGCAGGGCCTCGAGCAGCCAGCTGTCAAACCCCGTTGCGCTGAGCGTGTTAGCGGACAGGTTGACCGAGAAACTGAACGGCAGCCGTTCGTCGTCCGGCACCGCGGCGCGCAGCTGCGTAAAGGCGGTCCTGATCACGGCGCGATCGAGCTCGGGCAGCATTTGATAGCGCGCCGCAGCCGACATGAATTCTGCCGGCTCGGCAATCCGACCATCCTGGGCAGCGATGCGCACCAGCAATTCATAACTGGTCGGCAGGTCGAGGTTGAGCAACGGCACGATGGGCTGCGCATAAAGGACGAGGCGGCCGGAATCGAGCGCATCGCGCAGCAGCCGTAACGCGTCGATGTCGTCGTGACGCCGCACCATGCTCGCGTCGGTGCTCTCGAAGGTCTCGACGCGATTGCGACCGCGATCCTTGGCGGCGCGGCACGCCAATTCTGCATCGGTCAACGCATGCTCGACATCGGCCTGGTTGGAGCGACTGCTGACAACACCCCAGGAAATCGACAGTGTCACGCCCGCACCAAAGATGCGCTGCGACTCGGTTTCGAACGCAACGCGAATATTCTCGGCGACGATGCGTGCCTGCTCGACGGCATGACCGGGTAGCGCGACCACGAAGCGATCGCCTGACAACCGGCATGCGGCGTGCCGGACGGTGCAGGCGATCCGGCGTATCACCAGCGAACAATGCGCAATCGCTTCATCGCCCGCCGCCATGCCGCGCGCATCGTTGAGCAGGTGCAGCTGGTCGATATTGCCGTACAGGATTGCGATACTGGCATCGGCGGCCTGGGTCGCGACGAAGTGTTCGATGCGACTGCAGAAGCCCGCCCAATTCAGAAGTCCGGTGTTCTCTTCGCGATTCGCCCGCAGCTGTCGCGCCAGCGTGTCCGCCAGGCCTTGCAGCACCTGCTGCGCTGACTTCTTGAACGGTGGATCGCTGGGCCGCCACAGCGCGACCAGGATGCCAACCGGGCTCTGCGACCCCGAGGCTACCGGCACGGCGATCAGGCGGGCAACGACCGGACCGGATTCGGTCCGCCGCACGTGTTTGCTAACAACTGTCTCGCGCTGCGCGACGCTCCGTGCGATCAAGACTGCATTGATCGCGGCGATTTCGGCGCTGGCGAATTCGGTGGCGGTGCGGCTGCGCGACCAGATGCGCGTCACCGAACCGCTGACGGTGAGCAAGGCCACAGCCGCGCAACCGAGGCGCTGCCCTGGCTCGCGCAACAGGTCCTCGGTTCGAGAACTTCGTCGACCCACTGCAATGTCCGACTTTTGTTCCGACGTCAAGATTCACCACTCCCACAACCGAATTTGCTATCGGAGCTACCGTAACGGCAAAGTCCAGCCGCGAATGCGCGGCGCCTCAATGATTGGTCTAATGTCAGGCCAACCGGCCGGGGAAATGTGAACCTCGTCACGATGCCACCATGCGCCTGCCATCGAATACCCTAGGCTGCGATCGGGGCCTGCGGGGGAACGGTGGTGGACAAGCAGCGATTGCCGGACGACGCCGTCGGCCATACGGCCATGACAAAGGCTTTGTGGCACATCCTGCCGTTGATCGCGCTGGCGTAACTGTTCGCCTACATGGACCGCGTCAACGTCAGCTTTGCCGCGACCCAGATGAATGACGATCTGAAATTCAGCGCCAACATTTATGGCCTGGGCGGCGGGGTGTTCTTCCTCGGCTACGCCTTGTTCGAGATTCCTTCCAACCTGATGCTGGTGCGCTTCGGCGCGCGGCAGTGGATCGCGCGGATCATGATTACCTGGAGGCTGCTCTCAGCCGGCATGATGTTCATACAGACGCCGCTGCAGTTCTATGTCGTGCGCGTCCTGCTCGGTGTGGCCGAAGCCGGCTTTTATCCCGGCGTGATCTACTATTTTTCGGGCTGGTTCCCGCAAAGCTATCGCGGGCGCGCGGTCAGTCGCTTCCATGTCGCGAGCCCACTGGCCTCCGTCGTCATGGGCGGGATTTCGGGCGGGCTGCTCGGCCTCGATGGCGTTGGCAATCTCCAGGGCTGGCAATGGCTGTTCCTGGTGCAGGGCCTACCGGCGGTTTTGGCCGGTTTACTCGTGTTGCGTTTCCTGCCCGACGCGCCCTCCCGGGTTACGTGGCTAACAGAGCCGGAAAAAAAATGGATTCAGGACGCGTTGGCGCATGAACAGGCGCGCCTGCGCCAGCCGGCCGGCCACCATGTGCTAGCGGCCTTCGGGAATCCGCGGGTGCTGCTGCTCGGCGTCATCCGCTTCCTGCTGATCGGCGCGCTCACGACCTTTATTCTCTCGGCGCCCATGTTGCTGGCGGATGCCACGGGCCTCGATGCGCAACGTGTCGGCTTTCTTGTTAGCCTGGGCGGCATCATGGGCGCCATCGCGATGTTGTTTGTGGGCGGCTATGCCGATCGGCGCGGCAACCGCTTCCGCAATGCATTCTGGTGGACGCTGGCGCAAGCGGGCGCGTTCCTGGTCATAAGCCTGTCGCCTGCACCCGCCGTCGTCATCGTTGCCTACCTGGCTTTTGCCACGACCTGCTTTACGGTCGCAATGCTGACCTCGTCGGGCTGGGCGGACGTCATTCATGTGCGCGAGCTTGCCGTGGGGGCCGCGGCCATCAACACCCTGTCGCAGATCGGCGCGTTCGTGTCGCCCATTGCGTGGGGCGCTGCCAAAGATGCGACGGGAAGCTTCCACGCAGGAATGATAGCGCTGGTGATCATGACGGTGGTGCTGGCGATATTGCTGAGGACGCTGCACCTGCAGGTGCGGCGTCAGTAGCGCACCGCCTGTTCACCGCTCAGAAGCCGACGCGCCTTACAAGATCCTGGAAGCGCGGATCGCCGTAGAGATTCTTCCACTTCGGGTCAACCTTCAGCAGGTTCATCTTGTGGTCGCGAGCTTGAAAGCCCCGCTCGAGCCACGCAAGTGCTTCGTCATTGTCGCCTAACGCGCTGTAGACGAGCGCAATTCCATAGGGTGCCACGTACCGCGATCGGGCCGCGGTCAGCAACTCCTCGAGTACGGCGCGCGCGCCAGATGTGTCCCCGGATCGCGCGCGCGCAAAGCCCAGGAGCCCGAGCGGATGCGCCATGGTTCTGCGGGAGATGGCAGCGGCCTTCTCCGCCGCGTCGATTGCCTTGGCGTAGTCGCCTTTCTCGAGGTAGGCAGCGGCGAGGAAAGTATGCGCCAGCACGTGATTCGGGTCCACGGCGAGCGTGGTCTGCAATCGCGCTATCGCATCGTCGGTGCGGCCGGCGTGTATCAGGAACTGACCGGTGAGCCCGCTGTATCGTGTATTGAATGGTTCCAACGCCAGCGCCTTGTCCGCTTCCCGAATGGCTTCATCGTGCCGGCCCTGGTTGGAGCGCAGGTGGCCCAGAAAGAGATGCGCTTCGGCGTCATTCGGATCGAGTTCCAGGGCGCGTCGAAAATGCCGCTCGGCGGCGTTAGCGTCCCAGTCGTACCAAGTCGCCAGAATGCCCAGCTGCGTGTGGACCGAAGAGAGCTTGTCGTCGATCTGCGCCGCCCGCTCCGCCGCGCGTTGGGCCTTGGGGACCACTACCCGCGGCGCAAGATCGGCGGCTGACGATGTTCGATAGGCATCCGCAAGTCCAACGTAAGCCAGGGCATAACCAGGATCAATCGCTGTTGCCTGTTCCAGCAGCTGGATGCCCTTCTGGATTTCCGGCAAAGACACTTTCTGGATGTGCCAACGACCCTCGAGGTACAGCCGGTACGCCTCACCGCTCGAGGTATACGCATTCGTTACTTTCCGCTCATCCTCGCGCGCCAGTCCGTTCTGCAGGGTACGCGCGACGTCGCGAGCGACTCCGCGTTGCAAGCTAACGAGATCGGTGATAACGCCATCGTAGCGCTCGCCCCAGATCTGGTTGCCATCCCGTCCGCCCGCGAGCGCCACAGAGAGCGACAGGCGGTCTCCACGCCGTTCCAGTCGCGCGTTCAGGACGCCCTCGACCGCCAGCGCCGAGCCGACTTCTCGCGGATCGACATTTTTGCCTTTGTAGCGGAATACAATGCTGCGAGCCTTGACCGACAGACCCGGCAGGCGCGCGAGCGCGTTGATGAGCGAATCCGTCATTCCGTCGGAAATGTAGTCGAACTCCGGGTTCCCGGTCGCGTTCTCAAACGGCAGGACGGCAACGGATTCGATGTCCGTCGCCCCAAAATAAGGCCGCGCGAGGAATCCAATAACCAGCGCCGCCAGCGCGACAATCGCCACCGGGATGCCAATCGACAGTGCGCGGCGCCGCGTCCATTTGAACGTTACGCCAAACTCGAGATCGTTTTTAAGCACCTGCAGGTCATCGCGCAATGCGGCAATGGTTGCGTACCGGCTCGACGGGTCCTTCGCCAGAGCCTTGTCGACAATGCGTTGCAGCGCGTCGGGGATGTCGCCGCCAAACGCCGACAGCGGCGCCGGCTCACGCTCGAGGATCTTCGCCAGCACTTCCGTCGCACTGCCGCCTGCGAATGGCGGCTGGCCGGCGGTCATTTCGTACAACAGGACCCCGCAACTCCAAACGTCGGTCCGCGCATCTACCTCGTTGCCGCGCGCCTGCTCCGGCGACATGTAGGCGGATGTGCCGACCAGCAGCCCCGCGTTAGTCTCGAGGCGAGTGGCGGCGAAGCCGCCGACACCGCGCGGCCCGCGGAAACCGCCGGTCAGTTTTGCGATGCCAAAATCCAGCACCTTGACGTACCCGTCCTCGCGCAGCATGACGTTTTCCGGCTTGATGTCGCGATGCACGACGCCCCGCTCGTGCGCGGCACCTAACGCGGTGCAGATCTGGATGGCAATGTCGAGCAACTGCGCCAGGCCCGGCCTGCCGCGCGACAACACAGCTCGCAGGGTCTCACCCTCGACCAGTTCACTGGCGATGTAATAGACGCCGTTGTCATCCCCGATATCGAAAACAGTCACGATGTTCGGGTGATTGAGCGCGAGAACTGCACGCGCTTCCTGCAAAAAACGCGCGATGTACTGACGATCCTGGACGAGCGACGGTGCCAGCACCTTGAGTGCGACGCCGCGGCCCATCCGATCGGTGGCCGAATACACTTCGCCCATGCCGCCGCTGCCCAGGGGCGCACCCACCCGGTACTTTGCGACCTGGCTGCCCGCGAGCGATTTGCGGCCAAGAACCGCCGCGGCGACGTCGGCCGCGGTGGACTCGATGAAGTCGCCCGACTCGTCGTGCGCAGCGATCAACGACTCGACTTCGCTGCGAAGTTCGGGATCGTTTGCGCACGCCTCGTCGAGGAACGCGGCGCGTTGCTCCGGCTGCAATTGCAGTGCCGAGTGAAAAATCCGATCGACGTGCTCTAGTAGTTCCGGTCTCATGCGCGCCAACTACTGGGTCTGCAATTCCCGGAAGAGCCACGCCTTCGCGAGCCGCCAGTCCCGCTCGACGGTGGTCTCCGAGACCTGCAGTACGTCGGCGGCTTCTTTGTTGTTCAACCCGCCGAAGTAGCGTAATTCCACGACCCGGCTGCCTCGCGGGTTCACTTTCTGGAGTTCAGCCAGCGCATCGTCGAGTGCGACGAGTTCCGCCGAGCGCTGGTCCGAAACTGCCAGCTCGCCGTCCAGCGTAACGTGGTGGATCTGTCCACCGCGCTTGTCGGAAGTCCGCTGACGCGCGTAATCCACGAGGATGTGACGCATCACCTGAGCCGACACCGCGTAGAAGTGTGCCCGGCTTTGCCAATCGACCTCCTGCTCGCCAAGCAAACGGATGAAGGCCTCGTTGACCAATGCAGTCGTCTGTAACGTGTGACCCGCTCTCTCACGATTGACGTAGCGGTGTGCGAGCCGGTGGAACGTCTGCTGCACCAGCGGCAGGAGCTGACCCAGCGCCGATTGGTCGCCGTCCCGCCACTGACGCAGCAGCGCGGTCACGTGCGGTGCGTCGATCGAATCATTCACGACCAGCTTCCCCCGCCATGGCCATGGTGACGGCCACCAGACGTATTGTTTTTCGGATTGGCTAACTGTCAACCCAGCCTTTTATAATAATACCTGTTTTCACGGCAACCCACGATGTATGCAACGCATCGAATCGCTGGCTCAAGCCAATTGAATGCACAAGCTAGGGATACTTGGCCGGCGGGCGGGGTCACGCCTATGCAGGCAGGTCTGTTAGTCGCCTTGGTTATGTTGAGTGTTTCGGGGCTGGCGCAGGCGCAGGCGCAGGATCCGGCGCGACTCGAAGAGGTGCGGGTTACCGCCCAGCGCCGGACGGAATACGTGCAACGTGCGGCTGTCGCAGTCAGCGTGATTACACCGGGCGAGCTGCGCGACACGGGGGTCATGAAGCCCCAGGAACTCACCGACCTGGTGCCATCCCTGCAGGTGGCGGCCAGCGCCGCACCGCTATCCGTTTACTACCTGCGCGGCGTCGGCAATTTCACTGGCAACGTGCTAACAGATGCTGCCGTAGCGTTCAATGTGGACGGTGTGTTCATCGGTCGTCCGCATTCCACCGCCGGATTCTTCTACGACCTGGAGCGCATCGAGGTCCTGAAGGGACCGCAGGGGACGCTCTACGGGCGCAATGCCACCGGCGGCGCCATCAATGTTCTGCCACGACGTCCCGAACTTGGCGCCTGGAGCCGCCGGGCGAGCGTGGAGATTGGCAACGAAGAGCAGCGCCGTTTCGACGGCACGCTTAACATTCCGCTGGGCAACCGCGCCGCGATTCGCGCCTCGGCCTTCCACGCCGAGCACGGCGGCTTCATGAGCGACGGGCTGGACGTGCAAGACGACACGGCTGGCCGAGTTTCCTTGCTAACAGAGCCGCGCGACAACCTCTCGATCCACGTGTCGGCCGACTACTTTGACCAGGGCGGTCGTGGCACGGGCACGACGGCCCCCGCGCTCGGCCCAGCGAATCGCTACGGCATTTCATCAGCAGAGGTCGGCGCATTCCTGGAAACTCAGCGCAACGCTATCGCGGGCCGCAACTTCAACCGGATCCCGCCGACCCAGCGACTGGACAACAGGTTTCGCGGCTTGAAAGCGGAAGTCGACTGGACAACCGCCAGCGGCACCCTCACGCTGCTGCCCGCATACCGGGAAAGCCACCTCGATACCGTGGGCACGGCCCTGGGTCCGACGGTGACGACGATCGAGGATGATCGCCAGACCAGCATCGAGGCGCGCTTTGCGTCAAACCGGTCGGGACGTTTCAGCTACATCGCCGGGGCCTACTGGTTCGATGAAGCCAACAACATCCCGCTGTTCGTGCCTAACACGCAGTACTCGATGTCGGTCCAGAAATACCAGACCGGAGTTCAAAGCAGCGCGGCCTTCGGACGATTGACGTACGCCTGGTCCGATTCGGTGCGCGCCACGGTCGGCGCACGGTACACGGACGAGGAGAAGTTTTTCCGCGGCACGTTCGACGGCGCTCTGCGCCTGTGCCCGCCGGTTCCCGTCGCTTCCTGCCCGAATGCCGCACGGTTCCCGGTGACGCAACTGTCCCCGCCAACGCCGGGCCCAGCAGCGGATGGCACGGTTACGACGCCGTTTGCAATCGTCAGCAATGAAACGAGGTCTTTTGCCAACTGGACCTGGCGCGCGGCACTCGATTGGGACGTCGCCGAAAACCGTTTCTTGTATGCCAGCTTCGAGACCGGCTTCAAGTCCGGCGGATTCTTCTTCTCGAATGACTCGAAGGTCTTCGAGCCGGAAGAATTGGCTGCCGTCACGCTGGGCTCGCGCAACCGCTTGCTTGACGGCCGCTTGCAACTGGACGTCGAAGCATTCCACTGGCGTTACGACGATCAACAGATCAGCACCGTCGCGCGCGACTCGCGTGGCGCGACGAACCTCATTACGCGCAATGTCGGCAAGGCCACCATCCGGGGCATCGAGCTGGATACGCGTTGGCTCTTGAACGACGCCACGCGGATTCGTGTGAACGCTCAGTATCTGGATGCCGTCTACGATGAATTCCGCTACAACGTACCGGGGCCAGCACCGCCGCTGACCGGCTGTGCCGTGACGCCTGGCGGCGCAGTTTTTCAAGTTGACTGCAGCGACAAACGCGCACCCTATGCACCCGAGTGGACCATCAACCTAACGGCCGAGCGGACCTTCGAGCTGGCCAGTCGCGGCCGGGTGATGGTCGCGACCCGCCTGCGATACCAGACGGAAGTTCTGACCGGCCTCGACTTCACGCCCCTTCAGTATCAGGGAAGCTATATGACCCTGGGCGCCTCGGTGGCCTGGACGAGCCGCGATGACCGTCTGGAAATTGCGGCCTTCGGCACCAACTTGACCAACGAGACCATTGTCGCCAACAGCTTTCAGCATCCTTTCGGTTCGTTCGTGGTCGGCACGCTCAGAACGCCGCGCCTGTTTGGCCTGCGGCTCGGAGTAAATTTCTGACGGATGACGGAGTTCAGCTCCCGTTTTCGCTTATCAAGAGTAGCGGCAATCCTGCCGCATGAAACCGGGAGAAAACACAATGAAATCCATCTTGCTCGTTTCCGCCGCCGTCGCACTCACGGCCGGCATCGCTACGCCGACCGTTGCCGCGGCAACCGATTGGGCGGCAGCCGCTTGCAGCACGAAGGTGCTGAGTGGCGCGTATCAGTTCACGGCCAGCGGGTTCAATATCGTAAACGGGGTAGCCCTGCCGAAGGCCATCATCGAAACCCTGGTCTTCGACGGCCAAGGCAATGTTACGACGCCCCAGATCTCACTGAGCTTCAACGGCAACATCATCCAACCACCGCAGGGAGCCGCCGGCACATACACCGTGGACGCCAACTGCATCGGAACGCTGACCTTTCTGGACGGGATCAAGTTTGCACTGCAGATCAGGCCCTATGGCAGGACGATCAACATGTTGCAGACCAACCCAGGCACCGTCATGCAGGGCACCGCGGAACGCGTTTGGTTCCATCCGCTGGGCGGTTGAGCTGTCATCCCACCGTCGAGCCACGGGACCATCGGGTTCCCGAGGCTCGGCGCCGATAGACGTAGAAGAAGTTTGGCCGATCGCTGCGGAACGTCAGCTCCGCGTCCCAGATCAGCGTGCGGCCAGGCAGCTCGACCTCCATGCGGTGCGTGCCAGTCACCGCGGCATCAGCGGGCGCATTGTCGTTGACGTCGTAGCGGATGGTCTCGTGGCTGCGTTCGGTGCCCCAAGGGTAGCGGATTGCGTTGTTGTTAGTCGCCTGCGCGACCACGGCGCCGGTCTGCGGGTTGCGCTCCACCGAGGAGATCTCGCCATAGCCCGAGACGGTGCCACCCTCGAGCGATTCGACCCCGGCGTATTCCGGGTCGTTCTTCGATGGCGGCAGGAAATCAGGCACTGGCCGCTTCTCAAAAGGGACCAGCGGCAACGAGAGTTTCGAATCCCCAAGCCGCAGCTGCGTCGTCATCGGCTCCGGTGTCGGCCACAACATCGGCCACCAAGCGTTGTCGATCGCAAGGCGAATGCGGTGCCCCTTGGGGAACACCCAGGACGTGAAGTGCATTTCGATGTCGAGCTCGAATGGCTCGCCCGGCACCAGCGCCCGCGGTTCACGCGCCGAAACGCGGTGCGTGCGGCCCCATCAGGCGCTCGGCATGAAGTACGCCGTTGAGCTGCATCGAGCTTCGCTCAGACCCTATCGCGGCCTAACAGAACTGCAATACCCACTGCACGATCTAACAGCGACCGTAACGGCCGCAAAATCAACTTGAGCGGCGTCCTCGCCGGTCAGGACGTCGGGGTCAGGGAAGTCGACGACCACATCTGGCTCGTCAGCTTCATGCAATACGATCTGGGCTACTTCGACCACCAATCCGGGCGCGTCGAATGTGCCCCAAACCCCTTCAGTGCTACTGCGTTACCCATGTGATCGGTTAGGACCCACCAAATGCTACGTTTTCGCTACGTTCACGGACGAATGAAATGCCTGCAATGCGCGAAACTCTGACGGTCGCAGACCATAACGCGCGATGTTTCCCTCATGAAGTCCCCACAAATCTTGCAGAACCACTTCGCAGAACCGCTCGAGATCAATCGCCGTCGCCAGGTTACGGGCTTGTTCACGGACGGCTTCCATTGTCGAAGCCAAGTGCCCTTTCACGATTGCGCCGATGACTTCGCGCAATGCTGCTCGGTATTTCAATCTGAACGGATCTGGCTCCGCTAGCGAGTCGCGCACCGTAATGTACTGCTGGCATGAACGTTCATATGCCCAGACAAAGACGTCACGAAGCAGTTCGACGCGATTGAATTCGTAGACGGCCAGGACGCCGTCCGTATAGGCCTGTGCCGGCACGCCCACAAACGAGAGCGGTGCCAAGTTTCGCTGAATCAGCGGAATATTGGCCGCGAGTCGTGAAGTACGCTTGTTCACGTCGACGAACGGCTGCAGGTATGGGAGCTGCACCATCAGGAACAAGGCCTGTTCGAACGGATCACGGATGGCAGCCGCTTTCGTCAGCAGTTGCGCAAACATTTCCTCGATCAATTGCGGAATTGCAGTTGGTATGTACGTGGTTCCAGACACGCCAACAGGTGATACGCGTAGTCGGCCGGCGTCTTGCGGGTTGTCGAGCAGATTCTCGGCCAGCAGTCCGTGCAGGTTGCAGATGGTGAACTGATTGACACCAATCTCATCGGCGGAATTCACCAGCAGCTCAATGGCTGCTTTGTGATTCAGGATCATTTGCGTCTCTTTGGCGCTCTTGCCCGAGGCAGCCTCGCCGGCACGGATGAGCCGTTCGGTATCAAGCAGCGAGTACGTGTTGCCTTCCAGCCGACTCGATGCCCATGACAGATCGATCAACAACCGATCCAGAACGTCGCGCGCGAACGTACCGGCCAGCCGATTTTCGGCACCAGTCTTGCCCATGTCGTGAAGCTGTTCTGCTGCGGCATTTGGTAGGTAAGCCGTCTCGTTGGGAATGTACGCATCCAAAAATGCGCGCCGGTAGCCGACCGGAGGCCGATCGAACAACGGACGCCGAATCAACGCCAATACTTCGCGACCAGCGGTGGACAGCGCTGGGTAGTCGTCGCGCACGGACTGCGATACGAAGCTGGAGTTTTGATCTGGGGGTGCGCCAGGAGAGGCGAAAACCAACCGGCCGACCGGCGTTATCGGCAGGTAGTATCGGCGCCCCCTCTGCGCCCCCTCGGCTCGTACGTGTCCGGCTGCCGAGTAATCGGCGAGCTTTCGCTGCAAGGAACGGCGGCTGACGTGCGCCGCAAGGCGTGCGCTGAGCTCTTCCATGCTTGTGCCCTCGGGGCGCGCCGCCAGTTCGGCTTGTACCAACTTCAGCAGGTTTTCGGGCAGTTTCTTTGGCATTCAGGTCTGTTTTGGCGCGAGAGGATCGCTTATGCGCCAATAGACTAGCTTTTTTGGCGCATGAAGGCAATATGCGCCAAAAGCGCAATAATCCCATTGGAGGTTGAGCTCCTTCGCTAAATCGGGATTTCTTCAAAAGAGCTCTCCTGCCGGAAAACTCTACTCCCCACTGGTCCTGAAAGTCAGGTGGTTACAGTTCGGCGGATACTGAATGTTGCGCATCAGGATTGGCGTTGGCTGCGCGGGGTTCCGAAGATTCGGATTAATTGGCGCGCCCGGAGAGATTGCTCGGGGCCGGACGGCCCCTCGTCGCTCGCTGATGCTCAGGATCCGACGCGCGAAGCGCGTCGGCCTATTTCGAACTCCCGACCCCCTGGTTCGTAGGGCTAACGTCATTTTTCAGGTCTAACAGAATCAACCACTTGCCGCGTGACGCCCGTTGCATCTATCACCGTTAAGCACAGCTGTGTGCGTCATGTCAGCATTTCGATGCTAGCGGCATTGAAATCAACACCCAAGCGGGCCGCCAATGCGGCGAGATTCTTGTCCATTGTCCACATGCGCGCATCGCGCGTGAGCAGCGCGGATGCCACCACAGCGATATCGGTGGCACCGCACCCGGTGTCGTAGCATCGCTTGTTTTCGATCAGCGACAGGATTTCATCGGTTGTAGCGATAACCGGTTGCTGGAGTTTCTTGAGATCTCCGAGTGTTCTCTCGCGGGGCGCTGGCGGGGTGCCGCAGGCAAGTTCAATGACGATAAGTGGATGGCACAAAATTTGGTCCATCGCGACCAGCGATTGAAGAACTGGATTCGCGAGCCGAAAATGTGCAACCCAGACTGATGTGTCCGCAATGACCAGATTCACCGGCGTTGATCTGGTGCGGGGCGCCGACGGGGAATGTCCTTCATGGCCGGTGCCCTGCCGCCTAACGCCGCGAGGCGCTTGCCCGCCTGCACCCTGACGAAAACCTTCATCGCTTCCCGAAAAAGATCAGCCCTATCCATGCCGGGATCAGCGGCGTCCACTGCGCTCGCATACAGCTCATCGTCAATGGTTACCGTGGTTCGCATGGGATTCCCGCAATCATCAATTATGATGCACAATAGCATCATTTTTGGTGCGAATCAACGGATGACCGTAGACATGTGGCCATTGGGCGCTTGTTACCAAACAATTTCGAGAGGAGCGTATTGGCAGGACAGGAAGTAAGAATTTAGAAAACTACCCGTCCACAAAAGCGGGGCAACTCCAGTAATGCTCGTGCGCTTCGGATAACCCAACAGCAGGTGTTGGATTATCTACCATCAAGTGTTAAGTTATCCAGCATGCCCGTTCTGCCCAGAGCCGCCGCCCCTTTGCTGACGCAGGCGCTCGGCGCTATGCGTGTGGTCATCGTCACGGGCCCGCGGCAAGCGGGCAAGAGCACGTTCGTGGAGCATCATTCGGCTCTTAAAGGACTGCCCTATTTCAGCCTCGATGAGGCCTCCATCCTGCGCCGGGCACGCGAGAACCCGCCGGCCTTCGTGCGCAGCGAGACGCGCATGATCATCGATGAGGTGCAGCGCGAGCCGGATCTCATTCTCGCCATCAAGTCCGTCGTCGACCGACAAAGGCCCGCGCTACGCGGCCAATTCGTCCTCACGGGTTCGGCCAATCTGCTGCTGATGAAACGCGTCGGAGATTCGCTCGCGGGCCGGGCGTACTACCTTAGGCTCTGGCCAATGACCCGGCGCGAGCAGCTCGGCCTCGGCAGTGCCGGTATCTGGGGGAGTTTCTTTGAAGAGGCCATGCCGGGGTGGCTCGATCTGGTTCGAGCCGGCAAAACACCGTCGGCTTCCTGGCAGACATCCAGTACCAAGGGTGGTTTCCCCGAGGTTGCCGTCAACGACGGCGGGCTCGCTGCGGCGGACCGTACACTGTGGTTCGATGGCTACATCACCACCTATCTGGAACGCGACCTGCGTGATCTCGCTGCGGTGGCCGACCTCGGCGACTTCCAGCGACTGATGCAAGCAGCGGCTTTGCGCATCGGCAATCTGCTCAATCAGAGCGAGCTCGGGCGTGACGTCAATCTACCCGCCATGACGGTGCACCGCTACCTGAACCTGCTCGAGACTTCGTACCAGATCGTGCGGCTGGAGCCCTATGCCGTAAATCGCACCAAGCGGTTGATCAAGACGCCGAAGCTGTACTGGAATGACTCGGGTCTCGCGTTGCATCTCGCGCATGGTGGCGCAGAAGGCGCGCCCACCGGCGCGCACTTCGAGAACCTCGTGTTGTGCGACCTGCTCGCGTGGCGCGACACACACGCGCTGCGACCCGAGATCACGTATTGGCGTACCGCCAACGGTCACGAGGTTGATTTCGTCATCGAATCGAAGAATCGGCTGGTGGGTGTCGAAGTGAAAGCAGCCAAGCAGCCCGGGATTCGGGACATATTGGGGCTGCGCACATTTCTCGCCGAGCACCCCAAACAAGCGCTCGGCGGAGTCGTCGTGCATGGCGGGGACGAGAGCTACTGGTTAGACGACCGGATCGTCGCCGTGCCGTGGTGGCGGGTGATGTAGCGGGCGCCGGCGGCGCAGCGATTCTGACCAGGTCACAAGAGCAGTCGTATCACGACGCACTACTCCGCGGCCGAAAAGACCTGCGACAGCGAGTCCCACAATTCCGCCGCAACCACCTGGTTACGGAGACGAGGGGGACGAGAGAACCGCGGCAAGAAAATTTGGCGCGCCCGGAGAGATTCGAACTCCCGACCCCCTGGTTCGTAGCCAGGTGCTCTATCCAGCTGAGCTACGGGCGCATGGATTTGCGAGGGCGCGCATCCTACCATAGGGTCCCCAAAGCCCAAACTGCGGCCTCATTTGCCGGTTGCCAGCGTGGTTTGCAGGCGTTGTTATGATGGGCTTATCTTGGCCCCAACCACCAAAATCCAGTCGATCGCCACGGCTCTGCGCCCATTGCTGGGCCCGCAGGGCGTGCTCGCCGCCGGCGCTGTCCCGGAACGCAACAACAAGGACTGGAGCAGCGCGGTGCCCCTGCGGCCGGAGCTGCTGCTGAGGCCCGCAGATACGCTCCAATTGTCGGCGGCGCTGCGTGCCTGCCACGAGCAGGGCCAGCCAGTGGTCGTTCAGGGCGGGCTTACGGGCTTGTGTGGCGGCGCAACGCCACAGACCGGCGAGGTCGCGCTGTCGACCGAGCGAATGAACCGGATCGAAGCGCTGGACAAGGTCGGTAATACCGCCACGGTCCAGGCCGGCGTCATTCTGGAAAACCTGCAACGCGCCGCCAGCGACGCCGGGCTGTGTTTCCCGCTCGACTTTGGCTCGCGCGGCAGCTGCACGCTCGGTGGCAATCTCGCCTGCAATGCCGGGGGCAACAGCGTGATCCGCTATGGCGTGGCACGCGACCTGTGTCTTGGCCTGGAAGCCGTGCTCGCCGACGGTACGGTGCTGACGCACCTGAACCGCATGACCAAGAACACCTCCGGTTTCGATCTCAAGCAGCTGTTCATCGGCAGCGAAGGGACGTTAGGCGTGATCAGCCGGGCGGTGCTGAAGCTTTACCCCGCGCAGCGCGACAAGGCGACAGCCGTGGTAGCCGCAGATTCATTTGTCGAGGTGGTGGCGGTGCTGCAAAACGCACGCGCGACCCTCGGCGCCAGCCTCTGTGCGTTTGAAGTCATGTGGGCCGATTATCTCGAGGAGGTGCGCAGCCGCCTGGCAGCGGTGCGCCAGCCCCTGGCAGGCAGACCGGCGTTTGCGATCCTGCTGGAAGTCGAAGCCAACCAGGGCGCCGGGCAGGCACTCGCCGATTTTCTGGAACAGGCCATGGCTAACAGCCTGGTCAGCGATGGCGTGCTGGCGCAATCGCAGTCACAAGCCGAGGAATTCTGGGCACTGCGCGACGCGGTTGCGCAGCTGCTGCAGATCTACAAGCGCAGCATGGCCTTTGACGTCAGCCTGCCGCTGACAACACTGCAGGCCTACTGCGATGCGGTCGCGCACTCGCTGCACACCGAATTTCCAGGGATGACGGCCCTGCGTTTCGCGCACCTGGGAGACGGGACCCTGCATTACATCATCGACGCGCCCGACACGGCCAGCAAGGCACGGATCCTTGAGCTGGTACTCGCACCGCTCGCGAGTCACGGCGGGGCGGTCTCGGCCGAACATGGGATCGGCGTTGCCAAGCGCGACTACCTGCATCTCAGCCGCTCCAGCGCCGACATCGAACAGATGCGCAAGCTCAAGGCGCTGCTGGATCCGCGCGCCATCCTGAATCCGGGCCGGGTGTTCAGCTAACAGACGTACCTGAAGAAAAAGGCCGCCCGGTGAGGGGCGGCCTTTGTTAGCTCAACGTGCCGAGCGCGATCAGAATTTGATCGTGGCGCGCACTCCAAACTGACGCGGTATCAGCGGTGACACCGCGACACCCTGGAAGGCGGTGCCGATGGTCGGGACCGAATCAAAATCGGACCAGCGCGAGCAGGACGTCCAGGCGTTTTCGTTGGTCGCGTTCGTGATGAAGCCTTCGACGCGCAGCTTTTCCCTGCCGACGCCGAAGCGGACGTTGGTGGTCACGTAGCTCTTGCAGTACGCCAGGTTGCTTTCGTCGGTAAAGGTCTTGCCGACGTAGCCCATGTCGCCATTGACGAACCACTTCCAGTCGCCGTTCTTCATCGGTGCCTCATAGCTGCTCGACAGGCTGCCCGAGGTCTTCGGGAAGCGCGCATTCTGGTTGCCCTTCATCTGCGTGAACACCGAAATCGCGGACAGGAAGTTGAAGGTGAAGTCCTCGTACTCGGTCTTCGCGACTGTAAAGGTCGCCGCGGCCTGCCAGCGATCGGTCAGCGCCAGGTTGCCCGCAAACTCCACGCCTTCAACCTTGCTGTTACCCGGCACGTTGAAGTTGCGGAAATTCAGAAACGGCGTGCCGTCGACCAGGGTCGCTGGCTGCCCCTGCGCGGCGAGAAACTGACCCGGAAGGTTGACACCACCCACCGGCAGACAGCCCGATCCCGCATTGCCGACACCATGCGACGGACTGCCGCAGTCTTCACGAATCGCGGCCACCGACCGGCCCTTCTGGTTTTTCCACTTGCCGGAATACACCGACAGCGCGATTTCTGCGCGGTTCTCCCAGAATTTCTGCTTCCAGCCGAGTTCATACATCTTGAGATCATCACCCGCGATGATGGTCGGCACACCGGGCTGCGCGGACTGGTACTGCGCGAACTCGCGTGCCGTCGCAATCGCGAGCTGGGTGTTGACCTGCGGCGGCAATACGCCCTTTGAATAGCTCGCGTAAATGTTGGTGTTGTTGTTAGGCTGGTAGCGAACGATGAAACGCGGCAGGAAGCCGGTTTCCTCAACCTTGAACGGCGCTGCCGTCAGCACGCCGCTGGTCGATTCGTCCTTTTGATGACGCCCTTCGAGACTCAGGGTCCACTGATCTGTGAGCTTGTAGTTGGCCGCGGCGAAAATACCAAAGGTTTCGACATGATCCGAATCCTGCGCCAGTCCGTTAGCAAACAGGATCGAGCTCACATTGCCGACCACGCAAGGACCCGCGGTGGCACGCACCGGCCGCCCCGGGATTGGCCAGCACAGGTTCACCGCATCGCCGCCCGATCCGGAGGAGATGAAGTCCTGATCGTATTTGTTGACGCCGACCAGCCAGGTGAATTTGCCTTCCTGTGGCGACGTCAGGCGCAGTTCAAAGCTCTTGTCCTTGGAATTCTGCGGATCCCGGGACCACCAGAGTCCGAGGGGCGACAAACCAAAGGGACGAATCCAGTTTGCGCGCAGCTTGTTCATGCCGCCCTGAAAAATCAGGTTGTAGCCGTTCCCGAAATCATATTCCCCCGTCAAGGAGTAACGGGCGACATTGCGAATCAGGCCGATATGGTCGATTTGCGGCACCGAGCCGGCCAACGCCGGCGACGGAGCATTCACCAGGGTGTTGACCAGGTAATCCGGCAGGCCGATCGCGACCGCCTGCGGCGGACGCAGTGTAGTCGGGGTATCGATGATATTGAAGCCGCCGGTGGCGGAAATCGCGCTGCCCTGCTCCGGCACCGCGCCACAGATGTAGTTCATCGGCGACACCACCGGGAACATCGGGTCCTGCGTTGTTACCGTCACGCCGGCGCAAGTGTTATTGCGCAAGCCCTGAACGATGCCACCTAACGCCGGGCCATCGTCGTCCACGTCGTAGAAGGCGCGCAACTTAAAGCTCAACGAGTCCGTGGGCTTGAAATACAAGGTGCCCTGCACCGACTTGCCCGATTCCTCACCATAGCCACCGCCGTCGGTCCCTCGCATGACTGCGCCACGCGAGTAATGGCGTGCACCCACGCGGAACGACAGTTTTTCATTGATGATCGGCGCTTCGAAACTCGCCGAGACAGTATTGTCCCGATAGGTGCCGGCAGACAGGTTGACCTGGCCGGAGGCTTCCGTCAGTGACGGGGTGCGGGTGATGTAATTGACCGCGCCCGCAAACGTGCTGCGTCCATAGGTTGCGGACTGCGGCCCGCGCACCACTTCGATGCGTTCGATATCGTCGTAGGGAATCGATTGCGTGCCGCCGAGCGAAAAAATGCCGTCGATAAACAGCGCGCTCAACTGCAATGACGGTGCCGCGGAATTGACGTTCATGCCGCGGAAGCGGATCGCGGAGTTATAGCGTCCGGGGATCTGGCCACCCTGCAGCGAGTACTGCATACCCGGTGTTGAACGGGCGATATCCTCGAGATTCTTCAGGCCTCTTTCGTCGATCGCCGTCGCACTGAATGCGGTGATCGAGATCGGCGCGTCCAGCAGACGCTCGGTAATCTTACGGGCGGTTACCGTGACTTCTTCCAGCTCCGCGTCCGCTGCAAAAGCGGGTGCAAATGCCACGCCTGTGAGCAAAGAAGCAACAGCGATCGTCAAGTTGCGAGATGACAGCATTTTTAGAGTCCCCCGGCCGGAAAGTGGCGAGCCGAGATTTAATCGTTATATCTTTATGATGTCAACGAAACACTGCGTTTCGGCCGGGCCGCGGCCAGTTGCAGTACTTCAACCGTTGGTTGCTTACAACAGCCGGTTGGAAGATTATTCCTCGGGCACGACATCGATCGGGGTTGCCCGCTAGCCATCGTCAATCAGGCTCTGTTTCTGGGTGTCCCGCATGCTGAGGGCAACCACCAGGCCGAGCGTCATGAGCCCACTCACCAGCCAGTAATAGCCGGACTCGTTGCCCGCCCGCTTAAAGAGCAGCGCCGCGGTCTCGGCGTTGCCGCCGAAAATGGCCTGCGAGAAAGCGTACGGCAGGGCCACGCCCAGCGCCCGCACCCGGGTCGGAAACAGCTCGGCCTTGATGATGCTGCTGAGCGCTGCGTAGCCGCACAAGGCGATCACCGGCAGCATGCACAGCAAATACGCCTGCACCGGATTCGTCACGGTCGCCAGCGCCGTCGATACCGGCACCGCTAACAACGCGCCCGCGCCGTAGGAAAACGCCAGCACCGGCTTGCGGCCGAATTTGTCCGAGAGCCAGCCGGTCAGCGGCAGCAAAAACATCATGGTAAGCAACACCAGCGTGATGATCTGCGAGGCGCTGTCCTTGGCGAACCCCGACGTGTTCACCAGGTATTTCTGCATGTAGGTCGTGTAGGTGTAGAAGCCGACACCACCGCCGGCGCTGAGCGCAATGACCATCAACGTTTCTGTGGGATAGCGTGTCAGCAGGCGCCAACCCGTGCTTTCGTGCCGGGCGCCGTCTGATTCCACGACGAACAAATGGGATTCATCAATGCCGCGCCGTATCCAGAACACCACCAGTGACAGCAGCGCGCCAATCGCAAACGGTATGCGCCAGCCCCAGGCATACAGCTGCGCTTCGCTCAGCACCAGCTGCAGCAATACCTGGACTAACACCGCTGTTAGCTGCCCGGCCACCAGCGTCGAGTAATAGACGCCCGACCACAGGCCGCGGGTGGTCCGGTGCGACATTTCGCTGACATAAGTGGACGAGGCGCCGTACTCGCCGCCGAGCGACAGGCCCTGCAATACGCGCGCGGCGATCAGCAGGACGGTGGAGGCTATTCCCAGGCCCGCCGGCATGATTGCAATGGCCAGCGAACCCAGACACATCAGGCCAACCGACAAGGCCAGCGCGGCGCGCCGGCCGGCACGGTCGGCATAACGGCCCATCAGCCAGGCGCCGAGCGGGCGCGCCAGAAAACCGCCGGCAAACACAAAAGCCGCGTTCAGCAGTTGTACGGTCTGGCTGCCCTGCGGGAAAAATGCGCGCGAGAAATAGATCGCGAAGGACGCGTACACGAACCAGTCGAACCACTCGACGAAATTGCCGGCGGACCCACCGGCGATGTTGCGCAGTCGCTGCCAATTACTCATCTGCTGCGGACTGCCGTGGCGCGCTTGACCCTAGCTCGGATTGTCGCACTCGCCGATCTTGCAGCCGCTGAGCTTGATCGTCATGTTGCCTTGCGCGGACGAGTCCTGAATCGTGCCGTTATAGGCATCTTGCCCCTGCCGTGTGATCTCGCCCCTGCCCGTCATCGCTGGCGCATCGCAGCTCTCAGTCCAGGTAATCTTGCCGCCGCTTATCCTATAGTCCGAGCGCTTGCATTTCTGGCGCGGGTTATCGCCGGCCGGCGGTTTCGTCCACTCTTTCGTCGCGCAGTACTTCGATGTCTGCGCAGGCATCTCCATCGGCATGCCCTCCATCGACATCCGGGTGCTCACTTGCCAGAGATCGCCTTTGGCAGGTGAGTCGGCCAGCAGGACCGGTGGCAGACACACCAGGAGCACTGTCGCCCACCACGCCGGGCGCAGATAAGGTATTGCCATGATTTCGTTCTCCAAGGGATTCACATCGACTCCCGGAATTTCAATACCACGGCACCGATGGATGCGTACTTGGAGCATACAATAGGAAACTCAGCGACTGCCAGATTTGCGCTTGTCCACCAAGCACCCGGCTAAAGTATCCGGAATCCAACGGCATTGTCGAGCGGTTCAATGGTTCGGCGGGCGATGAGACTAACAATCGACAGCGCAGACGCATCTGCACTCAATGGAGCGCAAAGTATCAGCGCTCAAGTATCAGCAGAAAATACCGTGAATCCGTTAGCTTTAAGGTGCAGCGGCGGTCAGCGTGCGGCGGAGGCCGCTTTAGCCTTGAATTCAGGCGTGACGATGGATTCGTAGAGTTCGCGCAGATAGGTCAGCGACGACTTGGGCGACTCGGCGTAGTAGAAGAACTTCCAGCCGCTGTTAGTCCGGCGCAGCATGGCAGTGACTCGGAGACGCTCGCGCATCGCCGCAAGATCGCCACGTTTGAACTGGTAGTCGAGATTCCAGGTTGCGATTGCGAGTTCGTTGCTCAAGGCGCGCACGCGCAGCTGCTCGATGACATAGCTGGAGACTGACGGCGGGGAGTTCGGCCGCGGCGCCAGATATGCCTGCATTGCCGCCGTGCCGACCAGCCAGTCTGGCTGCTCGCCGGCCAGGTAGATCGCGCGCGCGTCGGCGGTGTCCCACAGGTCCGTCACGATGGTGTGGCGGCGCCCCTGCTCCCAGCGCGTGGCCATATCCTGTACCACACGGCTGACCTCGGCCTCGAGCGTGCTGCCATCACTGGCGGCGGCGATACCGGCCGTTGCAGCGGCGGCGACTGCCACTGCCCGGGCGAGCCAAAGAGCGCTCGTGCGCCACGGCCGCTTCACGGCTTCACCTTGTCGACTATGACTTTAGGGCCGACGCCCAGCTCAGCGCCGCCGGTCAGCTCCGGCGGAGCGGTGCCCTTGCGAAAATAGAACTCGAACGCGTCGCCGAAGCGCCGCTCGCCGTAGGGCACGAAGTAAATACGGGCCATCGCCTCGAGCGCGTGCGCGTTCTCGATGGGACCGACGTCGCTGGTCTCGAAGCCCATCGCCTCGCAGATCCGCGCCACGGTCTGTTTGGCCGTCGCGTCATTGCCGACGATCGGCACGGTGACTGGCCCCTTCGCCAGCGCGGGGTTGGCGACGATGTGATAACCCACCGTGTTGAACGCCTTGACGACGCGCGCACGCGGCGCCCACCCCTGAATCAGTTCGCCTGCCGAGGTGTCGACCGCACCGGCACGCGGGTTGCGGCCGAACTTCAATGGTGCGTTCGTGATGTCGAACAGCAGCTTGTCATCGAGGTGCGCCCCGGCCGCGCGAATGAAGTCTTCGGTGCCCTTCCACAATAGCGCGAGCGCGACAATATCAGCGGCCGCGGCCGCCTCAAGCTGGGACGCCGCGCGGGCATTCGGCCCGCTGGCGCGCACGACCGCCTGTACCCGCTGCGAATCAGGATCGCGCGAGCCGTAGATCACGCGGTGACCCAGCGACGTGAAGCGCGCGCCAATCGAAGCCCCCATCCGGCCTGTGCCAATGACGGCGACGACCGGTTTCGGTCGAGCGTCGGCAGCTGTACTCGAGGCTGCGGCAACTGCGGTGGTCGTGGCCGTGGCCGTTATCACGGCAGCCGCGGATGAAATCAGCAGGACTTCGCGTCGCTTCATGCCTCGTTCCTTAGCTTGTGTGGCGAGCCCGTCCAGCCCATATATACACGACGATGCCACATGACGAAACACCGGCGAATCCGCGGCACCGGCGCGGGCACGCTGGCACTGTGTGCGGGCCATCCACCCGGCCTCCAAGCTGCCGACGCTGGGACGCACCCATGGCAATCCTGATCAATCCGCCGCGCTGAGCGAGGCAGAACTCAAATCCCGAATTGCCGCTCGCTAATTCCCAATTAGCCGTAACCCTTCGACAGTCATGTACGCGCAAACTCGCTAACGCTCACGCGTCCGATTTCGCTGCGCGAAGTCGTCGAACCGGCTTGTCTATGTTCGAGGGTTCGAATCCGGAGTGCCTATAGAAAAGCTAGCGGAGAGAGAGGGATTCAGATCGTCTCCGGATAGTGCTGTATTCAAGGTGTTTTAGCTACTCCCTGAATTTCATTACCATCAAATATACCATCAGAAAATCAGAACTAAATGCCGAGCCAGGAACCCTCGGCAGGGCACGGATTAAAGCGGAAAAATCGGGATCGAGCAACAGCGCCAATCAATTCGCTAACGCGGATCCCAGCTTCAAAGACACGCGGTGCTCACCATAGATCAGACGCCAATTGCCTATTTCGAGGCGTAATAAAGTCGGCACTTGCGCGCCGCTTTGGACAGAGCCGTATCCTGTGTGGCCAACGGGATGTCGTTACGAATAGCGCAGGCCAGGTACTGCGCGTCGTACGCGGTTAGCCCATGCGTCGATGACAACTCGCACAACGTCTCAATCGACGTGTCTTCAGAATCCACAATGAAAGGCAGTTGCGCACAAGCCGCCAATGTCTGCTGGCGCCAGCGCGCATCGGTCAGCTTGCGCCGTTCCAGGGACAGCAAAGCATTGGCGAACTCGCTGCGCCAGAGCGTCGGCACGCGCCACTCCATTTGCGGCGCAGTGGCCAACACCAAATCACTGTATTGCGTTGCCTGGGAGCGCCTGAAGAACCCCAACGTCACAGAGCAATCCACGACAATTCGCTGTGAATCGTCTACCACTTGCGCCCGTCGCTCACCAGTTCACGCGCGGTAGGTTCCTTGCGCTTGGGTTGGGAATTGCGATTGCGCACAATGCGTTGAATCAACTCAACGACCTGTGCATTTCGTTGCCCCTTCGACTGCACTGGCACTAACTTGACCAAGCGCTTGCCGTGCCGAGTGAGGATTACTTCCTCGCCAGCCAACGCACGATCCACACAACTTGAAAGGTGAGTCTTGGCTTTCAGAATGCCGATTTCTGACATTTGAGTGGTCTCCAACAATTAAGACCATAATATACAAAATATGGTCTTATTTCAAGTATTGTGTTTAGTAGCACGATGTTATCAATGCCTTCGCGGACGCGTGAGCACAGCAGCGCGTCGCAACTCCCGCTTCTTGGCAGCCGGATCGATGCCGTCCGCAACTTGGCATCTGGCTGCTTGGTGGCGGGCTCTCGCCTTGGCGAGGGAGACGTCGGGATAGATTCCCAAGGCAAGCGTCTTCTGCTTCCCGTTGAAGCGGTAGTTGTAGCGCCAGTACCGGCCACCGATCGGTGCGACCAGCAAGTACAAGCCATCGCCATCGGCGACCTTGCGCGGACTTCGCAGCGGCTTCAAGAAACATATCGCAGTTTCGGTCAGCTTCGGGGTTTTTGAGTTGTGGTGCATTGACGAGTCAGGATCAAGCGAACCACTTTCCAGACTCAGGCGAGCGCCCGATCCCACAGATGTTTCAGCGAAGCGGTTTGGTGCTTGCCTGCTCGACACAGCGAGTACTGGCGCTTGCGGATGCGATGGGCGAGTCCCACGCCGGCCAGCGTTACGGCGGCGGTTTTGACCGACTTGAGCCCCAGCATCGATGCGCAGCGCTACTTGATCGCGCGATGCTCCTGCTCGACGATGTTGTTGAGGTATCAGCGCGCTCGGACCTCGACGGACCACCAGCGATAGTCCTCGTCGCCCAGCAGCCGTAGACCTCGGTGGGTCGCGGCGTTTCCGTCGACGTTTATCTTGGTGGGCCACGAGACACCTTTGGACGCGACAGCTTTGCGGAAAAACGCTTGCGCCGACTCCAAACTGCGATCGCGGCATAGCAAGGACTGAACCGATTTTCCGTTGCGATCAACCGCCCGATAGAGGTAGTGGCGCCCTCCTCGAACGGAAACTGCCGTCTCATCCATTCGCCAAGATGGATTGACCGGCCGCGCAAATTGAGCCCACCTGAGTTCGTATTCCGGCACGTAGCGCAGCACCCAGCGCATGATCGTCGTATGGGAGACGGCGACCCCGCGTTCGGCCATCATGGCAACCAGATCGCGATAGCTCAACCGGTATTCGATATACCAACGGACGCACAGCTCGATGATTTCAGGGGTGTAGCGACGCCGGCGGTAGATGGGGTCGCGGATGGCGGCTCGGGGCATTCAGGATCTCCTAAAAAGACCCGGATAGCAGATTCCGCCGTTAACGCACCAGAACCCAAAAATACCACCAGAACCAGGAGACTGAAAGAGCGTCAGTGAGCCACTATGAGACTCTGAAGTACCTGTATTTCAGGCGTTTTTTGTCAAATTCGAGACCGTTTGAGACCGCTTGAGAAAGGCAATTGGCGGAGAGAGAGGGATTGCTCGCGGCTGCGCCGCTCGTCCTTCGCGCTACGCGCTCAGGACCGCACTCGCTAACGCTCGCGCGTCCGACTTCGCTGCGCGAAGTCGTCGAACCTGCTTGTCTATGTTCGAGGGTTCGAATCCGGAGTGCCTATAGAAAAGCTGGCGGAGAGAGAGGGATTCGAACCCTCGAAGGGCTTTTGACCCTTACACCCTTAGCAGGGGTGCGCCTTCGACCACTCGGCCATCTCTCCGTGTTCAGGATGCCCCCTGCCGGGGACGCGCATCATACCTTGGGTGCCCCGAATTCGCAGTAATCCTCCTTTTCGACCAGGTCATACACAAAGAGGAACTTGGCCATGCCGGTCAGCACCGCCATGGTCATGCCGAGTTCATAGAGCTGGGCGTCATCGAAATGCTGCCGCGCCTCGCGGTACAGCTCCGCGGTCAGGCTGCCGCGCGGGTTCGTTAGCATCATCTGGCTGGCGAGGCGCAGCGCGGCACGCTCATCGGGCTGCCAGACCGGGTCGTCCGGGCGCTCGATGGCGCCGATCTGGGCCTCGGTCAGCCCGGCGGCGGCCGCATCGACCCGATTGCCCTTGTTGCAGAACGCGCAGCCGTGCGCAGTCGAGAGGCGCAGCCGCACCAGTTCCTTGATGCGCCGGCTGACCCGGCCACCGTAGAACACGCGGCTGTAGAACTCGCCGTACCAGTCGAACATTTCCGGCGCATGGCCCGAGACGCTGACAAAAGTGGCATCGCCGCGCAGCTGCGTGGCGCGATCGAAGGCGGCTTGCATGTTAGGCGGCAGCTGCTCACGCGGCAGCGGCGGCAGAAAGGGGGCGGGCTTCATGCCGCCCGGACTACGGCTGGATCAGGTGCCGTTGGCGTGGCCGTTAGAGTGGCCATTGCCTTGTCCACTGGCGGCGGCGTCGGCGGCCGGTTCATCGTGAATCCGCCGAAAGATTTCTTCCCGGTGAACAGTGACGTCTCTCGGCGCGCTGATGCCGATGCGCACCTGGTTGCCCTTGACGCCCAGCACCGTCACGGTGACGTCTTCGCCGATCATCAGGCACTCGCCTACGCGTCTGGTCAGTATCAACATGCTGTACAAGAGACTACCTGTACAACGTCAGCGCGCCAAGCAGTTTAATTACGCTGCGATTTTTGCCTTAACCCAGCCCACGACGCCCGCCAAAGCTCCCGCCAGTGCCTGCGTATCAGTGCCACCCCCCTGGGCAAAATCCGGCCGGCCACCGCCCTTGCCGCCGATCTGCGCCGCGACCGCAGCAACGATTTCGCCGGCTTTCAGCCGCGTGGATTCGGCTGCGGTGACGCCCGCCACCACAGTAATCTTGCCGCTGGCATCCGTCGTTGCGAGCACGATCACCGCTTTCTTGAGCCGCTCCTTGAGTCCGTCGACGGTATTGCGCAGGGCTCCAGCATCGGCGCCTTCGATCTGCTTCGCGACCACCTGGATACCACCAACATCGACGGCGCCTGCCGCGATATCGGTGCCGGCGCCCGAGGCGAGTTTGTCCTTGAGCTGGCGATTTTCTTTTTCAAGCTGGCGGATTCGGTCCAGCGCATCCTTCACTTTGCTCGCGAGCTCCGACGGCTGGCCGCGGAGCAAGCCCGCCGCCTCGCGCAGTGCGCGTTCGTTAGCATCGACCTGCGCGACAGCGCCCTCGCCGGTCACGGCCTCGATGCGGCGCACGCCGGCGGCCACGCCGCCTTCGCTGATGATCTTGAAAAGGCCAATGTCGCCAGCGCGGCTCACATGCGTGCCACCGCACAGTTCCATCGAAAAATCACCGATTTTCAGCACCCGCACATCGGCTGCGTATTTCTCGCCGAACAGCGCCATCGCGCCGGCGGCTACCGCATCGTCATAGCTGCGCAGCGTGGTTTCCGCGACCGCGTTGGCGCGCACCTGGGCGTTCACCAGCTGTTCGATCTGCCGCAATTCGTCGGGCGTGACCGCGGCGATATGCGAAAAATCGAAGCGCAGTCGGTCCGGCGCCACCAGCGAGCCCTTCTGCTGCACGTGATTTCCTAACAACTGACGCAGCGCTGCATGCAGCAGGTGCGTGGCCGAGTGATTGCGGCGCGTGGCGTCGCGGCGTGCGGCATCGACCTGCGCGGTCAGGACGTCGCCCAGGGCGACATCGCCTTTCGTCAGCACGCCGGCATGTGCGATGGCCGCGCTCCGCTTGTGCGTGTCTTCGACCTTGAACTCGATTGCCGCAGCGCCCTGCAGCGATCCGGTGTCACCCACCTGGCCGCCGCTCTCGGCATAGAAAGGAGTCTGATCGAGGACGATCTCGCCGCGCTCCCCGGCCTGCAAGCGATCAACCGGCGCGCCGTCTTTCAGGATTGCGAGCACTTTGCCCTGGCCCGATGTCCCGTCGTAGCCGCAGAAACTCGAGCGCGCATCGACCTGCACGCCGGCGCGCAGGTCCACGCCAAAGCGGCTCGCGCCGCGCGCGCGTTCGCGCTGCGCGTCCATCGCCGCGTCGAAGCCCGCCTGGTCGATGGACAGGCCGCGTTCGCGCGCGACATCGGCTGTTAGGTCCACGGGAAACCCGTAAGTGTCATACAGCTTGAAAACTGTCTCGCCGTCGATGATTTTGCGAGCGCCCAACTTCGCGATCGCTCCGTCCAGCAGCAGCATGCCAGTGGCGAGCGTGCGCGCAAACTGCTCCTCTTCCTGGCGCAGCACGCGCTCGACATGCGTGCGCGCCGCGCTCAGCTCCGGAAACGCCGCGCCCATTTCATCGTCGAGCGTTTTCACCAGCTTGTAGAAAAACGCGTCCTGGATGCCGAGCTTGTAACCGTGCCGGATGGCGCGCCGGACAATGCGGCGCAACACATAGCCGCGGCCTTCGTTCGATGGCGTGACGCCGTCAACGATCAGGAAGCTGCAGGCGCGGATGTGATCGGCGATGACACGCAGGCTGGGACTTTGTGTGTCCGTGGTGTTCGCCAGCGCCGCGGTCGCAGCTAACAAACTGCGGAACAGATCGATGTCGTAGTTGCTGTGCACGCCCTGCATGACAGCTGACAGCCGCTCGAGGCCCGCACCGGTATCGACCGAGGGCTTGGGCAGTGGCACCAGCCTGCCGTCGGCGGCGCGGTCGTATTGCATGAACACGAGATTCCAGATCTCGACAAAGCGGTCGCCGTCTTCGTCCGGCGTGCCCGGCGGGCCGCCGGCGATCTCAGCGCCATGATCGTAAAAAATCTCGCTGCAGGGACCGCAGGGCCCGGTGTCGCCCATCGCCCAGAAATTCGACTGCTCGCCCATGCGGGTCAGCCGTCCGGCAGGCACGCCCATTTCGCGGATCCAGATGTCGGCCGCTTCATCGTCGTCGCGGAACACCGTGACCCAGAGCCGGTCCGGCGGCAGACCTAACACTTTGGTGACGAAGTCCCAGGCGAAGCGGATCGCCTCGCGCTTGAAGTAATCGCCGAAGGAAAAATTACCTAACATTTCAAAGAACGTGTGATGGCGCGCGGTGTAGCCCACGTTCTCAAGATCGTTGTGCTTGCCGCCGGCGCGCACACAACGCTGGCTGGAGACCGCACGGACGTAGTCGCGCTGGTCCTTGCCGAGGAAGACGTCCTTGAACTGCACCATGCCGGCATTGGTAAAGAGCAGCGTCGGGTCGCTGCCGGGAATCAGCGAACTCGAAGGCACGACCGCATGGCCGCGCGCACGGAAAAACTCGAGGAAGGCGCGGCGCACGTCGGCCGCGCTCATGAAGGGCGGCTTTTTGGGCGCGGGGATGACGCCAGGTTGTTTGTCAGTCATTATTCTGCAGATGGGTCTGGTGCAGTGGGGTCAGGGTCTAGCCGCATATGATCCGATGAAAAGCCCCGATACTGCAAAAATCTGGCCTGACGGCCTTTTTCCGCCCAGCTGGCCGGCGCCTGCGGGCCGAAGCGCCGCTGTCGCAAGGCCTCGCACAGCACGCGCCAGTCGGGGCCCTTGTCCATGGCGAGACCAATGTCTTCGTTGTTGACACCACGCTCGCGCAAGTCCCGGGCAATTCGCACTGGGCCGTGGCCGGTGCGGGCCGCGTAGGCGAGGTATTTCTCAGCGTAGCGGCTGTCTTTCAGGTAACCGCGGGCGGCAAAGTCTGCGACCGCGGCCGCCGCAACCTCGGGCGGCGCCCCGCGCTCGATGAGCTTGGCCACTGCTTCGGCGATGGCGTAGTCGCGCTTGGCAAGCAGTGTGGCCAGGGCCGTTTGCACGGCCGCTGGCTCGCTCAGGTCTTTGCGCTCCGACTTTTTGCGCTTGAAGGGCCCTTTCACACCAATGCTGGCCAATGCTGGCCAATGCTGGCCGGCGCTGGTTTATCGGCCAGCCTTCGGAAACTGCACCACTTCAGAACTCGCTTCTCCGTCGGCCGGCTTGGCGCCGCCTTTGGGGGCCAGCAGTTTCGCGCGGATCTGATCTTCGATCTCGCGCGCAATGGCTGGGTGCTGCTTCAGGTAGTCCCGCGTGTTGTCCTTGCCCTGACCGATGCGTTCGCCCTTGTAGGCGTACCAGGAGCCGGACTTGTCGATGATGTTGTGCGTCGAGCCCAGCTCGATGATCTCGCCTTCGCGCGAAATGCCGGCGCCGTACATGATCTCGAACTCGGCCTCGCGGAATGGCGGCGCGACCTTGTTCTTGACGACTTTGACACGGGTCAGATTGCCGGTGACTTCTTCGCCGGACTTGATCGCGCCGATGCGGCGGATGTCGAGGCGCACGGAGGCGTAGAACTTGAGCGCGTTGCCGCCGGTGGTCGTTTCCGGGCTGCCAAACATGACGCCGATTTTCATGCGGATCTGGTTGATGAAGATGACGATGCAATTGGAGCGCTTGATATTGCCGGTGAGCTTGCGCAGTGCCTGGGACATCAGGCGCGCGTGCAGACCCAGTTGCATCTCACCCATTTCGCCTTCGATTTCGGCCTTGGGGGTCAGCGCCGCGACCGAGTCGATCACGATGAGGTCCACCGCGCCGGAGCGCACCAGCATGTCGGTGATTTCGAGCGCCTGCTCACCCGTGTCCGGCTGGGACACCAGCAGGTCGTTGACGTTGACGCCGAGTTTCTCGGCATACGACGGATCAAGGGCGTGCTCCGCATCGACGAACGCCGCGGTGCCGCCGTTGCGCTGCACCTCGGCAATGACCTGCAGCGTCAGCGTGGTCTTGCCCGAGGATTCCGGGCCATAGATTTCGACCACGCGACCTTTGGGCAGGCCGCCGATACCGAGGGCAATGTCGAGGCCTAACGAACCGGTGGAAATCGCCTCGACGTCATACGACGCGGACGCATCGCCAAGACGCATGACCGAACCCTTGCCAAATTGCTTTTCAATCTGACCGAGGGCGGCGACCAGCGCCTTTTTCCGACTGTCGTCCATTTGCTTCGACTCTGTATGCTTCGACTCTGATTGCATTTGCCGTGAATCCATGTGCCTCGACCCCACTTGAGTGAACTGCGCTGTGTACGCGAGCGATGCGTGAATTTAATCACAAGCACATGCGTATGGAAGAGGCAAAACTGCGCTCAAAATAAAAATTTACGCAGCGTTCACTCGATATACAGGTGTGGCGAAAACCGACTACTGTATAAACGCAAGCTCGAGCAGCCTTTTCAATCCAAATTGCACCGCTTTGCGGCGCACCTGCTCGCGATCACCCCTGAAGGTCTTGAGGTGCGCGGTCACTGCAATGGCTTTGCCGCGCCGGTGCGCGACCGCGAACCACACCGTGCCGACGGGTTTGCCGGCTACCGCGCCGTCAGGTCCGGCGATGCCGCTGACGGCGATCGCGACCTCAACGCCGGTACGATCCAGCGCGCCTCGCGCCATGGCGCGCACCGTGAGCTCGCTCACCGCACCCTCGCGATCCAGCGTGGTTTTTGGCACGCCGAGGTCGCGCTGCTTGGCTGCATTGGAATAGGTGACAAAGCCGCCGTCGAACCACTGCGAGCTGCCGGGAACGTCGGTGATGCAGCGTGCAATCCAGCCCCCGGTGCAGGATTCCGCCGTTGTCAGGCGCGCACCGGCCGCCAGCAGGTGCT
>JANLTW010000074.1:0-6136 GCA_031363155.1 Gammaproteobacteria bacterium | reverse complement strand
CAGCTCGGGATCGCGCCCGCGAATCAGCCATTGCTGGCGCAGAAAACAGATCGCCAGCGCGCCTAGTCCAAGGTAATACCAAAGACCGAAGCCAAGACGCCTGGCTACGAGCAGCAGCGCGATGATCATCAGCACCTGCATCACGCAGATCATAAGTTTGTCGAGGTCGCCGAACATCACCGCGGTGGAGCGCACGCCGATGCGGCGGTCATCGTCGCGATCCACCATCGCATACTCGGTGTCGTAGACCACGGCCCAGAGCAGCGCCGCGATAAACAGCAGCCAGCCGTGCCGTGGTATCTCCTCGAGTGTCGCCGCGAAAGCCATTGGCACACCCCAGCCGAACGCCAGACCCAGATAAAACTGCGGTGCCGGAAAAAACCGCTTGAGCAGCGGATAGCTGATGGTCAGTGCCGCGCCAATAAACGACAGGCGCAACGCCAGTGAGTTGAGCTGCAGTGCCAGCCACAGCGCTATTGAGACGAATGCCAGAAACAGCACCCAGGCCTCGCGTGGCGAAACGCGCCGTGCCGCCAGCGGACGATCGCGAGTGCGACGCACGTGCGGATCGATGTCACGATCCGCAAGGTCGTTGATCACGCAACCGCCCGCACGCATCGCCACCGTGCCTAACAGAAAGATCACAAACAGCCGCGGCGCGGGCTTGCCGTCGGCGGCCACCCACACGCCCCAGAGTGTCGGCCAAAGCAGCAGCCAGATGCCCACGGGGCGATGCATGCGCGTCAGATATGCCCATTCGCGCAACCGCCTGCCGAGGCGCCGCAGCGCAAGCTGCAGCGCGCCGGGAGGCACAAAAACCGGGTCTTCAGGCATCGCGTCCGACATGCGGCAAGAATACTTCCTGTAATCGAAAATCGTTGTCAGCTACCTGGAACCGCGAGCGGCGCGCCCACAGCGACTGCGGCGCCAGCTGCGCGTGACGCAAAGCGGTGGCAACCACATCGTGATGCGGGCCGAGCTCTGAATACTCGAACTCGGAACGCGCGACGCCGCCATGCGCGGCCACCGCCTCGCCTAACGGCGTAGCGCCGATGCCAGCCAGCCAGGGCGCGGCGGCCAGCGTCGACAGCGGAAACCGGGTACGCGCGAACACCCAGATGGTCTCGCCCGAACACATCTCGACCTCGCGCCAGCGCTCGTTGCCCACCAATCGCTCGGGCAGCCGCTGCACCCGGAAACTCGCGCCGCAGCTGTCGCGAAAACGCTGCGTCAGCAAGCCGGGCGTCAGTAACCAGGAGCGCAGCTGCGCATCGCCGACATAACAACTCAGCGCATCGCCTGGCAGCCACATCGCCGTGCGCGTGTCATCGGTTTCAACCAATTCGTCCATACTCTGCCTGTGCGCCTATCCAACGGGCGGTCAATGGTGCAATTCTATCGGGATATTGCTGCATCAGCAGGTCGGCAGCCTGTTGCACTTTGGGCAAGAGTGGCGCGTCGCGGCTTAGGTCGGCAACACGCAGGCGCGCCAGCCCGGTTTGCTGTGTGCCCAGAAGTTCGCCCGGGCCGCGCAATTCGAGATCGCGCTGCGCGATCTCGAAACCGTCGTTGCTGTCGCGGATCGCGTCCAGCCGCGCGCGCGACAATTGACCCAGCGGCGCGCGATAGAGCAACACGCAGCTGCTCTCGGCGCTGCCGCGACCGACGCGACCGCGCAGTTGATGCAACTGTGCCAGCCCCATGCGTTCGGCGTTTTCGATGACCATGATGGTTGCGTTAGGCACGTCGACACCGACTTCGATTACCGTGGTCGCGACCAGCAGCTGCACCGCGCCCGCCTTGAAACTCTGCATCATCGCGTCCTTCTTGCGGCCCGGCATGCGGCCGTGGACCAGCCCCACCTTGAGAGTCGGCAACGCCTGTGTCAGCGCGGCGGCGGTTTCTTCCGCAGCCTGGTACCGCAGTTCCTCGCTCTCCTCGATCAGCGGGCAGACCCAGTAGGCCTGGCGGCCGGCGCGGCAGGCTTTTTCGATGCGTGCGACAATTTCGTCGCGACGCGATTCTGCTAACACAACCGTTTTTACCGGCGTGCGGCCCGGTGGCAGCGCGTCGATCACGGAAATGTCCAGGTCCGCGTAGGCCGTCATCGCCAGCGTGCGCGGAATAGGCGTGGCCGTCATGATGAGCTGATGCGGGTAGCGGCCATCGCCGCGGCCCTTGGCGGTGAGCTCCAGGCGCTGCTGCACGCCAAAGCGATGCTGCTCATCGACTATGACTAATGCCAGATCCTTGAACTGCAGGCTTTCCTGGAACAGTGCATGCGTGCCGACAGCCAGCGCCACTTCACCGGATGCGGTGGCCGCCATGGCGCTGCGGCGCTGGCGCGCCGGCTGGGAACCGGTGATCAGCGCCACGGCCACGCCTAACGGCCGGAACCACGCGTCCAGGTTGCGGAAATGCTGCTCCGCCAGCAATTCGGTCGGCGCCATCAGCGCGACCTGCCGGTTGCTGCCGATCGCACCGGCCGCCGCGGCCGCCGCGACCACCGTTTTTCCACAACCAACGTCGCCCTGTACCAGCCGCATCATCGGCCGTTCGCGGCGCAGATCGGCGTCAATTTCATCGAATGCGCGGCGCTGCGCGCCGGTCAGCTGAAACGGCAAGCCGGCGAGCAACCGCGCGGTCAGCGCGCCCGGATCCGTCAGCGGCCAGGCCGCCTCGGCCTGTATGCGCGACTTGATTTCGCGCAGCGCCAGCTGGTGAGCTAACAACTCTTCGAACGCCAGGCGTTGCTGTGCCGGGTGGGTGCCTGCCGCGAGCTCGGCGAGCCGCGATCCCCTGGGTGGCCGGTGCACGTACTCCAGTGAGCGGCCCAGGCTTGGCAACTGCAGTGACTGCAATACCTCGGCAGGCACCCAGTCGCGCAGGCTGTCGGTTTGCAGCTCGTTGAGAGCCTGCAACACCAGCGATCGCAGGCGCCCCTGCGTCACACCTTCGGTGAGTGGATAAATGGGTGTCAGGGTTTCTTCCAGCGGCGGCGGCTCTGTGGCGCGCTGCAGCCGGTACTCGGGATGCACGACTTCGAGGCCGAGTGGCCCGCGCCGCACTTCGCCGTGCGCGCGCAGCCGCGCGCCGCGCGCCAGGCCCTGTTGCTGTGCGCCTGAAAAGTAGAAAAAGCGCAGCGTGATCGAGCCGGTGCCGTCGCTGACGCGGCATAACAGCTGGCGCCGCCGCCGGAAAACAATTTCGCTGAGCTGCACTTCGCCTTCGAACACCGCTCGATCGCCGGGCCGCAAGGCGCCGATCGGCACCAGCACCGTGCGATCTTCATAGCGCGCTGGCAGCACGAACAACAGGTCCTGCACGCGCTCGACGCCTAGCGCACGCAGGCGTTCCGCGAGCGCATCGCCGACGCCGCGCAGCGCGGTGATCGGTCTTTGTTCGCGGTTTTCCAGTCCGGTCACGGGCCCAGGTGCAGGATGCACTCGATCTCGACGCGCGCGCCGCGCGGCAGCTGTGCGACGCCGACTGCCGCGCGCGCCGGATATGGCTGCGGGAAATACTGCGCCATGATTTCGTTGACCTTGGCGAAATTTGCGAGATCGGTGAGAAACACGGTGACCTTCGCGGCCTGCGCGAGCGACGCGCCCGCTGCGGAGGCGATGGCTCTGAGGTTGTCGAACACGCGGCGGATTTCCGTGTCGATGTCGCCCGACACCATTTGCATGGTGGCTGGGTCGAGCGGTATCTGTCCCGAGATATAGACCGTGTCGCCGACCCTGACGGCCTGCGAATAGGTACCGATCGCGCCAGGCGCGTTAGGGGTGCTGATGATCTGGCGGCTCATGCGGGTCTCCTGAAAATGCTAGTCGACATCTCGTTGTTGGATGGTGCGCACCACGCGCATGACTTCGGGCATGCGGCGCAGCACGCGCAGGATCTTCGCCAATTGCAGGCGATCCCGCACCTTGAGCTCGAATACTATTTCAGAGGTGGCGCTGTCGCGCTCATCGACCTCGACCTGGTCGATGTTGGTTTCCGCTTCGGCGATGGCCGACGCTACTGCGGCCAGGACGCCCATTTTGTTAGCTACCGAGACCAGCAGCTGCGAACTGAAGAGCCGCGTGATCCCGGGCTCCCAGCTCACCGCCAGCCAGTTTTCCGGATGCTTGCGGTAGTCCTCGACGTTTGCGCAGTTCTCGCGATGGATCACGATGCCGCGGCCGCTGGACAGGAACGCGATGATCGGATCGTCCGGAATCGGGAAGCAGCAGCGCGCGTAGGTGACCAGCAGCCCTTCGGCCCCGGCCACAGCCAGCGGCGCCGGCACGCCCGAGGCCTGCTCGGCCGGCGATTGCGGCAGCAGGCGTCGCGCAATCAGCGGCGCGAGCCGTTCGCCCAGGCCAATCTTCTCGAACAATTCGTCCTTGTTGCTGAGGCCGAGCTCGCCTAACGCGACCGCCATGACATTGTCATCAACCTTGGCCAGCGTCGTCTTGAACTCGTCCAAAGCCTGGTTGAGCAGTCGTTGACCCAGTTCCATGGCTTCGGAGCGGCGCAGACCCTTGAGATAGTGACGGATCGCGGAACGCGCCTTGGCTGTCACGACAAAATTCATCCACGCCGGGTTCGGCAGCGCGCCCTTGGCAGTGACCACCTCGACGGTCTGGCCATTGCGCAGCGCCGTGCGCAGCGGCGACAAGCGGCGATCGACCTTGGCGGCGACACAGCGATTGCCGACGTCGGTGTGCACTGCGTACGCAAAGTCCACGCAGGTCGCGCCGCGCGGCAGGCGCAGGATTTCGCCCTTGGGCGTGAACACATAGACTTTGTCCGGGTACAGGTCGACCTTGACGCTCTCGACGAATTCCTCGGAGGTGCCGCCCTCCTGGATTTTCATCAGCGTGCTGAGCCACTCGCGCGTGTATTCGTGCTCGGTGACCGGACTGGAGGCGTCCGTAGACTTGTACTTCCAGTGCGCGGCGATGCCCGCTTCGGCGACGCGGTGCATGTCCTCGGTGCGTATCTGCACTTCGATCGGCAGGCTGTTAGGTCCGAACAGGGTCGTATGCAGCGACTGATAGCCGTTGACGCGTGGAATAGCGATGTAGTCCTTGAAACGTCCCGGCATCGGCCGGAACACGCTGTGCACCACACCTAACGCGCGATAGCAGGCGTCGACATCGCCGACAATGACCCGCAGGCCGTAAACGTCGACAATTTCCGCCAGCGCCGCGCTCTTGCGCAGCATCTTGTTGTAGATGCTGTAGAGATGTTTTTCCCGTGTCAGCACCTTGCCGGGCAGTCCGCCCTTGCCGAGCGCGGCGATCATCTGATCGGCAATCTTGCCGAGGAATTCCTTCTGGTTGCCGCGCGCGCGCTTCAACGCCCGGTCCAGCACCCGGTAACGCTGCGGGTACAGCGCTTGGAAACCAAGCTCTTCGAGCTCGAGCTTGACCGTGTAGAGACCGAGCCGCTCGGCGAGCGGCGCGTAAATCTCCAGCGTCTCGCGCGCAATGGCGCGGCGCCTGGCCGGCGCCATCGAGCCGATGGTGCGCATGTTATGGGTGCGGTCGGCGAGTTTGACCAGGATGACACGCAGATCGCGCGCCATGGCTAACACCATCTTGCGAAACGACTCGGCCTGGGCTTCCTCGCGGCTCTTGAACTTGATCTGGTCGAGCTTGGTGACGCCATCGACGATTTCTGCGACGCCCGCGCCGAAGCGCGCGGCGATGTCTTCCTTGGCAAGCGGCGTGTCCTCGATGACATCGTGCAGGATGGCGGCAATGATGGTGTCCGGATCGAGGTGCAGCTCGGCGAGGATTTCGGCGGCCGCCACCGGATGCGCTATGAAGGGCTCGCCGCTTTGCCGCTTCTGTCCCTTGTGTGCTTCAGCGCCAAACTCGGCCGCCGCGCGAATGCGTTCGACTTCAACCGCGGGCAGATAGCCACCAACGGTGGCCAGCAATTCTTTGAGACCCGGGGTACGCCGACCGCCGGGCAGGAAACCGAGCAGCGTCGACGTGTAATCCATAGTGCCTTAGGGTTCTTGCGGTCCCTAGTCACCGAGTCCGAATTGCGGCGCGCGCAGGCCGCCCTCGTTATCGAGGATCATCGGGTCGATGACCGGGGGCGGCTCGGGTACCGGTTCCGGTTCGGCCAGCATTTCCGG
>JANLTW010000076.1:0-4745 GCA_031363155.1 Gammaproteobacteria bacterium | reverse complement strand
GGCGGGCGGCCCAGTGTGCTGCTGTTGTTTGAACGGCTCGATCCGAACACGCTCGGCAAGGTCGTCGCGCTCTATGAGCACAAGGTGTTCGTGCAGAGCGTGATCTGGGGAATCAACGCGTTCGATCAGTGGGGTGTAGAGCTGGGGAAGAAATTGACTGTCAAAGTGTTGCCATCCATTAGCAGTCCTTGGTCCGATTCGGCTTTAGCACCGTCATTGCACGCCTTGCTAAACAATATTCGACGACTCCGGTCCTAAGACCAAGTGTTGCGCAGACTAGTGATTTGCGCGCTGTGCCTGGTTGCAACGCTGGGCCTCGCGCAATCGGGCCCGCAAGCAGCCTGGGTTGAACTCGCCGATACGCTTTTGCGTCACGATTTGCGCGCGCTGGTGGATACCGGCGTCCTGACGCTTCCATTGACGACCTGGCCGATGCCCATGGCCGATCTCCTGGCGGCGTTCAGTGCTGCGCGCACCGAACGCCTGACAACTGAATCCAGTCGGCTTGCCTGGCAGAGGGTTCAAAACAGGCTTGGGCGAACCGCGAAAAAAGGCTTTGCGTTGCAGTGGCAAGTCAGCGGCGGGCGTAGCGATATCATGCGCGATGTGGACGGTGGGACACGCGAAAGCGGCGAATTGGGGCTGCGTTTGGCCCGTGACGAGGCTCGCTGGTCGATGGCTTTGGCACTTGAAGCTGTGGCTGCTGCCGGTGATGGCAAATCTGTACGTGCTGACCAATCGTTCGTTACTGGCCGCGTCGGCAATTGGTTGTTAGGTGCTAGTTTGCAGGACCGCCACTGGGGACCGGCCTATGAGAGCAGTCTGATCCTGTCTAACAATGCGCGGCCGATACCGGCGCTTGTGTTCGATCGCGCTGTATCGGCTCGGCCCGAATGGCGAGGACTGCATTGGATCGGGGCATGGCGTGCGACCGGAATGCTCGGCATATTGGAGCAGGAGCGGCACGATATCGACCGCCCCTTGTTTTTCGGATTGCGCATTACCTGGCAGCCCAGGCACTGGATTGAACTGGGTTTGTCTCGCACTGCCCAGTTATGCGGCGCCGGCCGGCCCTGCGATTTTCAAACTTTCGCAGATATGTTTTTAGGGCGCGACAACGTCGGCGTGGACGGCAACGTGTCGGCGGAGCGGCAGCCCGGTAATCAACTCGCCGGCGTGGATGCGCGCGTGTCCAGTCCATGGAAAGCGTTTCCTGCGGCTTTCTACTGGCAGGACATTGGCGAGGATGTCATCGACAAACGCCCCACCGATCGATTGCATCTCTTCGGTATCCAGACCTGGATGGGTCTCAGCAATGGCGCCGCTGTACGTGCGTATGTGGAATACGCCGATACCAGCTGTGCCGCCAATATCTCGCCGCCCGTGTTTGATTGTGCGTACACCAATAACCTGTTCAACGCGGAAGGCTACCGATTCCATGGGCGCGTAATCGGTCATACCAGCGATGCGGATTCCGAGTCGCAGGCGGCAGGAATCTATTTTGTGGAGCCGCAGGGCCGTGAATGGAGGCTGCGGATGCGCAATAGCAGAATCAACCGGAATGAGTTTGGGGCATTCGATGTGTGGAATTCGATCAGCGCGACACCAGCCAAATTCCGGTCGCTGGATCTGAAGGTGCGCCAACAATGGAGCGGCGGAGCCATTGATTTGCAGCTAGGCGTTGAGAGGTTGCGCGGCAGCGGCCACAATGGCGATCTGCGGCCCTTTGGCCATATCAGCTGGCGCACAAGCCTGGAAAACCATTGATGGATTTCATCGATCTCAAGACCCAGTACCGCGCACTTAAACCGTCCATCGACGCCCGCATCCAGAAGGTGTTAGACCACGGGCAGTACGTGCTCGGCCCCGAGGTGGCCGAGCTCGAAAGCCTGCTCGCGAAGTATGTTGGCGCGAAGCACTGCATCACGGTGGCCAGCGGCACCGAGGCCCTGCTGATCGCGCTGATGGCCAAGGGCATCGGCCCGGGCGATGAGGTCATCACCACGCCCTTCACCTTCGTGGCGACCGCCGAAGTCATGGTGCTGGTGGGCGCGAAGCCGGTGTTCGTCGATATCGAACCTGACACCTGCAATATCGATGTCAGCAAGATCGAAGCCAAGATCACGCCGCGTACCAAAGCGATCATGCCAGTGAGCCTCTACGGCCAGTGCGCAGACATGGACGAGATGAATGCCATCGCGAAGCGCCATGGTCTGTGCGTGATCGAAGATGCCGCGCAGAGTTTTGGCGCCAGGTACAAAGGTCGCCGCAGCGGGCATCTGTCGGAAATCGGCTGTACCAGTTTTTTCCCCAGCAAGCCGTTAGGTTGTTATGGCGATGGCGGCGCGATCTTTGTCGATGACGATGCGCTGGCCGTGGCCTGCCGCGAGATCCGTGTGCATGGCCAGAGCGCGCGCTACCACCACACGCGCATCGGTGTCGGCGGCCGCATGGACACGATCCAGTGTGCAGTGTTGTTAGGCAAGATGGAGCGCTTCGACTGGGAGATCGAGCGGCGCAAGGAATTGGGCCAGAAATACCAGGCCGCGATCCAGGCTGCTGGCATACCCGTCAAGTTTGTTAGCGTGCGGCCGGATCGAGACAGTGTCTGGGCGCAATGCACAATCTTCGTGCCAAACCGCGATGGGGTGCAGAAGCGCATGCAGGCTTTGGGCGTGCCGACCGCGGTGCACTACCCCAGGCCCCTGCATCTGCAACCGGCCTATGCGCAGTTTTGCTGCCCGGAGTGCTGCCCCTTGAGCGTTCAGGCGGGCGAGCGGGTTTTGAGCCTGCCGATGAGCGCCGATCTTTTGGATGCGGACCTCGGCAAGGTCGTTTCTGCACTGCAACAAGCCTGCGCTTAGGGGTCGGTTTTCGTTATGATCGCGTGCTTGCTGCGTAGCCGCAGATTTCGGGGTTTGGGTGCTTAGAACAACAATGATCCGGCGGGGTGCCTGCGCAGTCCTGCTGTTCGCGTCCGGTTGGGTTCAGGCAGATCCGTGGTTGGCGCCCGGAGATCTGGCGCTGCGCCATGACATCGAATTGCTGGCCGACGCCGGAATCATTCGCGGACCGGTGATGACCTGGCCGATGTCCTGGCCGGATATCTCGCGGGATGTCCTGGCCGCTGCGGGCACTGCCCAGGGCGATCCGTCGCTGGACGAGGCGCTCGCGCGCGTCAAACGCGCGGCGCGCGCTGCGCAGCAGGACGGGCCTGGTGGCATCGAGGTGCGGGCAGCAGGCTCCAGCGATGCACCCGAGTGGCGCGCATTTTCCGACCAGCCGCGCGAGCAGGGCGAGGTGTCGGTTGCGTCGTCGTGGATGAGCGAGCGCTTCGCCGCGCGAGTCCAGGTCACCGGCGTCGCGAGCCCGACCGATGACAAGACCGTGCGCCTGGATGGGTCCTACGTCGGCGTCAACGTTGGCAATTTCATGATCAGCGCCGGCGCCATGGAGCGCTGGTGGGGTCCGGGCTGGGATGGAAGCCTGATCCTGGGCACGAATGCGCGGCCAATACCGAGCCTCACCGTCGAGCGCAATTACACCGACCCGTTCAAGACCCGCTGGCTGCGCTGGATCGGGCCGTGGCGCGCCAGCATCGCCGTGGGGCAGGCAGAAAGTGCGACCACGGCGCGCGACGGCCGACTGCCGGTGCTGCCCGATGTCAGGTTTCTTGCGGCGCGCGTGAATTTCAAGCCGCGGCCGTGGCTGGAATTTGCGCTGACAAGATCGGCGCAATTTTGCGGGCAGGGGCGGGAGTGTTCGCTGGGCACTATCAAGGATCTTTTGTTAGGTCGGGACAACCAGATTGTCAATGGCAACACGGCGACTCAGCCCGGTAACCAAATGGCTGGCTACGATCTGCGGATTCGTTCGCCGTGGAAAAAGATTCCGGCATTGGTATATGTGCAGACAATTGGCGAAGACGAAGCTAACGGCTTGCCGAGCAAGTTCCTGGGCGTGTTGGGCGCTGAGGTATGGGGTTCGATGCGACTCGGCAGCTGGCGCGTGCGCGCAGAATTTACCGATACGACCTGCGTTTTTACGCGGCAAAATCCGGAATTCAATTGCGCCTATCGCAACGGCCTGTTCCCGCAGGGCTACAGTTTTCGTGGCCGGATAATAGGACATGGTCTCGACAATGACTCCCGCATGGCGAGCATCGCTGCGGTGCTGGTTCGCCCATCGGGCGACAGTTGGTCAATCGTGCTGCGGGACGCGCGAATCAATCGCGGTGGCAGCGCCCCGGACGCGGCGCATTCACTCAGTGCCGGTCCGTCCAAGCTGCGCAACGCCGAAATTGAGTACCATCGCGGGTTCAAGTTTGGAGCGGTAAGGTTCGGCTTGGCAACGGATGATGATTCGGATGTGCGAGGCTTTATCGAGTGGCGGCAGAGGATTTAATGGTGCAACAACGCGCGCAGGTCTGGTCGATTGTCGGTAGCACCCTGCTAGGTATTTTCCTTGCGGGCGCAGCGTCATTGGCGCAGGTGCCGAGCGCCGATCAGATCGAGTTGCTGCGCAGTCTGAGCCCCGAGGATCGCGACGCGCTGTTGAAGCAAATGGGCATCAGCGACGCATCGCAGACGACAAATTCCGGGTCTGCGGATGACCGCAATGCGTCCCGCGACCGCGATGCGGCGGCACGATCCGGTGCTGCATTCGCCGCGCAGCTTGCGGCTGTTGACAGCACGTTGAAGGCCGATGATACGGTGCTGGTCGAAATCGATTTCATCAAGGCCAAA
>JANLTW010000164.1:0-13567 GCA_031363155.1 Gammaproteobacteria bacterium | reverse complement strand
GAGCTGCAATCCGGCCTTCGGTGGCATCGGCAAGGGCCACCTCGTCAAGGAGATCGATGCGTTAGGTGGCGCGATGGCGCGCGCCGTCGATCGCGCCGGCATCCAGTTCCGCACGCTGAATTCCAGCAAGGGTCCGGCAGTGCGTGCGACACGCGCACAGGCCGATCGGGTGCTGTATCGGCGCGCAATTCGCGGCCTGCTGGAGAACCAGCCGGGACTCGCGATTTTTCAGCAGGAAGTCGCGGATCTCGCGCTCGACTCCGGGCGCGTCACTTCCGTCACCACGACGAGCGGTATCGAATTTCGCGCGCGCGCCGTCGTGCTCACCGTCGGCACGTTTCTCGGCGGGCGCATTCACGTGGGTCTCGACAACTACCAGGGTGGGCGCGCCGGCGATCCGTCATCTAACAAACTGGCGACGCGCCTGCGCGAACTGAAGTTGCGCGTCGGTCGCCTCAAGACCGGCACGCCGCCGCGCATCGATGGCCGCAGCGTTGATTATTCCGGCCTCAGGGATCAGTGGAGCGATAACCCGATCCCGGTGTTTTCGTATCTTGGGCGTTCCAATGATCACCCGAGACAAGTGCCTTGTTTCATTACAGGCACAAACGAACGTACCCATGAGATTATTCTCGCCGCGACCGACCGCTCGCCGATGTTCACCGGCAAGATCGAAGGCGTGGGTCCGCGTTACTGCCCATCGGTCGAAGACAAGGTCGTGCGCTTCGCCGATAAGACCTCGCACCAGATTTTCATCGAGCCCGAAGGCCTCGACACGCACGAGATTTATCCGAACGGAATTTCTACCAGCCTGCCCTTCGATGTGCAGCTGGAGTTTGTGCGCAGCATTGCGGGCTTTGAGCGCGCGCATATCACGCGGCCCGGCTATGCGATCGAGTACGACTACTTCGATCCGCGCGATCTGAATGCGAGCCTCGAAACCAAGGCGATCGCAGGATTGTTTTTCGCGGGCCAGATCAACGGCACCACGGGCTACGAAGAAGCCGGCGCGCAGGGCATCCTGGCCGGCATCAATGCCGCGTGTCAGGTGTCGGAGCGCGCGCCCTGGGTGCCGACGCGCGGCGAAGCCTACATCGGCGTGCTGGTCGACGATCTTGTCACCCGCGGCACGCGCGAGCCCTACCGCATGTTCACCAGCCGTGCCGAGCATCGGTTGCTGCTGCGCGAGGACAATGCCGACCTGCGGCTCACACCGAAGGGCCGCGAACTCGGCCTGGTTTGCGATGAGCGCTGGGCGTTGTTGGAGCGTAAACGCAATGCGACCGATCAGGAGATTGCGCGACTGCAGGCCCGGCGTATTCAGCCGGCACAACACCCGGCCTGGGAACAACGCGTGTTAGGTAGCGCGCTGACGCGCGATGCGACCCTGTTCGAGCTGCTGCGCCGGCCCGAAGTGACATACGCGGATCTGGCCGAGTTCGATCACAGCGACCAACCCGGACCGATGGCGTTGTTAGCAGCAACCGACGACCGGCTGCCGGCGCAGGTCAGCGCGCAGGTCGAAGTGCGCGCCAAGTACGCCGGATACATCGAACGCCAGGAAACTGAAATCGAGCGGCAACGCGACCACGAGGCCACGCGACTGCCGCGCGACATTGACTACGCAATCGTCTCAGGGCTGTCGAATGAAGTGCGCCAGAAGCTCGCGGACGTCCGGCCGGAAACCGTGGGGCAGGCGGCGCGCGTGCCTGGAGTGACGCCGGCGGCGGTGTCTTTGCTGCTGATTCATCTGCGGAAGAAGAACCGCGCGGCGTGAAGTGGGCGGGGCCGCCGTGATGCCACGGTCGCCATTCGGCCTCGCAATCGCTCGCCCCTGACGGGGTCCCCTCGGACGAGCTACGAGCTTGGACACATTCGGGCATCACCAGAGCATGACGTCATCGACCGCGCTCGCAACGCTCGTCCTCGGCGAGCTCCAGCTCGCTGATCAGCGACCGTGGCATCACGGCGGCCGCAAGCTCCGTGCGCCCGATGTTTCTTCCGTTGAAGAAAGGGCAGGAGAATCGGCGCCTTGGAGGAGGGACTATCAGGGCGTCGTGGGTGCGCACAAATTGGCTGTCAGCTGACGTAACAAGAATTGCAATGATATGACGACGGATCTGAAAGCCGTTGCCAGGCGGTGGCCATGTTGACGCGAGCTGGAGCGCGCCGAGGACGAGCGTTGCGAGCGCGGTCGATGACGTCATGCTCTGGTGATGCCCGAATGTGTCCAAGCTCGTAGCTCGTCCGAGGGGACCCCGTCAGGGGCGAGCGATTGCGAGCGACCAACGTGGCCACCGCCTGGCAACGACCGCTGATCGATCGACGTGGCGGCGATTTTTGTCAGGAATAGCCGCGCCGTCCAAGCCCTGTAGGCGGCCCCTTAAATCCGTTGGGCCTCAGCGCCTTCGCTTTCCAGTCGTACAATGGATTTTCCGGCGGCACGTCCTGCGCGAACGCGCCCCAGGTCTCGACGCGCTTGTTGTCGGATTCCCACTCGGGCGGCAGCTCGAAATATTCCGGCGCGTGCTTTTCGATGTAGGCGCGCACCTTGGGTGGCACTTCGTCCATTCCGTTGAGGCCTTTGTGAGAATGCATGCGTCCAAACAGCGTCAGCCCGCGCTGCTCGTGCTTGCCCATGCGCATCCACGGCCAGCACTCCGACATGCGCGAGAAGCCAGCGCGCATGCGTGCCACGGGGATATCGCGGTCCTCGGTTTCCTTAAGGCTCGCGTACATCACAAAGTGTTCCGACGGTGTGATGCGCGGGCCGGTGGAATAGGCGGGCCAGCCTTCGGGCGACACGGGGTTGGTGTATTCGTGCGCGTAATCCCACTGCAACATCAGGTCGTCGCCATAACGCGAAAATGGCAGGCGGAAGGGATACTTGCCGTCGGCATCCGGGAACACGGTGCCTTCGTTCATAGTGGTGGGCGTGTCGCCGGCGCCACCGTAGGCGAATTTCGGCACTTCGGTGGTCAGCTTGCCGGCAATGAGGCGATTGTAGAAATGATAGACCTCGCAGCGCTCGCCGGTCAGCGGATTGTCCCAGGTCTCGAGAACATCGCCGCTGCGCAGGTCGGTGAAATACCCGGTTTCGCGCGACTTGATCTTGAGGAAGCCCTTGGGGTCGTGTTCAGCTAACAAGATGCCGGTGCCGGTGTAACCGAAAACAGGAATCAGGCGCTTGCCGGGGATGCGCATGTACATCAGGCCGTGGAAACCGCCGATGACGGGTTTGTCGTAGCCGGACCAGATCTTGCCGAAGGCGTAGAGGTTATCGATCGGATCACTGAAATCGAGCGCGATACGACCGCGTTTTCGGCCGTTTGCCGGCGCGGCGAGCGCGCCGCCGGCGCCCAGCGTTGCCGCCAGCGTCCCAGCTAACAAACTGCCGAGCGCCGCGCGGCGCCCCAGCAGGGCATCCGGACCTAACAAACTGGAAAACATGACAAGTCTCCTTGATAAAGGCCTAAGCGGCACCCGTTGCCGGTCCACGCCCTGGATCGCAGGCTTCTTCGGGGCCGGGAATGGTTAACCGCGACGCCGTGGATACGCAACCACAACAATGCGCACCGGCCCTCTCGCGGATGCCGATGTGGCCGGTGTAGAGTGCGGCGGTGAAACGAATGTACGTCTCGATTGCAGCCGCCGGACTGGCGGTTCTATGGCTGGCTGCTTGCGGGCAGGCGCCGTCGGGCGGCGGCAGTGCGGACGCCAAGGGCGCGCCGCCCGCCAAAGTCCTGGTCCGTGGTCTCGGGCCGGAGCCAGATTCGCTCGATCCGCAGAAAGCGCGCAACTTCGAATCCGCGACGGTGCAGCGCGATTTGTTCGAATGCCTGACGACGCTCGACCAAGCCGCGGCGCCAGCGCCAGGGGCGGCCGAATCGTGGACGATGAGCGCCGATGGCAAGACCTACACGTTCACGCTGCGAGCTAACGCGCTGTGGTCTAACGGCGATCCGGTGGTCGCGGAGGATTTTGTCACGGGACTGCGGCGGCTCGTGGATCCGGCGACCGCAGCGCAATACGCGCAGGTGGTCGACATTATCGACAACGCGCCCGATATCATCACCGGGCGTAAACCGCCCGATGCTCTGGGAGTGTCTGCGCCGGATGCGCGTACCGTGGTCATCAAGTTAACAAACCCGGCGTCGTATCTGCTCGGCCTGATGTCGCACCCATCGACCTGTCCGGTCCACCGCGCGACGCTGGCGCGCTACGGCGCGGACTTCATCAAGCCCGGCAATCTCATTGGCAATGGCGCGTTCACACTTGTTAGCTGGAAGCAGGGCTCGGAGCTGGAGCTGCGCCGCAACCAAAACTACTGGAACAACGCGGCCACACGGCTTGATGTCGTGCGCTACATCGATACCACCGACATCGACACGGAATTCAAGCGCTTCCAGAGCGGCGAGCTGCATGTCACCGCGGTGGTGCCGCGCGGCCAGTTCGAAGCGATTCAGCGCGATTACGGCGCGCAGCTGCGGATCAGTCCACAGCTCGGAACCTATTTCTACGGGTTTTCGATGGATCGCGATCCTTACAAGAGCAAGCCAGGCCTCAGGCGCGCGTTGTCGATGGTGATCGATCGCGAGCGGCTGGTGCGGCAGGTGACGCGCGTCGGTGAGCTCGCAGCTAACGGCTGGGTGCCGCCAGGCACCTTCAATTACGAAACCCAGAGCCTGGATTTCGCGAGCCGGCCGATGGCGGAGCGTATTGCCGAGGCGCGCAAGCTCTACGCCGAGGCGGGCTACAGTGCCGCGCGGCCGTTCAAGGCGACCCTCTTGTACAACAGCGCAGAAATCCATACACGAGTGGCGCTTGCAGTGACGGGCATGTGGAAGCAAGCGTTAGGTGCCATCGTCACACCCGAGGCGCGCGAGATGAAAGCGCTGCAGGCCGATATTGATGCGCGCAAGGCGGAAATCTATCGCCTCGCGTGGATCGGCGATTACAACGATGCTTATACCTTCCTGCAGTATTTCAAAGGCAACTTCGGCATCAACACCGCCAGGTACCAGAGCGCGGAATACGATCGCCTGCTAACAAACGCAGCCGCGGAAGCGGATCCGGGCAAGCGTCGCGAGTTGCTGCAGAGCGCCGAGCGCGTGCTGCTGACCGACCAGCCGCTGATACCGCTTTACTTCTACGTCAACAAGCATCTCGTGAGCCCGCGGGTGCGTGGTTGGTACGACAACGTGATGAACGTGACCTACAGCAAGGATCTGGATCTCGGTCCTTAGCGGCGCGCTTGCAAGCGCGCGGTTCGGGGACTCACTCGCGATCTCGCGCGTTCGCCCGTGCGCGCGGGCGCAAACGTTCGACACGGATCTTCTATCAGACTGAAACGAAGCTACTAAGTTTGCGCTGACCACGCGCACGGGCCGCCGCCAATTCGCTGCTCGTCGTCATTCATCAACGCCGCGCAGCGCTCAGAAGCGAACGGCGACCCCCGGCCGCGGGTTCGCCCGGACAGGGTCGTGGACGAGTCCGGGAACGAAGCATGCGGAATCAGCGGCTGGAGGTCGACGTTCTGCAATGGGAAACGGCGCAGCGCGCCGGCGGTTGACGTGCTTTCAGTCGTGAACGCAGGCGGTTCGCAGTTGCCCCATCTGAGGCCGAAACTGCACGCGGGCGCGGCGCCCTTCAAGAATCTGGCGATCCACAACCTGGACGCCGGCGTCGGTCAGCCAGTCGGCGGCGAACGCGGCGACCGACTGCGCGATCGCGGACAGGGCCGGGTCGTGCGGCGGGCAGTGCGCCATGATCTTGCCCTGCCAGTACTGGGCCCGTGGCGCCACCTCGCGCAGCGCAGCGAGAGCCTGTTCCAGCAGCAATAAATCCGCCGCCAGCACCACGTCTGTTAGCTCGATTTCGACCGACTTGTCGGGCATCGCCTTGAGGTGCAGCAGGGCGCCGGGCTCGAACACGGCATCGTAGATGCAAATGCCGATGCTGGCCTGCAGATTGGCCATCAGCACGCCATCGTTTTCAAGAATTGCGTACTCGTCCGGCAGCACATGGACGAATGGCAGTTCGGATAGCAGGGTATCTGGGGACGGGGAACGAGTCACCTGCGGATAGTGACTGACGCCAGTCGTTGTACACTCGGACCCTCGTCACGTTTCGGCAAGGCTTCACCATGAATACCGGGCAAAATGTCAAAGTTCTGTTGCACAGCCGCCCCAAGGGCTGGCCGCTGGAAAGTAATTTCGAAATCGTCACAGAATCGATCCCGACACCTGGACCCGGCGAAATTCTGCTGCAACACCAGTGGCTGTCGCTGGATCCCTATATGCGCGGCCGAATGGGTGAAGGGCCGTCCTACGTGCCGCCGGTCGAGGTCGGCGCGGTCATGTGTGGCGAGTGTATCGCCGAAGTCAAGGAATCTAACAACCCGAAATTCGCCGTGGGCGAGCTGGTGCATGGCGACCTGGGCTGGCAGCAATGGTCCGTCAACAACGGCAAGGCGCTACGCAAAGTGGACCCCAGGCTGCCGCAGGCCGCGAACCTGAGCGCGGTCGGCATGCCGGGGCTGACTGCCTGGTGCGGGCTGCTTTTGTTAGGTGATCCGCGCCCGGGCGAGACTGTGGTGGTGTCGGGCGCCATGGGCGCGGTCGGCAGCCTGGTCGGCCAGATCGCAAAGCTCAAGGGCTGTCGAGTAGTGGGCATCGCAGGCGGGCCGGACAAGTGCCGGATGGTCGTCGAGGATCTGGGCTTCGACGCCTGCGTCGACTACAAGGCCGCTAACTTCCGCGAAGTGCTCAAGCAAGAGACGCCGAAGGGCGTCGATGTCTACTTCGATAATGTCGGCGGCGAAATCCTCGACACCATGCTGATCCGAATGAACATGTTCGGGCGTGTGCCGGTCTGTGGCCTTATTTCGCAGTACAACGCGACCGAGGCCTACGGACTCAAAAATTTCCGCTTTGTACTCGTCAATCGACTCAAGGTACAGGGCTTCATCGTGTTCGACTTCCGCGACCACTATCCGACTGCGTATCGCGAACTTGGAGAATGGCTCGCGGCCGGCAAGTTGCGCTACAAGGAAACAATTGCCGAGGGCATCCGCAGCGCGCCGGCGGCGTTCATTGGCATGCTGGGCGGCGCGAATGTCGGCAAGCAGCTGGTACGGCTGAGCTGATAGTTAGTTGTTAGCCAACCGGGATGTCAGGGCGTGTGATGAGACGAATTGTTAGCGGTCCGCGCTTTCGTGGGCCGCGGAGCGGCTCAAAGGGCGGCGCGCTTGCGAGCTCGCGGTTCGGGGACTCACACGCGATCTCGCGCGTTCGCCCGCGCGCGCGGGCGCAAACGTCCGTCACGTATCTTTTCCCAAGCTGAACTGAAGTTACCAAGTTTGCGCAAACCGCGCGCACGGGCCGCCACCCATTCGCTGCTCCGCGGCCCACGAATGCGCGGACCACCGATAAGTAGGCGCCTGGCGCGCCCTGACATCATGGCCGGCCAGCACGTGACCCGCCTCACCGATCGCGAATTCTGTGCCGGTCAGTGCGCGGCGGCGCCGCGGGTTTCGCGCAGGAACAGGCCGCCGATCAGCACGGTGGTTCCGGCGACGATTACCGGATACCAAAGTCCGGCGTAAATGTTGCCGGTGGCGGCGACGATCGCGAAGGCAGTGACCGGCAGGAAGCCGCCGAACCAGCCGTTGCCGATGTGATACGGCAGCGACATCGAGCTATAGCGGATGCGCGGCGGGAACAGTTCCACCAGCCAGGCGGCGATCGGGCCATAGACCATCGTGACTAACAAGACCAGCAGCCAGCACAGGCCGACCAGCGCCGCGGTGTTAGCCTGCGCGGCGTCCGCTTTCGCAGGGTAACCCGCGATCGTCAACGCCGACTTGAGTGCAGTGTTGAACGCTGCGGCACGTTGCTTGAACGCGGCCGGATCGCTCCCGGCGAGTGCGCCACCTTCAAAACTTTCGACCACCGCCGCCTCGCCGATGCGCACGATCGCGACCGATCCAGCTGGTGCCGGCGCATTGGTGTAAGGCACGCCGGCCCTGGCGAGCGCGGATTTCGCAACGTCGCAACTGTTGCTGAAGGTGGCCTTGCCGACGGGATCGAACTGGAAGCTGCAGTGCCGCTCGTCGGCGAGCACCACCACTGGTGCGCGCGCAACCGCGGATTCCAGCGCCGGATTGCCGAAGTGAGTCAGCGCGCGGAAGATCGGGAAATAGAGCACAGCCGCCAGCAGGCAACCGCCGAGCACGATTTTCTTGCGGCCGATGCGATCTGAGAGCGCACCGAATACCACGAAAAACGGCGTACCCAGCACCAACGCCGCGGCGATGATAAGGTTGGCGCGCGTCGATTCCAGCTGCAGGATCTTTTCCAGGAAGAAGAGCGCGTAGAACTGGCCCCCATACCAGACCACCGCCTGGCCGGCGGTGGCGCCTAACAACGCAAGCAAGACCAGGCGCTGGTTCTGCCCGTGGCCGAAGGCCTCGGTGAGCGGTGCCTTGGAGAGCCGGCCCTGGCGACGCATTTCCTCGAACACTGGCGATTCCGCCAGCTGCAGACGAATGTAGACCGACACCGCGAGCAGCAACACCGACAGCAGGAACGGGATGCGCCAGCCCCAGGCGTCGAAGTCCTCAGAGCCTAACAGCAAGCGGCAGGCGAGGATCACCAGCAGCGACAGAAACAGGCCGAGCGTCGCGGTGGTCTGGATCCAGCTGGTATAGAGACCGCGCCGGCCCTCCGGCGCGTGTTCGGCAACGTAGACTGCGGCGCCGCCATATTCCCCGCCTAACGCCAGGCCCTGAAGCAGGCGCAAGGCGACCAGCGCGATCGGCGCGGCCACACCGATGCTCGCGTAATTGGGCAGCAGGCCGACCAGCGCCGTGCTCGTGCCCATGATCAGGATGGTGATCAGGAAGGTGTGTTTGCGGCCCAGCTTGTCGCCCAGGCGGCCGAACACCAGGGCGCCGAAGGGCCGCACGAAGAAGCCGGCCGCGAAGGCCAGCAGGGCGAATATGAAGCCCGTGGTTTCGTTGACGCCGGCGAAAAACTGCCGGGAGATGATGGCCGACAGGGAGCCGTAGAGGTAGAAGTCGTACCACTCGAATACCGTGCCGAGCGAAGACGCGAAAATGACGCGCCGGTGCGCGCGGTCGATACCGGGCTTCCTGGGATGTGCTGCCATGCAGCGACTCTAGGGCCCCCGGCCGGCCGGCCGCAAGCTGGCCGACACCTCCAGGGCTCGATAGTCGTATGATCAGGGCATTGCGCGCCGCGGGCGCCGGCCGAGGGTTCTGGAAATGGAAATGGGTACGATCTGGATTGCTATTGTCGTGGTTGCGGCACTGCTGCTTGCTAACAAGATTTTCATCCGGGTGCCGCAGGGCTTTGAGTTCACGCTGGAACGGTTCGGCCGTTATCAGCGCACCATGGATCCGGGCCTGCACTTCATCATGCCGTTCTTCCAGGCCATTGGCCGCCGGATCAACATGATGGAGCAGGTGCTGGACGTACCGCGCCAGGAAGTCATCACCAAGGACAACGCGATGGTCGCGATCGATGCGGTGGTGTTTTACCAGGTGCTGGATGCCGCCAAGGCCGCGTACGAGGTCGACAATCTCAGGCTCGCGATCGTCAACCTGACGATGACCAATATCCGTACCGTCGTCGGCGCGATGGATCTGGATGAGACGCTGTCGAAGCGCGACGAGATCAATCACCGCCTGCTCAGGGTGGTGGACGATGCGACCATGCCCTGGGGCGTGAAGTGCACGCGTATCGAAATCAAGGACATCACGCCACCAACTGATCTGGTGGAGTCGATGGGCCGGCAAATGAAAGCCGAGCGCGACAAGCGCGCTAATATCCTCGACGCCGAGGGCTTCCGCCAGGCCGCGATCCTGAAAGCCGAAGGTGAGAAGCAGTCGACCGTGCTGCAGGCCGAGGGCCGCAAGGAAGCTGCGTTCCGCGAAGCCGAGGCCCGCGAACGGCTCGCGCAGGCCGAAGCGCGCGCTACGGAAATGGTGTCCGAAGCGATTTCCAAAGGCAATGTGCAGGCCATCAATTATTTCGTCGCGCAGAAGTATGTTGAGGCGCTGAAGGAAATGGCCGCGTCACCGAACCAGAAAGTGTTCATGATGCCGATGGAATCCACCGGCATTTTGGGTGCGTTAGGCGGCATCGTCGAGCTGGCCCGCGACGCCATGAGCAAACAACAGGCTGCCAACCCCGCGCCGCGGCCGCCGGCCGCGCCGCGCAGCTAACGGAGAACGGACGTGTTCGATTTCATGCAAGACCTGAGCTGGTGGCACTGGCTGGTGCTGGCGGTCGCGCTCGCCGCCGTCGAGGCGCTGATGCCCGGCGCGATTGCGATCTGGTTCGCCGTGTCCGCTGCCGTGGTAGGCGTGCTGTTGTTAGCTTTCAGCGGACTGTCCTGGGTGTGGCAGTGGCTGCTGTTCGCCGGACTCGGATTAATCGCCACGGTGGCCTACCGCAACTTCTATCGCAAGGACAGCGGGCCAGAGGATGCCGGCAATCTCAACCAGCGCGGCGTGCAGTACATTGGCCGGACCTACACGCTTTCCGAAGCCATTACCCAGGGCCGCGGCAAGGCTCAGGTCGGCGACGGCACCTGGATCGTCAGCGGATCTGATGCACCCGCGGGCGCCAAGGTACGCGTGACCGGCGCAGAGGGTACGCTGCTGCAGGTCGAGAGGGTTGAGTCATGACCACATTTTTCAATTTCAAACTGACCGGACTCGACGGCAGCCCTGACTTGTTAGCGCGCGCGCGCGGCAAAGTCGTGCTGGCCGTCAATGTCGCGAGCAAATGCGGACTGACGCCGCAGTACACCGGGCTCGAGCAACTGCAGAAAGACCTCGCCCCCCAGGACTTCACGGTGCTGGGATTTCCCTGCAATCAGTTCGGCGGTCAGGAACCCGGCACGCCGCAGGACATCCAGACATTCTGCTCAACTACCTATGGCGTTAGCTTTCCGCTCAGTGAAAAAATCGAGGTGAACGGCAAGGGTCGTCACCCGGTGTATCAATGGCTCACCAGTGCGCCAGGCGTCGCCGGCGGCGACATCCAGTGGAATTTCGAGAAATTTCTGATCAGCCGCGAGGGCACCGTGTTGAAGCGCTACCCGCCGACCGTGAAGCCTGAAGACAAAGGACTCATGCAGGACATCGCCGACGCCTTGTAGGGAGATCGCCATGCTTACCGTTCGCCAGCTGCTCGATCGCAAACCCGGCCAACAGGCCACGCCCATTGCCATTGATCCCGATGAGCCGGTACTTGAGGCGATACGGCTCATGGCCGAGCACAGCATCGGCGCGGTGCTGGTGATGCGCGACACCGAACTCAAGGGAATACTGTCCGAGCGCGACTACGCGCGCAAAGTCGTGTTGTTAGGCCGTTCGTCGAGCGATACCCCGGTCTGGCAGATCATGAGTGCGCCGGTGATCAGCGTCAGTCCCGAGGACAGCATCGATACCTGCATGCGACTTATGACCGAAAAACGCTTCCGGCACCTGCCCGTGACAACACAAGGCAAGCTGGTCGGCATGTTGTCGATCGGCGATCTGGTGAAAGCGATCATCGATGAGCAGAAGCAGACGATCGAGCAGCTGGAGGCTTATATACGCAGTTGAGCGCAGTCAGTTGATTGACCAAGCAACAGGGAGAACCATATGGATGCGAAGAGATTTCTTGCCGGGACGATTGCAGGTGGCATCGTACTTTTCTTTGTCGGCAACCTCATTTTTATCACATTAGCCGGAGGTTTTTACGCCGCTAACGCCGGTACCGCAACCGGGGTAGATCGACCGGAGCCACTCATGTGGGCCGTAGTACTCGGAAATGTCGCCTACGCGGCGCTCATCTGTTACGCAATGGGTGCGCGCAATGCATCGGGACTCATCGAGGGCGCCAAAGTCGGCGCCATCGTCGGTTTCCTGATGTGGGTCGCGGCCGACTTTATCTTCTACGGTCTGATGAATCTTTCGAACCTGACGCGGACCATTGTCGATCCGCTGCTGGAGGCTGTTCATGCCGGGATTGGCGGCGCGGTCATTGGGCTGCTTTTCGCAAAAATGAAGCCGGCTTCCTGAGGATTCAGTTCGGTCGCGCCGCAATTCGATAGAGGCGGTGGTCCAAGGCAAGCAGCGCGAGCATCAATAGGCGTCGTTTTGCCGAAGTTTGTCGATCAGTTCATCGGTAACAATACCGCCGCGCGAAGCGACAGGATGGAAACCGTAATCTGCAGCAGGCGGCGGCGTATTCACGGAGACCGCAGGCGCGATATCTACCGGGCTGATGACACCGCGGCCGCCGCGGTTCAGCACGTGCGTGTAGATCATGGTGGTGCTGACATCCGCATGTCCTAACAGCTCCTGCACTGTGCGGATGTCATAGCCAGATTCGATCAGGTGCGTGGCGAATGAATGCCGCAGCGTATGGCAGCCGACCAGCTTGCTGATTCCGGCGCGTTGCGTCGCCGCGCGCATCGCGTTCTGCATGCTGCGTTCGTGCAGATGGAAACGCACCGGCTTGTTAGTGTAGGCATCGAGGCACAGTTTTCTGGCGGGAAAGACGTACTGCCAGCCCCAGGACCTGGGACCAGCCGGATATTTGCGTGCCAGCGCAAAAGGCAGCACCACGCCCGGCGCGCCTTTGAGGCGTTCTTCGACATACCATTCGTGCAACTTGCGCAGGTGCAGCGACAGCGGGCCGGACAGACTCACCGGCAGCATCGTGATGCGATCCTTATTGCCTTTGCCTGACCGGACGACGATCTCGCGCCGCTCGAATTCGAGGTCCTTGACCCGCAGACTCAAAGTCTCCAGCACACGCATGCCCGTGCCGTACATGAGGCGGGCAAGCAATTGATACACGCCCGGCAATTCCGCCAAAACCCGCTCCACCTCCGAGCGCGTCAGCACCACCGGCAAGCGCCGGGTGCTCTCCGCACGCACAACATTCGACACCCAGGGAGCTTCCATCTCCAGCACATGGCGATAGAGAAAAATAATGGCCTGCAGCGCCTGATTTTGTGTGGTTGGCGCGACATGCTTGCGAACCGCCAGATCCGTGAGGTACTGCTCCACCTCCGCGACACCCATGGTGCGCGGGTGCTGGCCGCGATGAAAACGAATGAATTCCCGCACCCAGTACCGGTAAGTCTTCTCGGTGCGCAGGCTGAGATGCCGCAGGCGCATCTTGTCGCGCATGACATCGAACAGGCGGCGCGGTTTGTTCATGGCTGGCTCCAGCATGGATTGTGTCTTGCCAAACTGGCGCGCGCGCGGTAGAAATGCTTGAGTTTCTGCAACTATTGTAAGTTCAGGCGTCAACCATGGAGCGATGCAAAATTATCTGGAAATGCACGAAATATCTGGAAATGGCGTTTCCAAATATTTTCCCATTACGTCTAAATAATAGTTAGACGGCATGCTCTCTCGCCTACTCGCGCATTGGACGAACGAGCGCAAGCAGGACCCGCATACGTTTGTAGTCCGCGAAATTCAGTATCTGGCCGAACAAGACGGTCCGATTGAGCAGCAGTTGAAGGCCGAATGGCG
>JANLTW010000163.1:0-47074 GCA_031363155.1 Gammaproteobacteria bacterium | reverse complement strand
CCCGCGCAATCGCCACCCGTTGCCGCTCGCCGCCGGACAGCTGGTCGTGTCGACGCACCAGCAAGGGCCCGATACCTAACAAATCGATGATGCCCGCGAGGTGGCGGCGATTATCGGCGGGCGTGCGCCGCAGACCGAACTCGAGATTTCCGCGCACATCCAGGTGCTCGAGCAGACTCGCCTCCTGAAATACATACCCCAGCGCCCGGCGCCAGGTCGGGACGAAGATTCGTTGCGCATCGTCCTGCCAGATATCAACGCCGATGCGGATATGCGCGTCCACCGGCCGCTCGAGACCGGCCACACAACGCAGTACGCTGGTCTTGCCAGCGCCCGACACGCCGTACAGTGCGGTGATTCCATGGGCCGGCAGCTGCAAGTCGATCGCCAGCGCAAAGGCGCCACGATTCAGCCGGAATCGAACCAGGCTGTCCACGCTGCTCAAGCTGCCACCCGGTCGCGGCGGCGATTCAGCCAGGCCAGCACCAGCAGCACCAGGAACGCGAATGTCAGCATGAATACCGACAACGCGTGCGCGTCCGGATACTGCATCGCTTCGACATGACTGTAGATCTGCGTCGACACGACGCGCGTTTGTCCGGGAATGTTGCCGCCGATCATCAGTACCACACCGAATTCGCCCACAGTGTGCGCAAACACCAGGATGGCGGCAGTCAGAATCCCTGGGCGCGCAATCGGCAGCGCCACGCGGAAGAACGCGACCAGCGGTCGCGCGCGCAATGTGGCCGCAACCTCCAGCGGTCGCCGTCCCATGGACTCGAACGCGTATTGCAAAGGCAGCACCGCGAACGGCAGCGAAAACAGCAGTGAGCCGATCACCAGACCTGAAAATGTGAACGACAAGGGTCCGAGACCCAGGCTGGCGCTGATGCGGCCCACCCAGCCCTGCGGACCTAACAAAAGTAGCAGATAGAATCCCAGCACCGTGGGCGGCAATACCAGCGGCAGCGAGGTCAGTGCCGCCACTGCCGCGCGCCAGCGCGAAGCGGTACGCGCCAGCCACCAGGCGACCGGCGTCGCAACGACCAGCAGCAGCACCGTTGTCAGGGTCGCCAGCTGCAGCGTCAACCAGATCGATTGCAGGTCGTCAGTCGTAAGCATGGCTGTGGATGATTCTATGCGCCTCGGCGCCGCGCAAATACAGTGCCAGCGAGCGGGCCGCGCCATTGGCCGCACCGTGCGTCAGCAGCACAAAATCCTGCCGGATCGGCCGATGCAGGCTTTGCGGCACGATCCAGGCAGAGCCCGACCGCAACCGGCCGTTCAACTGTACCTGCGACAGGGCCACGAACCCCAGCGGCGCATTGCCGGACGCGACAAACAGGTAAGCCTGGCTGGCGCTCTCACCTAACACCAGGCGCGAGCGCAATCGCTCATTGAGCTTGAGAGCGACCAGCACATCCATGGCGGCAGCGCCGTACGGCGCCAGCTTGGGATCCGCCAGCGCCAGGCGCTGAAAATTTCCGCGCTGCAAGACGGCGCCACGCGCATCGATCAGGCCCGGTTGCGCGCTCCACAGCGCCAGGCGGCCAGTCGCATAGGTAAACAGCGACGCCGGGTCGGCAAGACCATCCGCGATCAACTGCTTCGCTGCAAGCTCATCCGCGGCGAGCAAGGCGTCAAATGGCGCGCCGTTGCGGATCTGCGCCACCAGCTTCCCCGTCGAGCCCACGGCCAACAGCACGCGGTGGCCGGTGTCACGGCCAAAAGCTGCGGCAATTTTCCGCATGGGTTCGCTGAAATTCGCCGCGACCGCTACGGTTGTATCGGCCCCGAACAGCACCGCGCAATGAGTTCCCAGGGCCAGCACAGCCCAGGCGAATCGTTTCATTCCACCATGCTAGCCGAAACGGCCGGTGATGTAGTCTTCCGTGAGCTTGTGCGCAGGATTGGTGAAAATCTTGCCGGTCGGGCCAACCTCGATCAGATCGCCCAGATGAAAATACGCGGTGCGCTGCGAGACCCGCGCCGCCTGCTGCATCGAATGGGTCACGATCACGATCGCGTAGGACTGTCGCAGTTCGTCGATCAGGTCTTCGATACGCGCCGTTGCGATGGGGTCCAGCGCGGAGCAAGGCTCGTCCATCAGGATCACTTCCGGATTGACCGCCAGCGTGCGCGCAATGCACAAGCGCTGCTGCTGGCCGCCGGACAGGCTGGTGCCTGGCTGCGCGAGCCGGTCCTTCACTTCGTCCCAGAGCCCGGCCCGTTTCAGGCTTGCGGTGACGATTTCATCCAGTTCCGAGCGGTCCGCGGCCAGTCCATGGATCCTCGGTCCATAGGCGACATTCTCAAAAATTGATTTTGCAAACGGATTCGGTTTCTGGAAGACCATGCCTATGCGCGCGCGCAGCTGCACCACGTCCTGGCGTTTGTCATGAATGTCGCGACCATCGAGAACAATTTCGCCGGTGACGCGCGCCGATGGAATCGTGTCATTCATGCGATTGATACAACGCAGGAACGTAGACTTGCCGCAACCCGAAGGTCCGATCATGGCCAGCACCTGGGCACGAGCGATGTCGATGCTAACACTGCGGATAGCCTGCTTGTCGCCATACCAGACATCGACATTGCGGCAGGTCATCAGCGGATTCGGTACCGTGACATCGCCAACTGTGGCCCGGACTGGCGCCACCTCGGGTTGTGCATTCATTAACATTTACCAGCGCTTCTCAAAACGATTTCGAAGATAAACCGCCGTGGCGTTCATTACCACCAGAAAAACCAGCAGCACGATAATGGCGCCCGACGTGCGTGCGATAAATGCACGTTCCGGCAGGTCCGACCACAGGAAAACCTGGACCGGCAGCACCGTAGACGCATCGGTCAGGCCATTTGGCACATCGACGATGAAAGCCACCATGCCAATCATCAGCAGCGGCGCGCTCTCGCCTAACGCACGGGCCATGCCAATGATCGCGCCGGTCAGCATGCCAGGCATGGCCAGCGGCAGCACGTGGTGCATGACCGTCTGCACCTGCGACGCGCCCATGCCGAGCGCCGCTTCGCGAATCGACGGCGGCACGGCCTTCAGGGCCGAGCGCGAGGCGATGATCACAGTCGGCAGTGTCAGAAGCGTCAGCACCAGCGCGCCGACCAGCGGCGCTGAACGCGGCATGCCAAACAGGCCGATGAACACCGCCAGACCTAACAAACCATACACAATCGAGGGCACCGCCGCCAGATTATTGATGTTGATCTCGATCAGGTCAGTGAAGCGGTTGCGGGCGGCGAATTCTTCGAGGTAGATGGCCGCCGCGACACCGATCGGGAACGACAGCAGCAGTGTCAGCCCAAGCGTCAGCAGCGAGCCCATCAATGCGCCGCGCACCCCGGCCTGCTCCGGATCGCGCGAATCGCCATTGCCGAGGAACTCACGGTTAAATTGCAATCGCAGCAGGCCGGCCGCCGTCAGCCGGTCCACCAGGACGACCTGTTGATCCGTCAGACGACGTTCGGCTACCGCTGCGTTCCGGTCAACCTGACCCTTGATGAACATGTCGACCGAGTCGTCCGCAGGCATCGTCAGTCGGGTGCGCGTGCCGATCAGACGCGGATCGGCCACGACCGCGCGCTGCAAGCTCAGAAATGATCCGCTGCTGACAAGCTGATAGAGCTCGCGCAGATTTGCGCGCCCTTCGACATCCGGGAATTTCTCGCGCAATGCGGCTTTGATCAGTGCCTGGTAATCCGCGGTCGCCAGCGCCTCGGGTGAGCGCAGGCCTTCCTGGTCGATGATCCCGGGGTCGTAGTAGACCTCGAGCGTCACATAACTTTGCCGGAACACCGACGCGCCGTCGGCAATGATCTTGCCAAACAAGCCAAAGACCGCCAGCACGCCTAACGACACAGCTAACACACCGAGCGCACGAAAAATCCATTCCGCGCGATAGCGGCGGCGCAGGCTGCGCGCGACACGCATCTGTGTCTCCTGCGGCGTACGCGTTGAGGTGGAGGTCATTCGTACTGCTCGCGATACTTGCGCACCACAAAAAGTGCGATCGCATTCAGCGCCAGCGTCACGACGAACAGCACCAGCCCTAACGCAAAGGCCGCCAGCGTCTTGGGACTGTCGAACTCCTGGTCGCCGACCAGCAGGGTTACGATCTGCACCGTGACCGTGGTGACGGCTTCGAGCGGATTGGCCGTCAGGTTGGCCGCGAGTCCCGCCGCCATGACGACGATCATGGTTTCACCGATCGCGCGCGAGACAGCTAACAGAACTCCGCCGACAATTCCGGGCAGTGCCGCCCGCAACACCACCTGGCGCACCGTCTCGGAACGCGTCGCGCCCAGCGCATAGGCGCCGTCGCGCAGACTCTGCGGCACAGCGGTAATCATGTCGTCGGCCAGTGACGAGACAAATGGGATGATCATGACGCCCATGACAAGGCCCGCGTTCAGCGCACTTTCGCTGGCGACTTCCAGCCCCAGGTTTTCGCCCAGCGTGCGTAGTGCCGGACCGAGCGTAGTCGCCGCGAAAAAACCGTAGACCACGGTCGGCACGCCCGCCAGCACCTCAAGCAATGGTTTGACGACCTTGCGCAGCCGGCGCGACGCATACTCGGCCAGATAAATCGCGGACATGAGTCCGATGGGTACGGCGATCAGCATTGCCATCAGCGAAATCAGCAACGTGCCGGTAAACAACGGGATCGCGCCAAACGAACCCTCGGCGCCCACCTGGTCGGCACGGATCGCCATCTGCGGACTCCAGCTGGTGCTGAAAAGAAACTCCGTCACCGGCACCTTGGCGAAAAACCGTACCGCCTCCGTGAGCACCGACAGCAGAATCGCCAGCGTGGTCAGCACTGCGAGTAATGAACAGACAAACAGCAGCGCGCGCACCGCGGTCTCGACTGAATTGCGCGCCCGCATTTCCGGTCGGATGCGGCTGCGAACCACCACGGTGGCAATGATTCCGAGCGCCAGCACCAGCACCGCAAGCGCGATACGCGCGGTGCTGCGCAAATCCAGATACTCGGCGGCTGCCGCAGCGGTTGCCGCAGGCACGTTGGCCAGCGTGGCATTCCCGGCAATCACGTTGCGCAAATCATTGATGAGAAGATTGAATTCGCCAGGCGGCAGCGCTCGCTGGTCGGCGGGCAGATGCGACGTCACCAGTCCTATCAAGACCTGATCCTGGAACATCCACCACAGAGACGCGATCAGCAACGCCGGCGCCGCGCACCACAAAGCCGTCAGCATCCCGTAGTGCCCGGGCAGCGAATGCAGATCCCGGATACCGCGCGGGCCGCCCACCGTTGCCAGTGAGCGGCCCCGCCCGATCCAGAACGCAACCGCCGTCAGGGCCAGCAGTGCTAACAAAGTCAGTGACGGAGTCACGCTAGGCGTCAAGCTTCATCAAAAACCCCAGTTCAAGTCCAGTTGCAAGCGCTTGTAGTCGCGATTGACTACCGGTCCTGTGACGCCTGCGACGGTCGTTGCAACGTCGTTGTTCAAGTCATTCATGAAGTAGCTCGCGTTGAAACGGAAATTGCGCGCAAAAGCGTAACCGAATCGCAGCACAAAGCCATCGCCGTCGGTATTGCCATCGGCAAAGTCGGAATCAACCGTCTGCGCGAACAGCGAGTCCTTTTCGATTTGCTGGTACTGCAGGCCCAATTCCCAGGTCTTCGGATTGGACGCGCGTCCATACTGAAATCCCAGCGAATAGGCTGTATCCAGAACTGCATCGTTGTTCTGCGCATAATCCACAAAAGCCGTAAACGGCCAGTCAGCTAACATGGTCGCAAACTCGCCAAACACCTCGACGATGTTGTAGTCGAACTGCAGACAGGTTGCGATGACGTTTCGGCAAATCGCCCGGCTGGTCGTCGTGCTGTTGCCGTTGACCGTGCCGGGGACCGCGGCAAATGGGTTGTAACCCTTGGTCGCGCCGTGATCAAAATAGCTGGCGCCCACCGTAAAGCGCGTCTTGAGCGCCGGATTGCTGCGCCAGCCGCCCTGCACGCCAATCATGTTTGAGTCCGCGAACGCGGTGCGTTCCGTCACATTGTTGTAGAACGCGCTGCCGAAGAAGCCGCCTGGCACGGTGCCCTGATAGGCAATCGCGACGCCCTCTGGATTCACGTCGCCGTCAAAGAACAGACTCTGTCCAGGACGCATCCAGGGGTATTTCATTTTGCCGGCGGTGACCTTCACACTCGCAGTGGCCTGCCACTCGGCGTAGGCCAGATCCAGATCCAGCGCCTTGCGCGAGTTACTGTCGGTCAGGGTCTGGTTCGATGAGCGCGGATCTGCGCCGCCAGTCGCAACCTGCAACTCGGCCCGAACGGTATCATTGACCTTGGCGATGAAGCCCACCCGTGCCCGAATTCGATCGCGGATGCGATCACTGGACACGTATTGCTGCTGAAACTGTTCGTTGCGCCAGCGCAGATCGCCCTTCCACGTGTACCGCCCAACCCACTCGCCGACATTGCCCGCCGTCTTGGCCAGGTTGTCGCTCTGCAAATCGAGCGCATTCTGCACCTCGTTGTTGACCGTCTGCTGGGCGTTGACGGCCTCGACTGCCGTTTGCACCGATTCGGCCTGTTTCGTTTGCGCGGTTTCCAGCTGCGCCACGCGATCAATCAAGGCCTGGATCTGCGCGCGCATGGCGGCCACATCTTCCGCCGTTGCGGCCGCAGTGGCGGTGGGTTTCGCGGCAGGCTTGGCTGCCAGCGCGAGATTGGCGCTGAGCAGCGTGCACGCTGCCAGGATTGCCGCGCGTGAAAGTTTCTGAGTCATCTTGGAATCCTCAAATTTGTTAGATATGCAAATCAGTCTTACGGCCTGAAGAGTTTCTGCGCCTTCACATCGGCACGGGTCTTCGCAAGGTCCGCCTTCGGCTGTGGCACCAGGCCGCGTTCGGCAAGGTAGCCTTCGGTGCCGACCGCTTTCTCACTCAGGTACTCATCTACGAACTCGCGCATGCCGGGGATGACTTTCATGTGCGCTTTCTTCACATAGATGAAAAGCGGACGCGAAGCCGGATAGGTGCTGTTGGCTATGGTCTCAAACGTCGGCAGATAGCCTTCGATCCTGACCGCGCTGATCTGCGCCTGGTTTTCTTCCAGGAAGCTGTAGCCAAAAATGCCGAGCGCATTCGGATTGGCTTCGATTTTCTGGACGATCAGATTGTCGTTCTCGCCGGCTTCGATGTAGCCACCGTCATCGCGAATCGTGTGACAGACGCGCTTGAAGCGGCGCTCGTCCTGGCTGCGCAGCGTGTTGATCCAGGGGTAGCTGCGGCAACCGTTTTCCATATAGAGCTCATGGAATGAGTCGCGCGTTCCGGAGGTCGGCGGCGGACCTAACACTTCGATCTTGGTCTTCGGTAACGACTTGTCGATGTCGCTCCACAGGCGGTAGGGATTCGGGATCAGCGACGTGGGATTGCTCGGATCCGGAATCTGCTTGGCGAGCGCGAGGTAGACCTGCTTGCGGGTCAGCGCCAGCGGCTTGGCTTTCCTGGAATGTGCAATTGTCAGACCATCGAAGCCAATCTTGATCTCGATGACGTCGGTGACGCCTGCCTTGGTGCACGAATCGAACTCGGCCAGATTCATGCGGCGCGAGGCATTGGCGACATCCGGGTATTGCGGACCCACGCCCATGCAGAACAACTTGATTCCACCACCGGTGCCGGTGCTCTCGACCATGGGAGTCTTGAACTTGCCCTGGCGACCGAACTGTTCGGCGACCGTAGTCGTGAACGGGTAAACCGTCGACGATCCGACGATGCTGATGGTGTCACGGGCTGCCTGGGCGTTCGCGGCATTGGCGGCAGCCAGTAGCAGGACTGATGTGGCGATACGGATGATCTGTTTGAGCACGTTGATAACCTCCTGAAGTGACGCCGCGCACTCTATTGCGGTTGTGTTGCAGGGATATTTCAGCGGCGGCGATTAAAAGGGCTTGCGCGGTCGCGTGGCGCGCCCTATAAACGCGCACCCTTATGAGTCAGACTCTCGCCCTCACCCTCGATTTGATGGCCCGCAGTTCGGTCACCCCCGAAGATGGCGGCTGCCAGAACGTCATGATGGAGCGCCTGCGGGCCAGTGGATTCGAAGTCGAACCGTTGCGTTATGGCAACGTCGACAACTTCTGGGCGCGCCACGGCGCTGGCAAGGGCCCGGTCCTGTGTTTCGCGGGACACACCGACGTGGTGCCGACAGGACCGCTGGAGGAATGGCAAAGCCATCCGTTCGTGCCGACCATCCGAGATGGCCTTCTTTTTGGTCGCGGCGCCGCCGACATGAAAAGCGGCCTGGCCGCGATGATTACGGCGACCGAGGAGTTCCTGCGCCGCCACCCGAAGCACCAGGGCACCATTGCGTATCTGATCACCAGCGATGAAGAAGGCCCTTCGGTCGACGGCACCAAGAAAGTGGTCGAGACCCTGATCGCTCGCCAGGAAAAGATCGACTGGTGTGTGGTCGGCGAACCGTCCAGTGAGAAAGTGCTCGGCGATACCATCAAGATCGGGCGGCGCGGCTCGGTCTCAGGCCGCCTCACCGTGCACGGCGTACAGGGACATGTGGCCTACCCGCATCTGGCTGAAAATCCGGTGCATACGCTGGCGCCGGCGCTCGCCGAGCTAACAAGCCGGGTCTGGGACCAGGGCAACGAGCACTTTCAGCCCACCACGTTTCAGGTATCGAACCTGAATGCGGGCACGGGCGCACCGAACGTGATCCCCGGCGAACTGAAGGCGCGCTTCAACCTGCGCTTTGGGCCGGTGCAGACAATTGCGGGATTGCGCGCAACCGTCGAAGACATTCTCACCAGGCACAAGGTGCGCTTCACGGTCGACTGGTACGTATCGGGCGAACCTTTTTATACGCCGCCCGGGGCGCTGTCAGCCGCGGCGGTCGGCGCGGTCCAGGACATCACGGGCGTGACACCGAAACTTTCCACCGGCGGCGGCACCTCCGATGGGCGCTTTATTGCGCCGATGGGCGCGCAGGTGGTCGAGCTTGGCGTCACCGGCAGCACGCTGCACAAGGTCAACGAAAACATCCGCGTTCAGGAGATCGACCAGTTGCACGGCATCTACCTGCGGCTGCTGGAGCGATTGTTAGCCTGACAGACCTCTAGAAGAGTCGCATCCCGACCCACCAGGCGACGGCCGCGATGAAGGCCGAACTCGGGATGGTCAGCACCCAGGCGATGGCAATGTCCCCGAACACGCCCCAGCGCACGCCGTTAGGTCTTGTGGCCGAACCCACGCCGAGAATCGCTCCGGTAATGGTGTGCGTCGTGGATACCGGGATTCCCAGCGACGTGGCCGTGAACAGTGTCACCGCACCGCCAGTCTCGGCGGCAAAACCCCCGACCGGGCGTAGCTTGGTGATGCGCTGGCCCATGGTCTTGACGATGCGCCAGCCACCGAACAAGGTCCCGAAGGCGATCGTCACATAACAGGCGATCACCACCCAGTGCGGCAGCGTATCGCGGGTGGTCAGGCCGGCCGCAATCAGCAGCAGCCAGATAATGCCCATGGTTTTCTGCGCATCGTTGCTGCCGTGCCCGATGCTGAAGGCCGCGCAGGACACCAGCTGCATGCGCCGGAACCAGCGATCCACGGTGCTCGGCGTCAGGCGACGACACGACCAGGCGGTCAGCAGCATGACCAGCGCTCCCAGCGTGAAGCCAATCAAGGGCGACAGCACAATGAACAGCGCAGTCTTCGAAATGCCCGCGCCGATCAACGGGGTGGTTCCCGCCTTGGCGACAGTCGCACCGATCATGCCGCCGATCAGCGCGTGCGATGAACTGGAAGGAATGCCGTAAAACCAGGTGATCAGATTCCAGCTGAAAGCACCCACCAGCGCGCCGAATATAACGTATTGGTCGACAACCTCGGGCATGACAATGCCTTTGCCGACCGTCGACGCCACATTGAGTTCAAAAATAAAATAGGCGACGAAATTAAAAAACGCCGCGAACGCGACCGCCTGCAACGGTTTCAATACGCCGGTTGAGACCACAGTGGCGATGGAATTGGCCGCGTCATGAAAACCATTCATGAAATCGAAGGCCAGCGCCAGCACGATCAGCGCTACCAGGACCGTCGCCGTAATGCCGAGATCCATCAGGAATTCTCGAGCACCAGGCTCTCGATGACGTTAGCAACGTCCTGGCATTTGTCGGTCGCCGCTTCCAGTAGCTCGTAGACCGCCTTGAGCTTGATCAGCTGGCGGGTGTCGGATTCGTCCCGGAACAGCGACGAGATGGCCGCGCGCATGATGCGATCAGCGTCTGACTCGAGCGAGTCGATCTGCTGGCAGAGGGTCAGGATTTCCGGCGCCCGATCCAGATCGCTGAGCAGTCCAACGGCGACCTGCAGTTTTTCGCAGCACTGACTCAGGCACTCAGCCAGCCGCTGCGCCTCGGGCGTCAGCTTCTGAATGTCATAGAGTGCAAAAGACTCCGCCGTGTCCTGGATCAGATCCAGGATGTCATCCAATCGGGAAATCAAACGATGAATGACATCCCGATCGAATGGCGTGATGAAGGTGGTGTGCACCAGCGCGATGCAATCGTGCGTAATGCGATCGGCACGGTGCTCCAGGTCCTGGATGCGCTCGATCTGCTTGCTACGCTCGATGGAATCGCTGTGGGACGCCAGCAACTGCACCACCGCCACGCCACCCTGCTTGATCAAGTCGACGTGATCATTAAAAAATGCGTAAAAGCGCTTTTCCTGCGGCATCAGCCGCGAGATGAATTTCATGTTGCTTCCCCTGGCCCGATCAGGCGGACGGAATTGTAGTTAGTGCCTGCGCTGCTGGCGAGTGTTTGCGTAAATACCGACCATCGCCAGCCCGATCACCGCGACCAGCACCCAGACCGGCATCGACAGGCCCAGAAACTGCCAGTCGATCTTGGCGCACTCGCCGCCCCCGGTCAGGACCTTGCGGACGACTTCCATCAGCGGAAACACTTCCAGCATGAAATCGAGCGTCGCGCCGCAGGAAGGGACCGAACCCGGCGGCAGGCTCTGGATGTAGACATGCCGGCCTGAAACATAACCGGGGAACAGCGCCACCAGGAAGATCAGTGCGGCATAAACCCGTGCGCCGGACGGCGACCCCGGGTGATGGATCGCCGCCACCAGAAACACCAGACCCAGCACCGCGACACCCAGCCGCTGGAACATGCACAGCGGACAGGGCTCGATGTGCATGAACTTTTCGACATACAAGGCGAAGCCGAGCATCAGCACGCAGGCCACAAAACCTGCCAGATTGACCAGGCGACGATTGGCGAGCAGATTCAACGCAGTGCTACCTCGAAGTCTTACCTAACAACTCTGACTCGACATCTTCCAGGCGGGTATGTCTGACATCCTTGCCATGCACCATGTAGATCACGTATTCGCACAGGTTCTTGGCGTGATCGCCGATACGTTCCAGTGCGCGCGCAATCAGCAGGGTATCGAGCGCGCGGCGAATGGTGCGCGGATCTTCCATCATGAACGTGATGCACTGGCGTTGTATCGCCTCGTATTCTTCGTCCACGGCGCGATCCTGCTGCGCGATGCGCACAGCCGCCTCGGCGTCCAGCCGGGCGTAGGAATCGAGCGCGGCGTGCAACAGGTCCTGTACGGCCCGTCCGAGGTGCTTGAGTTCCCGGTATTTGTCGGCGGGCCGCTCCTGCGCGGCGAGGCGCGAGCCGATATAGCCGATTTTCTCGCATTCGTCACCGACTCGCTCCAGATCGGTGATCGACTTGATGACTGCCAGCACCACACGCAGGTCGCCTGCCGCCGGCGCGCGGGTCGCGAGAATGCGCTGGCATTCCTCGTCGATCGCGACTTCCATGGCATTGACCTGAAAATCGTTGCGCGCCACGGCTTCACCTAACGCGCTATCGCCCTCGACCAGCGCTGTCACGGCCTGGCTCAGTTGCTGCTCGACGAAGCCGCCCATGCTCAGCACCTGGCTGCGCAAATGCTCCAGGTCTTCGTTGAAGCGGCGGGAGATGTGTTGTCCGAGATTGGCTTTGTCCATGTCTTTTTACCTTAGCAAGGTATGGTGTTAATTGCCACGTACGCTGGACAATCTTGCGACCGGGAAATGGCAGGTAAAACAACTGCCATCGCCCGGGGCGCTGCGAATGTCGAGTCGCGCATCATGTTTGTGAAGTGCGTGCTTGACGATCGCGAGCCCGAGCCCGGTACCGCCGGTTTCACGATTGCGGCTGGCGTCCACCCGATAGAAGCGCTCTGTTAGCCGGGGAATGTGCTCGGGTGCGATTCCGGGGCCGTTGTCGGTCACGGAAAAGTGCCCGGCGTCGGCGTCGGCCCACCATCGCAGCTGCACGGCGCCGTCGCTGGGCGTGTACTTGGCGGCGTTTTCGATCAGATTCCAGAATGCCGAGTGCAGCAGCGCGCGATCGCCGCGGATGCCCAGCGGACTTTCGACGCTCAACTCGATGCTGGCCGGCCGTGTTGCTAACAGTTTGGCGTCGCGCTGCAGTTGTTGCAGTAATTCCGGCACGTCAACGGGCATGCCCTGCAGTTCCGCTTCGCTGGCATCCAGCCTGGCCAGCGACAGCAGGTCATCCAGCAGCGCCCGCATGCGATCCGACTGCCGCCGCATCTCACTCAAAGGACCGCGCAACGCGACCGGCACCTCCGGATCGGTGTCCAGTGTCTCGAGGTAGCCCGCGATCACGGTGAGTGGCGTGCGCAACTCATGCGACGCATTGGCGACGAAATCCCGCCGCACGGTCGCGAGCTGCTGGGTCTCCGTCACATCGCGCGCCAGCAACAGCTGGCGCCCCTCGCCAAATGGCACCAGCCGCAGCAGCAGCCAACGTTCGCTGTCGCGCGCCATGCGCACAATCAGCGACCGGTCACCGAGTGACTTGACCAGAAATTCCTGGATCTCTGGCTGGCGCAGCAGATTGTCGATACGTATCCCCTGATCGCGACCGCGCTTCAGGCCTAACAAGGAATAGGCTGGCTCGTTGAACCAGAGGATTTCCCGGGATGCGTTCAAAACGACGACGCCGTCCGGCAACGCCGAGGTCGATTCGCGCAGTTCGCGCAGCACCGCCAGCATCCGCGCCTTGTGGAAGCGCTTGCTGCGATGCAGGCGCACGATCGCGGCGCCCACTTCGGACCACAGGCCAAAAGTCTCCGGCGGATCAGCGGTACGGCGATTGCGCAACCAGAAAGCAAGCCGAAAAAGCTCGATCCATTGCCAGGCGAGCGCCACCGCGAGGAGCAGCAGTACGCCGGCGACGATATGGCCAATCAGCAGGCCCAGCAGCGCGCCGATTGCGGCAACGAGCAGCAGCCGCGCGGCGACGAATGCGATCATTTTTCCGGTATCGAACATTTGCCGATGCTAATCCGGCCTGACGGAAAAGCGGTAGCCTGCGCCGCGCACGGTCTGCACCAGACGGTCCAGTGCCTGCGGCTCGAGCGCCTGGCGCAGCCGCCGTATATGCACGTCGATGGTTCGTTCCTCCACGTAGACGTCGCCGCCCCAGACCCGGTCGAGCAGCTGTGCGCGGGAAAATACCCGGTCCTGGTTGCGCATGAAGAATTCCAGCAGCCGGTATTCTGTCGGTCCTAACAAAATAGTCTGCCCTTTGCTGCTGACGCGATGCCCGACGGTATCGAGCACCAGACCCTCACATTCGAGCTGGTCGCCGGCGGCGCCCGGTGCCGCGCGGCGCAACACCGCCTGAATGCGGGCCGCGAGTTCGCGCGGGCTGAAGGGTTTGGTAATGTAATCATCGGCGCCACCTTCCAGACCAGACACCTTGTCGCCCTCGGCGGCGCGCGCCGTCAGCATGATAATGGGCAGTTCGCGCGTGTCGGCGCCCTTCTTGAGTTCCCGCGCCAGTTCGATGCCGCTCATGTCCGGCAGCATCCAGTCGAGCAGTATGAGGTCCGGGCGTTGGTTGGCGATTTCGACGCGCGCAGCCCGGCAGTCGGGCGCCTCGGCGACCTGGTACCCGGCGCGCTTGAGACCAAAAGCAATCAGCTCACGAACGGCGCGTTCGTCTTCCACCACCAGAATGAGCTTGTTCGCCATGGCCTTCACCGCTTGTCGATGCGGCGGAGGCTATTACAAAATTGTTACGGTCGCGTGACTACCTTGTCGCGCAGATAGACCGGCAGCGCCGCGGCCGGCGCCAGCGCCAGGCCATTCGTATAGTCCTGCGCAGCCAATACCGCGACCTCCCGCGCCCTCGGCAACGCCTGATGCAGCGTCGCGTCCCAGCCGCTTGGCGCCAAGTTGGCCAGCGAAGGGTATGCCGCGAAGCCACGCCCAACCGCGACCGCCCTTGCATCAGACGCCAGATCCCAAACGACATATTGAGGTGCCAGAACCTGCTCGGCACCCAGCAACAGCGCGCCGGACCGATAGACCGCGTGGTACACCTCACCCATGCGCGCATCGGCGCAGCAGACAGCGAACCCGGACCCTGGCGCAGCCGCAAACGCCTGCGCGGCTAACGCCCGCAAACTGGACACCGGCAAAACCGGCAGGTCCGCCGAAAAGGCGAGGCCCTGGGTAACCGCCGCTGCCAACCGGACGCCGGTGAAACTGCCCGGGCCGCGGCCGAACGCTATCGCGTCCAGTTGCCGCAGCCCCAGTTGCGCCTCGGCGAGCAGCTGATCGGCCATGCCGAGTATCAGGTTGGCATGATCGCGCGCGGTTTCCAGCATGACCTCCTGCAACGCGCCGTCGATCCACAACGCCGCCGAGCAATTTTCGGTCGCGGTATCAAGCGCGAGAATCTTCATGCGGCATTGCTCATGCGACGCAGGAAGCGGCTCGCTTCCGCGGGATCCCGGGTCATGGGCATCGGCGGCAGGCAGCGGCGAAATACGCTGCCGTATCCCTTGCCTAACAAACGCGGATCGCAGATCGCCACTACGCCACGATCGTCCTCGCTGCGGATCAGCCGGCCGACGCCCTGCTTGAGCGCCAGCGCCGCTTCCGGCAGCTGATAGTCGCCGAAAGGATTGCCACCGGTGCGGCGTAGATATTCGCTGCGCGCGCGCACGATGGGGTCGTCCGGCGAGGCAAACGGCAGCTTGTCGATGACCACGAGGCGCAGCGCATCGCCCTTGACGTCCACGCCCTCCCAGAAACTCGCGGTACCTAACAAAACCGCGTTGCCGGCGGCGCGGAATTCGCGCAGGATCTGTTCGCGCGGTGCCTCGCCCTGCACCAGCAGCGCCCCGGGCAGCGCGCCGCACAGCCCGCCGCGCAGCAGGCTCGCGGCCTGCGCCAGCGCGCGATGGCTGGTAAACAGCAGGAATGCGCCGCCGCCGGCCGCGCTGACCAGCGGCCACACTGCCTGCAACATCGCCGGCCCGAACTCCTGCGACCCAGGCTCAGGCATTTTCTCCGGCAGAAACAGCAGCGCCTGGGTCTCGAAATTGAACGGGCTTTCGATGCGCAGGGTCGCCGCGGAGTCCAGCCCCAGGCGGCTCGCGAAATGGGAAAAGTCATCGCCTACCGAGAGCGTCGCCGACGCAAAAATCCAGGAGCTCGGTCGCGCGCCGGTCATGGTGCGAAAGCGCTCAGCGATATCGAATGGCAGCAGGCTGATGGTGAAGCCGCGCGCATGCATCTCGCTGGCGCGCGCGCCCGGCTCCAGTTCGTCGTCGGCGACACGATCCACCGTCCCTGCCAGCAGCGCAGCGCGTTCGGCGCACAACTGCAAGCCATTGTCGCGTCCGACATTTGCCGCGCCCAGGGCCTGGGCCAATCCCTGCAAGGCCGCAACCAGCGCGCGCGATGCCAGCGCAAACTCACGAAGCTGCGGGTCGAGCTCGAGACGGCCGGCGCCCCGCGGCAGCGCGTTAGCCAGCTCTGCCTGTGCGTTCTCCACCGCGCGCAACGCGCCCTGCAGGTCGGCGACCGGAATGGCGGCGCGCATCAGCCCGGCGCGCGTATCGGCCAGCAGATTTTCCAGCTGCCGGCTGGTGACGCTGGCGCCAAAAAACTGCATCGCGAGATCCGGGATCTGGTGCGCTTCATCCAGCACCACCACGTCCGCGCTGCCTAACAAATCCGCAAACCCCTCCTGCTTGAGCGCCAGATCCGCGAGCAGCAGGTGGTGGTTCACCACCACGACATCCGCTTCCTGCGCGCGGCGCCGCGCCGCGACCACGTGGCAATTGGCATACTGCCCGCAGCGCTGCCCGAGGCAATTGTCGCGGGTCGAGGTGATGTCGTGCCACAGGGCGCTGCTGTCCGACAAGCCGGGCACTTCGGCGAGATCGCCGCTGTCGGTCACCGCGGCCCACTTTGCGAGCCGCTCGAGCATGCCATCGGCGCGCGCCAGGCCGGCGAGCGCCTGCTGCTGGCGCGTGTTGTCAAAGCGCAGGCGGCACAGGTAGTTGCTGCGCCCTTTCAGCAGCGCCACCCGGGCCGGCATGCCTAACACCGCCGCGACCTGCGGCAGATCGCGTGCGAACAGCTGATCCTGCAGCGCACGCGTGCCGGTGGAGATCAACACGCGCAGCCCGCCCAGCAGCGCGGGCACGAGGTAGGCAAAAGTCTTGCCGGTACCGGTGCCGGCCTCGACGATCAACGGTTCGCGGTTCTGCATGGCCTCATGCACGCGCTGCGCCATGCGCGCCTGCGATGGCCGGGCGACGAACCCCGGCATGCCGCGCTGCATCGGCCCGTGCGCCGAAAATACGCCCTTGATGTCCAGCTCGCGCGCCATGCGGCTACCGCCCCCGGCGCCGGCCGGAACGCGGACCTGTCAGTTCGACGCGGCGGCCGCTTTGTGCGCCTGCCCCGGCGCCCGCAATGCGTCGAGCCGCAGATCCTTGAACGTCTCCTGGTCGAGCTTCAGGCGCAGTTGCAGGTACGGCCCCTGTTGCTGCTGCCGGCCCGCCGCGAAGTCGCGCTCCTCGAAACCGCGGAAGTTGTAGCCTAACGACAGCCATATATTGCGCACCGGCGCAAAACCAACATCGAGCCCGAATTGATTTTCGCCGAGCCCGGCGGCGAAATTGCGGGTGCTCGCCAGGTGCAGCCCCGCATCGAAACGCGCGCTGAGGTCGCGCCGCAGGTCGAGCGCCAGCAAGGCACTGGTGCTGCCGAGGCGATCCGCGTCGTAGCTCGTGACCTGGCGTTTGAGGCCCAGTTGCAGGCCGATTTGAGTTTTGGAATTCCATTGCCAGTTGGCGTGCAGATTATCGACCAGCCTCAGGGTCTCATAGTTTGACAGACCGCCGCCGCGCACGTCGCGCCGCAAATCGAGGCGGTTCAACACGATCCAGCGCTTGCTGTCCGGCCGGTAGGCCCAGGCGAATCTCAGGTCTGCCGAGCTGGAATCCTCGCCCAGCAGCAGGTCACGCCGCTCGGTCTGGCCCGCGAATGAAAGTGCATGCCCGGCCCGTTCGGCGCGATACCAGCCAGCGGTCGCCAGCCAGCGCTGCTCGGTGTCCGCGCTGCGACGCTCGAGCCTCGAGGCCAGCGTCCAGTCGTCGCGGTGAAACTGCGCGCCGGCGAAGATTGCCAGGAAGTCATCCTGCAGCGACCCCGACGCGAGTGGCAGGCCGGGGTTCTGCGGAGTCAACGCCGCGCCGCGCAGCGTGTTGCTGTGCTCAAGGCCCCCTTCCACAGACCATTGCGGCGTCAGCTGCCAGCCCTGGTTCACGCCCAGGCTGCTCGCGACGCGCGGGCCGTATTCAGTTTGCGAGCGGGTTACGCTGCTAACAAGCTGGGTGCGATCAAACGGCTGGCTGCGCAGCCCGATGCGCGACATGTCGGAGTCGAGCGCGGAACCACTGCCATGCTCCCACTCGGCAAACAGCGTCGTGGCGCGCGGTAAATGGTAGTCAAGGCCAATCAGGCTGCGCGCCGGATAGTCGGCGCTCGCATCATTGCCGGCGATCGCTGCCGCGACCGTGCCGCGCAACGTGACCTTCCTGTCTAACAGGTCCATGCTGCCGGTCGCATTGACGATGTCGGAGCGCCGCGCGGCGCCACCCGGATCGTTGTCGTTAGCATGTTCAAGGCCGAGACCCACGGCAATACCAGAGAATTGATAACGCACTTCCGCCTGCGCCAGTTGTCGCGACGCCTCGGTGTCCAGACTCTGCTGCAGGAACGACTGCGCCTGCAACGACCAGTTTTGCCGCCACTGCCAGCGCACATCCGCGCCGACTTTGCGCGAACCGCCCAGCCCCTCGAATTGCTGCCCGACTCCAAAGCCCGAGTCTTCCGAGCGCGCATAGACGCGCGCTTCGAGGCGCTCGTCCACATGGCGCAGTTCTGTCAACCAGGCGTTAGCTTGCGCGGCCCTGACAGGGTCATCGGACTGGCTGTGCGCAAGTTCCGCACGCCATTCCGTCGCGGCGGACAACTGCAGCTTCGCATCGAGCGCGACCAGCCGGCTGTCACCCGCCAGGGATCCATCCTGCACCAGCGTCGCGCCCAGCTCGCGACGACCGTCGTCGCCGCGCACGCTAAAACGCGCACCGGCACTGGTGGTCTCGGTGCCGTTGCCCGGCGTTTCGTACTCGACAACGATGGTCACGGGATTGAATTCGCCGTCCCGTGAAGGCACCGGCTCGCGGAACCGCAGCGTGCCGGTGTCATAGTCGATGCGATAATCCAGGAATCGCGATAACTCGCGTGCGCTGATAAGTTTTTCAGCATTGAAACGGTCGCGGGTCTCAAGCCGCAGCTTGTCGCTGCCAACGACAATGGGTGCGCGCGACAGGCGATACAGACCCGAGGTCCCGTCGCCGGCAATCTGGTCGCGCACCACGCCGAGATCGGTGCGCGCTGCAAACGCGCTGGCGGCAACACGCTCGCCACCAAAGTCCACCTTGAGCCCTGTCAGGCTGCGGTTATAGCGCGCCAGCTCGGTGACGGTAAAGCCCGTGTCGTAGTCGCCGAACAACGCGACAAACTGACGCCGCTCGAGTTTGAGATACAGAGGCTTGCCGGACGCCGCCTCGTCGCGCGGCTCGGCTCCATCCCCATACAACAGGTAATACTGGTCGGGAGCCACGATGCCCTTGAGACGCGCACGCGCCGCCTCGCGATCACGGGTCGAATCGTAGGCCATTGTTAGCAGGTAATCGCCGCGAATCCGCCCTTTGGCGAAAAACGCGACACGACCGTCGGTGCTGACACCGTTGTCCGGCACGCCGGTCAGGCCCTGCATGTTGGCCGACACGGTGTTATGCGCCAGCGTTCCTGAGGCGATGCCGACGAGTACGAAGTCACGGGCCGCGGGGCTCAGCCAGACGCGCAGTTCCTGGTCGCGACGCTCGTTGAACCGCAGATGAAATACGGCGAAACCGGCCTGCGACGTGGGCTCGAGTTCCAGGCGCGCCAGTCCGTCGGCACCGACCTCAAATTGCGGCTCACGCGCGCCGGCCGTCAGCAGCGGGTTGGCGTCGAGCTGCTCGACCTCCCACCAGCTCCGATACGGCGATTCCACCGAGAAGATGCCGCGCGTCCCGGGACGGGCCGGCTGACCGTAGGCGTCGAACAATCGCAGCACGATCTGCGGCCGCTGCCGGCCGTCGGCTGACAATTCCGATTTCTCCGCGACCAGCTCAGCGCGCACCGCACCACCGCCGTAGTGCACGATGCGTTCGATCTTGCCGGTCACCGTGCCGGCCGGGTCGATGAGATTGGCGGCCAGGCGATTGTCGCCGTCGCGCAAATCGACGCCGCGCCAGCGGCTCAGGTGCAAGGTGTTCGCCGCATTGGTTTCGGTGCCATCGAAATTCAGGCTGGACACGGCCGCGCCATTGATACGCAGGTCGATGCGAGTGCCATAGGCATGCGCGATGACGACTTTGATGCTCGCGATCGCCGGCACCGCACCTGCCAGCGGCTGCAACATCAGGAACTCGGCCGCGAGCTTCTCGACCTCGATCCTGGGTTCGATGGGCTTCGTGCTAACAGGCGCACCGGCCAGCGCTGTCGTGGATGTCACGGCCACCCGCCATGCGCCGAGCGTCTTGGCGCTGACGGTATCCCGCAATTGTTCTGCCGCCGGCGCCGAGCCCGGGCTGCCGGCGCCCAGGGTGTTGATCGCAGGCGCGGTTCGCTGACCGCTTGCGCTTGCCGTGTCGTACATCACGACCGCCCGCACCCTAACCGCAGCCGCATTTGAACCCTCGCGGCGCGTCAGCAGCGTGAGGTCGCGGACTTCGCCCGCGCGCAGGTCGCCTAATGGCTGCGACCACACACCCTGCGACAGCTCTGCGCCGGCCTCAGCGAGCACCAGAGTGTCCGGCAACATGACCATCAGCTGCGCGTTGCGCACCGGTATGGCGGCAGCCGTGACACGCAGCCGGTGTTGGTACCGCTCGTCAGGCGCCGACTCCGTCTGCAGTTCGAGCTGCACCGAACCCTCGGGAGGCGGCCGCTCGACCAAAGCGAAATCAACCTGCTGCATTTCGCCGGCACGCAACTCGACGAACCGCGAGTAGTCGCGGCCAGCGTCGCGGACGTTGCGGTCGCAGACTTTGAGCTGCAGCGACTCAGGAACCGTGGTCGTGTCCAGCTGTACCACGTGCGAACCCGGCGTCACATCCTCGAAGTGAAAACGCCCGCCTGCATCGGTAACCGCATAGCGGCCATTTTCGAGGTAAATACGCACGTTAGCCTGGCCATCGCCCGCTGGCAGCCCGTGCTCGCAGCCGCCACGTTGTACGCGGCCAAGGATGAATCCGCGGCTCGCAAAAAAGTCCTCACGTAACGTGACACGGGCACTCGCGATGTTAGACAGCACATCGCCCGGCGCACGCGCCTGGGCGGTGTTGATCAGTTCACGCGCGCCCGCCGCCGGCACGATATCGACGACATAGCGTACCGTCGCTGTCTGGCCGGGCCCGACCAGCGCCAGATCAAACCGCAGCGAACGGCCGTCGGCGGAGGCCACCGGGTCGGCAACCGCCTGGTCATTCACCCGCACCGATCCGCCGCGCAGCCGCATGCCCTGTGGCAGCTGATCGTCGATGGCCACGTTGCGTGCTGCTGCGCGCGCGTCGCCGTTAGTCACGCGCAGCCGGAATTCAACCGTGTCACCGAGCGCGGCAGCCGCCAGATTGACGGTCTTGGCCAGCGTCAAGGATGCGCTGGCGGGATCGAGCGGAACGTCGAGCGCCGCACCGGCCGGCGCCAGCACCGTAAACGCGGCGCCGAACGAACCGGGTTGAATCCGGAACGGCGCGCCCGGCAGGCTAACAAAACTGGCCGGCGGCGCCAGGCTGGGCGCGGCATAACCGGCGGGCGGCTCGACGATCAGCTGATACGTGCCCGGCGCGACCAGCGGAAAGCGGAACGCACCAGCTGGGAAAATGTAACGCGTGCCGCCGCTGTCGGTCACCGCCAGACCGGTGATCAATTCCGCCGGATAAGCACTGACGCCGTCGTCGCCGAGCACGGTCGCCGGCTGGCCGGTGGCCGCAACTACCAGCCGAACGCGCGCACCATTGACCACTGCGCCGCTGCTCGAATCAAACACCCGACCTGACGGATCGACCAGACTCGAGTCCTGGGCGATATCGGTCGCATCGGTCGGATCGACGTAGCTCGCGTCGATGACGGTGTCGCGCAGCATGTCGAGCACGCAATTGGCGCTCGCACCGCCCGCTCCCGCGACCAGGCGACTCGGAATATAGCCGGCAAACACGCCGGTGTTAGGTCCGGTCTCGGTCAGCTGCAGGCGCTCGCTGTCGCCAGTGCCGCGCGCGCCCACCCGCAACTCGATCACATCGAGCCGCGCACCATCGAGGTTCTTGTCGGTATCCGTGAGACGCACGAACACGGCGTCGCCCGCGTGTACCACCGGCGCATCGCCGAGCGGCACGCCGTTCAGCGGATTGAGACCGCCAACACCCGCCACCTGCGGCACCGGCAACGGCGCAAACCCGTTGCCGACCGCGCACGCGGTCGGCCCGGCCGTGCTGTTAGCATCGGTGGCCGAAAACCTCAGGATCTCGATACTGGCTTTGGACGGCGCGGCTTGCACCGTGACCAGTACTTCGCTCGAGGAGATCGAACGTGCGATGCCAGACAGTGCAAAATCCACGCCTGCGACGTTGCGGATCTGAACCCCGGGCGCCGTGACTTGCGCAAGCGACTCGGTCGCAGAACATAAGCCAAACAGCAGCAAAATTGCGACCGCGCAATAGTCGCTTGAAAACCTCGCAAACGACAACGAGGCGGGATAGTTGCCTATCCCGCCCCGTTGCAGTCTGTTAGCTGCGATGAGCCTGCGCACAGGTCTTCCCCGGCGCTATTGAGGTTTGGTAGGCCCCTAGTTTATGGTCACCTGGAAGCGGATCACAGCCGTATTGGTCGGGCCCGCGAACGGCAGGGTCGGCAGCGCCGCGCCGCCCACCTGCAGCGCATTAGCCACGGTGATCACGCAACCGTCGCCACCCGTGTCCACGCCGCCGGTTTCGGCAACACAGAAAGTGTCGACACCGTTGATGGTGATGCGCACGTCGCGCGTATTGCCGCTATAGACGTTGGGCCGGAACGCCGTATTCGCAGGCAGCGGATCCAGCAGCGTCACGCCGGTCGCATCCTGGGTGCCCGTGTTAGCCACGGTGACCGTGTACTCGACCACGGCGCCAGGAATCGCCTTGGGATTGACCCCCAGGTTGAACGGATCGCTGACCACCGCCGAGGCCTTGGTCACGGTCAGGCGCGCTGATTGCACCGCGTATTGATCGTCCGCCGAGTGCTTGCCGTCGCGCACAATATCGCCGGCGCCCGCGCCGTCAGCAAACACGAAGTCGACGCCCACGGTGTCGCCACCCGCGGTCTGGACCACCGCTGAACCCGGGGCATTGTTGGTCGCGGCGGTCGCAGTGAGGCGCACGTTGGCGAACTGCCCATTGGCGGTTGTCACCGGCACATCGGCAACGACGAACACGACGATGTTGGCATCGGCCGCCAACGTGTTGATGTTGTTGATGTTAGCGGTCAGGTCGGCCGCTTCATAAGTGCCGTTCGCGTTGGAGTCGACGATCACGCGCAGATTGGCGACGTCGGTTGTGTCGGTGTTGGTAAACACGACGCCACCGGTGTTGTTAACGCTCGCCAGCGCATACGCATGCGGCGCGTTACCGGTGTTAGTCACCCGGAAGCCCGTCACCTGGTTGGTCTGGCCCGGATTGACCACCGTGCCGGCGCCCGACAGTTCAGTGACCGTGAGGTCGATCTTGTCGTCGACCACGAAGGCGGTGTTGACGCCGCCGCCAACACCAGGGGTGGTATTGCCGCCAGGTGACGACTCAATCGGCGTCTGGGCATTGCCGCCGACGCTGTAATTGATCGTCGCCTTGTTGGCGATAGACGTGTTGGCGGCAGTGCCTGCCGCCAGGGCGGCCGACTGCCATATGCCAAGTCCGGCCACAGCGGCCATTGCTAACAGACGTTTCATGAAAAGACTCCTGCGGGTAAAGACAAACTCAACCAATCGGCGAAAACCTTTGAATAAGCCGTGCAAAGCGCGTTCAACGTACGGTGGCGCGGAACGATGCTGCAGCCAGCTGGCCAGGACCGATCGAATTGCGGAACGACCAGCGGACATGCGTGTACTCGTCGGCGCGCGGCTGGCGCGTCGTGCCATCGACCTCGGTCACGCGCAGCTGCTCGGATGCGGCGAACACCTTGCCGTCGAGCGAATAGCTGATGTCGGCACCCGTGCCCCGAACCGAATCGGTGACCAGCGTCATGTGCTCGGGAACCGGGTTATCTATGAACACCTGGCCGGCGGCGGTTGCGCAGACATTGGTCGCACTCAGCGTCCAGATCACCTGCGTACCCGGCACCACCTTCGCGGCCGGTACCCGACGCACGACCTGCTGGCCCTTGTCGTCGCGATAAGACTCTTCGGTCTCCGCCACGCTCTTGAGTTCAATGCAGCCGGCCTTGGGCCCCAGGCGCGTTGCGCCCTCCGCAAGCGCGGCGGCACTGCTCAGTGCTAACAAGATCAAACCCGTTGTCAATGCATACCCCTTTTTCATACCTGCTCCCTTTGTTAATTGATCAACACGGAAAATCGAATGGTCTGCGGGCCGGCGGCCTGGGTCAGGTTGCCGAGATTGACGGTAACGCGCGCCGGCGTCGCCAGGAACTGGCCCGCATCGGCGTCGGCCGCATCGCTCATGGCATTGCCATTGAGACGCAGGCTGGCCGGCACGTAAGTCGTGTTAGCCGGAATCGCGTCGCTGAACACCGAGGCCGTGGCGGTGCCGGTACCGGTCGCGGTCACGATGACCTGATAGGCGATGGTCGCGCCCGGCAGCGGACGCGAACCGCCGAAAGTGTCGGCCACGACCGCGGTTTTGTTAGCCGTGACACTGATGTCTGAGACCAGGTAAGTGCCAACGGCAAATGAATCAGCACCGGTGGTGCCGACGACTGCATCGGTACCGCCGGTGCCCTGGCCGTTGAAAACCGTGCCGGGAGCGCCGACGCCAGTCAGGGACTCGGCCGTCAGGCGCGTGAAGCCGCGCGCGCCATTGGCCAGCGCAGCGCCGATGCCATTCAGCACCAGCAACCTGACAAAGGCATCCGGCGCCAGGGTCGGATCGTTGGTTCCCGCGGAGTAAGGCGTGTCGCCTGGCGAGACCACGCCATTGCCGTCGTTGTCGAAATAAATTGCTGGTGACGACGGGGTCGGATCGAAGTCATCGCCGGGCAGCACACTGTTGAGCAGCAGGCGGAAGGTCTCCGAGCCGTTACCGGTATTGGTAACGCGCATGACGACGACCTGGTTGGTCGCGCCTGGCACCACCGGTACGTCGCCACTCTGGAGTGTCGCAACCACGTCCAGGATTTCGTTGACGGTCAGGCTGACGGTGTTCGAATTCGCGGTCGCGGCGCTGCCGCCGACGGTGTAATTCACCTGCGCGGTGTTCTGGATCTGGGCGCCAGCCAACGCGCCAACGGCATGGGCGGCGGGCGCCATGCTGACGGCAGCCAGCAATAAGCCGAATCGTAAATGCGATTTCATTCCAAACGGTATCCGTGCAACTGACGCTCAATGGCGAGTGGCGGCAGTCTAGGAATTCCGTTTGCCCGGCCCTGTGACCATAATCACAGGCCATAAGGGATAACCTTAGCGATTGGACATAACGGGCAAGTACTTGCCGCAAGCGCGCTGCCTGTCACACTTTGTCGAGGGGGCGAGCCCTCAAGAAAGGACCGAAGATGCCGAACCAACCCCAAGCTAAGTCAAAACGAGCGACGATCGGGATGCCGCAAGCCGATGGTTTTGCCGCCCCCAGCGCCGGCGAAAGCCAGCCTGAGCTGAAACAAGAGGAGGCCCAGGCGGCGTCAGAGGAAATTCTTGGCGCCAACCCGCTGATCGGCTTTGATCGCGCCGAAATTATCGATGCCGCGCAGCGCGCACTGCGCATGCTGGTGTCGCGGCCACAGGTAATTGTCGAGGAAAACCTCGCCCTCGGCCGTGAATTGTTAGCTGTATTGCAGGGCGGATCCGGCGTCGCTCCGGACCCGAAAGACCGGCGTTTCAGCCACGAAATCTGGCAGCAAAGCGGCTATTTCAAGCGCCTGATGCAGACCTTCCTGGCGTGGCGCGGTTCGCTGGAACGCATCATCGACCGCGCCGATGCCAGCGATGACGACCGCGAGAAGGCCAGGTTCATATTGCAGCTCGTGACCGAGGCCTTTGCGCCGACCAACTTTCTGCTCGGCAATCCGGGCGCCATCCAGCGCGCGACCGAGACCAGGGGCAAGAGCCTGCTCTATGGTGCGCAAAACATGCTGCACGACCTGCTCAACAACGGCGGCATGCCCAGCATGGTCGATGGGCGGAAATTCCAGGTCGGCAAGAACCTCGCCGTCACGCCCGGTGCCGTCGTTTATCGCAGCGATGTCATCGAACTGATCCAGTACCAGCCCGCCACCGACAAGGTGCGCGCCGAACCGCTGCTGATCGTGCCGCCGCAAATCAACAAGTTTTATGCGCTCGATCTCGCACCCGGGCGCAGTTTTGCCGAGTACGCCACCCAGCACGGCGTGCAGACATTCTGTATCAGCTGGCGCAATCCGACCGCGGCACAACGCGACTGGAACATGGAAACCTATTTGCTCGCCTGCAAGGAGGCCATCGAGGTTTGCAAGTCCATCACCGGCGCGCACCAGGTGCACGCGATGGCCGCCTGCGCAGGAGGCCTTACGCTGACTACATTGTTAGCTCATCTGGCTGCGACCGGCGATGATTCGATCGCCAGCGCCACCCTGCTGGTCACAGTGCTCGATACCGAGGCGCCCACTTTGTTAGGTCAGTTCGCCTCCAGGACCGGCATTGCGGCCGCGATCCAGAAGTCACGCAAGGCCGGCGTGCTGGAGGGCGCGGAAATGGGCCGGGTTTTCGCCTGGTTGCGGCCTAACGACCTGGTGTGGATGTTCGTCGCCAACAACTGGGTGATGGGCAACCGCCCGCCCGCCTTCGATATCCTGTATTGGAACTCGGATTCCACGCGCTTGCCGGCGGAATTTCATGCTGATCTGTTGCGCATGTTCCTGGAAAACCCGCTTAAATTCGCCGGCCGGCTCGAGGTGTTAGGCACCAGGATCGAGCTGGCGAAAATCAAGGCGCCTTTTTACCTGGTCGCCGGTGTCACCGATCACATCACTCCATGGCAGGCGTGCTATGAGACCCGCCGTATGATCAACAGCCCGACGACTTTCGTGCTCACCTCCAGCGGCCACATCCAGAGTATCGTCAATCCGCCATCGAACCCGAAGTCCAGGTATTACCTCAACAGCAACCTGAAACTGAGCGCCGATGCCTGGCGCGCAACCGCGACCGAGCACACAGGCAGCTGGTGGGATCACTGGCAGCATTGGTTCCACGAACGCTCAGGAGCGGAACATCCGGCCCCGACTAGCGTGGGTTCCGCACAATATCCGGCCGGTGATGCCGCCCCAGGACGCTATGTACACCAGCGCTGAAACCATGAGCGCACCGCATCGCATAATCGAGTATCTCGAAATTGACGGACTCAAGCTGCGTGTCGCAACCCAACGCGGCGCGGCCAACGGCGGCACGCCGCTGCTGATATTCAATGGTATCGGCGCGAACTTCGAGATCGTCTTCCCCTTCATGGATGCGCTCGATGGCAAGGAAATCATCATTTTCGATGTGCCTGGCATCGGCAAATCTGAAATGTCCTGGTGGCCGCGGCGTTTTTCCGGCCTCGCGCGACTGACCGCGAAACTGCTCGACCGCCTCGGCTATCCGGAGGTCGATGTCGCCGGCGTTTCCTGGGGCGGCGCGCTGGCCCAGCAATTTGCACGGTCCTATCCAATGCGCTGTCGCCGCCTGATTTTGGCCGCCACGTCTGCGGGCGTGGTCATGGTTCCGGGCCGGCCGAAAGCACTGGCGAAAATGATCACGCCGCAGCGCTATCTGTCGCCGCTCTACATGCAGCGAGCTGCGGGCGACATCTATGGGGGTGAGACAAGACGTGACCCCAAAATCATCATCGGGCATACGGCGCGGGTTATTCCGCCGACTGTGATGGGCTACATCTACCAGCTGCTTGCCGGCGCGGGCTGGACCAGCGTGCTTTGGCTGCACAAGCTGAAACAACCGACGCTGATCATGGCGGGCTCGGACGATCCGCTGGTTCCGGCGGTCAATGCCAGGCTGCTCTCCTTGCTGATTCCGAGCAATCGCCTGTTCATGGTTCCGGGCGGCGGGCACCTGTTTATGCTGTATTCGCTGGGCCCGATCATCCCCGTGATTCGGGAGTTTCTCGATTCACGACAGCCTTTCCGAACAAAAAGTCAATAATTACAATCTGTTAGCAACTATTCCCGGAATTTCCGGTGCATCGCTGATCCCTCTTGACGCTGCACTGCAACATGATATGATGCATCGCAACAAATGGTGCAACGCACTACCACGGAGAGACGCAAATGAAACTGACTGAACGCTTTGTTGAAATGACCTCGAATGTCCGCGACCAGGCCTCGGCCTACGTCGAGAGCACCGCTGCTACCGCACGCAACACCGTGCAGATGGCTGCCGAGCGCGTCGAATCCGCCGCGGCCCCGATCGAAAATTTGTCTGCTGCGGCTGCGCGCCTGAACACGCTGGCGTATCAGTACACCGGCGAGATGCTGGCCCATCAGGCCAATGTACTGACCGGCGCGCTACATGACGGCGCCGAGCGGCTGCGTTTGCTGAATAAAGCAGACTCGCTGCAGCACGCATATAACGCGCAGATCAAGTACTTCTACGTCACGCGTGATCGCCTGGCGCGCGATGTCAAGACCACATTGCAGATCGTTGGCGGCGCAGGCACCGCGGTGCAGAGCCTGGCCAGGGACACCTACGCTCACTGGCTGAAGAAGCCGGCGTCGGCCAAGCGCGCCACCGCGCAGGTCCGCAAGACGGGTCGCAAGACCGCCAGCCGCACTCGCCAAGCCGCCTGATGCTGGCAGCAATCGTTCACCATTAAGAACGACGGGGCGAGGTTCACCCCCCTGACCTCCCCCAAACGTAAGGGGTGACCGCCAATCGGTGGTCACCCCTTTTTTGTTAAGTACATCCGCGGCTCGGTGCTGGCACCACCCCAGCTATAATTCCTTGTCCAACAAGTAACGAACGACTGGATACGCATGGCCATCGCCCCGGGTTCCTCTGCCGCTTTGCCCGACATGTCGCGTGCTGTCACTGACTGGGTTCGGTCGGTGCAGGAACTGACGCAACCGGCTCATGTGCACTGGTGCGATGGCTCCGCCACCGAAATCGCCACACTGCAACGACAGCTGCAGGCCAGCGGCGAACTCCAGGCTCTCAACGCCGAAACATTTCCGAATTCGTTCCTGGCGCGGTCGCATCCCTCAGACGTCGCCCGGGTCGAACACCTGACCTTCGTCTGCACCAGCAAGCCCGAAGATGCCGGTCCGAACAACATCTGGATGGACCCGCGGCAAGCGCGCAAGAAAATGCGGGACCTGTTCCGTGGCTGCATGCAGGGCCGAACGCTCTATGTCGTCCCGTACTGCATGGGCCCGATAGATTCTCCATTTGCGCGCTGTGGGGTCGAAGTCACTGACAGCGCCTACGTCGCCATCAACATGGGCATGATGACCCGCATGGGCCGCCCGGCGCTGGAGCGCATCGCGCGCGACGGCAGCTTCGTCAAGGGCCTGCACTCCACCGGCGAGCTGGATCCGGATCGCCGTTTCATCATGCACTTCCCGGAAGAGCTCAGCATCCAGAGCTTCGGTTCCGGCTATGGTGGCAACGCTTTGTTAGGCAAGAAATGCCATGCACTGCGCATTGCCAGCTATCAGGCGCGCACCGAAGGCTGGCTCGCGGAACACATGTTGATCGTTGGCCTGCAGAGCCCGGCCGGCGATACTCATTACGTCGCGGCTGCCTTCCCCTCCGCCTGCGGCAAGACCAACCTCGCGATGCTGATTCCGCCGGGCTCGATGCCGGGCTGGAAAGTGTTCACGGTCGGCGATGACATCGCATGGCTGCACCCCGGACCCGACGGCCGTCTGTGGGCGATCAATCCGGAAGCGGGTTACTTCGGCGTGGTGCCGGGCACCAACCCGCAAACCAATCGCAATGCCTACGAGATGATTCGTCACGACACGCTGTTCACCAATGTCGCGCTCACAGCTAACAACGAACCGTGGTGGGAAGGGCTGGAAACCGGCAAGCCGGCAATCGACTGGCTGGGCAAGCCCATTGATGCCTCGTCCAAAGGCCCGGCTGCCCATCCGAATTCACGGTTCACCGTTGCGGCGAAACAGAATCCCTGCTACTCGCCGCACGCGGACGACCCGCGCGGCGTGCCCATTTCCGCGCTGGTGTTTGGTGGCCGGCGCCGCACGGTTGCGCCGCTCGTTTACCAAGCCCGTGACTGGAATCATGGGGTGCTGGTCGGCGCGTCGGTCGCATCGGAGACCACGGCGGCCGCCACCGGCCAGGTGGGCGTGGTGCGCCGTGACCCGATGGCAATGAAGCCCTTTGCCGGCTACAACTTCGCCGACTACTGGGCGCACTGGATCAGCATCGGCACGCGACTCAGCAACCCGCCGAAAATTTTCCATGTCAATTGGTTCCGCCGCGACGCCGCTGGCAAGTTCCTGTGGCCGGGCTATGGCGAGAATTTGCGCGTAATCGCCTGGATGCTGGAACGCTGCTCCGGCAAGGCCAACGCGCACGACACGCCGATTGGTTTCTTGCCCGGCACTGCGGATCTCAATCTCAAGGGGCTCGATGTCAGTGCCGCGGCGATGTCCGAATTGTTAGCCGTCGACAAGGTGCAATGGCGCGCGGAAGCCAAGGAAATTCGCAGCTACGTCGACGAATTCGGCCAGCGTGTGCCGGACGCGTTGCGGGCCGAGATCGATGCGTTGGAACAGCGCCTGGGCTGAGCTATTCTTCCAGGTTGTAGCGGATGGCCAGCGGCGAACCCGGCTCCGGTGCATTGCCCAGCCCGATGCGGCCGGATCCCTTGAGCTGCATGCTGTCACGGCGCAGGAAGCTCTCTTCGCCGTCGTCGCCTACGACAAAGGTGCCGTTGGTGCTTTGATCGACCAGCATGAACTTGTTGCGGTTGATCTCGATGCGCGCATGCAGCCGCGAAATCAGATTGCCCTTGACGATGAGATCCGCCTCATCCCCCCGACCTAACAGCGACTGCGGCTTGGTATCGTCAACGAATACCACCTGGTCGAGCAACTCGAGCTTGAGTCGCTTGTGCTGCGCGCCGGCAAGCGCCGACAACGCAATGGACGGCAGCATGCTGGTGATGTCCTCGGTCTGCCACAGGACTTCGAACAGCGCGATCTCACCACCCTGACCCTTCAGTGTGGCGACATCGATCTGCCGCACCACGCCGGACCATTTCGGGCTGGCGCGCTCCACCACCGCCGCGGTGGTCAGAATCTGCTGCCCCTTGGCCTGACTGGTGGCGCGATTCGCGGTGTGAACGGTCGAGCCGAATACATCCCGTGGCTCAACCACCACCGGGCCGAAATGGCAGCCGATGCGTATCGCGACCGAATGGCCTTCAAACTTCAGCGTATTGTTGGCCGCAACCTGGTACTGCATTTGCGCCGCCGCCTCGAGCGCGTCATTGACGTTGTTGAACGTCGCCATGACTTCATCGCCCATGGTCTTGATCACCTTGCCGCGCCAATGCTCAGTCGCGGAGCGCATGATGTCGATACAAACGGCGATCATGTCCCGGGCCTTCAGATCGCCCAGGACTTCAAACAGGCGCGTTGAACCGACAACGTCGGCAAACAACACGGCTAGTTCGGTATCGCGGCCCATTGCGGGATTATATCGCTAGAACCATAACCAGCCTACGATATACACCACGCCGCCAATTCCGCGAAGCTCAACCCGTCGACGGCTGTGTATGCGGCGGGTGCAAGGCCAGCGGCGAGTGAGGCGCCTGCGCCGAGCGCTGCACCTGCGCCGCGGCCTGCAAAATAATATCGGCACGCGCCGCAGGATCACGCGCACTTTCGGACAAGAGCCGGCGAAATTCGCGCGAACCGGGCTCGCCGGTGAACCAGCCTAACAAATGGCGCGTCACCGCAGACAGGCGCGCGCCATTGGCCTGCTGGGCCGCGGCGTATGCTGTAATCCGCCCCAGTAGCGCGCCGGTATCCTGCGGCGCCTCGCCAAGAATCTCCCACGCCAGATCGACCAGGAACTGCGGCCTGTGATAGGCCTCGCGACCCAGCATGGCGCTGTCGGCGATCGACAACGCGTCACGCACCAGTGGCAAGGAACGCAGGCCGCCGTTGAGCGCGAAGCGCAAAATAGGGAAATCGGCCCGCAAGCGTGCAACGACGTCGTAACGCAGCGGCGGCACCTCGCGATTGTCCTTGGGCGAGAACCGGCCTAACACCGCCTTGCGGGCGTGGACGATCATCGCCTCGCAGCCGACCGCCGCCAGTTGCGCGACAAAAACGCGTAGTTTCTCGTAGTCCTGTGCATCGAAACGGCGCATCGCCTCGCCACGGTCCGGCGCATGACCATCCACCGTACCGATGCGCATCTTGACCGTCACTGGGACCGGAACTGCGGCGCGCATTGCCGCCACGCACTCGGCAACCCGGGCGGGCTCATTCATCAGGCAGGCGCCGAATTCGCCCTGCTGCACCTTGTCGCTCGGACAGCCGCAGTTGAGATTGATTTCATCGTAGCCGGCGTCAGCGCCGATCCGGGCCGCCAGGGCCAGCGCATTCGGATCGCTACCGCCCAGCTGTAGTGCGAGCGGGTGTTCCTCGGGGTGATAGCCAAGCAATCGCTGCCGATCGCCATGGATGATTGCGTTAGCGTGAATCATCTCGGTGTACAGCAAGGTGCCCACGGAAAAGCCGCGCAGAAAAAAACGACAGTGGCGGTCGGTCCAGTCCATCATAGGTGCGATCGACAGTTTGCTAACAACGGAAACGCTGGTATTTCCGGCGTTTTCGTCATTTTTTGCTTGTTTTTCAGGCATTGGAATTTCTGAGTGTTTCTTGCGTATTTTTGCTAATTTAGCACTTGCTGGGGCTACGGTGGTGCTACGAGAATAGTTTCGTAGCTCCGTAGCACCGCAAAATCGCATGGCACACATCCTCGTTCGAAAATACAGCGGCGGCACGACGCGATTCACAGCCGTAATTCGCATCAAGCGCGATGGAAAGATCATTCATCGCGAAGCGCGGACTTTTTCGCAACGCGGCGCTGCCGAGAAGTGGGCCAAGCATCGGGAGGTGTCGCTGGAAGAACCGGATGCCATCGCACGTGAGCAAGTGGGCGCGCCTACGCTTCGTGCGCTAATTCGGTGGTATATCGATAATTTCAGCAGCGTATCCAAGTGGCAGCGCAGCAAGCAGGCCCATCTCGAACTGCTGGAGCGTCATCCCTTCACGGACCGCAACTCTTTCAAGCTCACGGCGCAAGACCTCGTCAACCATGTACGGGAGCGGCGAGAGAACGCTGCAGGCCCCGCCACCGTCGCCAACGATCTTGTGTGGCTCGGAGTCGTGTTGCGCGCAGCCAGGAGCGTTCGCGGACTCCCGGTGAATCCAGGCGTCATCGAGGAAGCCCGCGACGCCTGTCGCGCGCTACGGCTCACAGGCAAGGCGCGCAGGCGCACGCGACGGCCAACCGCCGACGAGCTGCAGAAGCTGGATGAGTTTTTCAGACATCGGGATCGGCGTGGCGACATTCCCATGCGCGACATCATGTGGTTTGCGATTCATTTCGCACGACGCCAAGCAGAAATCTGCCGCATTGCCTGGCGGGATAACAACGAGCGGCACCGCACCGGCATCGTCCGCGACGCGAAGCACCCGACTGCCAAGGACGGCAATGACCGCACGTTCAAGTACACGCCTGACGCCTGGGCCATCGTGTGCCGTCAACCGCGCACGTCGGAGTTCGTCTTTCCGCACGATCCGCGAAGCGTGAGCGCCGCCTTCACGCGGGCTTGCCACGTGCTCGGCATCGAGAACCTGCGCTTCCACGATCTGCGCCACGAAGCCACCAGCCGACTGTTCGAGGCGGGCTATCAGATTCACGAAGTAGCCCAATTCACCCTACATGACTCCTGGAACGAGCTGAAGCGCTACGCGAATCTGAAGCCGGAGAACGTCCGCGCATTGCCGACACCACGCGTTAGGCAGACTCCGGATTCGACAATATCCCGGTTTTCTGGCGGGGGCGGCGCCACGGAACAAGGTCTCCTTTTCGAGGATTTGGCCAGCCCCGTTGGGCATCGCCATTGACCAACCATACGATCAAAATTATCCCAATCTTGATATAGTATACCTGTTTTGATATATTGACATGAGACTCAAGCTTGCGCCGGACGAAAAGCCTCTGATATGGGTCGGCTCCAGCAAACGGGACTTGCTCGCGATGCCAAGGCCGACAGTGGCGGAGATCGGTGCAGGATTGAGCGCCGCGCAGTATGGCGGTAAGCATCCTGCGGCCAAACCGTGGAAAGGTTTGGGTTCTGGCGTTTTCGAGGTTGTGAGCGACTTCAGGACCGACACTTATCGCGCTGCTTACTTGGTGCGATTGGAGCATGCGGTCTACGTACTGCACTGCTTCCAGAAAAAATCGCCGAGCGGCAAACGCACAGCGAGAGCCGACGTTGAATTGATCGAGCGGCGACTGAAGGCGGCGCTAGCCGATTACAAGGTGCGATATGGCAAAGTACAAGAAACCTAGAATTGACATGGAGCCGAGCTCCGGCAACGTATTTGCGGATTTAGGTTTCCCTGGCGCCGGCGATCGAGATACTAAAGTTCGCTTAACTGTCGCCATAAATCGTTTGCTCGACGCGCGCCGCCTAACACAGGTTGCCGCATCGCAAGCATTGGGAATTAGCCAGCCCAAAGTGTCGGCGCTCCGCAATTACAAACTTGAGGGGTTCTCGGTCGAGCGTTTGATGACGTGCCTGACTGCGCTCGGAACCGACATTGAGATCCGAGTGCGCAGCCCTGGCCGCGCCCGCGGACAGGGTCGCATAACTGTCGAGGCAGCCTAGGTGGTATGCCAAGTAGGCCCAGTGTCGCCGCCTGACGGGATATATCTCGCGGGTTAAATCGTCAGGCCGACGAACCTACATTTCTGAGCGACTCGGAGCGCTGCGTTCCAGGATGCAAAGGAATGCATTGGCCGACATCAAATTCAGACCAAAGAAACTGCGCCGGTCACCGAAACGCTCGCGCACATTTTGATACTTTGGGTTCGAGTCGGCGCCGTGCAGGCGCCAAAGCGATCATTATCAGCAAAACCAGCAACAGTCGCGAATCGACGGCACCACCACCGCCGCCTCCTCCTTGACTGGGTAACGGATTAACATTTACCGTTGCCGACGCCGATGCGCTACCGCCCGGCCCGGTACAAGTGAGAGTGTAGGTGAACGCACCCGCGCCACTCAAAATGAGTACCTGTTGGCCCGAGGGATTTTGGGAGCCGGACCATGCATTGCTCGCGGAACAGCTACTGGCAAGTGTCGAGGACCAATTGAGAATCGTGCTTTGACCAGCGGTTAGACTTGTTGGATCTGCGGTCAGTGTCACCGTTGGTACTGCGGCCGTCACTGTGAGCTGAACTGTTGCGGGCAGCGAGACGAATCCTTGATCATCCGTCACGGTGTAAGCAAACGAATCTTGCCCCGCGAATAGCACGTTGCTCGAATACGTGACGACGCCATTCGCGCTTACCGACGCTGTGCCGCGCTGCGGAGGCGTAGTGATGCTCACCGAGCCTGGCTTCAGCGCGCCATCCGGATCGATATCGTTGCTCAACACATTGATCGCCAGCGACGTCAGCGTGGCGAGCGAAAGACCGCTGTCCGCAACTGCTTGCGGCTGCTGGTTATCGAGCGCGAACAACTCATTGCCTGTGAATCCGTCGCTGCTCACATAAAACAGATTTTGGCCCGACGCATATCGTGTCGTGTTTGGCAAATTCGACAACGACTGAGAGTTCACTGTACCGTTAGCTGTCCCGTTCGTACGCATCCACTGAATGGGGCCGCTAGGCGTCGCGAGCGACCGATAAAACCCGATGCCGTTGAATTCAAACAACGAGCCCGTCAACACCAAATCCGGGTTCACGCCGGGGCGGACTCGTGCTGTGCCCGCGACCGTGCCGTCGGTGCCCCAGAGCCCAGCGGATGTGGAATCGCCGACTTGAGAACCAAGAAACAATGCGCGATTGCCGACAATGGTTGGAATCGGGTCCAAATTGGTGACATTCAGCGAAACGGCATCGAGTGTAGTCGCATCAATGGCCCACAAATCGCGACGATTTCCCGTCGCGCCCACGGTTGCGAGCACGCGGCTGGTGTTTGGCAGCGCGCGTATATCGAACGCATTTCCCGTACCCATATTTGTCAGCACGCGGGTGCCGGCTGTCGTGCCATCACTCACCCACACCTTCTGGCCGGTGCCTGCGTTTGCAAGGAACAATACGTTGCGCCCCTGCGGCACGAATTGTTGCGGGGACGAGCCGAGAAATCCTGGCACGATATCCAGCAGTAGTCTCGTTCCTGCGCTGGTGCCATCAGAAATCCAGACTTCTGAATCGGCCGCTGAATTTCCGTTGGCTGAGAAAAACAGCAATGAACCGTTGCTGGTCAACGAGCACACGCCGAAGCCACCGAACGAGCCGTTGTTATTGCTGGTCAGGCGCGTCGCAACCTGCGCGTTAGTGTCGAATTTCCACAATTGCATTCCGAATTGAGATTCAAACGCCCCAAAAAAGATGTTCGACCCTATTGCGATGCCTTTGCTGGAACAGGACGCTGTTCGGATGGTATCCGGGCGCGCGCTAACAGCGGCCACGGGAACCGTAGTGGCGGCCGTTCCTCCTGAACGCCACAGCCGACTGATACCACTCGAATCGATCGCGAAGAAATACAGAGTGTCGTTCGCCACAAATAGATCGCTTGGCGTTGATCCGGTGGCACCCGGATTGACGTCCATCATCAATTGCGTGCCGGCCACGCTGCCGTCGGATCGCCAGATTTCACGACCGTTGACACCGTCGTCGGCCGTGAAGTAGAGCGTGCCGCGAAAGTCGACAAAATCTCGCGGATCAGAGGGTAGCGTTTGTGTTTCGGTTGCAATGTTTTTCAGCAGGCGCGTACCGGAAGGCGTCCCATCACTCACCCATATCTCGCGGCCCCGCGTGGAATCCTCGTTGTCGAAATAAAGCAGGCCTTGACCAACTCCAAACGCAGTCGGCGCGCCATTTGCGGAAAAGCGATAGGTTGTTAGCAGTGTTGCCGTCGAGGTTGCCAGGTCATATTTGAAGACGCGTCCTTGGGCCGCATTGGCGTCCGGTACTCGAACGAAGATCTTGGCGGAATCCCCAGCGACTTCCAGAAAGCCGTATCCACCGCCACTGGCCGGCAATCCAGGCAATGCGCGCGTCGTGGCGAGCGTGCCGTCTGACGTCCACAGCTGGAAGACACCAGAGACGTCCGCTTGGAAATAGAAATGACCGCCAATTGTGTAGTTGACGCCGGACGCGGAATTGTGAATTTTCACAGTTCCCGCTGCCGTGCCATCCGTCGCCCAGGTTTCCAATTGGTTTGCGTCGTTCAGCGGAAAGAACAATGCCTTTCCTAGCGTCGGCTCAACGACAAAGTCATAAAATATGGAGGTATTGGGAACGGTGGTAGAAATTCTAAATGTGCCGGATTGCGTGCCGTCCGTACGCCACAGCTCCCTCGTGCCGTCGCCTGCCGGCGACGCCGTGAACAAAACCAGGTTCGGCAGTTCACCAAATCTTGAATTGCCGTCAATGCCGTCGGCCGCACCGGGTGCGATGTCGGCAAGCAGCGATATTTGATTCGTCACCGTGTCGAGGCGCCATATTTCCATGCCGTTGGCGGCGGTCGGCGCAGTAAAAAGTATGAAATTACCCACACGACTCATACTCGGATAGGTAATGGCGGTCTGGATCGCGTTAGGGATGGACCCGATTCGCTGTGTGCCCGAGGCTGTGCCATCACTACGCCAGAATTCGTAGCGCGCATTCAAGTCGGAACTAACAAAATAGAGGCGATTGCCAATGATTCGATGGTCGATAATGGCGCCGCCGTCAGTCGAAATTGTCGCCAGTCGTTGAGTCCCTGCAGCCGTGCCATCAGAGACCCACAACTCGCTGGCACTAACGTCAAATTTCGCGACCTGCAGCAGTAGATTCGCACCGAGCGCGCCCATTGCGGTCACGCCTGCGTTGACGGTATCGGGAATGGTGAGGACCTTGCGCGAACCCTGCACCGTGTAATCTGTAACCCAGATCGATGTGCCGCTACCCACGCCAGGAGCAAGGCGGTACGCACGACCGCTAGCCAGAATCGAAGGGTTTTGTAGATAACCGGAAATGCCCGGGTTCGTATCGCCCCACAGAAATGTACCGGCGCTTGTACCGTTGCTGATCCAGGGTTCGAAGCCGTTTACGCCGTCGTTAGCAGTGAAGACCGAGCTGCTCCCATGATTTTCGTGCTCGGTTGGACCCGAGCTTACCGGCACAGGTGTCGCGTTGATATCTCGGACAAGATGAGGAGTACCGCCAATCGCCATTGGAAGCCCGAAGACCGATAACGCGAGCACATAACATGGCAGGCGGAGGGTTTTTGTTATCATCGAATGCCCCAGTAAGCCGCTTTTGTCCAAAGCTTACCCAAATTTGTGGTTCCTTGGCGCGCAAGACGCTTTATTGTTACCCGATTATTGCGGCATGGACCGTTTACTTGTTCAGCCTGGAACGTCCCCTGCACTGGCCGCAGGCGGTCTAGCCGCACGCAGCTCTAACCCTTCTTCTCAACCGACACTATTTAACGATATGCCGGCTCCGACGATGCGTCGCCGTTGAGGCAACTGCTTGCAATTTGCCAACCTAAACGAATAGACGTACAGGCGTTTTTGCGCTCATACGTTAAATGACAGCGTGAATGAATTTGGATAGCAACGTACGCTGGACCATCAAGATTTCCCCGGACACCGACATCTCGGTTCAAACCTACAGAAGGCCACTGCCTTTCCTCCATCGAGACATTGAATTCGTCTCCGAGCGTGTCGACTGACTCGGCCAAGGAATGCATCTTCCCATCTGCGCACAACCTGAGCATTGGCAACATGAGAGTCTGGAAATCAGGAATCGCCATTCTGCATCTCCCCTTGATCGAGTTCGGTCACGTCGACCTGACCGCCAGCTCTTCTGGATCACGCCCTGTGGCATCAAGCTCTCTGGGCCGCGGCATCACGCCTGCTTTTCCCAAAGCATCCGAATTGGGACGGCATGCATGCCGTCGCCGAAGCCTGCGCTGGATTCGCCGTCATAGAGCACAACGCCCGCGGTGAATTTCCGCCCGGCGGCTTCCTTGAGCTTGCGCAGGCCCCGAAAGTCGGCGGCGGTGACGGTTGCTGCTGCCTTGACTTCCACGCCGGCAATCTGGCCGCTGCCGCGTTCCAGCACGAGGTCCACTTCGGCACCATCCTTGTCGCGGAAATGGCTGAAGCGTATCTCCCCGTCGTGCCAGCTGGCGTGGCGGCGCAGCTCCTGATAGACAAACGTTTCCAGCAGCTGCCCGAGCACAGTGCGATCCTGCCAGAGACCCGCTGCGTCGGTACCTAACAGGGCGCAGGCCAGACCCGTGTCGCCAATGTGCAGCTTCGGCGTCTTGATCAGGCGGCTGAGGCGATTGCTGTGCCAGGGCGGCAGCTCGTCGATCAGGAACACCTGGCCTAGCAAGGTGACGTAGTCGCGGATCGTCGGGCGACTGAGCTGGAACGGGCTCGCCAGATCGCTGATATTGATGAGCCGCGCAGTCTGGCCGGCGGCGAGCGCCAGCAGGCGCGGCAGCGCATCGAGCGAGGCAATTCGGGCCAGGTCACGCACGTCGCGCTGCACCAGCGTTTCGATGTAATCGCGGTACCAGGTGGCCCTACGGCGCGCGGTACTGCGCGCAAGGGCGACCGGGTAACCACCCGCGGCGATTCGTTCGGCGAGGTCCCTGCCAAGGCGGTCGAACTTGCGGGCTTTGAAGGCGCCGTCGAAGAGCAGATCAAGAAAGACCGGCTCGTGCGCGGCGAGTTCGCATTGTGCCAAGGGATGCAACCGCAGCAGACCCATGCGACCCGCGAGAGAATCCGCGAGGGTCGGGAGCAGCAGAACATTGGCCGAGCCGGTTAGCAGGAAGCGCCCCGGTTTGCGGCGGCGATCGACGGCCGACTTGAGTGCGGAGAAGATCATCGGTGCTCGCTGTACTTCGTCGAGCACAACGCGATCCGGCAGCTCCCCGACGAATCCGACTGGATCGGCTTTCGCCGCGGCGAGCGTCACGTCTTCATCGAAGCTGAAGTAAGCGTAATCACGCGCCTCGCCGACCTTGCGGGCCAGCGTGGTCTTTCCGCACTGACGCGGGCCATGGATCAGGACGGCCGGCGTATCGGCCAAGGCCTCGAGTAAGGCTGCCTCGGTGAATCTGCGGTAGAGGTGACCGGCAACCATGCGGCGCATCGTAACCTTTGAGGTCGGCTGATTGCAAGGTTATGGGTCGGCCAAATGAAAGTCAGGATAACGCCGTATGAAACCCGGATCACCACGGGCGCGCCATTGCCCACTGATTGCTGTGGTTCGCGGCCATGCACAAAGACCTTGTTAGGTCGAAAGTCAGTCTTGAGCAAATTCAGACGACAGTACGAATAGCGCGATTGGTAGGGACCGTCGGACTCGGGCGACGAATTGCCGCAGCCCCAGCGGTCAGGCGCTCGCCTGGCGAAACGGATTGATTCCTGCCACCGCCCGTCGGTCGGTTCAACATCTTTCGATCGCGGGGCTACGAAAGGGCTACGGACTATTGGTGCCCAGCGCAAGCAACTGATCCATAATAGGTTGTTAGCATCGTCGGTCCAGTCCATCATTGGAGGCACGCTAAGTTTATTTCCTAAGTTATTCATTTTATTAATATTAATAAGGCGTTTGTTAGGACCTCATAAATTGGACGGACCGGCACTGCCGATCATCTCATAGGCAATCGTCGCGCGTGGCGCTGGTTGGACCCGACCAACATGGTGGCACGATGTTCGCCATTGCAGCTGCGTTAGGTCTGGATCCGTGCCGAATGAGTGGTTGCAGGATCGCAATCCGGCGGCAATCGGCCGAGCCAATGCGCGACGTGTACGCCGCGCTCGGCCATCATTTCGACCAGGTCGCGGTACGAGAGGCGGTAGGTGATGTTCCACCGAACGCAGAGCTCGATCATCTGCACGTCGAAAGCGCGCTTGCGGTAGATCGGATCGCGGGCGATCGGTTTGGCCATCGGGCACTTCGGGCGCCCAGGCCGAGCATGCTACCGAATGCCCCAGATGCACCAGAACCACCTGTTCGTACCCCTACGAAGGAGCCGGAATTCCAGCGAAGCCCCGCAGACACGCCCGAACCGTCGAATCCATCTTTAGGCGGACATAATCCTGGGCCCACCACGGCCATGTTGTCGCGCAGTCATTGGCAAGGCGGCGATGGCTTGACGCGGCCTGTGTACACAATGGCATCGAAAGCTCGGCCGATGCTGTAGGTGTTAGGGGGTCCCGGACCATACAGCTGGCGCGGTTCGTCAAGCCAGGCGGCGATGTTAGGCGGTGCGCCTAGCAAGTCGAGCAAGAAGTAAGGCTCCCGCGCGGCCGCAAGATGGCTTTCGAACGAACCGGCAGCCGCCGGCGAGTTGCTCGCGCCACAGCTGCTGTCATCCTGTGCGAAGAAATTGCCAATTTTCAACCAGTCCTTGTCAAACCAGCGCTGCAGATAACTTCCCATCATCGGCGGCAGCACAAAACCACTTCCTTGAAAAAATATCGTCGTTGGTGGCGGTGCAATATGGCCACGATGTGCAAAGATCAATATCCTTGCCCGCGGACCGAGTTGGGCGCGGATCGACTCGATGTTCTCGGCCTTGATTCGATCGCTGAACGCCACTGCGTCTTGCATGCCCGCAGCGCCCTTCGCCGGAGTCCAGCCGATAGGCACTCGTCGCAGGTAGCCGTCCGCCTGCTGAGCCGCCAGCGCCGTACGATAGGCACGATCATAGTCGGCGCGCGAGCTGGCAGCGATGAATTCGGCTTCGCGCATGCGCAGAAGTGCTAACAAATCCTGGTTGGCGCCGGTGAGCTGGTCACGCTGAGCTTGCGTAAGCTCGGCGTACTGATCCTTGGGCTCGCCGAAACGTACGTAGCTCATTTTCGATACGAGCTCGTCGACACGACGGTGCAAACCGTCCGCCGCAGCCGAATCCACGCGCTCAAGATATCGCAAGGCCTCCAACAGAGCCGCGTTCAGAGGGCCGGGGCCCGCCGGGCCGTCAAATCCAAAAAACTGAATCTTGCGCGCATGCCGAGGATCAGCGTTGTATTCGCGCATCCATTGCACCAACGCCTTCTCCTGCGGCAACCGGTTGAAACCGAAGCTGAACCCCTTGGCCACCACCGATTGCAGATCACCTGGCCCGCCCAGAACGTAATCATTGACGCCGAAACCCTCATAATTTCCGGACTCGATCGCGATCGCTGTGAAGCCCATCTGTTCAACCAGAAATCGGAACAGCCGATTGCGGAATTCGAGCGGCTCGGCGGCCCCGTGCAAGCCTTCACCGTAGGCAACTATCGGACGATCGCCAATCAACGTCCGCAGGGGCTCCAGATCGGCGTATGGCGCGTTCATGTCGACGCCCTGGAGCGGCTGCAGATTAGCGCGGACCCATTCGCGCAGGGGCTTTGCGATGGGGTCGACCCTGACAGGATGCTGCCGCCCTGCCGCGAGCGCATTGATCGACGCGAACAGGACAAACGCCACTGCGATGATTCGCAATGAATTTGTCGTCAAAGTTTCCGCAAAGTTCCGCATGGTCTTGTCCGATTGCTGGATAGATGGTGCTTGACTCCTCGTTCACTCCAATCCGAATCTGCGCAGCAACGCGGCGGGACTCGGATCGCGACCCCGAAAATTCCGAAACGCCTGATCGATCGGAACGCTGTTGCCCGAGCTCAGCAGGGTCCGACGCCAGCGCTCCGAGGTCGGGGCATCGTAGAGGCCCCCGGGCGATTGCTCGAAGGCTTCGGCGATGTCGGCCGCGATGACATCCGACCACAGGTAGGTATACACACCGGCCGCATACTCGAACGAAAAGGCATGCATGTTGTGCGGTAGACGCATGATTTCGTCCCAGACGGCGGGCATTCCCATATCCGCAAGCACCTGGTTTTCAAACTTCACGGCGTCGATGTCCCGGCCGTCCGCCAGCAAGTGCATTTTCATGTCGACGATGGCCGGCGCCAGGTAATCGAGGTTCAGACTGAAGATGCGATCAGACTTCGCGGCTCGCTCGATTTTCTCGACCAGATCAAGCGATATCGGCGCATTCGTCTGGTAATGACGGGCGAAGCGCTGCAGAAGTTCGCGATCGTAGAGCCAGCGTTCGTTTAGCAGCGCGGGCGCCTCCACAAAATCCCAGGGGACCGACATGCTGCCTAACGACGGATAACGAGTTTGGGCGTTCAGCGTATGCAGTGTATGGCCGAACTCGTGAAACAAGACGTTAGCAACTTCCCAAGTCAGCAGGGGTGGTCCGCCGTTGGCAGGTCGCTCCACGTTAGACAACAACGCGACGACCGGCAACACCTTGCCGTGAAACGATTCGGCTGGACGATACTCGGTGGCCCACGAACCACGTTGCTTGCCGGGGCGCGCATAGAGGTCTATGTAAATGACCCCCACTGGCTTGCCCGCGCGGCTCACCGCATAAACGTGAATATCGGGGTGCGGTACGGGCGCTCCGGGAATCTCTTTGTACTTCAGGCCGTGCACCCGACCGGCCGCCCAGAACAGCGCCTGCAGCACCGATTCGAGCTTGAGGTACGGTTTCACCGCTTCGGACTGGAGGCCAAAGCGCACGCGCCGCAATTTTTCCGAGTAATGCAGGCGATCCCAGGGCGCGAGCTGGAAGTTGGCGCCCTCGGCCGTGGCGATTGTTTGTAGATCATCCACCAGCTTGCGTGTTGGGCCGAGAACCCGGCCCCACACGTCCTGTAGCAATGTCATCGCCGTCTGCGGGTTGCCCGCCATGCGATCCGCCGTGGCGAAATCCGCGTAGTTGGCGTAGTCAAACAGCCGCGCTTTCTCGCCGCGGAGTCGCAGGATCTCTGTGACAATTGGCTTGTTATCGTGTTCACCCGGATTGTCGCCGCGCATGGTCCACATGCGCCAGACTTGCTCACGCAGATCGCGACGCTCGGCGTTGATCAGGAATGGCCACACCATCGGCCGGCTGTTAGGGATGGCCCAAGCGCCGGGCCGTCCTTTGGCTTTGGCCGCCTCTGCAGCGGCGGCGCGCAGCGCCGGTGGCAGCCCCGCCAGATCTGATTCATCCTCCAGAAACACCGCCTGGGTGCTCTCCTCAGCAAGCAGGTTTTGCGCGAATTGCGCCTGCAGGCCCGCGATCCTGCCGTTGATCTCTACCAATCGCTTTTTCGCGTCAATTCCGAGGCTCGCGCCCTGCCGCAGCATGCGTTCACAGGTTATTTCCGTCAGGCGTTTCTGATCGGCCGTCAACCCAGCAGATTCGCGCGTCGCAAACACCCTATCAACGCGCGCAAATAGACTCTCATCTAACATGATTTCATCGTCGAGCGCTGCCAGCAGGGGCGCGACACGCTTATTGACCTGAGGCATCGTTCCGGTGCTCATAGTCGAGGAGAAAACGCCCAGCAGCGCGCGGACACGCTGCAACTCGCGGCCGGCGTTCTCGAGTGCGGCAATCGTATTGTCAAAAGTAGGCGGCAATGTATTCCCGACGATGGCTTGAACCTCGGCGCGCTTGTTCACGATCGCCACATCAAAAGCTGCGCCGATCGATTCGGGCGTGGCTTTGTCTAACGGTGGCAGGCCCCCATAAGATCCGCGCCAGGGCGCGAGCAACGCGTCCACCGCCGTACTCCCGGGTGGTGCAACCGCCGTTCTGGTTCGCGACGCCGCCGTCGTGGAAAAACAGGCGGTGAGTAAAGCCACGATGCAGACGACCGGCGCGTGCCGCGCAGACGTTTGCACAGGATTCCGAGCGCCGGTCACGCCTTCTGCACGCATGTCAATTCTCCTTGCGCATCTTTGCGGCGCTGCGACGCTGCAAGTGGCGCGCAATGTTTTTTTGTCGGTTTTCGTCGATTGGGAATCGCCACAATAATGGAATCGTCGTCGCCATCAGCGCAGCTGGCAGCAGGTAGAACGCCAGTGACAGACCGAAATGTCCGGCAGGCGTCTGCATTGCAAGCCCGGGATCGAAGCCAAATGCCGCAGCGATGGCGATTCCAATAGCCGCTGACGACATTGTTAGGGCTCGATCCAAAAGAACGTACAAAGAAAAATAGGTGCCGCCATGATCAACGCCAAAACGCAGCCGACCATAGTCGACGACGTCGGCAAGCACTGCCGGCGCTGCAACGGCGGTCACGGTAAACGAGGCAACCACAAATATCATCACGGCGCCGAGCGCCAGGGTTCCAGACGGACCCGGAGGGATAAATCCGTAGGCCATGATGCCCACGGTGCCAGCCGCGCTGCCCATGGCCCAAGCTCGCACCTTGCCACAACGCCGACATAACCAACCCCACACCGGCACGGCCAGTGCACCGACGGGCAACGCGATCGCAAACAAACCCGCCAGCGCCGAGCCCTGGTGCAAGTAGTTGTCGAAATAAAAAAACAGCACGCCGTTCATGATGCCGCTAGCCAGTGCCACCAGCATGAATATGGCAAGAAAAAGCAGCAGCGGCGGATTGCGAGCGATGCTGCGCAGCGCCAAGCGCACTGACTCGCGGTTCTGCGGCGACGACACGTTGGCCTCACCATCGGGCACAAGGACGACCGCTAATGCGACCGTCGCAGGCAGGGCAACCACCGCGACGATAGCCGTCCAGCGCAGGGTTTCCGCAGTAAATTCTGTGGATTCGAAGATCGGCAAGAAAGGTATCGCGTAGAACGTCATTGCACCGAGGTAGGTGAAGCTGGCTTTCCAGGCCGCGAGACGGGTCCGCCCATGGTAGTCCGGCGTGATCTCCGCGATCCAGGCACGGTAAGGGATCTCGGAGGTTGCCCACGCCAGGTACGCAATCATTAACCAAGCACCGAAGTAGATCGTGGTCACCGGTGGAGTCGGCGCATACAGGTACCAACAGGCCAAAGCGGCTAACAGGGATCCGCTGATGAGCCAGGGTTTTCGCGAGCCAAATCGTGCGCGGAATCGATCCGAGGCGAAACCGATTAGCGGATTTGAGACAACATCGGCAATGCCGGCGACCAGCAACACCAGCGCAATCGATTGCAAAGAAAGACCGAACTGCTTCGCATAGACGCCCTGCAGAACCGCCCCCGTTGGACCATGGATCAGCGCTTGTGCGAATGCTGGCGCAGCGTAGGCCAGGAGCACGCGGCGCTGCAGGGACGCAAAAGAACGGTTAGTTGTTTCGGGCATCGACTGCCTTCACGCTAACGAAAGCTGGCAATCTGCTCGAACGGCAGGCGTTTGATATCCGGAACACCACACGATGGCGCCGGATAGTCGACCACCAACAACAGAAAAGGCCGCTCGATGTCCCTGGGCCGACCCAGAATTTCGTTCAAGAATTTCATCGGACTAGGCGTGTGGGTCAGTGTGGCCAGGCCTGCGACATGCAACGCCGATATCAGCATGCCCGTGGCTATACCCACTGACTCGTCCGGGTAATGACGTTTTTGTTTTTGTCCACTGGCATCGACACCGAAGCGTTCGATAAAAATCGCAGTGAGCCAGGGCGCGATCTCGAGAAACGGCTTGTGCTCATCGGTGCCCAACGGCGCCAGCGCGTCGAGCCATTGGTCGCTTGCGCGATGACCGTAGAATTCGCGCTCTTCAGCCTCGGCGGCTTCCCGAATCTGCTTCTTGACCAGCGGATCCGACACGGCAACAAACCTCCAGGGTTGCTGATTCGCACCTGAAGGTGCACTGCCCGCCGCATATCGTCAAATGGCCGTTCAACGAAATTTAGAGTAACTGAATTCTGCGGTGTACCCATGACACTTCCTATCAGTCGCGCCAGCGCCCCGAGTAAGACAGGGCGGGATCCACCCGCCCTGCCTTGCCGTATGGCATTGCGTCAATAACTAACGAAAGTCGTATCGAACGTTAAGCCCGTAACTGCGTGGCCGCATGCGTGTCACCGGACCGTTTGGGCCCAATCCGCGCACATCGATGGCTCCATCTTCGTCATTCAAATTGTCCGCAAACAGATAAGCGGACCACTTCTGGCCCTCTACGCCCAGGCGCAGATCGAACGACGTTGTGGCATCCGACGGCAGCCCACCGCTGACGATATCGGTGCGGTCCGACGAGTACTGCACGCTGGAATGCACGAATCCCTGCCAGTTGTCCGACAGTGGCCAGCGATAGGTCGTATTGGCCGACAGCGAGGATTCCGGTACACCGGTAATGCGGCTGCCAGCG
>JANLTW010000129.1:0-34056 GCA_031363155.1 Gammaproteobacteria bacterium | reverse complement strand
GCGCCGGGATTTACCAGTTGTTCCGGCGCGCCGACCACATAAATCACATCAACGTGTTTCCGGTTCCAGACGGCGATACCGGCACCAACATGGCAATGACCCTGTCAGCGGTGTTAGGCATGCTGGAAAGGCAGCGTTGGCAGCACGCGGGGCAGATGCTGGCAAAGGCCGCGGATGCCGCACTGGACGGCGCGCGTGGCAACTCCGGCGCGATACTTGCGCAATTCTTTCTCGGGGTCGCGGATCGCGCATCCAGCTGCGTGCAGTTGTCGGTCGCTGAGTTTACGTTCGCCATCGAAGCGGGCGCCAGCAACGCGCGCCTGGCGCTGATGGAGCCACGCGAAGGAACCATACTGTCGGTAATATCAGCATTTGCGGCAGCGCTGACGCGCGTCGTCGCGGACGGCGTCGTGGATTTTCGCCTGGCCTTTGTACGCCTGCTGCCTGTGGTCCAGGCTGCGCTCGACGACACTCCCAGGCAGCTCGAGGAATTGCGCGCCGCCAATGTCGTGGATGCCGGAGCGGCCGGATTCGTCGAGATGTTGACGGGATTCAACTCCTTCTTGGATAAAGGAACGGTTGCAGTCGTGGCCTCACCGGTGCACGCGGGTAACGAGGTCATGTCTGAGGGTGGCCAGGCCGGCGACCATCGCTTTTGCACTGAATGCCTGGTTGCGGGCCGTGCCATCGATTTGCGGCGCGTGCGCGAAACCCTGTATCCGCTCGGCTCCAGTCTGGTTGTCAGCGGCCATCCCGCGAAGCTGCGGATACACATACATTCCAATGACCCGGAACAGATCTTTGCGGCTGCCGGCCAGTTTGGCGAAGTCAGCGCGCAAAAGGCGGACGATATGTTGCGGCAGCAATCAGCCGCGCATCACGACCGCAAACGGCACATCGCCGTGGTTACCGACTCGGCGGCCGATATTCCCGCCGAGGCCATGGATTTGCTGGATATCTACATGGTGCCGGTGCGGGTCCACTTCGGGCCACACAGTTATCTCGACAAGGTCACGATGACCCAGGACGAGTTCTATCGCCTGCTGATGACGTCGGCTGATCATCCAAAAACGTCGCAGCCGCCGCCCGGGGATTTCCGGCGCATGTTTGAATTTCTGGCGTCGCATTACCAGGGCGTAGTTTCGATTAACCTGACTTCCAGAGTCAGCGGCACGCTGAGCGCCGCGAAGAACGCGGCGGATCGCAGCGGCAGCACGCAGGTTACCGTCATCGACAGCCGTAACGCCTCTCTCGGTCAGGGATTGATTGCCATGGCAGCCGCCGAGTGCGCGGCGGCGGGCGGCAGCCAGGACGAAGTAGTCGCGGCCGCGCAGCTGGCAATTACCAAAACCGATGTCTTCGGATTATTGCCACATCTCGAATTCGCGATTCGCGGCGGGCGTGTGCCACGAATCGTCGGTGTGCTGGCAGACTGGCTGCACTGCTCGCCGGTGCTCGCCAACTTCGTCGATGGGCGCGTCGGAATCGGTACCGTGATCTGGACGCGCAAGCGGGCGCCGCAGCGCTTTGCCGCATACATACGGCGCCGACTGCGCGCCGACCGCCGCTACCGCATCGCCGTCGGGCATGGCAATGCGGAATCTGCGGGACGCCGGCTGCTGGATCAGATTACCGCGGGCCTGCCCAATATCCAGGACTGCTACCTGACGACCCTTGGCCCTGCGTTAGGTGTGCATGGCGGCCCTGGCATGCTCGTTGTCGGTGTGCAGGAACTGGCGCCGCCGGCGCGCTCACCGAGCTAACGAGCAGCCGGTTCCGTGGCCACCGGCCGGCCGGCTGCCTGCCAGCCGAGAAAATCACCATCCACATGCAACAGGCGCTGATAGCCCTGCGTACCGAGCCAATCCAAGGCCAGCGACGTGCGCCGGCCGCTGCGGCAATAGACGGCAATTTCCGTATTGCGGTCCTGCGGCAGTTCGCTTGCTCTGTTAGCCAGCTGATCGTGGGGGATGTTCATTGCGCCGGCAATATGGCCCGCGGCAAATTCTTCCGGCGTCCTGACATCCAGCAGCACAAATCCGGACTGGCCAAGTTTCATCAGCAGATCAGCCGGGCTGATCAAAGCGATGGTGACCGATGCCGTAACCGCCACCGGCAGCAGCAGAACCAGGGCCAGAGCGCCCAATAAGGTGCGTTTACCCGCGGCTGGCATGACGGCAACTCCATGGATTATGTTAGCTGGCGGATCATACTCCGCCGGCGCAAGCCGGCACAGGATGCACCCATTTGCATCCGCCTGCCAACGGCCCTAAAGTGACTCTTATAAGAATTTCAATAAGCGTCCCGGACACCCGTTCATGTGGCCACGACCTACGTCCAAACCGCCCCAGACAGCGCCCCTGATGGCAATGTCTCCGACAATGTCGCCAAGGAAGCCAGCTGCGGTCTGGACCAACGGCCTGTTTCCCTGGGCGACAACCCGACCGTCGCGGCGGAGTTCATGAATAACGGCATGCAGATCAGCGGCTCGGTGCCGCAGCAGGGAATCGGCGACCAGATTGCCGATGAGGCGCAACAGCAGGTTGGCAGCGACATTCGCGTCGTCAGTCGGCTGGTGGTACGCGCCGCAACCGCGGTAGAGTCCCAGATAGCCAGGTTTCTTAAACTCAGCAATGTCGAATTCCTGACGAATTCAACCGACTTTACCCGCCGTGGACTCAAACGCCTGCAACACATTGCAACTCTGCTGAAAGCTAACATGTATGCCCGTTTCGAGATTGCAGGGCATACGGACCGCCGTGCCAATGGCACGGCTGAGGGAAGGCAGCGCAATCGCCGCATCGAATTCATGCCGCTGAATGGAACAAAGCAATGATTGCGGCCATGACCGCAGATTGGATCTGGCTGGCCATCCTGACAGGCGGATTTTTAATCGGCCTGGGACTTCGAGGGATGTTCGCCGACCGGGTCAGGCGCCGCATGCTTGAGGAGGCGCGCCAGGAATCTGAGAGCGCACAATTTCAACTGGACGAAAGCGCCAGCCAGACCAGAACTCTGCAAGGTCGACTCGCCGAATTGCGACTCAGCGATGAGAAGATGCAGCAGGACCTCGCAACTTCAAGACAGCGGATCGAGGAACTGGAATCGCTGACACTGGGCCTGCGCGCAAGCGAACAGCTGGTGCGAGACCAGCAGGCCGGACGGCACAGCGAGCGCCTGGCGCTGGACAAGCAACTGGCCGATGCCAATCGACTCATCGCTGCAAGCAACGAGACAATTGCAAGTCTTGACCAGACGCGCAATCAACTGCAGCTGGCGGAGGCTCGGTTTGTTGCGCTGGAGATCCAGCACGAGGAAAGAATTGCTCTGTTAGCGCGGCAGTTGAGTGAGCAGGAAGCGACCGTCCGCAGCGCCGCGGACCGCGGCGGCGAGGTTGGCAAAATGCGTTCCCGCCTCGCGGAACTGGAACCGCGGGCGCGCATGGCTGCCGACTGGCAGGCGCGTCACGACATTGTGCAGAACCGGCTCGCAGAGTCAGATAACGAGCGCAGCCGATTGCGACATCGCCTGACAGAAACTGAATCCAGAATTACACAACTGGACAACAGCCTGGAGCAACGCGACGTACAAATTCGCCGCGTCAGAGAACAGTTGGCGGCCATCGAGCCGCGCGCCGCCCTGGCGGAGCAGTACGAGGCGGATCTCAACCGCCTGCGAGCCCGGCAAGGTAGTGTGGAACAAAACCAGGCGCAGATTCGCGCGCGTGACAGCCGGATTCGGCAGCTGGAGAATCATCTTGCCCGCCTGCGCCAGCGCGTTCTGGAACTTGAACCGTTGCGCGGCGAGTTGCAGATCCGCGAACAGCGTTTGCAGGAACTCCAGTCGCAACTTCAATCGCCGGCGATCCTCGGAATCGACAAGCTCATTTCGATGGCAGCGCCGGGCAAGGCGAACTAATCCGGCGCACCGAGCCGGCCGGAGTCCTCGCATTTTTGTCGCTGCAACCGCGTACAATAATTGTAGCGAATCGTTACGACGGATCACAGAGGCGACAATCGATGGACACATATGGTGCAGCCGTGCAGCGCACGTATTCCCGTACTCACTGGCGCGCTTGTTTGTTAGTCGGCGCGGCATTTTCCGGTTGGTTGGCCAGCGCATCGGCAATCGACCTGCGCCAGCTTGCCGGCGTGTCGCGCCCGGATCAGGTGAGCGGCTTGCGGCTGGCGCTCACGCAGGGCGCACAATCGGCAGTCGGCAAACTCGGTGTCGCGGATGGATTTTTCGGCAACCCGGAAGTGCGCATTCCGTTGCCAGGCAAACTCAAGAAGGCCGAGAGCACGTTGCGGATGTTAGGTTACGGCAGCCAAGTGGACGGCCTGGTACAGTCGATGAACCGCGCGGCCGAAGCAGCGGTACCCGAAGCCAAGGCCCTGCTGGTGGACTCCGTCAGGCAGCTGACTATCACCGATGCCGGCGCAATACTTACCGGCGGCACTGACTCGGCAACGCAGTATTTCCGGCGCACAACCAGCGTGAAAATCACAGAAAGATTTCTGCCCATCGTCAGGCGCAGCACCAGCCAACTGGGTGTGGCCCAACGCTATAACGAACTGGGCGGCAAGCTCGCCCAGCTTGGCCTGCTGGGACAGGAAGAGTCGACTATCGAAGGCTATGTTACGCAGAAAGCGCTGGCAGGCCTGTTCCTCATGATTTCCAAAGAGGAAGCATCGATTCGCCAGAATCCGTTAGGACAGTCGAGCAAATTGCTGCAGAAAGTGTTCGGCGCAGTCAAGCTCTAGAGGTCACGCGCTACGCGCGTGCCAAAGATCTGGCTGGTCAACGCCTCAGGGTCGCGGCCACGAAACGACGGGCGCTGCCGCAGATAATTCGAGCGCCATGATCCACCCCTGGTTGCACGGCGATCGCAACCGACTGTCAGGTTCGCTGAACCGTCGACTGGCGTGTCTCCGTAAGGCATCTGGTAACAGTCTTCGACCCACTCCCAGACATTACCGATCATGTCGTACAGGCCAAACGCGTTAGGTGCGAGGCGCCCGACAGGCGACACGATCTCGAATCCATCGTCGCAGGGCGCCGGTCCATAAGACAACACCGCGCCGTTTTTCGCGCCGGACAGATCATGAATATTCGCAAATTTGCAGGCCACCGTAGCATCGTCGCCCCAGGCATAAAGTCCGCTGGCCCCCGCCCACGCCGCGTACTCCCACTCCGACTCTGTCAGCAGACGGTATTTTTTTCCCGTGCGGCCCGCCAGCCACGAGACATAGGACTGGGCGTCGCTCCAGCGAATGCAGGCCACCGGCTCATCGTCACGAATCGGGCGGCCATAACCGGGATCCGACCAATTGGTGCCCGGCAATGGGGCGAATTTGTCGTGGATAAAACCATTGCAGGGCGCGCCTGCGGTTTTGTGCCCCGTAGCCGTGACGAACTTCCGGTACTGGCCGTTTGTTAGCTCGAAACGTCCGGCCGCAAACGCGTATTTGATTTTTACCTGGTGCGGCGGGCCTTCATAACGCTCTGGTTCACCGCCGTCGCGGCCCATGAAAAACTCACCGGGCGGGATCACGACCATTTCCGGGCAGTCCTTGCAATCCTTGAAGACGGTCCCGGCCTTGGGCGGGCCGGCAGCGAAAGCGGAATGCGCCTGCATGCCCGATATCACCAGCAGTAGTCCCAGCAGCCTGGCCGACAGGCGTACAAATCCCAGGCAGTCAGTTTTCGTCATCTGGCTTTTCCTCACGTTGTTTTTCGCTGCCCGCTGCCAGCAATGGGCGGCAGACTTTGTCGATCAGTCGCTGGCGCGCGGCAGCGCGCTCGCGCTGGGTAGTTTCATCCGGCTGGAAACTATTGACGCTCTCGGGCGACGCGGCCTTGCCCTGGGCACTGAGCCGCTCGTGTGCATCGACGCGCTCGCGCAGCACCGCCACTTCGGAGGTCAGCGCCATCACCATACCTAACAAAGTGTCGACCCGCGGGTCCGGTCCTGGCACGGTGCGGCGACCCTTGTGCAATCTATGACGTTGCATGGGTGCCGCTTTGGGGGCAACGGTTGCGCCGCTCACTACAGCGGTTTCCTTCCGGATACGAGGTACCAGGACTTGTAGCCGCCCTGATTCGCTTTGCCAAAAGCGCCCGTGACACCGCGCTTCGGCGGGCCGAAGCCAGCGTCCTGGTAACCCGCTGCCGCGTCGATGAAACCGACGCGCGTCGCCAAAGCAGCGAAGTCGGTCGACACGGCACCCATCCAGAACGGTTCGTTGTTATAGCGGGTTTCGAAATCCGCACGCAGCAGGGCGTAGGTATCGGCGTCATCGGCGCGAAACGGCACTTCGAGATGCGCCATGACGCCGCCCGGCCGCAGCACGCGAAAACACTCCTTGATGATTTTCGGCAAAGCCTTGGCTGAGGTCTCATGGAGGACTGCACTGGTAAACACCAGGTCGAAATAGGTGTCGGGGTAGCCTGTGTCTTCGGCGCTCGCCTGCTTGAAATGCAGCGCCACGCCAAGCCCGGCGGCGCGCGCATGCGCGTAACTCAGCAGTCCCGCGCCGACGTCGATGCCATGGACTTCGGCGCCGGGGAATGCGCGCGCCACTGCCACCAGGCTGTTGCCCACGGTGCAACCCATTTCGAGAATGCGCACCGGCGTCAGGTCCGGGAAACGCTCATAGACATGCGCTGCAACGGTCTGCCCGCGCATGTCGTTCATCTGCCCGCCCTGGCGGCCCAGGCTGTAGAGCGACGCGCCCTTGTCGAACACGGCGCCCTGGCGGACATCGCCAGCCGCGGGATCGACGTGATAGCTGCCCGGCATCATGTGGGTGTCGGTCGCTGCAAGGTAGCGGGGCACCACGAAATTCGGGTCGAGTGTCAACGAACCTAACGCCGGCGCGGTGCGCGCGGACTCATTCAATGAATCAAGTTGCCGGTCAACACAGTCGCCAGCGGCCTGCCACATGAGTTCCTGCGACGAGCGCATTGCCGACACCCAGTTTTGGTAGAGTGGCTCACGCTCGAGCCGCCGGCGAATCTGCGGCAGGGTCGGTTCGGCGCCCGTTTGCGAGCGCAGATCGGCCACTGTTGCAAACGTGCGTTCGCGCAGGACCGGGTCAAGATTCGCGGCGATGTAACTCTTGAGCGCGACCACGAACTGCTGTTCCGCGAGTTCGTCATGATTGCTGTCCGCCATCATGGGGTGAATCTTTGTAGCTGCCATAATCTCCATCGTCCCAGACCGTTGTACTGTTTCACCCAATGAATAGCACAACAAAACCCGCATTGCCAAGGATTCCGGGCGTCGCGTTCGGAATTGCAGCGCTGCTCGGCGCCACCATCGGCGGCGGCATATTGCGGGTACCCGGGACCGTCGCGGCGCTGGTTCCCCAACCCAGCCTGCTGTTAGCTTTGTGGGTGCTGGTGGGGATCTATGTCGCTGAATTGGCAACCGCGCCGCTACCCTGGGGGTCGCTGTCAGCGACTCTGACGTCACGCTCTGCCAACAGCCGTACTGGTCGCTTTGAGTTTTCCCCTGTATCGTTTGAACCGAACTTGGCAGCTTGATTGGGAAATCCATGCAAACAAGGTATGTCCGACGCCTGACAATCAATACCGCCGCCATCGGTATCGTGCTGGTTTCGCAGCTTGCCTGGTGTGGGCCCCCGTCGGTTGCAGCGTTTGCATCACTGCCCGCAATGACAGATGTCGCACTCAGCCCCAATGGCAGACTGCTGGCGTTTTCCGACAACGGCAAGACTGTTCCCGTGGTAGTTGTTTTTGATATTGATGCTGCCAAGCGGCTGCGGCAGATTTCAATTGGCGACGAGTACAAATTGCGGGACATAACCTGGTCTGACGACGAGACAGTTCTGGTCGAACTCAGTCAGACACCAAAGTCTCGCAGTACCGGCGCGGATCGCTTTCGTTTTGAGATTTTCCGCACGCTCGCGATTGACGTGAACACCGGCAAGGCCAATGTACTGTTGATGACCGGCGGATCTCGGAATCTGGTCACCGGCGCGACCCTCGAGGCCACCCGCACCAGCAAACCAAAGACTATTGTCATGAGTACGCTGGACTATTCAGTGGCGGCTGAGCGTCCCGTCACCGACACCAGATTTGCCCGCGGGAAAGCGGATTCCGGTTGGGTCCACGTTCTGTTTGAAGTCAGTACCGAAACAGGGAAAGGCAGGTTGCTCGAAAGCGGCGGTCAATTTAACGATCAATGGGTCGTCGACAGTTCTGGCGCGTGTGTGGCCCGCAGTGAATGGGATCCGGAGCACGGTGGTTATCGCGTGTTAGCTAAACAGGCAAGGAGCTGGAAAGAGATTTTTTCGCGCCCCAAAGGACCGACGCTGTCGCTGCAGGGCATATCCCCTGATGGCGCAGCCATCGTGGCCATTGGCACCAATGACGCAGGTAGGCGCATCGTCTTTGGAATCGGCCTCGACGGATCTGGATTAAAGGTTCTTTTTGAAGATCCGGAAAATGACGTAATGGATGTCGTTTTAGATCGCTATTCACGCGCGCCCGTGGCTGTCGTGCTAGGTGGTCTGAAACAGCAATGGCGCTGGCTGGATCCGGCGGCCAAGGCGCGGACCGACAGCGTTGCACGTGCTTTCAAGGGAAAGAATGTGGAGGTTTACGGCCGCTCGCTGGATGGCAAGCGAATGTTAGCTCGCGTTGACAGTGCATCGCAGGGCGCGGTCTATTATCTGGTCGATTTCCACAGACGCTCGGCAGATATCGTTGGGGAAGAGTATCCAAGCCTGGCGAACGTCCAGCTTGGCGAAGTGCGCGCGATGACTTACAAGGCCCGCGACGGTACAGAGATTCCCGCATACCTCACCTTGCCGCCGCAATCAACCGGCAAGGGCCTGCCCATGGTGTTACTGCCGCACGGAGGGCCGCGCGCGCACGACCGTTTGTCGTTTGACTACTGGGCACAATTTCTCGCAACTCGTGGCTATGCCGTTTTGCAACCGCAGTTTCGTGGATCGACCGGATATGGCCGCGAATTTGAGGCTGCTGGTTTCCGTCAGTGGGGCGGACTGATGCAGGACGATATCAGCGATGGCGTCAAAGCGCTGGTCACGGACGGGATCGCCGACCCAAAGCGGGTCTGCATCGTAGGCGCGAGCTATGGAGGTTATGCGGCCTTGGCTGGCGCTGCCTTTACACCAGAGCTGTACCGGTGCGCCGCAAGTTATGCAGGCGTTTCCAACATTCCGCAATTGCTGGCGTTCAACCGTGACCGTTACGGCGCAGACTCGCCTTCATTTCTGGAGCTGCTCCGCAGCATCGGCGATCCGGACGATCCAGCGTTAGTCAGAAAATCTCCGGTCAAATCAGTAAATAGGACTAGTGTGCCGGTGCTGCTGTTGCACGGCCAGGACGACACCGTGGTACCGATCTCTCATTCAGACGCAATGGCACGCGCGCTTAAGGAAAGCAATGTCAGAGTCACGTACATCAAATTGCAGGGCGAAGATCACTGGCTATCGCGGGGCGCAACTCGCCTGCAGGTGCTTACCGAGATTGACAGATTTTTGGCGGCGCATTTGCTGGTCGAAGAATAACCTGAATCAATGTGTGCACCCGGTAATTCCTTGCAATGATGGTCAACATTAATTGTCACCAGAAAATCATCGTGCGCGGCCGCTGCGCGCGCAAGCCAGGCAAAGGCACGCTCACGATCACCGAAGCCAATGGCGATATTTCCGACCGCAATCGGTGGAACGTACGCGTGACTGCTCAATGCTTCCAGATCGCCGCGAATGCGCAACGCATCTCCTTGGCGACCGGCCTTCGCATAAACATAGGCAAGGCGCGCTCGTCCCAGTATTGGGCCCATGGCCGGCAGCACGTGCTCCAGATGTTCAATCGCTTCGCTCCAATTTTCGTCGCCGCTGGCGATGAGGCCCAGTTGATACTCGGCAAACGCGAAGTCCGGATGCGCCGCGCGCGGTAGCGTAGTCGCCCGCGAAACGGGCCGGCACGGTTACGATCGGTACAACCGTGCGAGTTCGATTGACGGCTTCCGAGTCCTAAAACACTCGGCTAACAACCATGCTCTCCGTGGGAGGCGGACAGGGAGATGTCAGTGCTAACAAGACAGGCATCGCCCGGCAGATCACTGCCGTGACCGGCGATGCGATCACTCCAATTGGCGTGGACGGGACCGGCTTCAGCTACCACCTGCGCGTGGGCTACACCTTCAATCGCTGGTTTTAGCTGCAAGCCGCTTACTACAACTTTGAGGGGGTCAAAGGCCAGATTACCGCCAACGCGGTTAGCCCGACCGCGTTCGCAGTCGCTGGGCCGCGGCGCTGCGCGGCGGCATCATCCGCTGGGATTCCGATCAACGCGCCCAATTGATCTCTGCTGGCAGCAGCGAGGCCATCTGGGGCGCAGAACTGAAGTGGCAGGCATGCCGCCGTGTCGGCCTGTCGCTGGAGTTCAACGGTGCACAACTCGACGACGACGCGCGCAGTGTTGAAGTGGGCGTGACGTGGACACTACCGTGACCTCAATGCAATTAATTACTCGGCAATGTACCAGCGGTTGTCGATCAACTCGAGCGTGAAGCGTTCGTAGGGCAGGCCCTGGTTCGAGACGTCATAAACGGCTTGCGTGCCGTTAGCCTCGAACCGCGGCGCTGTCTGCCCTACGATGCGCAACGCGGATATCAGCAGCTCGCGCATGCCCATGCTGCGCGCGCAGCTCGCGATCAGCGTGTCCATCGCCTTGTCGGATTGCGTCTTGCGGAAACTCGGGCTCATGTAGTCCTTGTAATAGCGATCGCATTTGCCCGCGACCAGCACCTGCTCGGCGGTGCGCAACATCGCGGTGATAGCCGCTGAATTTGTCGCTGGAGCAGTATCGGAGCGCTCGCCTGCCGTGTTGGCGGGTGTGTCCGCGCCGCTGTTGTTAGCTAACGCGGTGGCGCCGGCCGCAGGGCGCAGGACCTGGCGACCCCGGATCAGATCGTCGATCTGCACCCGCAGCTCGCCGGGAATGACCGGTTTCCAGTCCTTGCCGTCGGCAATCATCTCGATGCTCTGGGTAACGGTGGGCGAGTCTTTCTCGTCCTGCACGCGGCCGCGCACAATGACAATGACCCTGTCATTGCCGTCGCGAATGGCGCCTAGCCATTCCGGGTCCTGGATCACCCGTGCGTTGAGATCAAGCCGGCGCGCCAAATTGATGAAAAAACTCTGATTGGTCTGACGCTCCAGGACCGCGAGCGTTGCAGCGCTGCCGAACAGGCGCTTACGCAGCGTGGCGCCGCTGCGTTCGTCCTCCTTGCGCAGCCGGCCCAGCAGATCGGTGCGCAGCGCATCGAGCTCGCTTTGCGGCAGAATCTGCGCGAGGCCGGCGGCGCCCGCGGACGACACCGCTGCAAGGTACTGCTCTGTGGCCTTTTTCTGCGCACCGGACACACTCTCCGCCTGCGCGGCATGGCCGCCGACTGGATACGCTGCTGCGAGCAGCAAAAATACCGCGATCTGAAAGCTACCCATGATTAAGTTCGACCATTCAACTCGACGACGGTTCCTCAACAACGGCTGCGTAACCGGGCTTGATTCCCAAAACCCGCGCCAAAGCGTAATAGACGCCGTACGCCAGCATTGACACCAGCAGGCCAAACAGTCCCGATGCGAGCCACGGAGGCGTAAGACTGTAGGCCGCCACGATGCCAGTGACGCAGGCTAACACGGCCGGCCAGTTCCAGGTCGGCAGGCGATCCAGTAACTCAGCGCGATAGCGCCGGCCATGGATCAGGTAGTAGTCCACGATCACCGGGCCGATGATCGGCGGCACCAGGTTGGCGAGCTGCGTGATCCAGTCGATGAAGCGCTGGTAGATCCCCAGACCTAACAAAGTACCCAGGATGCCACAGATCACCACCATTACGCGCTTGGGTCGCCGGAACACGCTGGCGGTCTGGATCGAGGGCAGATAAAGATTGGTGTCGCCAGTGGTCCAGAGCGCGAGGCTCATCGCGATCAATCCGATCAATCCGACAAGCGTACCGGCGGACTTGAGATACGCCGAGAAATCGAAATTGCCGGACACGACGCCGCCCATGGCGCCGATAAACTGCAGGAACCACTGGGTTATCACCAGCACCACAAAAGGAATCGCAATCGATACCCAGGCGCGGCGTGCAAAGCGCGTGTACTCGGCCATCACGATTGCGCCGACAATCCAGGAACCGATCACGATATTGATCGCATCCACCTGCGTCATCGGATGCAGCGCCGCGGTCGCGCCGGATTTGTCGAGAAACGCCGCCCAGCCGCCCGCCTTGTCGATGTTGTAGTAGCCCGCATAAACGCCGACTAACACCAGCACCACGGTGGACGGCAGTCCAACACGCTCCAGGCCTTTTACGCCGTACAGGGTGGTCCAGGTATAAAGAAGACCGGCGAAGATAGCGATCGGATAGAACCACGGGCTGTCGAAACTTCCGGCCCAGGTAAGACCAAAGGCGCCAACCACGATACCCTGCCAGCCGATTGTCAGCATCGCGAGAAACAGCACCGGCAGGAATGCGCCGACGTTGCCGTAGGTCAGACGATACAGCAAGCCGCTGTTGCAGGCAGTACGGTAGCCCATGTAGCCCACCAGCGCGCCGACCACGAAATTCGCCAGATTGCCCCACAGTGAAGCCACCACCAGATCCGGCCAGAATTTGAGCCCCGCACCTAACGAACTGCCGACCAGCAGGCCCGTGACCAGGAAACCCCAGCCAAACGCCAGCGTCAGCAGTGGCAAGGTCTGGCGACGCTGGGAAGCAGCCAGCGGCGCATGAGGATTATCGGCACTGGCACGTTCTTCGCTTGCATCGAGCCGCCACCATTTAGACCAAACTGACGCCATTGGAACCCCCTGATATCTGTGAACTGGCTCTCGTTTGTCAGATTCATAGCGCGCCGCCGCAGCGAAAGCAAGCCGCACCTTTGCCTGCCAAGTTAACGGAATGATCTCCATCACGGACAACTGCCGCATAAAGAGCTAGAAAGCAGGCTCGTTTTCCGCGCTTTTCATGGAGCCGTTAATTTGTCCCGTCCTATGCGCAGCATCTCCAATCATGATGTCCGTGTCGCGAGCCGCCAGCCCGGCGGTGGCGTGGGCGCAGGTATCGCCGTCGCGGTGCTATCGATTGATGACACATTGATCTCAACACTCAGCGAAGTTGTGACCGCTGATCACTCGATCGCCATTGCGCCCGACACCATGTCGCTGGCGGAGCAGATCGTCGCAATCAATGCGGGTGTCGCCATCATAGATGCAGATACTGTCGCCGACGATATCGTCGCCACGCTGCGCAAGTTACGCGCTCAGTTCCCGGACCTGGTACTGGTTGCCGCCGGCAATTCTGCTCAGCAGTCCCGTCTCGCTAACATGGTCACGGACGGCTCGGTCTACCGCTTTCTGCACAAGCCGGTGTCCGGGCCACGCGTACGCCAGTTCATCGACGCGTCACTGCGCCGCTATGACGAACAGCGCGGTGCTGCAGCAGAGGTACGCCGTGCACAGGACGCCGTGGCGTCTTCGGCGGCGCCGGCAACAAAGATCCCTGCAAAAATCCTGCTGGGTGCCAGTGCGGCCATTGCATTGTTAGCATTCGCACTATGGTTGACACTGGGGAACTCCCCGGCAAAGCGCGCCGCGACGGCAACCGCCAGCACTGCCGCCGGCAACGAACAGGACAGGCAAGTGGCTGCGCTGCTGGATCGCGCCGAAAAGGCGCTGCAGACGGTGCGCGTTGACGAGGCAACTCTTTTGCTCAGCTCGGCAAGCAGGCTGCAACCGGACAATGCGCGACTGACTTTTTTGCTGACTGAGCTCAGCAAGATCAGGGAGCGCGCTACGCTGACTGAGGCGCGCACTGCGGCGGCAGGTGGCGACTATGAGAAGGCATTTGCAACACTGGATTCGGCCAATGCCGCTGACCGCACGACTCTGAACGAAGCGCGCCGTGATCTCAGTCAGCAGCAGGGCGAAGATCGCCTGAAAACACTGCTGCGGCTTGCGCAGGAGCGGCTCGACAAGGGCGCCATCATCGAACCTGCAAACGACAATGCCAGCTTCTATATGTCGTCAGCGCGAACTCTGTCGCCACGCGACCCGGCCATGCAGCGCGTGTCGCAGGCGGTGCAGGTTCGCGTGCTGCAGGAGGCGCGTGCCTCGGCCGGCCGCGGCGAGGGCGCGACCACGGAAAAATGGCTGAATTTTGCGCGCCAGAACGGCGCTGCGCCTGCCGACGTGGATTCTGTGCGGCGCACTCTGAGCGAGGCCCGCGCTGCACTGAAAACAACGGAAATCTCGCGGCTCAACACTCAAGTGCGCCAGCGAATCGCGCAGGACCGCCTGGTCGAGCCCGCTGATGACAGCGCGCAGTTCTGGCTGGCCAGGCTCCGCGATCTCGATGGCTCCGCTGCGATCACCGTCGAGGCGTCACAGTTGTTAGCTGACAAATTGCTGGCCAAGGCGCGGACCGGCCTGGCAGCGGACGACCTTGATTCTGCCAGGCGCTGGTTGAGTTCGGCAGATTCCGTGGCCGGACGCAGCATGGAAGGCGCGGCTGTTGCCGCTGATATCGTGGCGCGCGAAGACAAGCAGAAACGCGACAAGGAAGTGATCGGTGTTAGCTCATTGCAGCGGATCAAGTTCGTCGAGCCGGTATACCCGGCCACGGCGTTGGAGAAAAAGATTTCCGGCTGGGTCGACATTGAATTTACGTTGCTCAAGGATGGCAGCGTGGCGAGTATCCAGATCCTCAACGCGCAGCCGGCGGGCACATTCGACGCCGCCGCACGCAAATCCGTCGCCAAGTGGCGCTTTGCGCCGGTCCGGCGCGACGGCGGTGCGGTCGAACAGCGCGTTCGAATGCGTTTACGATTCAGCCAGCCTGACTGAAACATGACCGAGCGATTGCTGATCGTGAGTGGCGATGCCCGATACGGTGAGTGGCTGTGCCATTTCATCGGCACGTTCAGGCCGCACACCAAAATCGAATCCGCGAAACTGAGCGAACTCGTCAGTGGCAACGGCATGCAGCGCGCGGACGATGGTCCAATCCTGGTGTTGCATGCAGATTTTGCCCAGTTACCTAACAACGAAGTGCCCGGGGGCATTGACCTCCTGCATCGGCTCGCAGATTTTCCCGACCACCCCGAAGTAATTGTCATTGCCGAGAACGGCAGTGAATTGACCGCGGTGCAATCAATGCGGCTCGGAGTCAAAGACTATTTGCCGCGCCAGCTGCTGACGCCCGACCGGTTCTGCGATGCGTTGCGGGTTGCGCAGCGCTCATCCGAGCGCCGCGCCGCAGCCGCGCGCCGTGACCAGACCGCGGCAACACCGGACGACCTGGATCTCGAGGCTATTGCGATTCCGCGTTATCAGATCCTGCGCACCATCGGCCGATCAGAGCGTGCCACCGTCTACCTTGCAACGTCGGATGATATTGACTGCGAAGTAGCGCTGAAGGTCAGCCAGGATGTTCCGGCCGAAGATACCGTTACCATGCAGAACCTGGCCCGGGAATACGAAGCCCTGGCGGCCATCGACGATCCGGCCGTGGTCGACATTTTTGACTATGGCGTGCATGCCGGCCGGGAATTTCTGGCGATGGAATATTTTCCGTGCGGCAACCTGCGCGACCGCATGGAGGCGTCGCTGACCGTGGCGCAGGCCGTGTCCTACCTGAAGCGCATCGCAACGGCACTCGGTGTCGTTCACAAGCATGGCCTCGTGCACCGCGATCTCAAACCGCAGAACGTGATGCTGCGCGAAAATGACGATATCGTGTTGATCGATTTCGGCCTGGCGAAAATCGTCAGTGCCGGCACTAACAGCTATTCAGGCATGTTGCGCGGATCGCCCTACTACATGAGCCCCGAGCAGGCGCAGGGTGTGCCCGTCGATCATCGGACCGATTTGTACAGCCTCGGCGTGATGTTTTTTGAGATGCTGATCGGGCACAAGCCATTTTACGGCGACACTGCGATCGAAGTGCTGCAGCAACACGTAACGGTTGAGGTCCCGCGCCTGCCCGAAGCGATCAGCGGTTTTCAGCCGATCATCGATCGCCTGATGGCGAAGAAAACCGAAGATCGCTTCAGTGATGCCGCAGCGTTGTCGGCGGCGCTGACCGCATACTGATCGGGACAGATCAGTCTTTACTTTGCGGCTTCCTTGTCAAACTTTCTGCCCAGGACCCAACCCGTCACGAACCACGCGGCCGCGAGACCCGCGCCAACAAACGCGGCGCCGGCGCTGTTCAATCCGACTTTCTCCAGGGCTTTGTTAGCCTGGGCAAAAAGAAAATCCGACGTGCGGTAGACCGGCACGTCGATCAGGTTCTTGGCCTTGTACTTGGATTCACGGTCGAGACGGCTCATAAGCATTTCACGGCCCGGGCGGACAAATGCGTATTCGCCCCAGCGGCGGATCACCATCGCAATCGCCAGCGCCCAGAAGCTACCCAGCGCGCCCATCGCCAGGAACCCGGCGACCAGGACCAGCGGCACAATGGTCAGCAGCGCCCTGACACCAAAAGTTCGCGCAATCCACCCTGTCAGCATCAGCTGCGTCAGCGCCGTCAGGCCTTGCACAATGAAATCGAAACTGGCGAACACTTCGGTGCGCCTCTCAATGTCGTCATACAGCTCGGCAACCTGCTTCAATTGCTCGAAATACAGGAAGGTATTGACCGCCGACAACAACACGACAAACAGTGCGATCAACAGCAGGTAAGGCGACCGCGCCACCAGGCTGAAGCCAGCGAACGGATTGCCGCCCAGGGCGCGATCGTCCATCTTGGCACCAGTGCTACTGGTCCAGCCGGCCGCCACCGTCATCAGCCGGCGCTGGAACAGGATCGCCAGCACAAACCCCGCCGCACCTAACATCAAGACTCCGCTGGTTCCAACCGTTTGCACGACGAGCCGGGTAACGATAGGGCCGAGAAATGCACCCAGCGTGCCGCCCGCGGCGATAAAACCGAACAGCCGCTTGGTCTGTTCGCTCGAAAACATCTCCAGCAGGAAGCTCCAGAAGATCGAGACCAGCAGCAGATTGAGCACGCTGATGAAGACATAGAAGCTGCTGCCAAAGATGCGCATCTGCTCTGCGGACTGAAACGCCACCGCATAACCGAAAATAGCGAGCGCGGTGCCGCCATAGATCCCGGGCAGCAAAATGGAGCGCCGGATCCTGGACACCAGCCAGCCATAAAATGGCACGATCGCCAGGGCGAAAATGGCGGTCCAGAGCCATAGATCGCGTGTGGCGTCGCGGCCGATCACCGTGCCGATCGTCTCGCGCACCGGGCGGATCGCGAAATATCCGCCTAACACGCAGAACAGCAGTAGAAACGCCGCGATCGCGGCGCGCGATTCCTGCGGCTCTACTTTCGCCACACGATTAAGCAGTCTCTGCAACGGGCCCAGAGTGGTTTCAGCTGACATGAACTATCCCCGCAAAAAACATTTGTTAATTTTGAAAATCGTCGGCAAGTGGCCGCAGCGCAGCCAGATTGAGCTTCAGTCCCGGCGCGGCGACCGTTGCCTCGACCCGGTCCTGGCGCAGCCTGGCGGCAAATGCCGTGGCGGACGAGACCTCGCCATGCACCAGGTACACCGGCGGTTTGGCATGAAAGTTTCGTACCCAGCGCAGCAGATCATCTTGATCTCCGTGAGCCGAAAGGCCACCGAGGGTGTGCACCCTGGCCGCCACGCGGATCGATTCACCATGTATGCGCACGCTCGGCACCCGATCGACGATCTGGCGCCCGAGCGTGCCCGGCGCCTGAAACCCGGTGATGATCACGTGGGTCTCGCTGCGATCAAGATTGTGCTTGAGATGATGCAACACCCGCCCGCCGTTGCACATGCCGCTGCCGGCGATGATGATGGCGCCCGAGCGCAGCCGGTTGATGGCGCGCGAATCTTCCGGCGTGCGGCAGAACCGGATGTTAGGCAGTGGCGGCATCGCAGTGAATTCCCTGCGCAACCTTGTGGCCTCGGTGTCGTACTGCTCGGGATGGCGCCAGTAGACCGCGCTGGCTTCGATCGCCATCGGGCTATCGAGAAAGATCTGCCAGCGATCGACCTGCCATTCGGCGGCGTGCTTTGCTAACAAATAGAGCACGTCCTGACTGCGGCCGATGGCGAATGCCGGGATGATCACATTGCCCCGGTCGCGCCAGGCCTGCTGCAGGATCTCGCCGAATTCGAGCTCGGTGGCGGCGCGGTCGCGATGCCGGCGGTCACCATAGGTCGTTTCCATCAGCACGATGTCGGCGCTGGAAAACTGCCACGGGTCTTGCAGTATCGGCGAGTTGTATTGACCGAGATCGCCGCTGAACACCAGCTTGCGTCGTACTACCCCATTACCCGATCCCTCCGTCAGCCAGACCTCGACGCTGGACGAGCCCATGATGTGGCCCGCGTCGCGTACCTGCGCAACAACGCCCGGCAGGATGTCAACGCGCTTGTTGTAAGGAATGATGCGCAGCTGTTTGAGCACCTGCCCGACATCTTCCACGGTGTAGAGCGGCTCGACTGCCGGATCGTTAGTAGCGCCGTTGCGATTTATCCTTTCCGCATCGCGCAGCAGGATGGGCAGAAGTTCAGCGCAGGCCGGGTTGGTGTGGATAGGCCCGCGATAACCGCGGTGGACCAGCAGCGGCAAACGGCCGCAGTGGTCAATATGCGCATGGCTCAGAATGACCGCGTCAATGGCGTCAGCCTGGAAAGGAAACGGCAGCCGATTGCGCTGCGGCGCATCGCGACCTCCCTGGATCATGCCGCAATCCAACAGCAACTGTCTGCCCGCCACGCGCAGAATGTGGCAGGAACCGGTAACCTCGCCCGCTGCACCAAAGAATTCCAGTTCCATTTGTTGTCTTGCTCCGCGCCGATCCGTAACATGCCGGCCGACTCATCTTAAAAGGAATTGCCCGTGATTTCCCTGAATGTAAACGGCGTCAGCCGCGAACTCGATGCCGAGCCCGAAATGCCGCTGCTATGGGCGTTGCGGGACTTGCTGAAATTGACCGGCACGAAGTATGGCTGCGGCAAGGCCCTGTGCGGCGCCTGCACCGTACACCTGGACGGGCAACCGACCCGTGCCTGCGTAACGCCGGTGTCGGCCGTCGCCGGGAAAAAGGTTACAACCATCGAAGGCCTGTCGGCCGATGGCGATCATCCGGTGCAGCGCGCCTGGATCGAGCTGGACGTCGTGCAATGCGGCTGGTGTCAGTCGGGCCAGGTGCTCGCGGCAGCCGCGCTCATCGAAGCTAACAATAATCCCAGCGACACGGATATCGATGCGGCCATGGATGGCAATATCTGCCGCTGCGGAACCTACCCGCGGATACGGGCGGCGATAAAGCGTGCAGCCGAAATCAAACGTGGGGGTGTGGCATGAGCTCAGACACCAACGCAGGACGGCGGCATTTTCTGATCGGCGCCGCAGTTATCGGCGCGGGCCTGGTGATTGGCGTCAATGTTGCCAAGCGTCGCGGCACAACCGCCCGGTCGGGCGGTGTCGGCAAGACCCTGTCGCCTAACGCCTGGCTACGAATCGCTCCAGATGACACTGTAACGCTGGCATCAGGCAAGTCGGAGATGGGCCAGGGTATTTCAACTGGTTTGACGATCGCGCTGGCCGAGGAACTGGACATCGATCCGGCGCGGATCGGGGTCGAATTTGCCGGCGTCGACAAGATCTATAACCACCCGTTCCTGCCGGCGCAATTCACTGGTGGCAGCAACAGCACCGAAACGACTTACGAGGTGTTGCGCCAGGTCGGTGCGACCGCAAGGGCCATGTTGTTAGCGGCGGCGGCAAAGAAATGGGGCACAACGGTGTCCGAGCTGCGCACCGACAATGGCGTGGTCCATTACGGCAGTCGCAGACTTACCTACGGCGAGCTCGCCGATGCAGCAGCTGGCGAAGTACTGGCGGTCAAGCCAACGCTGAAAACGCAGGCTGATTTCAAATATATCGGCAAGACACAGCCGCGTAACGACTCCAAGGTCAAGGTAACGGGTCGCGCGAAATTCGGGCTTGATGTCGATGTCCCTGACATGCTGGTCGCAATGATTGCGCGCGCGCCGGTATTCGGCGCGACGGTCAGGTCGTTTGACGACAGCGCGGCGCGCAAGATCCCGGGCGTGGTCGCGGTCAAGCAGGTGCCGAGCGGCGTTGCCGTTCTGGCTGACAACACCTGGGCCGCGCAGCGCGGCCGCGATGCGCTCAAGGTGGACTGGAATCTTGGCTCCATGGCGCGCTTCGATCTCGCGCAGGTACGCGCGGATTATCGCGCAAAGATCCGCAAGCCCGGATTGATCGCCCGCAATGACGGCGATGCGCTGAAAGCGCTGCAGGCCTCTGGCGCGCGCAGCATCGATGTGGAATACGAGCTGCCGTTCCTCGCGCACGCGACCATGGAGCCGCTGAATTGCGTCGTACACGCGCGCGCGGATGGCGCAGACATCTGGGTCGGTACCCAGCATCACTCGCAGGACGTGGAAAAAACCGCAGAAATTCTCGGTCTCAAGCCCGAGCAGGTGAAGCTGCACGTACAGTACCTGGGCGGCGGCTTCGGCCGTCGTGCTAACACGGTGTCCGATTTCACGGTGGAGGCGACCCACGTCGCCAAGGACGTCGGCCGCCCGGTTAAGACCGTGTGGACACGCGAAGATGACATGCGGGGCGGTTACTACCGGCCCTACAGCATCAGCCGTGTGCGCGCCGCAGTCGACAAGGACGGCAAGCCGCTGGCCTGGTACCACAACTGCGTGTCGCAGCCGGTGCTCGCAACCTCGGCATTTGCCAAGATGGCCGTCAAGCCGGACGGCAGCGATCCGTCCAGCAGCGAAGGCTCTGCCAACCTGCCGTACGCGTTTCCTAACATCCGCGTCGATTCGATCAACGGCGTGAACGGCGTACCGATCCTGTGGTGGCGGTCGGTGGCCAATTCCTTCCATGGCTTTGTGGTCAATTCCGCAATGGATGAACTCGCGGCGCTGGCCGGCAAGGATCCGCTGGAATTCCGTCGTGGACTGTTAGGCAGCCAGCCACGGCACCTCGCCGTGCTTGATCGCGCCGCCGAGATGGCCAACTGGGGCCGGCCGCTGGCGTCGGGTCACTTCCATGGCCTCGCCTTGCACGAAAGTTTCGGCAGCATCGTTGCCCAGGTGGCGGAAGTGTCCGTCAACGGTGCAGATGTCAAAGTGCACAAGGTTCACTGCGCGGTGGACTGCGGCACCGCAGTGAATCCGGGCCAGGTCGAGGCACAGATGCAGAGCGGCATCATCTACGGGCTGTCTGCGGCTCTGTGGGGTGAGATCAGCTTCAAGGACGGCCGCGTCGAGCAGTCTAATTTCGACGACTACCGCGTCATCCGCATGAGTGAAGCGCCCGCCATTGAAGTGAGTATCATCAACAGCGGCGCTGCGTTAGGTGGCATTGGTGAACCGGGCACACCCCCGATTGCACCAGCCGTTTGCGCGGCGATTTTCGCGGCAACCGGCAAACGCATCCGCAAACTGCCGATCGCGAGTGCGTTGGCCTGATCAACGGCACTTTACGGCTGACGTTTCGCCCTGGCCTGCAGGTAATCGACCGCCACCTGTGCAAAGGCATGCGAAGCGACGGGGATGCTGCCCTCATCCACATAAAACATCGGTGAGTGATTCGAGGGCGTCGTCAGTAGATTCCGGTCTTTCGGCGTGATCCCGACAAAGAAGAAGAAGCTCGGAACTTTCTCGGCAAAATAGGCGAAATCTTCCGCGCCTGTTTCCAGCGGAATGGCAAGCACATTGGCGTCGCCCGCCACCCGCTTCAACGATGGGACCACCAGGCTTGTTAGCTCCGGATTGTTGTAGACAACCGGGTTGTTGCCGAGAATGAGTTCAAACGTCCCCGTGGCGCCATTCGCAGCCGCTACGTTCTCCACGATACTCTTCATCCGCATCATGATGTCGGCGCGCTGCTGGGAATCAAATGTGCGTATCGTGCCGACCATCTCGACCTCGTCCGGAACAATGTTATTGCGCACACCGCCCTTGATCATGCCGACCGTGACCACGGCCGGATTCCTGGTGATATCGACCGTGCGGCTAACAATGGTCTGCAGTGTGTTGATGATTTGCGCAGCGGTCACGATCGGATCAATTCCGAACCAGGGGCGCGCGCCGTGCGTCTGCACGCCCTTGACCAGAATCCGGTAGGTATCCGCGCCGGCCATGAACGGTCCACCTCGATAACCGATCTGGCCAACTTTCAGTGTCGACATCAGGTGCAGACCGAAGGCGGCCTCAGGTTTGTATTTCGCGAACACGCCTTCCTTCAACATCAGCGGAGCGCCGCCTTCTTCGCCCGCAGGCGCACCCTCTTCGGCCGGCTGAAAAATGAAAAGCATATTGCCAGGCAGATCCGCGCGAACTTTCGCCAGGGCTTCAGCCACGCCCATCAGGACGGAGGTGTGCCCATCATGGCCGCAGGCGTGCATGACGCCGACCGTGTTGCCGTTGTAGGTGTCGGTGCGCGTGGACTTGAAAGGCACATCGGTTTGCTCGGTGACCGGCAAGCCGTCCATGTCGGCGCGCAGCGCTATGGTGACACCGGGCTTCCCGCCTTTTAACAGACCTAACACACCGGTCTTCGCGACTCCGGTCTCGACTTCGAGGCCGAGCCGGCGCAAATGCTCGGCGACGATCTTCGAGGTGCGGAACTCACGATTCAACAGTTCGGGATTTTGATGGAAGTCCCGCCGCCACTCGATGATTCGCGGCGCAAGCGCGTCCAGCTCACGGTCGACGCGCGTATTGAGGTCAGAGGCTTGCACCAAGCTCATGCCGCTGACAACTGCACCCAGAGCGAACAATTTGATGGACATGATCAGTCTCCCTTACCCGGCGTGACTAAATGATAGATCGAAACCTGGCCGGATTGCCCACCTAACAACAGTTTGCGCCCGTCGGGCGACCAGCTCAACAGCACCGGCTCGCTCTCGGCCAGGTGCGCATCCAGCGCCAGCGTCGATTTTCCGGGCAACCACAGCGACAGCCGCCAATCCCTGCCGATGGTCACCGCATGATTGCCATTCGGCTGCACGGCAATGCCAGTAATGCGTTCGGTATGGCCACGATACTGTTGCGGGCGCGTGCCTTCCGGGCCCTTGCCGCCAAAATCCCAGACCACGAGTTCGTTCGCAGCGGCGGTGAACAGATGGCGGCTGTCGGCGGTGAACAGCGTGTATTCGACCTTGCCGCCATAGCCGCGCATCTGTGAATCGCGGCTGCTGGCGAGATACCAGAAATGCACCGAACCCTCGGCCGTGCCCGTGACAATGACCTTGCCGTTACGGCTGAATTCGGCCGTCAGGCAGGTTTCCGGCAGGGTCAGCAGGCGATGGTCGTAGCGCTCGGCTTCAATTTGCACCAGGGAAACGCCGCCATGGGCGGCGGCGGCGAGATCACGGTTGTCGCGCGACCACGCGAGCGCATTCACCGCTGCCGGCAAAGGCTCGAAAACATGCGCACTCGATCCGTCGCCGGTCCAGAGCGTCAGTTGGCGCGCCGCGGCACTTGCTAACAAAGTACCGTCGCCGCGCCAGGCGAGCCGTTCAATCCATTGCCTGCCGCGCGGGCTGCGCCACAGTTGCGCGCCGCTGGCAACGTCCCAGCAGGCGACGCTATTGTCCTGGCCGCAGCTGGCGAATTGCGGCTGACCGGGCCGCCAGGCGACATCCATGGCGCCGGTACCGTGCGCGCCAAGCTTGTCGACTCGCAGAGTCTCGCCAGCTAACAAACCGCTGAACACGCCACCCTCGCCGCCGGCCAGCGCGAAGCGGCTGGAGTCCGGCGCCCAACTGACGCGCAGCGGAAAATCGTCGACGCGCGCGACCGCGCCCGGTGCCAGTACGGCCTGGGGTTTAGCCACGCGCGAAAATCCTCAGGCGTGGCATGAGGCAAATCCTGCTTCAAGTTCCTGGCGATCCAGTGCACGGCCGATAAACACCAGGCTGTTGTGGCGCGGCATGTCGCCCCAGGGCCGCTCGAGCTGGCCGTCGAACATCATGTGCACGCCATGGAACACATAGCGCCGCGCTTCGCCCTTGAGGCTCAACACCCCTTTCATGCGGAAAATGTCGGCGCCGCGCGTCTTGAGCAGATACGACAACCAGTCGTTGACCTTGTCGGCGCTAAGCTCGCCCGCCTCGCTGATGCCCACCGAAGCAATGCGGTCGTCGTGGTGGTGCGAGGCGAAGCGCCGCTCTTCGAGCGGCAGTGCGTTCGCCATCAACAGGCCGAACTCCTCGGGTGCGTGCTCGAGGAAAATCGCGTAGCGGCCTGTTTTCGCAGGTTGGATCGATACGCTGCTGCCCGGGTGCGTCAGTGGTGCGTGATAGAAGCCCGGTATCGCGAGCGGAGCACCGCAGTCGATGTCCGTTGCATCGGTCGAGAACAGCCGCACCGCCTGCTCAGTCAGAGCAGGCATGGTCGCACCGGCCGCTACCTCGATCAGCGCGAGACCCAGGTGCGTGCCGTGCGCATGCCCGTGGTCATGATGGTGATCGTGCGCCGCATTGTTAGGATTGCCGAACGCATGCGGTTCGGCCGCGAGCTCGTAGACGCCGGCCCATTCGAACGGATATTCTGGCTCGAGGAACATGGCGTCAGCGGCCAGCGCCTTGGTCAGATCGAAGGCGCCGATGCCGAGCACCGACGCGATCGGCACATCGGAGTTGCGCGAGCGCAAGATCCTGGCGGTGCCGTTGATCGCCCGTACGCGCCGCTCGACGCGCGCCAGCGCCGCGTCGTCAACCAGGTCGGTCTTGTTCAGCAGTACCACGTCGGCGAACGCTACCTGCTCGGCAGGCTCCTTCAAGTCCTGAAGATGCTGCTCAAAATGGCGCGCGTCCACCACGGTCAGGATCGCATCGACGACAAACTGGGCCTTGAGTTCGTCGTCGAGAAAAAATGTCTGCACCACCGGGCCTGGATCGGCCATGCCGGTGGTTTCGATCAGCACGTGATCGAAGCGGTCGCGACGCTTCAGCAACTGGCCGAGGATGCGGATCAGGTCGCCACGCACGGTGCAACACAGGCAGCCGTTGTTAGTTTCGAAGATTTCTTCTTCGGCGCCGATGACGATCTGGTGGTCAACACCGACCTCGCCAAATTCGTTTTCGATCACAGCGATGCGTTTGCCATGCTGTTCGGTGAGAATGCGGTTCAGGAGCGTGGTCTTGCCCGCGCCGAGGAAGCCGGTCAGCACCGTGACCGGGATACGATTGATTTGCGACATGGCGCTATTTTACCGGATCGGCATCCAGGGACATCATCAGCGAGCGAGCAGCAGCACACCTAACACGCGCAGCACGCTGACCGGGTTCTGCGGCAGCCCCAGCAGTCCATGACGAAGGCGGGAGATCGATAGTCCAACTGTTGTGGTGCAAGGATCCAGACGGGACGCTCATCGCTCCGATGCGTAACCACAGCTGATCAGGACAGAACCTGCAGCAGCGCGCGCTTGCCTTCCTCCGTAGCGCCTATCCAATCCCCACGTCCCAACTCCGAGTGACCGAAGGAGATGCGACCGAAACGCTGGCGCAGGACTGCGCGCGGCGGAGGGTTGCCATCGGTGCCAAAGAAGAACCCCGGCGGAGGTGTCGGCATCCCGTGCCCCCAGCGGTTCAGCACGATTCCAGCAATATCCCGTCGCGCATTGAAGCCGCCGGCCGAGAACACTCGCTGCATCTGACTGGCAATCTGCCGCTCATAGTCCGCGTACGAAGTACCGTAGAGTAGCGCGCGGCCAGCAGGGCCCTCTGCTTCCAGAGGTAGGTCTGGGTTCTGGATCGGCACATAGAGGGTCATGACAATCGGTTTGTCAGGGTGAAAGGATACGGGGCTACCGCCCGTCACCATGGGCTGCCGGATCGTGCCGAAGAATCCAAAGCCGTCAAACCACCGGCCGGCGCCGAATCCCAGCTTGTCGAGAAAGCGCCAGTTGCGCAGGGCCACATTCACCATGAGGATGGGCAGGTAAAAAAACCGATCGAATGCGACCCGATAGTTGTCGGGAAGGTCACTCACGATGTGCTTGGCTATCCAGCTGCCAGTAGCCACAACGGCGGCGTGGGCTGTCACACGATAAAGCCGGCCACTTTTCTCGTACACGACACTGACAAGGTCGGCCGTCTTGGGATCGCCCTCGTGCCGCATTCTGACCACGGTAGAACTCAAACGCATGCGACGGCTCGCATCCGCTCGATCCAGCGCGGCAAGGTTCACCGGGTTGTTGGCAATCGCTTGCAAGGAATTGGAGCCCTGAATGGCTGCTGGAAAGATGGCTTTCACGAGGTGGCGCAGCAGCGTGGCATTGCCGCCAGGAAAGCTCACCCAGCGATCGCCCAATTCTGCCTGGGAACTTCCACGGGGAAAGCGGTCCAGACCCGGTATCAGGCCTGCCGTTGCGTACGCGGATACTTTTGCCGAGTGACCGGCGATGCCCATGATGGGAGTGACGTAAGGCAACACCTGTGGGCTCAGACCCATAACCTTCGTCACCAGATCGGCAAACGTGATGCGGTCGAGCCAGGCATCGCTCGGGTCATTCTTGAGCTGCGGCCTGCGATCCCGCAAGGCCAATAGCTCTTTCTTGAAGGAGTCCGGCCAAGGCGCGCGCTGCAAATCGCCATCCCAGATGTCCTTGACCCAGATGCCCTTACCTTGCGTCTGTGGGTTCTGAAAGAAGTATCCAACAGTGGCGGACTGCTCCCCGAAATAGAAAGGCCCTGACGTCGCTTTCGGGAAGACGATGGAAGGATCGGCGCCTTCCGGCCGCGCGAACTGGAATTGGTATGGCAGACCGAGCTCCTGCCAGAAGTCCGCGCCGCGCACATCCGTCGCTTTGGGCAGACGAAAATTGATCGATGCCTGGGGTCCGGCGATGCGGTAGCCATCGACGGCAAATTCGTTCGGCTTGGCGAAGCCGCCGAAAATTGCATGGTTGTCGAGGAGCAAGCACTTGCCATCAGGTCTGCGCTTTTGAAACTCGTACAGTGCGCTGATTCCTGCAAACCCGCCCCCAACGATCACAACGTCGTAGAGTTCGTTAGTGTCGATGACATCGGGCAGCTCGCCTTCGTCGTAGGCCCGATCGCGAACTCTGTGCGCTGCGCTCACCACATCTGCGGTATTGCCGTTGGAGAAGCGGTAGTCGCCCACGCCGCCATACCCTGTCCAGATGCGCCCCAATTCCTGCGCGGACGCAGGGCAGGGCCTGTGAAGCAGCGCAGCACCTGCACCGATAAGCGTTGTACCGACGAAATCGCGACGCGTGATGCCTGCACTCAAGTTCAAGCCTGTGCGATCCGGATCCTGCGTCTTCATGTATGCGGCTGCGGGCTGCTCAGGGTTGATCGAAGTATAGGACGCTCAAACGCCCGATTGCAATTCTACCCGCCAGGCAAAGGATCGTTCGCACACCGCGAGTAATCGCGCCGCTTCCTCTTGTCGCAATCACTGGACAGAGGATGTGCTACCGACAAGCACTTGACTTACCCCTTGCCACGCCCCTTGCCACGCGAGCGTCGCGCATGCATGCTTTCGGGGCAAAAAGGAGGACGAGACTTGTGATGCCATTCGATCGACGCGCCTTCATCATAAGCTTGGGCGGCACCACCGCCGTGGGGCTGATGAGCCACGAGGCGAAGGCCGATGCACTGGAAGCGGCGCTGATGGCGCAGGTCGCCAGTGTGCCAACTGGCGCAGGGGCGGCCCCCAAGAAATCGCCGTCGGTGGCGGATCTCGAGGCAGAGATTCCGACTCGCACTTGGCGACGCGGAACCGGCTTCCTGTTCCTCAACCGCGAAGCCGATGCCAGGAAGATGTCACTGCTCCCGAAGATGCCGGCGCAGCCCACGCTGGTGGATTTCTTCGCGCTGCGTTTCGACCGCGAACGCGAGCACTGCCTGCAGAGCGCGAACGTAGCGCTGCAGCGCGGCGCGGATGAGGAGGTCATTCTGGCTTGTCTGCTGCACGATACGGCGCAGGAGCTGATCAGGACCGAACATGGCTCGTGGGGTGCGCAGATGTACGAGCCGTACGTCCCGGCGCGCACCACGTTTGCGATCCGGTACCACCAGGCGCTGCGATTCTATGCGGATTCGAAAGCCGGCTATGAGTATCCGGAACTGTACTTTCGGGTGTTCGGCCACGACTACGTGCCCGATGAGCGCACAAAGGCGAAGTATGATTATGCGCGCAGTCATCGCTGGTATGACGCTGCGCGTGCAGTGACGGTCTGCGATCTTTACGCTTTTGATCCAAACGTAAAGGTATCAATCGAGCCGTTCCTGGATATTGTCGGGCGCCACTTCAAGCACCCGAAACAAGGGCTGGGCAACGATAACAGCGCGGTGGCGCATATGTGGCACTCGATGCGCAATCCGGATTCGCCACTCTAGCAATCAGGCGGCGCGGCAGCGTGCGCAGCAGATTCGGATCGCAGCTCGCGTTAGACCGGATATCGGCCGCGCCCGCGCGTCATCGTCGTGAGGCGAATCTCGGTGAAGTCCTCAATGGCGTAGTGGCCCGAACGTCCCCAGCCGCTGTCCTTGACGCCGCCGTTAGGTAGCGACGGCTCACTGGCCATGGTGGGCCCGTTGACGTGCACCATGCCGCAGTTGAAGCGCTGTGCCAGATCGAGGCCGCGATCCTGATCACCCGTCATGATGCCTGCTGCCAGACCGTAAGGCGTGTCGAGCGCCTTGGCGAGCGCCTCCTCAGCATTGTCCACCGCATCGACTACCACGACCGGACCGAAGGATTCTTCGCGGTACAGCGACGCTGCCGGCGAAACCTGGGTGAGAATCGTCGGCACATAGACGCTACCCTGCGCGCTGCCGCCGATCACAAGATTCGCACCGAGTGTCAGAGCTTCCTGTACACGCAGTTTAACGGAGTTCAACGCCTGCTCGGTAATGAGTGGCCCAATCACAACGCCCGCGGCCGCAGGGTCTCCGGACTTCAAATTGCCAGCTTTCGCAGCGAAGCGTTTGACGAACTCATCGTGGATCGGTCGCTCGACGAGAATTTTTCTCGCGTTCATGCAGATCTGACCCTGGTGAAAGAACGAACTGAAGGTCGCGACATCGACCGCATGATCCAGATCCGCGTCCTGCAAGACTAACAGCGGGTTGTAACCGCCGAGTTCCAGCACGATGCGCTTGAGCGACTGGCCGGCGCGCGCGGCCAGCATCCGTCCAATGTTGGACGAACCGGTGAAATTGATGCTGCGCACCGCTGGACTCTCGAAAATGGCATCGGCAATCGCAGCGGCTTCGCCAGGCGCGTGCGTTACGACATTGATCGTGCCGGGAGGAAAATCGGCCTCTTCAAGTATTTCTGCAATCAGCAAGCCCGCCGACAGCGGCGCCAGCTCGGAGGGTTTGAGCACGACCGTGTTGCCAAAAATCATCGGCAGCACGACTGTGCGCCACGCCAGGGCAAAGGCGCTGTTCCATGGCGTGAACCCTGCCACCACACCCAATGGCTTGCGCACTGCCATCGCGAATCGCCCGGGCGTGTCGCTGGGCAGCACCTCGCCCATCGGCAAATAGCTCCAGCCGGCAGCCTGGCGCAGCATATCTGCGCCCCACTTGACCTGAAACATGGCGTACACGCCGCCGGCACCGGTCTCCAGAGCCAACATCCTGACAATGTCCTGCGCTCGTCGTTCGACGATGTCGGCGGCCTTGAGAAACAACCGCTGCCGTTCTCGTGGCGCCAACGCGGCCCAGGCTGGGAACGCGGCGGCCGCCGCGGCAACAGCTGCTTGCGCCTCAGCTTTTCCGCCCGCCGCAACCTGCGCAAACACCGAACCGTCATAAGGATTTAAATCAACGAAGGTCCGGCCGTTAGGCGCGGACCATTTGCCACCGATGAAGTGCGTCGTGTGCCCGCTGGCGCTACGTGTGGCTGCGATATCGTTCATGTTCTGTATTCCTGTTAGTCCTACTGTGTCATTAAATTAATAGGTTGCTAACAACGATTCGAAGAGCGCATAGAAACGCGACAATCCCTGGATATGACGCACCGACCAGCTGCGTACCGCGTACTTCAGTTGCCAGTGATGGTCGTCAGCCGCGTCCGAATAGCGCGCCTCCAGCGCCGCAGAACGGCGCGCGAAAAGTTGCGGTTCTCATTGGCGAACGAACCACTCGTCATATGCGTGCCACGGCCCTGTCGAAGTCCTGGTAGCCCCGCGACGAACCATATCCTTGTTGTTCGCGCTGAACTCCCAGAACTGGACGGCGACCAGGTCGCCTTTGAGCCATCGCAGCATTCGATAGTGATTGGAGCTGATTTCCTGAAACGAAATCTGATCAAAATCGCCTGCATTCCGGTTCGGCACCGCTTGGACTGCCCCGTCGAGCGTCGTTGCAAATTGGAATTCCTGCGGCGGTTTGCTCTTGTCAGTGTCGTTGACCGACTGATAGACGAAATTGTTGCCAGAAAACTGCAGGATCAGAGCAAGGCTAAAGCCTTTAGGTGGCGCTCCATCGCTCCACCAAGTGCGTGCCTCTACAACGCGCCAAGTTCCCGAGTGCGAGATTTCGTTGGCGTAGGTGGCAAGCGGCAGCACACAACACACTACAAACCCAACGACCGCAGCGTGTATATGCTTGCTCATTGGTACAATTCGTAGTCATTGGCCCGTAGTCAATGACTACTTACTGAGATTGTTTTTGAACGCCGGAAGCTTCGCTTCTTCCTCGTAAATACAAATGTGCTCTTCAATATCCATAAACTCCTCGCGAGTGTAGCGTTTGGTGTTTTTCCATTCGCCAATCCAATTGTCGGGATCGGTCAGGTTGAACTCGATCTGGAGCGTATTGGCATCCTCGCTCAGGCTTATACGCTCCACTACGTGGAGTTTCTCGCCCCCTGGCACCCCATCTGAAACATAATGGCGGACGTTGGTGAAGCCGATCGTATCCACGACGAGCGTCTTGCCTTCCCAATGACCAATCGAATGACCGTTGTAGGTCAACACGAGATCTTCGCTCGCTGGATGTTGGCGTCCGTCCGTATAAATCCGCCGCACGTTGCTGGTGACCATCGAGAGGACCAGCACCATCGTCGGCAGCTGCACAAATTGGACCGGCCAATACCGCGTCATGATTTGCGGCACTCCATACGGCCAACAGGAACCCGCATTTTCGAGGTATTCGAGGCCTCTCGCCCTATATGCTGTCTTCTTGTTAAGGAACGCCTGAGCCGCGGGCCTAAGCTTGGGATGGGGCAAGAACTCATGGCCGTTCGCGTCCGTGCCTTCCACTTTGAAGTTGTAAGTTCCCGTGAAATCGACCGGCGCGGCGCGGCGCTGCTTGGCCAAATTGGCCTTGGCAAGGGCGCCTAAAGTTCTGCCCTCCTCAGCGGTCTGCGCAGGGCTCGAGCCCCACAGAGCAACCACGGCGGCGATTGTTGCGACCGTCGCTCGTATCGAGTGCTTGCGGATGCAGGTCGAGAAATTCAACATCATTTCTTGTCCCCTGGAGGTACCGGGGCAGACTGGGGTCGGGCAATCAACTCGCGGCCGTCACTCAGTGTCACTTTGATCAGATCGCCGCCCGGTGCGCCATCGCGCATCGGGTTGATGCGGGCGACGATCACGTCGCCCGGCTTCAAACTGTTGCGCTTCCATCCTTGCCGCTTAGCCAGATAGAACGAGCCGTTGGTTTCTATTGGAAAATCTGAAGATTTCCCGGCTTTATTTTTTACGGCAAGGATGATCCAGCTGTGCGGATTCACGAAACGAAATTCTTTGACGGTTCCCTTCACCTCCACCGGTTTCTTCAAATCGAACATGGCAAAGGAGTGGTGAGCCCACGCCGCCGCGCCGCAGTTGAGCAGCACGGCCGCCGATAGGCAGGTAACCCACGAGGTGCGGGCGTGGTGTTCATTTTCCATGGCTATTCCTCCGGTACGTAAACTTGAATTTCCGGCACGCATTGCGGAGCATAGCGACCGAGGCGGGACCGGACCAGTCCCGCCTCCGCCTCAACTACATCTTGAATCGCACGCCTACTCGGAATGTCCGACCCACCGCGTCGTAGAGCACTCGGTTTATCCCCTGGGGCGCATTGCCGATGTTCTGCGATGTCGGGACCGGAGCCGGATCCTTGTCCAACAAGTTGGCAACCGTCAGGAATATCGACGTCGACTCTTTCCACTGATAGCTAAACGCCGCATCCAGATAGACCGAGCCGGGGATACGGTTATTATCCGTGGTAATACGAGCAGCGGTCGACGTTGGGCAGCCTGTCGTGCACTCGAGATATTCGTTGCTGTAAACCCCTTTGCTCAATCCACGGCCGGTCAATGTGACCGTTGCCGGGCCATTGTCATAGCTTGCCGAGGCCAGGAATCTCCAGTCTGGAGGGCCAAGGGTCGTGTTTACGCCTACTGTATTCGTGTCCACGGCTAGCGGGTTAGCGAAGTCGGTGAAGTTCTTGAGGTAGTGCGTCGCGAACAAGCGCAGGGTCAAATCGCCGGTCCAGCTGGAGACGATGGCATCAAGGGACCGCCGGTAGCTGGCTTCGATATCGATGCCGCGCGCCTTCTGCGAATTGGCATTGAAGGGCGACGCATTGACTCGGACGATGCTGCCGCCTGCGTCACGCACGATAGCGCTGCACAAGGTCGTGATCCCCACGAAACAGCCGTTCACGATTGTCGGCGCATCGAAGGCACCGATCGCTCCTGCAATGTCGATGTTGTAATAGTCGACCGAAGCGGTAAACCCCGGCAAGAACCGTGGCTGAAAGACCATGCCAATTCCAGTCGTGTCCGCTTTTTCGGGTACCAGATTCAGATTTCCGGACGTCACCGTAATAATCGTGGCGCTGGCGTTGTTGCGGAACGGATCGACGAGCGTGCTCGTCCCGGCGATTCCGGCCGCGAACAGCTCGGACAGGGCCGGTGCGCGTATGTCACGCGAACGCGTCGCACGAAAGGTAATGTCATCAATCGGCGAATAGGTGAGGCCCGCCTTCCACGTTGTGACGTTCCCCGACGTGCTGTACTTCGTGGCGCGCACTGCCGCGTTCAGGTCCAGATTTTTGGCCCAGGCCTGGTCCACCGCCAGCGGAATCACCGTTTCGACGAAGCCTTCAGATACGTTATAGGATCCGATGGTCGCGTGGAAATTTCCCGCGAAATAGGAGTTGGTTTCGGACAGCGCATCATTGCTGCCGCCGACCTTTTCCCGGCGGTGTTCGAGGCCAGCCGCCACGGAAATCGGACCGGCCCAGCTCGAGAACGGTTCACCTTGGAAAGACACCGCAGCCACGTCCTGCACCAGCTGGGTTTTCAGCCAAGCCGTGCCTGTTACATAGTTGATGGCTGGCTGGGAGGCGGTCTCTGTTCCGAAGATGTTGTAGGACACGCAGGCAGGATCATCGTTGGTCGTGATCGCATCAGCGTTCACCCGACAGACAATCGCGCCACTGGCATTGCGCACAGAGTCGATCGCCTGGCGATATCGGGACGTAATGCTGGCCAGAGACCGATTGATGATGTTGGCACGACTTGTCTGCAGATAAGCTTTCCACGACCAGTCGCTGCCACCCGCATTGAAGCTACCATTGACACCGACAGCATAACGCTGCAACGAGCGGGTGTTGTCCGCGGTGAGTGCTGGGAGATCGGCGTTCAGAGAGCCAGCGCCGTAGGTCGGCTGACCGTCCGCCACCAGTATCGCGGCGAGGTTTGCCGGGAGAAATGCGTTGTCGGGCCGAATCGTCAGATTTCCAAGATTGAACTGATCGATGGCCCTGCTGAAAATATCCGAAGAACCATAGGACGCTTCCGCGAATAGTTCCAGATTGTCGGTCACATCGAAGCTGACGAGCCCAAAAAAGCTCTGGCGCGCAATCCGCGCTTCAAGATCGCCCGTCCGCGCAAAGTCCGCGTACTGCCAATCGCCGCCCACAAAACCGGTGGTTCCGGCCAGTGACCCGGTATTGAG
>JANLTW010000109.1:0-47569 GCA_031363155.1 Gammaproteobacteria bacterium | reverse complement strand
TTCAACGTCATGGCATCGCTGGTCAACAAGCCGCTGATCAACATGGAATCCGCGGTCAACCATCCCTGTCAGGCGCTGGCCGACTGGAAGACTCTCGACGACTGCGCGATTCCCACGCACGGCAAATTCGTGCTGTCCTGGGTCAATCATCCGCGCGCGCTGCCGCTCGCGGTGCCGGCCGCGACGCTGCACATGGCAGCCATGCGCGGCATGCAGGTCACGGTGCTGCGGCCCGAAGGGTTTGCGTTGCCCGAGGCGCTCATGCAAAAGGCTCGCGCGGCCGCGGCCGCGTATGGTGGCACAGTGTCCGAGACGGATGATCGTGCCGCGGCGCTGGCCGGCGCACAGGTGGTCTACGCCAAGGAGTGGGGCGCGACCGCCATTTATGGCGACGTCAAGGCAGATGCGGCGCTGCGTGCCAGCCTCGGCGACTGGTGCGTGCAGAACAGCTGGTTTGCAACCGCCGCCGCCGATTGCCGGTTGATGCATTGCCTGCCGGTGCGCAGAAATGTCGCGATCGCGGACGAAGTGCTGGACGGTCCACGCAGCCTCGTTCTGCAGGAAGCCTACAACCGACTTAACGCGCAGACCGCCGTGCTGCATCGCCTGTTAGCCCGTTAGGAGTACCCGACCCATGATGATGTCCCGGACCGATCAGACACTTGCGATCAGAGCTTTGCGCAACGCAGCACCGTACATGCGCCTTTACAAGGGCAAGACTTTCGTCGTCAAGGCGGGGGGCGGTGTGTTTGGCGACATGGACGCCACTCGCGGGCTGATCGAGCAGATCGCGATCCTGCACTACTTCGGCGTGCGGGTCGTGTTCGTCCATGGCGGAGGTCCACAGCTGACTGAGCTGACCGAAAAGCTCGGCGTGCCCACGCGCATGGTGCAGGGCCGCAGGGTCACCGACCAGAAGTCCATCGATATCACTTCCATGGTGCTCAACGGCCTGATCAACACGCGGATTCTTGCAATCTGCCGCGACGTCGACATCGACGCCGTTGGTGTCAGCGGCGTCGATGCCGGACTGATCCAGGCCCACAGACGCGCGCCGGTGCGGCTTACGGACGGCAGCGGCGAAACCGTCGACTATGGTTTCGTCGGCGACATCAACAAGGTGGATACGACTGTGCTGCGAAAATTGCTCGACAACGGCCTGATGCCTGTTGTCAGCCCGCTGTCCGCCGATAGCAGCGGGACGCTGCTAAATATCAACGCCGACACGGTTGCCAGCGCGATCGGCGCTGCCCTGGATGCGGAAAAGCTGATCCTCTGCACCGGTGCGCCCGGCATCCTGGAGCGGGTGGAAGACCCAGGCTCAGTCATTTCATACACCGATCTCGCAGGTCTCAAGAAATTGCGCGACAGCGGCGCGATCAAGGACGGCATGCTGCCCAAGGCCAAGGCCATCGAGGATGCAATTCGCGGCGGTGTGCGCCGGGTGCATGTGATTTCCTACAAGTCACAGGAAGGCATCCTCGCCGAAGTTTTCACCAACGAAGGCACGGGCACGATGATCGTTGCCGACACCCACGCACTGTCGCCGGCCGAGCAGCAAACCGGCAGCGCGGCCAGCTGATGCAATCATGAGCCGACTCTGGGACAAGGGCGCGCCACTGGATGCGCAGGTACTCGCCTTCACCGCCGGCGAGGACCATGCGCTGGATGATCGCCTGGTCGCCTATGACGTCCGTGCTTCGATCGCGCATGCCGAAATGCTGGCCGCGCAGAATTTGTTAGGTGCCGCGGACCTGCAACTGATCCGCGACGGCCTGCAACAACTCGCCGCCAGCCATGCGCGCGGCGAGTGGCGGGTGGAACTCGCCGACGAAGACGGGCAGACCGCGCTGGAGCGAAGACTCACTGCGATGATCGGTCCGGCCGGCGGCCGCGTGCATCTCGGCCGTTCGCGCAACGACCAGGTCCTGACGGCGCTGCGGCTGTACCTGCGCGACGCGGTCGATCAACTGCAGTCGGCGGCGGAAAGCGTGGCAGCAGCGCTCGATGCGCTGGCCGCGCGGCAGGGCGCAATTGCCCTGCCCGGCTACACGCACCTGCAGCAGGCGATGCCGAGCAGCGTGGCACTGTGGGCCGGCGGATTCGCCGCCGGGATCCGCGATGATGCGGCCGGCATCAAGGCCACGCAGCGGCGGCTGTCCCTGAGCCCGTTAGGTTCTGCGGCCGGCTATGGAACACCGGGGCTGCCCTTGTCGCGCAGCGCCACCGCCGCCGCGCTGGGTTTCGCCGCGCCCCAGGAACCGGTCACCGCGGTACAACTGTCGCGCGGCAAGGCCGAAGCGCAGCTGTTGTTCGAGGTCGCGCTGCTGATGCAGGACTACGGCCGCCTGTCGTCGGACGTGCTGCTGTTCAATACGCAGGAGTTTGGCTACGTAGCGCTGCCGGACGAATTCACCACCGGCTCGTCGATCATGCCGCAGAAGCGCAACCCCGACGTATTCGAGCTGTTGCGCGGCCGCGCGGCGTCCGCGTCAGCCTGCCTGGTCGAGGCGCTGGGAATTGTCAGCAAGCTGCCATCCGGTTATCAGCGCGACCTGCAGCTGCTGAAAGTCCCGCTGTTCCGCGGCATCGATCTTGGCCTGGCGGCGAGCGCGATCCTGGCGCGCGCCATCGATGGCATGAGATTCAATCCGCAGAACATCCGCCTCGATCCTTCGATCCATGCTGCCGAGGAGGCTAACGCGCTGGTGGTGCGCGAAGGCATTCCGTTTCGCGAAGCCTACCAGCGCATCGCCGAAATATACCGTGGTGGCAAGCCATGAGCATCTGGAAAGGCGAAGTCACGGTTGAGCAGTTGAACCGGTTTCAGCAGGACACCATGGCGCAGCATGTCGGCATCGTGCTGACCGAGCTGGGCGCGGATTTTCTGCGGGGCGTCATGCCGGTCAACGAACGCACCTGCACACCGTTCGGCGCGCTGCATGGCGGCGCCTCGGTGGTACTGGCCGAAACGCTGGGCAGCGTCGCCGCGAACTTCGTCGTCGACCGGCGGCGCCAGTCCTGCGTGGGCCAGAGCGTCAACGCCAACCATATTCGCGGCGTCCCCGTCGGCGGCATGGTGACCGGCACGGCGCGGCCGCTGCATCTTGGTAACCGCAGCCAGGTCTGGAGCATCGACATCGTCGATGTCAGCGGCGCGCTGATCTGCGTTTCACGCCTGACCATGGCGGTGCTCGACCGCCCCCGGGACCTGAGCTAACGCCGTTTTTCTGGCGCGCCAGGCCCGCAAACGTGACGCAGCTCACGCTCCGGGACATGGCATGCCGCTTGCTTGTACTTCGGGCATGACAGCTGAAGCAGTACTCAACCAGAACGAAATCGAAGCACTCCTGACCGGCATGAAGAAGGGCACGGTGAAGACCGACCCCGCGCCGGTGCCCGGAGATGTGCGGCAATACGATCTTGGCACCGAAGCGCGGATCGTGCGTGGGCGCATGCCGACGCTGGAGATGATCAACGAAAGATTTGCGCGCCTGTACCGCACCAGCCTGTACGGCATCCTGCGACGCAGCGCTGCGATCTCGGTCCGCGGCATCAAGACCCTGAAATACAGCGACTACATCCAGTCGCTGCATGTTCCGACCAGCCTCAACATGGTGAAAATCAATCCGCTGCGCGGCACTTCACTGATCGTCATCGCGCCGCGGCTGGTCTTTTCAGTGGTCGACAATTTTTTTGGCGGCAAGGGCCGCGTCGCAACCATGGGAGGGCGCGACTTCACGGCCGCCGAAATTCGCATCGTGCAGATGCTGCTGCAGGCCACGTACACCGATCTCAAGGACGCCTGGTCCAGCGTGCTCGACATCACGATCGAGTTCCAGGCCTCAGAAACGAATCCGCAGTTCGCCAACATCGTCAGCCCGAGCGAAGTGGTCGTGGTGTCTTCCTTTGAAATCGAACTGGATGGCAGCAGCGGCGAACTGCACGTCACCATTCCCTATTCGGCGCTGGAACCGATGCGCGAGGTCCTCGACGCCGGTGCGCAGGGCGAGCGATCCGAAAATGACGGCCGCTGGGCCGTCGCGCTGCGCGAAGAAATCGAAGAGTGCGATGTCGACCTGACGACCGTATTCGGCCGCGGCAGCATGTCGCTCGGCGACCTGATCAACCTCCGGCCCGGTGATGTAGTGCCCTGCGATTTTCAGGGCGGCGTTACCGTCTACGCGGAAGACGTCCCCATCCTGCGCGGTGGTTTTGGCGTGTCACGCGGTCAGATGGCCGTACAGGTCAACGAACGCCTGATCCATGGCCGTTCGCCCCCGATGAATTCCGGCTCCCGTTGAGAGAACCCTCATGAATGATCCTGCATCTAACGAAGCTGTCCAATCCGATCCGACTCAATCCCCGGCGGCTGCAGATGCGGCTGTGGTTGCGCCTGGCAGCGCCGAAACGGTGACCGGCAAGGACGTCAACCTCGATGTGATACTGGATGTGTCGGTATCGCTGTCGATGGAAGCGGGTCGCACCCGCGTACCGATTCGCAATCTCCTGCAACTCAACCAGGGTTCCGTCGTGGAGCTCGATCGCACGGCAGGCGAGCCGCTGGATGTCTATGTCAACGGCACATTGATCGCGCATGGCGAGGTCGTTGTTGTCAATGACAAGTTTGGTATTCGCCTGACGGACGTCATCAGTCCGGCCGAACGCCTGCGAAAGCTGCGCTAGCCGGTCGATCTCATTGGCAGCCCACATGCGCGTAGCGGACAGCGCGCGCGTGGAGTAACGACGCTGGCGGCGGTTCACGTCAAAATCCCCCGGGAAGCTCGACGAGTTCCGCCAGGACGGGTCTGCGCGGAGCGCCACAACTGCCGAAGGTTTGTCATGGCTCCGACGCTGAGATCATTCGTTGTCGTTGTGTTAGCTGCCGTGGCTCTCGCCACGCCCGCGGTGGCCTGCGAGCAACCGGGCTCGGCCGATTGCACCGCGTTGGCACTGCGGGCGGTCTACAGGGGCGAAGCCTGGCGGAATCTCAAGGGCGGCATCGAAACCGGCGGCGACTACCTCGATAGCCTGGACCTGATTGCTGACCTGGACGCGAATCGCTGGCCCGGACTCAAGCTGCGTGCGCACGTGATGTACAACAATGGTCATCTGTTCGGCACCCGTTACGTCGGCGAGCGGCAAGTACTGTCTAACATCGAAGGCGTGTCCACCTGGCGCCTGTACGAAATCTGGGCCGACTACAGCTTCGGCAACGACCGCGCGCCATCGGTGCGCTTCGGACTTTAGGACTTCAATACCGAGTTCAACGCGCTGGATGCATCGGCGCTATTCATCAACTCGTCACATGGCATCGGACCAGATGTGTCGCAGTCCGGCCTGAACGGGCCGTCGATTTTCCCGGTTCCCGGGCTGGCATTGCGTGTCAAGGGCAGCACCGGCCGGTTCTACTGGCAGTTTGCCGCACTGGACGGCGTGCCGGGCGAGCCGGGCCACCCGGATCGCACCGGCTTTCATCTGGACCGCACGGAAGGCGCCTTGTTAGCCGCGGAATTCGGCGGCGCAATTGCCGGCTTCTCGAAACTGGCGCTGGGAGGCTGGCGCTACACCGCGCAATTCGACTCAATCGGCGAACTAGCCGCCAGTGGTGATCCGGTCCGCGTGCGCGGCAACCAGGGCTACTATTTGTTAGCTGAACGGCCGTTCCGGTCGCAGGGCGGCTCCAGCATCAACGGTTTCCTGCGCGCAGGTGCTGCCGAAACACGCTTCAATCAGCTGTCGGGTTTTGTCGGCGCCGGCGTTGTCATGCGGGGTTTCAGCGCTGCGCGACCGGATGATGCCCTTGGCTTCGCGATCGCCCACGCCAGCAACGGCGACCGCTTCCGTCAGCTCGCGGTTCGCAATGGGACGCCGGTAGAACGCGGCGAAACTGTCCTGGAACTGACCTGGCGCGCTCCCGTCGCCGAATGGCTGACGCTCCATCCAAGCCTGCAGTACGTGGTGAACCCCGGCATGGACCCACAGCTCGCCAATGCCTGGGCGCTGGGACTGCGCTTCGAGATGTCGGCCTCCGGGGCGCGCTGACTCGAGGCCCCCGAAAACACCCCGCCACTTGCATTCTGCGCGCCAATCCTCATGATGACGCCATGAACGAATCCAGCACCATCGATGGCGCGACCGGGTTGCGCGTTCCCGACGCCTCGCTGGTCAATTACACGCACATCATCTACGCGCTGCACACCCTGTCGGTGCTGATCGGCGTGTTAGGTTCGGCGAGCGTCGTGGGCGCCTTCCTGCTCGGCCTGCCATCGCTGGTCGGCGTGATCATGAACTACGCCCGCCAGAGCGATGCCAGGGGCACCTACCTCGAGTCGCATTTTCGCTGGCAGATCCGCACCTTCTGGGGCGCCGTGGCGATGCTGGCGGTGGTCACCATCATCAGTTTGCCGCTGATGATCGTCATCGTCGGGTTCGGCACCTTCGTGTTAGGCGTGTTGATCATTGGCGTGTGGATCATCTACCGCGTCGCACGCGGCTGGCTGGCGCTGCGCGAGCAGAAGCCGGTCGGCAATATCAGCCAGACCTGAGGCGCCATCAGGCGCTGGCGCGCCGCCATTGATTCGCGCGCAGCGCGGTCGCGGCAAACGCCAGCATCGACAGGCCATCGCCGATAAACGAAGGCAGCATGCCGTGGCGCATCTGCGCCGTGCCAGCCGTGATCAACACCAGCAGCGCGCCCGGCGCAAGCCATGGCCAGCCGCGCTTGCGCCACAACCAGAGGCCGGCGAGCAGCTCCAGAACGATCACGATCAATCCCACGACCGGGAACCCGGCTGACGCGCCCATGGGCTGGCCCGCGCGGCACATCTGATCGGCTGCCACCTTGTTTACGTAGCGCAGCGTGTCCGCGTAACAGGCCAGATGAAACTCCGCCTGCGGCCACCACGGCCATTGCCACGCCCAGGCGAGCACGGCGCCAACGCAGAACAGCGCCATGACCCAGGATTTTGTTAGCCCGGGAAAGCGCGCCGCGCGCAGGATCGATCCGACGCCGATGATCAGCACCGGCAGCGTGAACACGTGCCAGAAGAAACGCAGTTGGTTGAGCCACAGCAGCGTTCCGCCCTCGCCGAGCCAGGCGCCCACGCCGATGATTCCGGCATCCGCCCATTGCAGGGCCAGCGGCACTGCGGCCAGCGCCAGCGACGGTTCGCGCGTTGCGGCAAATTGACGCAGCACCCAGCCCAGCAGCACCAGCTCAGCGGCGGCCAGCAGCAGGAAAACGAATGAGACCATGACGACCCCCTACCCGGCTCCGACTATACTCAGCCCATGCGTCCCGCACGACTTGCCCGCAACCTGATCCTCGTGATGGTTACGATCCTGCCCGGCTGTGGCCAGAAAGGGCCTCTGTACCTGCCCGACGCCGGTGGCGAGGTCATTACCAGGCCCACGCAGACGCCGGCCGAGCCCACCCCAGTTCCGCCAGCTTCGCCGCCCGCTTCGTCCCCCGCTCCGAAATCGCCGCAGGACGAACCGAAGCCGCCACGCTAACGTATGGACGCACCTGATCTCGTGCTGGTAGACGGCTCGTCGTACCTCTACCGGGCCTTTCACGCACTGCCACCGCTCAGCAATTCGCGCGGCGAACCGACCGGCGCGATTTTCGGCGTGCTCAACATGCTCAACAGTTTTCTCAACACCTTTGCGCCCGCCAGGATCGCGGTGGTGTTCGATGCGCCGGGCCGCACGTTTCGCGACGACCTGTTCGCCGAGTACAAGGCGCATCGCCCGCCAATGCCGGACGACTTGCGTTCCCAGATCGAACCGTTGTTAGCTGCGGTGCAGGCGCTGGGGCTGCCGCTGTTGCGCGTCACGGGCGTGGAAGCCGACGATGTCATCGGCACGCTGGCGCGCAACGCGGCGCAGCGCGGGCTCAAGGTGCTGATCTCGACCGGCGACAAGGACATGGCCCAGCTGGTCGATGGCAACGTCGGGCTGATCAATACCATGAGCGGTTCGAAATACGACCGCGACGCCGTCAAGGCGAAATTTGATGTCTGGCCCGAACAGATCATCGATTATCTCGCGCTGGTCGGCGACAGCTCCGACAACATCCCGGGAATCGACAAGGTCGGACCCAAAACCGCCGCCAAATGGCTGAATCAATACGGCACGCTCGACAATATCGTTGCTAACGCCGACGAGATCACTGGCAAGGTCGGCGAGAACCTGCGGGCCGGACTCGAGACGCTGGCACTGTCGCGCCAGCTGGCCACGATACGCTGTGATCTCGAACTGCCGGTTTCGATCGAAGACCTGACCCGCAAGGCGGCTAACAACGAAGCGTTGCGTGAACTGTATGTCCGGCTGGAACTACGCTCCTTGCTGCGCCAACTGTCAGGCGATCCGTCGCCAACCGCAGCCGTGCCGGAGCCGGTGTCAGCCCCGGTCGTCAGGCCACCGGCGATCGAAAAACATTACGAGATGGTCAGCACCGGAGCGCAACTCGCCGTGTGGATCGACAAGCTGAAATCGGCCGAGCTGATCGCGTTTGATACCGAAACCACCAGCCTCAATTACATGCAGGCGCAGATTGTCGGCCTGTCGTTTTGCGTCGAGCCCGGGTTTGCAGCCTATGTTCCGGTTGCGCATGACTACCCCGGCGCGCCGGATCAGCTGACACGGGAGGCGGTGCTGCAGGCGCTGAAACCGCTGCTGGAAGCGGAGCACCCACCGAAGCTCGGCCACCATCTGAAATATGACGCGCACGTGCTCGCGAACCATGGTGTGCAGCTCGGCGGCATGCGTTTCGATTCCATGCTGGAGTCCTATGTCCTCAACAGCGTGGCGACGCGTCACGATATGGATTCGGCCGCGGAACGCTACCTGGGCCTGACCACCATCCATTACGAGGATGTCACCGGCAAGGGTGCGAAGCAGATTTCCTTCAGCCAGGTGGCGCTCGACCAGGCAACCGCCTATGCCGCGGAAGATGCCGATGTCACGATGCGGCTGCACCAACATCTGTGGCCGCAAATTGCCGCGCAGCCCAGACTCAAGAGCCTCTATGAAGACATTGAGCAGCCGCTGGTACCGGTGCTGCTGCGCATGGAGCACTACGGCGTGCTCATCGAGCGCGACATGCTGCGCAAACAGAGCCGCGAGCTCGCGGAAACCATGGCCCGGCTCGAGGCGCAAGCGCACAAGGAGGCGGGCCAGCCTTTCAATCTAGATTCGCCCAAACAACTGCAACACATTCTCTACGACAAGATGCAGATCCCGGTGGCACGCAAGACCGCCACCGGGCAGCCGAGCACGGCTGAGGATGTGCTTGAGGAACTTGCCGGCGACCACGTATTGCCGCGCTTGATTCTCGAGTACCGCAGCGTTGCCAAGTTGCGCAGTACCTACACCGAGAAACTGCCGGAACAGATCGATCCAGACACCGGCCGCGTGCACACCAGCTATCACCAGGCAGTGGCCGCAACCGGGAGGCTCAGTTCCTCGGATCCGAATCTGCAGAACATTCCCATACGCACGCCGGAAGGCCGCCGCATCCGCCAGGCCTTCATCGCGCCGCAAGGCACTGTCCTGTTAGCCGCCGACTATTCACAGATCGAGCTGCGCATCATGGCGCACCTGTCAGGCGACGCCGGTTTGTTAGCTGCGTTTGCCGAGGATCGCGACATTCACCAGGCCACGGCAGCCGAGGTGTTCGCGGTGCCATTGCGCGACGTCAGCGCTGAGCAGCGGCGCTCGGCCAAGGCGATCAATTTCGGATTGATATATGGCATGAGTGCGTTCGGACTGGCGCGGCAACTGGGCATCGGGCGCACCCAGGCGCAGCAGTACGTGGACCTTTATTTCGCACGCTACCCGGGCGTCAAGCAGTACATGGACGAAACGCGCGAACAGGCGCGCAGCCGCGGCTACGTCGAGACCGTCTCCGGCCGCCGGCTTTACCTGCCGGAAATCACCTCGCGCAATCGCAACCTGCAGCAGTACGCCGAGCGCAGCGCGATCAATGCGCCGATGCAAGGCACCGCGGCCGACATCATCAAACGCGCCATGATCGATGTTGATACCTATTGCCAGGCCAGCAAGCTAACAAAAGCGCGGCTGATCATGCAGGTGCACGACGAACTGGTGCTCGAAGTCAAAACCAGCGCGGTTCGGGAGGTCAGCCACGAGGTGCGTGCGCGCATGGCGGCCGCCGCCAGCCTGCGGGTGCCGCTCAAGGTCGATATCGGCACCGGTGCCAATTGGGACGAGGCGCACTAGCTTGGGGCAAATCCTTGATTTGGCAGGCGATTTTATTGCGCGCAGTTCGCGGAACCAATTATCCGGTCCGCAGTCAGACTTGACGAGTACCCAAAGTACTCCCCGCTACCTCCCTGAGCGGGCCGTGATTGTCTGGCTCATCGAGACCTGTGCCAGGCTAGTCTGACCCCGGCGGCTGCAAAGTCGCCGGGGTTTTTTTCAGGCCAGCATCGCCGCCAGGCGGCGCCGGCCATCGGCCAGGCCTTCCCCGTCCTGCGACGAAAACAGCTGCACCGTTGCCTCCGTGCCTAACAGCTTGCGCGCCTTATCCAGCGCTGCGCGCGCTTCATTGCGCTTGAGCTTGTCGGACTTGGTCAGCAGCAGGTGAACGGACCGCAGGCTGGGATCGGCCCAGGCGATCAACTCCCGGTCTTCATCCTGCACACCGCGGCGCGCGTCGACAATCAGGAACAGGCCACGCAACGACGAGCGCTGGCGCAGGGCCTCCAGCAGCGGTGGCCAGCCAGCCCTTTCGGCATTCGAAACCTCGGCATAACCATAACCCGGCAGGTCTACCAGCCTTGCTGCCGGCTGCAGTTCAAAATAATTGACCAAACGCGTGCGGCCCGGCGTCTTGCTGATGCGCGCCAGTCCATGGCGGCCCGTTAGGGTATTGATGGCGCTGGATTTTCCGGAGTTGGAACGGCCCGCAAAGGCCACTTCTACGCCGTGGTCGGGTGGCAAATGCGGCGGGGCAGCGGCGCTGAGCAGGAACCGGGCACCCGAGAACGATTTTGCAGCAGGCCGGTCCATGAGTTCCTAGTGTACAATTTGCGGCTACCCCAATGGTGTTTGGAGCCACCGAATAATGAGCAAGATCAAGGCACTGGCCGCTATCGCGACCGTCGCCACAATGGCATTGCTGCCGCTGCAGGCGGCCGCCAAGGGCTCGGCTGAGGCAGGCGCCACCAAGGCAGCTGTCTGCGTCGCCTGCCATGGCATCAACGGTAACAGCGTGAATCCCGAATGGCCGTCGCTCGCGGGCCAGAATGCGGCCTATATCGCCGAGCAGATCCGCCTCTACAAGGCTAACAAGCGGCTCAACCCTAACATGAATCCGCAGGCCGCAGCGATTCCCGATGCGGACATCGAAGATATCGCCGCCTACTACGCATCACTGACGCCAACCGGCCTCGAAGCCGACCCGAGCTACTGGCAGGCCGGCGAAAAGCTCTATCGCGCCGGCGACGCCAAGCGTGCGATCCCCGCGTGCCAGGCCTGCCACGGCCCCGTGGGTCGCGGCAATCCGGGCGCTGGCTTTCCTGCGGTCCGGGCACAGCATTCACTTTATACCGTGAAACAACTGAATGACTACGCCGCGCAGAATCGTTATCGCGATGCCGAGGGCAAAGTCCAGCAATCGCGCAACGGCCGGATAATGGTCGACATTACCTCGCGCCTGACGGCCGAGGACATTCGCAACCTTGCCTCCTATATCCAGGGCATGCGCTGACGCGCTTTGGAGCACTGCATGAACTCGCGTTTCTTGACCGGTTTGTTAGCTACGGGATTGCTGGCCGCGTGCACGCAGAATCCGACCCCGGAATCGTCCGCCAGCGCGGCGCCGCCGCCAGCCGCCGAGGCTCCAGCACCCGCACCGGCGGCAACGCCCGCACTCACGGCTGCGGAGCCGGCGCCAGTCGCTGCCGCTGTCACCGGCGAGGACGCGCCGACGCGGTCTGAGACCGCGCTCGAGCGCTTGTCCGACCTTCCCGCGCAGGACAAATTGCCCGCAGGCCAGTGGAAGCCGGGCGTGAACTACAAACCGCTGGTGCCAGCACAACCCACCAGTGTCACCTCCGGCAAAGTCGAAATCGTTGAAGAGTTCTGGTACGGATGTGGCCACTGCTACACGCTCGATCCGTTCCTCGAGTCCTGGAAAAAGAACAAGCCGGCATATGTCGAGTTTGTGCGCGTGCCGGTGATGTGGGGCGCAGTGCATAAGTCGCATGCCAAATTGTTTTATACGATCCAGTCCCTGGGTCGTGAAAATGACCTGCATATCAAGATATTCGACGCCATACATCGCGGCGGTCACTTGCTGGTTGCTAACGACGAGGAATCCACCTACAAGGTCCAGTCCGCATTCGCCAAAGAAAACGGCATCAGTGAGGCGGATTTCAAGAAAGCGTATGACTCGTTCGGCGTCGCTACCGCGCTGCAACGCGCCGCGCAGCTGACACGCAACTACCAGGTTGAAGGTACGCCGCTGATGATTGTCAACGGCAAGTACGTCACCGACGTCGGCATGGCCGGCGGTCACAGTAACCTGCTGGCGCTGCTCAACTCGCTGGCCGCAGCCGAGAAGCGCCGCTAGGCGGCGGACGTCATGCTCAGCGCATTCATCCCGCAGCCCCGCGGGCTGGAGCGCCGCGAAATTCCCGAACAAGATCCGCTGCCACAGGAATCCCTGTGGCTCGACCTGCTTGAACCTTCGGTAGGCGAGGAAAAGCGCGTCGAGGACTTTCTTGCGATCGACGTGCCGACGCGCGAGGAAATGCGCGAAATTGAAACCTCGAACCGACTGTACGAGGAAGATGGCGCGCTCTACATGACCGCGACGGTCATCACCAAGCTCGACACCGAGCTGCCGGAAAACGCGCAAATCACCTTCATCCTGTCCGGCAACCGCCTGGTCACCAATCGCTATGTGGACCCCTTGCCTGTCAGGCGCTTCGTTGCCTATGCGGAGCGCCATCCCGAGGTTTGCCAGAGCGGCGCGACCATCCTGGTCGGTTTGTTAGAGTCGATCGTCAATCGCATTGCCGATGCGCTGGAACGTGTCGGCGCGGACCTGGACAGCATCTCCGCCGAGGTGTTTGCCGCGCACACGCGTCGCGGCGGTGGCGCACGCGATTTCCGCGAAGTTCTGGAACGCATCGGCCAGTGCGGCGACCTGGTGTCAAAGACCCGTGAAGCGCTCGCGAGCCTCGCGCGCTTGCTGGTCTTTGCGCAGCAACAAGCACGCCCCGTCATTACCACTGAAGTGCAGCAACGGCTGCGCACGCTGAATCGCGACGTCGGCCAGATGAGCGATCACGCGGCCTTCCTGTCTAACAAGATGCAATTCATCCTCGACGCCACCCTCGGGATGATCAACATCGACCAGAACAATATTCTCAAGATCTTCTCGGTGGTCACCGTGTTCCTGCTGCCGCCGTCGCTGATCGGGGCCGTTTTCGGCATGAACTTCGCCGATTTGCCCTGGCTGCACGAGCCCTGGGGCTTCTGGGCCGCAGCGGGCCTGATGCTGGCCAGCGCAATTCTGCCGTTTATCTATTTCAAGCGCCGCGGCTGGTTATAATCGTGGCCCTCAACCCAGGCGCCCGTAGCTCAGCTGGATAGAGTACTGCCCTCCGAAGGCAGGGGTCACAAGTTCGAATCTTGTCGGGCGCGCCAATTCCTGCATCGCGTTACGGCGGCGTGACCTGGTAGCCGCGGGCGGCCAGCTGAGCTAACACACCGTCTTTCTGCAGCAGGCGCCCGATCGGCGAAATCGCGAGCGTCACCTTTTGATTGTCAGCTGCGTTGATGACGGCAGCCAGCCACTGCTTGTCGAACTCGGCGGTGATTTCGTTGATCCGCGGCGCGCTGGTGAGCGCCGCCATGCAGGACGCGCGCTGCTCGTCGGCGGTCTGCGAGCGCAGTTTCTCGACATCGCCGATCGCCCACGCAGTAGCGCGGTCGCGCAGCGTGCTGACATCCGCATCCAGCCGCGCGAGCGTCGCCGCAAGGCAGGCGCGCTCGGTAGCGGCGTCAATGTTTCCCAGATCGGCGAGCACCGCCTGCGGATCGTCGACTCGCTGGCGCAATTTGGCGATGACGACTTTGCGCTTCTTGGCGAGCTTCAGGACTGCATCGGCCACGTTGTCGTCGGTTTTCAGGCCGACGCTCTTGATCGCGGCTTGCGACAGCTCATTGGCAGCTAACAAAGGGCGCAACTCGAGCATGCCGGTATCGCCCGGCGCGTATTTATTGCGCAGCACCTCGAAACGCGTGAACAGGCCGGGGGTGAGGACCTGCTGCAGAGTCTGATCGTCTGGGTTACGGCGCAGCCGGCGCCACTGACGGTACAACTTGAACGCCTTGATCGGACCGATGCTCGCGTCCAGATCAGGCCGGTAGGGAATGACCTGGCTGGCGCGGTCCAGCACCAATTCCACCTGCCGCGAGCGCCAGATCATCCGGCGCGGCAGCGGATTGAAGGTCCCCAGGATATAAACCGTGTTTTCCCCCTTGGCGACCTTCCAGAGCCCGGGGCCGGCGCGCTCCCCGGTAACCTCGACCACCTCCAGCGCTGCGGTGTCGGTAGCGACGGCGTTTTCGGCAGGCACCTGAGCGAAGGCCCAGCCGCCCAAGGCGACGGTCAATTCACAAAGCAGCCACCCTGACTTTAAGAATCGGCTCATACGCATGTTTCTTGGAGCATTTGGCTATAATGACGGTTCCCTATCGACGCACGCGCGAGTACCCCCGTGAGCAAGCAAGATTCGCAGTTTTTCAATGTGTTCAGCCTCGTCATCGGCATCCTGGTAGCCATCGCTTTGGTCCTGATGGGCGTCGCTCGGGCCATTGGCCGCAATAACCAGGGCGAGCACGCGCTGCAGGATGCCAAATACATCGCGGCTGTCGAGCACAACATCGAGCCGCTGGCGCGCGTCGCCGTGGCCGGTCAGGACAACAGTGCGCTGACCATCGTCGAGAGCAACCCGGACGCCGTGATGGTCGTGATGGCAGTGCCAAAGGACGGCCTGTCGCTGTATAAGGCGGCCTGCGGCACCTGTCATGAGCAGGGCATTGGCGGCGCGCCGAAGACTGGTGATCGTGGCTTCTGGGGTCCGCGCATCGCGCAGGGCAAGGCCACGCTGTATGAGCATGCGATCAAGGGCTACACCGGCAAGGCCGGCGTGATGCCGCCCAAGGGCGGCCGTATCGATCTCGACGACGCGCTGATCAAGCAGGGCGTCGACTATCTTATCAGCCAGGCGCAGTAAGATCTAACAAAACACCTCAGCGGCGTTTTCGCGCCGTGGCTTTTACGATCGCGCTGCAGCCTCGCAGGTGGTCATCGACCATGCCGGACGCCTGCATGAAGGCATGGCAAATCGTCGTGCCAACAAATTTGAATCCGCGCCGCTTGAGTTCTCGGCTCATCGCATCACTTTGCGGCGTGGCAACCGGAATCTCCGCTAGCGTGCGCGGACGTGCTCGCCGGGTCGGCGGCGGTGCGAACTGCCAGAGAAATTCCGCGAATGAGCCGCTCGCCTTGATTTCAAGACAGGCGCGCGCATTGGACACAAAGGCATCGACCTTCAGGCGATTGCGCACGATACTGTCAACCAGCTGAGCCCGGCCTGCGCGCCCTCGAGGCACAAAAGCTCAAATAGCTGCGCGTCATCGTGCAGCGGCCGGCCCCACTCCTATCGTGATAACGCACGTAGACGGGATCGGCCACGCACCACGGGCAGACGCTGCGCCCGTCTGTTAGCTCGATGACGCCAGGGGAACGCCAGTCGCTTTTGGCCGCCATGCATCCTCCTGACGGTCAGAGTTCGACCTGGCCGCCGATTTCGATGATCCGGGATGGCGCGATACCAAAGCGTTCGCCGGCGAACTGCGCATTGCGCGCCATGAACATGAACAACTGCTTGCGCCAGGTTGCCAGCTCGCGGCGCGCACCGATGACAATGTCTTCGCGGCCCAGAAAAAAAGTGGCGTCGTCGGTACGAAACGGCAGCCCGCGTCGCTCGGCTTCCCGCAATAGTCTTGGCACATCGGGCAAGTCCATGAATCCCATCGACGCAACGATGCGATAGATTCCATGCCCGATCTCGGTCACGGTGGCGCGCCCGCCGCGCACGATCTTCGGGACACTTTCGATCTTGAGAGTCAGCAACACGGTGTGCTTGTGCAGCACGCCGTTGTGCCTGACATTGCGGATCAGCGTGCGTGGCACCGACGCCGCATCACTGGTCAGGAATACCGCCAGCCCCGGCACCCGGGCCGGCGGGTCGGCCTCGATTCCGGCGAGAAATTTCGCGTCGGAGCGGCCTTCGCGGCGCATCAGTTCCGACACTCTGACCCGTCCGCGCGTCCAGGTACGCATGATGTAAAACATGACCAGGGCAGCTAACAATGGCAACCAGCCACCCTGCGGAATCTTGTCCGCGTTCGCGACGAAAAACAGCACGTCAACAACAGCCAGCGGCAGCAGGCAATAGAGCAGTGCGCGGCTGCTCCAGCCGGAGCGGCTGTGCAACAGGGCGAGCAGCAACGAGGTCTCGATGACCATGGTGCTGGCAACCGCAATGCCATATGCGTTCGCGAGGCTCTCCGAGGAGCCAAATCCGATAACCAGTCCGATCGACGCCAGGCACAGCAGCCAGTTGACTGAAGGCACATAGATCTGTCCCATCGCCTCCGCCGACGATTGAATGATCCGTACACTCGGCAGGAACCCGAGCTGCAGGGCCTGCTGGGTCATGGAAAACACGCCGGAAATCACCGCCTGCGACGCGATGATCGCGGCGGCGGTAGCTAACAGCACCAGCGGCGCAAGAAACCAGTCCGGCGCAAGGTGAAAGAATGGATTGGCGATGGCGGCAGGTTCGACCAGCAACTGCGCGCCCTGGCCGAAGTAATTCAGGACCAACGCCGGCCAGGCGACGAAGAACCACGCCATGCGGATAGGCTTGACGCCGAAATGACCAAGGTCGGCATACAGCGCCTCGCCGCCGGTGACGGCGAGGAACACCGAGCCGACGACCAGCAACGCGATGCCGGAGTGGGCCAGGAGAAAATCGATCGCATACAGCGGGTTAACGGCCGCCAGAACCGCCGGCTGCTTGATAATGCCGTGCAGACCTAACGCCCCAAGCGTCAGAAACCACAGCAGCATGACCCAGCCAAACATGCCGCCCAATGCACCCGTGCCGCGCCGCTGCATCTTAAAAAGTGCGAAGAGGACCAGGATGGCTAACGGAACGACGGCTGCCGCGAAGGCCGGCGCGACGATTGCCAAGCCTTCCACGGCGCTCAGTACGGTCACAGCGGGCGTGATGACTCCGTCGCCGTAAAACAGGGCGCAGCCTGCAAGACCCAGCAGCGGGATGAGCGCCCGGTAACGGGATGAGGTCTCGGTACTGGCGAGCGCGGTGAGCGCCAGCACGCCACCTTCGCCGTCGTTGTCGTTGCGCAGGATGATGAGCAGGTATTTGGCGGTGATCGTGAGCGCTAGCGCCCAGAAGATCAGCGACAGGACGCCAAGGACGGCGGCGCTGCTAACGTTGCTGCTGCCACCTGCCGTGAGGCAGGCGCGTAGGGCGTACAGCGGGCTGGTGCCAATATCGCCAAAAACCACACCCAGCGCCGCCAGCGCCAGATCGGGCCGCAGACCGCCGCCGTTGGAATAAACCCGGGAATCGCTCACCGACTGAAGACCCTGACACCGCGCGCTGTTGGCATTTTTTCCTATTCTACTCGCATCGCCCGCGAGGCGGGCAGGGTCAACTGGCGCGCCGCAATTGCAGCGCCTCGGCCACATGACAGGGTGCAATTGCCGCGCTCGCAGCTAACAGCAGCTGCCGGGCGGGAATGGATAGGCAGAGATCCTCCGCCAGCTGTGCGCTGCCGAGGGCCGCGTTCAGGACCCCGCTGCGTTCGAGTTGGACACAGCGCGCCGCCAGGACCAGAGCAGCGGCTTCCGCAGTATTCGGTCCGCTCGCAGCGCCGGCGGCCTGCCATTCGGACTCAACGACCCTGGTCAGCTGCACGCGCAGGTCGATGCGATCCAGCAACGGCCCGGAAATGCGCGCCTGGTAATGCTGCAGACTGTTAGGCGTGCAGCGGCAGCGGCCAGAAGGATCCCCGAGGTAACCGCACGGGCATGCGTGTGTCGCAATTCCCTGGCCGAATGCCACGAAAGTTCCCTGCAAGTTTCTCACGCTGCTATTTGTGCGCACTTGGTTTCGTAGTTTCTTGCGCATGGTGCGAGCCATGACACCTCGCCCGCTCATGGCCAGCAGCATTTGCCAAGACGCAGAAAATCTATGGCCTCACCCGCTTAAATGAGTCGCCCCCTTGACACCAAACCCCCATCCAATATGATTGAATCATATGAAAACTGCTGCCAAATACAAAGCCCTGTCGGTCACGGTCCCCCTTGAGATGGAACATGCCTTGAGTGAGGTCTGTCGCAAGGAAATCAGGAAGAAATCCGAAGTCGTGCAAGAAGCGCTCCGACTGTATTTTCGGGCACGGAAAGGGAGAGTCCATCCATTGTCTTTGGTGATGCCGACATCTGCCGCAGAACGCACCCATACCGACTTTTCTGCCTTTGCCCCTGAGTGGGGCAGCCCGCTTGACCGTGCATATGACGTCCTTAGCAGCAAGTAGATTCAAGCCATGGGATGTGGTGGTTGTGCCGTTCCCATATGCGGAACAGCAGCAATCGGTCGTGCGGCCAGGAGTCATTGTCTCGACACCACGCCTTCACCAGAAGACCCGCATGTACTACGTGGCCATGGTGACCAACGCCGCACACGCAGCTTGGGATGGTGATGTCGACATTAGTAACCTGAAAGGTGCCGGACTTCCGATTGCCTCCATCGTGCGCCCTGCGAAGCTTGCCACTGTTGATGAATCAGCCATTGTGCGTGCCGTGGGATCACTGCCGACGAAAGACCGTGCAAAGGTTCTTGAATCGTTGCACTTGTTTCTTGCGAGCTAAGATGATTCTCCAGAAACCCACAAATGCCGTGCCAGGGTCGATGCAAAGCTGAAAAGTGGGCACGCCGCTGAGGTATATCGCCTTGATGTGGTCAGCCGCAAAAAATGAAGGAACACCCTGAAGCCAAACATATGTTAGCTGATGTGAAGCGGAGGCATAACAATCGCCAGATTTCAGTTATCGCGCCGCAATTGCAGCGCCTCTGCCACATGACAGGGTGCAATTGCCGCACTCGCATCCAGGTCCGCCAGCGTGCGGGCGACCCGCTCGACCCGCTGCTTGGCGCGCGCGGACAACTGCATCTTCGCGCTCGCAGCTAACAGCAGCTGCCGCGCCGCAGTGACTATGCGGAGATTCTCCGCCAGCTGTGCGCTGCTGAGGGCTGCGTTCAGGACCCCGCTGCGCTCGAGTTGGATCCGGCGCGCCGCCGCAACCTGAGCAGCGGCTTCCACGGTATTCGGTCCGCTCGCAGCGCCGGCGGCCTGCCATTCGGACTCAACGACCCTGGTCAGCTGCACACGCAGGTCGATGCGATCCAGCAACGGCCCGGAAATGCGCGCCTGGTATCGCTGCAGGCTGTTAGGTGTGCAGCGGCAGCGGCCGGAAGGATCGCCCAGGTAGCCACAGGGACAGGGGTTCATCGCCGCTACCAGCTGAAACCGCGCCGGATATTCGCACTGCAGGCCGACGCGGGTGACTGCGATTACGCCGGATTCCAGCGGCTCGCGCAGCGCTTCGCGCACACGGCGGTCATATTCAGGCAGTTCGTCGAGAAACAGCACGCCGCGATGCGCGAGAGTGATTTCGCCCGGACGCGCCTGCGGACCGCCGCCAATGATGGCGCTCGCGGATGCCGTGTGGTGGGGTGCGCGAAACGGTCGTTGGTTAGAGGCTGTGGTGCCTGACGCCAAGCCGCACACCGAGCGGATTCCCGCGACCTCGACATGCTCTGGCGCCGACAGTGGCGGCAGGATTCCCGGCAGACGCTGCGCCAGCATGCTTTTGCCGCAACCCGGCGGCCCGATCAACAACAGGCTGTGACCGCCCGCGGCGGCGATCACCAGCGCGCGCTTCGCGGGCGCCTGCCCGACGATCTCGGCAAGATCCGGCCTGGGCGCCGGCACAGGCCCGGCGTCCGCGCCGGGGCCCTGGGAAGTGAGATCGGCTAGCGGCTGCGATCCGCCCAGATGCGCACAGACCGAGCGAAGATCATCAGCCGGATAGATGCGCGAGTGGATCGCGGGCAGTGGCGCCGCGCGCAGCTCGGCCGCGTTCGCCCGCGGCACCACAATGGCGCGATCCGCGGCCGCCGCCTGCACCGCCGCTAACAAAAGGCCGGGTGCGGGGCGCAACTCGCCGGACAGCCCCAGTTCGCCATAGACTTCGCAGCGCTCGAGGGCCGGCGCGGCCAATTGCCCCGACGCCACGAGAATGCCGATGGCAACCGCGAGATCGAAGCGCCCGCCATCCTTGGGCAGATCTGCAGGCGCCAGATTGACGGTGATGCGGCCGGCCGGGAACTCAAAGCCGCTGTTAGCCAGTGCCGAGCGCACCCGCTCCTTGCTCTCTTTGACAGCGGCCGCCGGCAAACCCACGATGGAGAACACCGGCAACCCGCTGCCAAGATGCACTTCGACCAGGACCGGAGGCGCAACCAATCCGAGCTGCGCCCGGCATTGAATGCGGGCGACCGACATCTGAATCCCTTGCAGGGCGCTGTGGCTGCCGCGCGCTGTTAGGCGTGCGGGCTAAGCAGCGCCAGCTAGACGCGCTTGCCTTCGAGCGCCGCGAGTCGTTGTTCCAGCGCTTCGATCTGGGCCCGGGTACGCGCCAGCACCTTGGTCTGGGCGTCGAACTCGTCGCGCGCGACCAGGTCGAGCTTGGCGAGGTTGGCGCGCAGCACCGCGCGGAAGTTCTGCTCCACGTCCGCCTGAAGATTGCGCAGGCCCGGCGGCAGACCGTCGAGCAGCTTGCGGGCCAGATCATCGATGCGAATTCGATCCATAAAGTCTCCGTTCATCTGGCGAGATCTTAAGCCTGAAACCGGGGCCTCGGGGAGACCATTAATCTAACGTATCGGGCCAAAAATCGGCCCTTTCCCCTGCTAGACTGCTCAAATTGGCTACCCCGCCGGCCTTTGTGTGATGCAGTTCAAATGCTTCGGTGGCCACTTGCAGCGATACTATTGCCCTCGGAGATTCCCATGCGCGCATCGGCAAGGTCATTGTTGGTATTGGCAGTCATAGCGGCGACCTGCACGCAGGCCGGCGACGTTTGGCGCTGGAAAGACGCACAAGGGGTCGTCCATTACAGCGACGTGCCGGTCCTGGGCGCAGTCCGGGTCAAGCAGAATGTCTCCGGTGGCTCCTCAAGCGCGGGGCAGTCGCAAGGCACGACAGCCAGCCAATCGGGCCCGGTACCCACGCCGCAGGGGATCGCACTCGCCCAAGAACAACGTCAGCAGCAGGCGGCCGGCAAGGCCGTGCTGCAGGATATTGCCAAGAAACGCACCGAACAGTGCAAGGCCGCTAGCGCGCAATACGAGCAGCTGATCACCTCGACCCGCATCTATCGCGAGGAAAAAGGTGAGCGCACCTATCTGAGCGCCAAGGAACTGGACGAAGCCCGACTTCGCGTCCGCCAGGAACGCGATGCGGTCTGCGGCCCCGCGTCCCGCTAGGCTGAGCTAACATGGCGATGCGCCCGAGCGCGAACGCCAGCAAAGAGTTGCCGCCGGTTACGACAGCCGCGCTCTACCTGCCCGATTTTTGCACCGCACGCGTGGTACTGGCTGTGGTACTGATAGCCGAGCTGACAGCAGTGCTGGCAACCGCCGCACGCGCTGACGATCGCATCGGCTTCTGGTCTGACCTGGGTCGCAGCTCGATGTTCCTGTTGTGGATCGGCCTCGCCAGCGCGGCGATGTTATGCGCGTTGCGCGCCTACATCGCGCGGCAGAGCGTCGCCAAAGGCGCGGCCATTGCACTCGGCATGGAGCTGCTGCTGGTCGGAGTCGTATCCGAAATTACCTGGCGCCTGGCGGCGCAATATTTTGCGGTAGGCGCCGACCTCCAGGCGCAAAGACCCGCTGACCACTTCTACTTTGTGGTTCGAAACCTGATCATCAGCTTCATCGTCACGGCCGTGGCGTTGCGCTATTGTTATGTGACGCAGCAGTGGCGCGAGAATGTCGAACTGTCGGCGCAGGCCCGGGTGCATGCTTTGCAGGCGCGCATCCGGCCGCATTTTCTTTTCAATAGCATGAACACCATCGCCGCGCTCACGCGCAGCAATCCGCAGCTCGCCGAGGAAGCGGTACAGGATCTCGCTGATCTGTTCCGCGCCACGCTCAGCGATCAGCGCGGGCAGATAACGCTGGACGAGGAAATCGAGATCGCCCGCACCTACGAGCGCATCGAGAGACTGCGCATGGGTGCGCGCCTGCGAGTGGAGTGGAAACTCGACCCGGTGCCCAGGACGGCGATTGTTCCAAGCCTGATGATCCAGCCGCTACTTGAAAATGCGATTTACCACGGCGTAGAACCGCGACCCGAAGGCGGCACGATCAGCGTCAACGGTGAATTTGCCAACGGCCTCGTGACCATCGTGGTGCGCAACCCCATGCCGGATTCGGCAGTGCCGCGTGAGGGCAACCGCGTTGCGCTGGCTAACATCCGCGAACGGCTGACGCTGGTCTATGATGAGCGGGCCACGATCAAGGCCGGCCGTTTCGACAATGAATACATCGTTACGCTGCGTTTCCCCTACATCGAGAAACGCAAGTGAGCTATCGCGTGCTGATTGCCGACGACGAGGTCCTGGCGCGCGACCGCCTGCGCAGTCTGTTAGCCGAGATTCCCGAAGTGCAGCTGATCGGTGAAGCCGAACACGGCGAGCAGGCGCTGGAAATGGCCGATGAACTGGCGCCGGACATCGTGCTGCTCGACATTCGCATGCCGGGAATCAATGGCCTCGAGGCGGCACGCCGTATTCAGCAGTTCACCGAACCGCCCGCTGTCATATTCACGACGGCGTTCGACGAATATGCGATCAATGCCTTTGAGACCCAGGCCACAGGTTATCTGTTAAAACCGATACGCGCCGAAAAACTGCGCGCGGCGATCATGCAGGCCGGCCGCCTGACAAGACCGCAACTGGCACATGCTGCAAATGCCGCCCGATTGGCCGAACGGCGCACACATATCGCGGTAAAAGCGCGCGACAGCACACGCCTGGTGCTGCTAGAGGATGTCATTTATTTCCAGGCCGACCAGAAATACACCACCGTCAGGCATCGTGCGGGCGAGGACCTGATCGAAGAATCCCTGCGGTCACTGGAGGATGATCTCGGCAGCCTGTTTGTGCGCATTCACCGTAACGCACTGGTGAATACGCGCCTGTTGATGGCCATCGAACGCGACCCCAGCGGGCAACATTTCGTCACATTGCGGGATTGTCCGCAAAAACTGGCCGTCAGTCGGCGCATGGCCGGCGATCTGCGGGAGCGATTCCGTATTTGACAATGCCTGTCGGCATTGCACGGCTGTGAAAGCCTTCACCGACGCGCGCCGCGATAGCCGCTGAGATTGCGGCTATGAGAAACGGCCCGACCACGCTGGCGATCGATATTGCGGAGCGTGTGCTTGAATCCTGGCTGGCAGAACCAGCACGCAGCGCAGCCGTGCTGCGGCACACGGCTGGCAGCAGCGAACCGGTCAGCGAGCACGTGTTGGTTCGTGTGCGCGAGGTGCTGGCGCATGAGTTGCCATGGGCCGCCAATCGCCGCTGGGCCTGCGAAGCGATCCGCGCCTGGGCGCCGCTGGCCGCCCTGCTCGACCCGCAGCCTGACGGCATCGAGCAGCACCGGGACATGCTGGTGGAATTTGATTACGGTCATTTGCTGGCGGAGACGGGGTCGGTCGCCGATACCTGCGAGATGCTGCGCATAGATCTTGAGCGCCTGGCACTGGAAATCGACGTTGCTACCGATCTGGCCGACGCCCTGGAGCCCGGCGTCCAGAATGCCAGCGGCTGGGTGCGCGAATATCGCGCGATGAGTTTGACGTTAGCCGACTACCTGCATCGTTGCACGGTCGACATTCCCTCGTCGCTGCCCGATGCCCTGGCACACCATTACGCGAATGAAGTCGCGCGCATTCAGCGCGAAGTCCGCGATCACTGCATCACGGCTCGCAGCATCAGCACCGGCGTTCACACGGCGCTGGCCGCAAGCGGCGCGTAATCGAACGAATCGAAGCGCAATCGATCGGTAGCGAGACCCGCCGCCGGAAAAGCCACCCGCATCGCTTCGATCATCTGCGGCGGGCCGGCCGCGTAAATGACCTGTTGCGCCAGGTCCGGATAATGGCGCAGCACCGCTGCATGCACCCAGCCCTGTTCATTACCGTCGGCAGCGGCCTCATCCGACAGCACCGGTGTATATCGCAGCTGCGGGTGCGCGCGTTGGAAATTGCGCAGCCACGCATCCTGGTACAGATCCGCTGTGGAGCGCGCGCCCCAGAAAAAGTGCGTGTCACGTGCGGGGCCTTTTTCAAATATATGCCGCATGATCGACTTGATGGGCGCAAACCCGGTGCCACCGGCCACCAGGATCAGCGGCGCATCGTCGTGACGATAGGCAAACTGACCGATCGGCAGCTCGATGCGCAACAGCGCGCCATCGCGTAAGTCGCCGAACAGCTGCTCGGTAAAGCGACCGTGCGCCACGCGGCGCGCATGAAGTTCCAGCAAGCGCGCATCATGCGGCGGACACGCTAACGAAAAACTGCGGCGCTGCCCGCCATCTAACAATACATCCAGGTATTGGCCCGGCTGGAAGCCGACCTGCTCGGTAGCCGGCAGGCGCAGCAACACCTGCATGACATCCGGCGCCAGCAGCACACGCCGCTCGATCCGGCACGGCAGGTTGCGAATTTCGGCCTCGCCGGCGCGCGCGATGCTGCGCGCTTCGATGACCAGCTCCGGGCTGGCGGCACGGGCCTGACACAGCAGGATCTCCCCCGTTGCCGCCTCGTTTGCGGTCAGGCCCAGCGGCCGCCCGTGCGGATATTGAATGCTGCCACTGCGCAGCCGCGCACGGCAGGACGCGCAATGTCCCGATTTGCAACTGTGCGGCAGGTTGAGCCCGGACGACAGCGCGGCATCCAGCAAGGTCTGGTCCTGCCGCACGTCAACAGTGCGGCCATGAGGCTCGATGCGCAACCGCGCTTTCATGTCCTGGGCTCCACCGTTCCATCATACGGTAGACTGTCGGCGATGAGTTTTCGCAATCCCGACGCTGCCACGATTGAGAACTTGCTGCGCCAGGCGCGCACCATCGCGGTGTCATGCCCGTCAACCCGGCCGAGACAGAAATCCTGGGCGAACGCTGTTGGCCGACGCTGGACGCGGCTGTTAGCTCGCTGCAGCATGGCGAGCGCATCGATATCGTCGATGTGTTCCGCCGCCGGTATCGTCACCATCATGAATCGCTGCATTTTTCGCGAGCGGGCGCTTTTCTCCTGAGTCGTTGCATGCAGCTCAAGTTCGTCAAAATGCACGGTCTCGGCAACGATTTCATGGTTCTCGAGCACCGCCCCGGCGAGCCTTTGTTAGCCTCGGGCCAGTGGCAGGCGCTGGCAGATCGTCATACCGGCGTGGGTTTCGACCAGGCATTGCTGATTGAACCGCCGCGTACTGCCGGGGCGCGCGCCGCCTATCGTGTGATCAACGCCGATGGCAGCGAAGTGGAACAATGTGGCAACGGTGTGCGTTGCATCGCGCGGCTGTTACACGAGCGCAACCCGGCCCTGGGTGCCGACATGCTGCTCGATGGCGGCGCAGGCCCGGTGCGGGCACGCGTGCTGGATTCTGGCCACGTCTCCATCGATATGGGTGTGCCGGATTTCGCGCCGGCAGCGCTGCACCTGGACGTGCCCGCGGAAGCCCTGCGTTATGGCCTGCTGGTCGGCGGCGCGACGCTCGAGTTTGGCGCGGTCTCGATGGGGAATCCGCACGCGGTGCTAACAGTTGCAGATGTCGACACCGCACCCGTTGCGACGCTTGGCCCGCAACTGGAGTCGCATCCGCGCTTCCGGGAACGAACCAATGTCGGCTTCATGCAGATCATCGACGACGCCCAAATCCGGCTGCGCGTGTTCGAGCGCGGTGTGGGCGAGACCCGGGCCTGCGGGACCGGGGCCTGCGCGGCAGTTGCAGTCGGGCGCCGACATGGCAGACTGGGCGCCCATGTAGAGGTCGCGTTGCCAGGCGGGCGGCTGTGGATTGATTGGCCCGGTGAGGGTCAAGCGTTATGGATGACGGGGCCGGCAGTCGAGTCTTTTCGCGGCCAGGTCGAAATTTAGCCAGGTCGAAATTCAGAAGGAGCGAAACCAAGCATGAGCAGCCAATCCGTGCGCCAGCCCGCTGGCGTCGAGGCAGACGACAAGTTTGTGGTCGAACATCTGGCCCGGGATCCCGATTTCTTTGCGCGTCATCCGAACACGCTGGCGCAGCTGCGCCTGCCACATGCGCGTGGCACGACCACGGTCACACTGGTGGAGCGCCAGATCGAAGTGCTGCGTGAACGCGCGCAGGCCGCGGACCGCCGCCTGGCCGATTTCGTCAGTGTCGCGCGTGCTAACGAGCAACTGGCAGACAAGATTCACCGTTTCGCCCGTCGCCTGCTGCGGGCCAGCTCCCGCAGCGACGCGCTGAATCAGATTGACGCTTCGCTGCGCGAAGACTTTGACGCATTCAATTCACGCCTGATCCTGATCAATGTGCCGACGGATGCGGCGCAGCTGGCCAACCTGCACTTTGCCCGCAGCACGACCGCCGATGATCCGATGCTGAAGAGCTTTGAGCATTTGTTTGCCACCGGCAAGCCCCGCTGCGGCCAGGTGCGCGACTCGCAGCGCGAGTGGTTGTTCGGCGCGGATGCCGAACATGTCGGTTCGGCGGCACTGGTGCCGTTAGGCGACAAGGGCGCGCTGGGATTGCTGGCGCTGGCGAGTCCGGATCGCGAGCGCTTTCATCCGGGCATGAGCACCGAGCTGCTGGGCAGGATGGCTGATTACATCGGCGACGCGCTGGCGCGCGCACCCGCCGGTTCCTGACTTCCCGCTGAGTGATGGACTGCAAAGCCCGCGAGTGGTTGCCGCGTTTCGCGCGGCACCTCGCGACCGAACGCCGCCTGCCGCCTAACACGGTCGAAAGTTACGGCCGCGACCTGCGCGCGCTGCAGGAATTCTGCAACCAGCAGGGCCTCGATGACTGGCGCGCACTGGATTCCCAGCATGTGCGCCTGTTCGCGGCGCGTGCGCATGCCGGCGGGCTCGCGCCCCGCAGCGTGCAGCGCCGCCTGTCCGCCGTGCGCAGTTTCTGCAATTACCTGATCCGCGAACGCGCGCTGGAGAGCAATCCAGCTAACGAGATCCGCGCACCCAAGGTCAAGCCGCATCTCCCGGAAACGCTGGATGTGGATCAGATACAGCGCCTGATCGAGATTCCCACTGACACCGCGCTGGCGAAACGCGATCGCGCCATCATGGAGTTGTTCTACTCGTCCGGCCTGCGGCTCACCGAGCTGACAAGCCTGGATACCGCACAGCTGGATCTCGCCGACAGCACGGTCCGGGTGCTCGGCAAGGGCGACAAGACGCGGATCGTGCCGGTCGGCCGTCATGCCAAAACGGCCTTGCGCGCCTGGCTGCAGGAGCGCCCGGCGCTGGTCAAACCAGGCGTCGCGGCCCTGTTCGTCGGCCAGCGGGGCCAGCGCCTGACGGCGCGCGCGGTACAACTGCGGATCAGCTACTGGGCGCGACGCCAGGGCTTGCAGGTCGGCGCCTATCCGCACCTTTTCCGGCACTCCTTTGCCACGCATCTGCTTGAATCTTCTCAGGATTTGCGCGGCGTGCAGGAAATGCTGGGTCACGCCAATATCTCGACCACCCAGGTCTACACGCACCTTGATTTCCAGCATCTGGCCCGCATTTACGACCGTTCACATCCGCGCGCCAAACGGCGTAAAAGTAGACAAGAAAAATGAGCGAAACCTTTAAGCCCCATGGCACCACCATCCTGGGAGTGCGCCGTAATGGCATTGTCGTCGTCGGTGGCGATGGCCAGGTCAGCCTCGGCAACACCGTCATGAAAGCCAATGCGCGCAAAGTGCGCAGCCTGCATGACGGCAAGGTGCTGGCCGGCTTTGCCGGCGGTACCGCCGATGCCTTCACGTTGTTTGAGCGCTTCGAAGCCAAGCTGGAGAAATTCGGTAACCTGACAAGGGCCGCGATCGAACTCGCCAAGGACTGGCGTGCGGATCGCTATCTGCGGCGCCTGGAAGCACTGCTGCTAGTCGGCGATCCGACCAAGTTGTTCGTGATCTCGGGCAATGGCGATGTCATCGAACCGGATCATGACCTGGTCGCCATCGGTTCAGGCGGTCCGTATGCACAGGCAGCGGCGCGCGCCCTGCTCGAAAATACTGAACTGACAGCACGTGACATCGTCGAGCGATCACTGAACATCGCCGCGGATATCTGCATCTATACCAATCGCAATCTGACAATTGAAGAGCTGCCGGCGAGGACAACGCCGTGAGCCTGCAATCACTGACGCCGCGCGAGATCGTCCAGGAACTCGACAAACATATCATCGGCCAGAATGACGCCAAGCGCTCGGTCGCGATCGCACTGCGCAATCGCTGGCGCCGCATGCAGGTCGAAGAAGGGCTGCGCGCCGAAATCACGCCAAAGAATATTCTGATGATAGGTCCCACCGGTTGCGGCAAGACCGAAATTGCGCGGCGCCTGGCGAAGCTCGCGCGCGCACCGTTCGTGAAGGTGGAAGCCACGAAATTCACCGAGGTCGGCTACGTGGGTCGCGATGTCGAGAGCATCGTCAAGGAACTCGCGGAAGTTGCGGTCAAGATGACGCGTGAAGAAGAAATGGCAGCCGTGCGCAGCCGCGCCGCCGATGCGGCCGAGGAGCGGGTGCTGGATGCGTTGTTGCCCAAGCCGAAAATGATGGGCTTTTCGACCGACGATACCTCCCAGCCGCGCGATGCGGAAACCCGGCAGAAATTCCGCAAGATGCTGCGTGAAAAGCAGCTCGACGATCGCGAGATCGAGATCGAGTTGCGCGCCATGTCAGCCGGAGTCGAAATCATGGCGCCGCCGGGAATGGAAGAAATGCAGCAGCAATTGCAATCCATGTTCCAGAACCTGGGCGGCGGCCGCACCAAAAGCCGCAAGGTCAAGGTCAGGGAAGCGCTCAAGCTGCTGACCGAGGAAGAAGCCGGCAAGCTCATCAATGAAGAAGAACTGCGAGCCCGGGCGCTGGCTAACGCCGAGCAGAACGGCATCGTCTTCATCGATGAGATCGACAAGATCTGCCGCCGCCAGGAAACCTACGGCGCAGATGTGTCGCGCGAAGGCGTGCAGCGCGATTTACTGCCACTCGTGGAAGGCTGCACGGTCAGCACCAAGTACGGCACGATCAAGACGGATCACGTACTGTTCATCGCCTCCGGCGCTTTCCACATGGCCAAGCCGTCGGATCTGATTCCGGAACTGCAGGGCCGGTTCCCGATCCGGGTGGAACTCAGCGCGCTCAAGGTCGAAGACTTCGAACGCATCCTGCGCGAACCGGACGCAGCATTGACTGTGCAGTATGCTGCGTTGTTAGGTACGGAGCAGGTCAAACTTGAATTCACCGACAGCGGTGTGCGCCGGATCGCCGAGATCGCAGCGCATGTCAACGAGAAGAACGAAAATATCGGCGCACGGCGCCTGCATACGGTGATGGAGCGCTTGCTTGAGACTCTGTCGTTCGAAGCCACCGATCGCGGCCAGTCGCTGGTCACGGTGGATGCCGAGTATGTCGAGCGGCAACTCGGAGCACTGGTCAAAGACGAAGACCTGAGTCGTTATATCCTCTGAGATTGTTAGCAAACCGCCGACATGTCTCGTTGCAGCGGAGCAACAATGCTGTCCTCACAGCGGACAGGGGTTTGAACGCATCTTTTTCGCGTTGACGCCATCATTCGGCGACCGGCACATTGGGTCTTGGTTTCGATTAATTCCGGGGGAGATGCTCATGCGTTCGACAGTCACCGTCGCTGCCGCGGTTATTACAGCTTTGGCTCTGTATTCCACAACCGCCGCGGCCCAGGCAGGCGCGAAGTCAGAGGAACTGGACGAGGTCGTGGTCACAGCGCGCAAGCGCACAGAAAACCTGCAGGAAGTGCCGATCAGCATAACCGCGTTCAGCGCGGCAGACGTCGAACATTTGGGCTTGTCCAATATCAATGACCTCGCAAACCTTGACGCGGCGCTGATCTTTGACAAGGGGTACTCGGCCACCGACACACGCATTGCCATCCACGGCCTGTCACCCTCGCGCGGCCGCGTCAACGTCGCGGTGCTCGTGGATGGTGTCGACACCTCCAGCGAGAGCATCAACTTCGGCGGTAATTCGCTGTTAGCAACCAATCGTCTGATGGACCTGCAGTCGATCGAGATCGTCAAGGGACCGCAGTCCGCCAAATTCGGGCGCAGCGCGTTCGCGGGCGCCCTCAGCTACGTGACCAAGGACCCAAGCAAGGAATTTTCGGGTTCAGCCAATGGCGATTTCGGCGATTTTGGCCGCTACGAAGCGACCGCTTCGTTGAGCGGTCCGTTCGGCGAAACTTTTGGTTGGCGTCTGAACGTCGCCAAGTGGAATGACGACGGCGCCCACAAGAATCGCGTGACCGGCGCCAAGGTTGGTGGCGGCGATGGCGCTGGCGCAGCGCTGACGCTGAAGTGGACCCCGAGCGAAAATTTCGATTCCAAGACACGCTTCGAATGGTCCGACGATCACTTCGATCCGTTCCCGCAGGCTTCGCTGCGCGGCAATACCCGCCTTTTCCGGCCGTCCAGTGGCACGACGCTGCAACTATCCACGGGCGCGGCGACCAGCCTGCCGGGCGCGTGCCTGTCACTGACCACGGGTACCGGCGCACCTAACAATGCGCAATGCCGCGTGTACGGCCCGACGCTGGGTTTCTTCCCGGGCGGCAGCGGCGTGCTCGCGTACCGCGGTACCATTCCTGGCGCTGACACCCTCAATGTGCAGTTTGATACCGACCCGCGCACCGGCCTCGACTACGCGGGAACGGACCGCACTATCAAACGATTCTCGATGGTCATGAACTGGGACTTCGGCAAAGGCGTGTTGACCTCGTTGACGGGTTACACCGACGCCAAGTTCAGCTGGCTGGAGGATGGCGACTTCGATTCGGGCCGCGTGGACCCTAACGGCAACCTGACCGCAACCGACATCGTCGGCCGGGCAACGCAGTTCGACTATGACAATTCCACCAATCAAATCTCGCAGGAACTGCGCTTCCAGTCGCAACTCGAGGGTCGATTCAATTTCATGTTAGGTGCCCTGTACTGGAAGGAAGACGTCGATCAGAACGCGCGCTCGGTGTCGATCGTCTGTTCGCCGGCCACGCCTGCTAATACTTTCTTCCCGGGTCAGCCGGCGATTCCGCCAGCCTGCCAGCGCATCGGCGCCACCACGCCATTGAACGGCAATCAGGCGCTGGCGCTCATGACCGCAATCCCGCGGCCTAACGGACGCCTTACCAAGCATGAGTCCATTTTCGGTGATCTGACGTTCAAGCTGTCAGAGCGGGCGAATCTGGTGCTGGAAGCGCGTCGCTCCAATGAGTCCGAGCAGATCAACGGCGTCAACTGTTCAGCACTGCCGGGTGCCGCGAACTGCCAGGATCCGACCTTCCCCGGCTTCGCACTGTTCGGGCCGTCGATCAATTACCTGTATCCGTTTTTTAATCCGTTTGCGCCCGTGGTGCCGGGCCCGGGTGTGCGCCAGGGACCTGGCGTCGCGGTCGATTTGCCGAAAACTTCTTCGAGCTTCACAACGCCCCGCATCACCATCGACTACAAATTCCTGGACGGCGTGATGTTGTATGCGAGTCTTGCCAAGGGTCACAAGCCTGGCGGTATTTCGACCACCACCAGCGGCTCGTGGAACGACGCTGACTACGACGGCAAGTACGACGAAATCTCGTACCGGGCGGAAAACCTCAAGCAAGTGGAAATTGGCGCGAAAATGCAGTTCCTCGAGAACCGCCTGCGCGTCAATCCGTCGCTTTTCAAGATGACTTACACCGACAAGCAGACAGGCTCACAGTTCGTGACACCGTCAGGTTTGTTAGTGGGTCGAATCATCAATGCCGGCCAAGCCACGGTGAAGGGCATGGACCTCGAGGCGGAATATCGACTGACCTCGAACCTGACCCTGGGTCTCAATTACAGCTACCTCGATGCCAACTACGACGATTTCCCGTTTACCAGCACGTCGTCGACCGACGCGACGCGTTTTGGGTCCTGCCCACGCGGTGAAAATCCCAGGCTGTGCTACATCAACCTGGCGGGCAAGAAGATCGAACGCGCGCCCGAACACTCAGTGGTTGCCACCGCGCGCTGGCAGCGTGCAGTCGATGATCTGATGGGCGGAAAGAACGTTCGCTTCTTCATTGAAGGCGATGTGCAGTCCCAGGGCGAACGCTATGTCGACATCTTTAACCAGGTGAAACTTGACGACTTCGTGCATGCCAATCTGCGCGTTGGTCTGCAATCGGATCGCTGGGACGTCATGGTCTACGCGAACAATGTTACCGATGACGACACGGTAATGGCGGCGGTCAACAATCCCGGCTCTGTCGACCAGTATTACTTCGACTTCACGTCGTTCTCGCCATCGGATGCGTTTGTCGCCACGATGCCAGATCCGCGTTTCATCGGATTGCGCTTCTCCTGGCGGTTCGGCGCTAACTAGCCGGCGTCAAATATTCAGTCGCGCCCGACAAGCCGCGGCGTTGCTAACGCGATGCTGCGGCTTTCTTGACTCAGGCCAGGAAGCCGAGATTCCGGGTCGTGAAATTATTGATGCTCGGCGCAACCTGCGGCATCTGTGCATCGGTGACGCCAAACCATTTGGCGAGGGTCGCCGCGTACTGATCTGACGACGTGGTCGGAATCAAACGACCGCCGCCGACATCGTCAGCGCTGTTGATGGCCAGCGAAGGATAGGTGCCGTAGATGCGCTGCCCCAGCAGCGCCGTTGGTCCGCCCACCACCAGTTGCTGGCCGCCCCAGGCGTGATCGGAGCCGTCGCCATTGGAAGTCAGCGTGCGGGCGAAATCCGACTGCGTGAAAGCCACCACGGAATTCTGCACCCCGAGTTCCTCGGTCGCCGCATAGAAGCGCGACAGCGCGCTCGAGATGTTAGCCAGCAGGGCCGGCTGATCGTTATTCTGATCGTCGTGCGAATCGAAGCCGCCAGTGGATACGAAGAAAATCTGCCGGGTCATGCTGAGCGTGTCACGCTGTGAAATCAGCTTAGCCACCGTGCGCAGCTGCTGCTCCAGCGATGAAAGTCCGGTGTTAGGGTTGGGCAAAGCAACCAGCGGCGGTGCGGCGGTGATCGCGGCATTGACGCGATCCGCAAACAGCACGGCGCGCTTGGTGACGCCCGCAAAGGCGCGCTCGTAGATCGTGCCGTAGGTCTGGTTGTTGATCGCCTCGACCGCCTGGCGCCGGGCAAGGTTGGTGCCGGTCGTGCCAAACCCGGAAAATGCAACGGGTCCGTTCGATCCCATCACATACGGCGCAACCGTATCAGCCGCCTGGAAATAGCTGTTGCCGGCCAGCGAAAGATTCACTGCCAGCTGCTGGTTGGGAACCTGGCTCGTGACCAGATCGGCAACGCGTCCCGCCCAGCCCGTCTTTGAGACACTGCGACCGCGCAGGCTGTGCCACTGATCCTGCTGATCGTTATGCGAAAAGAGCTGCGGCGGCAGATTAGCCGACCCCGCGGCGTAGGCCGCCTTGGTCGTCGGCGCCAGCAACGGTCCGAGGTTGGTGACCACCGCCGCCTTGCCGACCTGAAACAGATCCCGCACGCCGATCATGCTGGGATGAAATCCGAAAGGCGCGCCGCTGGTGCCGACGGGATCGATCGGCAGCAGCGACGCCAACGGCACCGCGAGCCCGCTGGTAGCGACGCCGACGATCTGGTCACCGCCGCGCGCACTGTTGTAGGCGTTGTACTCGGCAGTGGTGCGCGGCACTAGCATGTTCCAGGAATCGTTGCCGCCGAACATGAATACGCACACCAAGGCGCGATATTCGCCGAAGCCGCCGGCGCCGGCCATCTGGCCCCAGACGGTGCCCGGGGTACGCGACAGCGCGTAGGCCAGGCCGCCGGCCGAAACCCTGCGGAGAAACTTGCGTCGATTGTAGTTCATGACTGTTCTCCGTCCGTTAGCGTTGCAGCACGAATTCAGGCGCGGTCGCGATCAGGTAGATCGCGTCGGCCACCCGGGTGTTAGGCACGGTGGTCGCGGTTAGATTGACCTGGGTCTTGACGCTTGCTTTCAGCTCGGCTGATATCTGCCCGCCTAACAACTTGTCCGCGACCCGGTTCACCAGGGCTTCGGAGTCATTGGCGACCGCCTGTTCCTGCGTGGTGTCGATGACGACCACATCCGCTCCCAGGCCGGTCTGCGCGGTGGTGCGGGCGATAGCCTGCACCCAGAAGAAATTGATGAACTGGGTATTGTTGTACTCGGTCGCCAGCTGCATCTCGGGCGCGACCAGGTTCTGGTTGGCGATTTCGCCGGTGGGTGCAAAGAACGGACTGAAGAAATTGAACACCGAGCCGGATTGCAGCGGCCCCTGCGCGAATGTCGCCGACGGACCGCCGGTCGCCGCAGCCGTATATTTGCCGCTCGCGGCGCGCGCGCCGTAGGCGCGCCACAGCTGGGTCAGCCGCAGCAGAGGCTCCTTGATCTTGCCCGCGGTCTGCGCACTCGGCGCCGAGCGCGCCTCGCTATCCAGCAAAATGGCGCGGATCACCGATTGCAGGTTGCCGCGGCGGCCCTGACTGTCGCTGTTGAAGACCGCGGCAATGCGCGCGACATAGGCCGGGCTTGGATTGCTGGTCACCAGTTTCTGGATCAGCTGCTTCGAGATGAACGGCCCGACATTGGGGTGATTGAAGATGTTGTCGAGCGCATTGGCCAGATCCTGGGCCGGCGTCTGGTTCGGGAGAATGGTGGTCAATGCGGCGCCCGTATAAGTCAACACCTTCTTGGTACCGGTCGAGTGCTGCTCGGCGTAGGCCTGCATCGGCTGCACCTGGTTGGTCAGCGTCGCACGCCCCGCATTGGCAAACGAGGTGCCGCCGGCGTAGCGCCAGCCCGTGTAAACGTTAGCAAAGCCTTCGATGATCGACTGATCATAGGTTGACACCGCCTGGCTATTCACCTGACGCGGCGTGCCGTCGGTGTTCAGTTCGACCAGACCGATGCTGAACAGCTGCATCGTTTCGCGCGCGTAGTTTTCGTCAGGACGGATATTGAGCGTCGGGTTCGGCTTCTGATTGCCCAGCATCGACAGATAGATGCCCATCGACACGTGCAGCGTCACATCTTCGAGCAGCTTGCGATAATCGCCGAAGGCGTCGCGAGCTAACATGTCATAGTAATCCGCCAGCGACAGCGGGAAATTCGCCAGCGCACCGACCTGCGAAACGACCATGATCTCGGACCACGCGAAGGCAACGCGCTGGCGCAACTGGTCGTCGCCGTTCAACGAATTCTGGAACCAGGCCTCAACCCGCTGTGCCTGCAGCGAGCCGATATTGAATCCGGCCGGAATCGGGTTTGGTACCGCGGCGAGCACCGTCGGCAACTGGGTTGACGGCGCCTTGGCGAACTGTTCGTCCAGCCAGCGCGAATAGCTGTTGGTGCTGTCACCTAACGCGATCAGTCGCTGAGCCTCGGCTTCGGTTGCACCGAAAGTGGCCTGGTTGAGAAAACGATAAGCCTCGATCTTGCTGATCGGCGGTGGAGGTACCGGGGGAGGTGGCGAACTCGCGCCGCCCCCGCCGCCACAACCGGCGACCAGGGCCAAAAATCCGGCTATTGCGAGTTGCGCAATCTTGATGCTGCTTGCCATGGGTCGCCTCCGTGAGCGGCAGCTTGATTCTACCGCTATCGGGGAAACGCGCGAGGGCGTTACCGGTTGACGCGCGCTACTTAACCATAATCATATCGAGCCGCTGCTCGAAATCTGTTAGCGACCGCAGCACCACCGCCCCCAGCGGCACCTGGTCTTCGCGCATGCCCTGCACGGCCCGGCCGCCGACCCAGACTTCGGTATTCGGTTGTAATTGCGCAGCCAGCAGACCGAGCTGCGTCCGGACCGGGACGGCCATCTCGGTCATGACTATCGACACGAGGACCGCATCCGCTTCAACGTCGTGCGCGTACTGCACGATGTCAGGAACGGGGGTGTCCGGACCGAGGTAATGCGTGCGGCAGCGGCGCGCCGCTGCAAGCCACAGGCACAGCAGGATCCCCAGTTCGTGGCGCTCGCCGCTCAGCGTCGTCAGCATCAGGCAAGGCGCGTCTTGCGCGAGGAAATAGCCACGCGACGCATTGGTGACCAGGCGCCGCACGATGTCCGTCACCATGTGTTCCTGGGCGATGCCCATCTGGCCCCGGTGCCAGCGATCGCCCACTTCGGTCAGCAGCGGAGCGATCACGCTGCCCGCCACTTCCTGCGGCGGCAGCACCGACATCGCCGACATCAGCGTCTCTTCCACGCCGATCGAATCCGAGTGCTCGGCGGCATCGAGCGCGCGTGCAACGAAGCTCTGTCCGCGCGCCGTCAGCCGCGCCAGGCCTCCGGCAGCACTGACCAATTTGGCCAGTTCGTCGGGCGGCATTTTCACAACCTTCGAAATCGGATGGCCCAGCTCCGTTGCCGATCGCAGCAGCCGCAGGCGCGCGATGTCAGCAGATGAGTAGCCGCGCCGGCCCGCGGCATCACGATGCGGCAACACGGCCTCATAACGCCGTTCCCAGGCCCTGAGGGTCTCAACAGTCAGGCCTGTCGCCTTGGCAGTGGCTTTTATCGAGTACTCGGACATTTTGTACACCTTTTATATAGTTTTATACTGTACAAAGGCTTGACATCGCAAGCCAATTGACCAAATATGATCCTTGCAGGCGGCCAAGGACCGGCTACCAAGCCAAGGATGGCCTGATGACGGCGCTGTTTTCGGGAACGGACTCCCGAGCAGCGCCAAACCAATCCCCTCTCTGCCAACCAAGCTGCGGTCGGGTACATCCGTCCCAGTCGTTTACGATTCGCGCTCGCTGTTTGCGTCGCTCACCGGATCGTATTGCGTGCTCAAGACCACCACCGTCGGCAGCCTTCCAAAACCGGACTGGCTGGCCGAGCCCGAAAAGATCTGGGCGCCGTGGCGTCTCGCGGGGGACGCTTTGCAGCAGGGCAAGCAACGCGCCGCACTCGAGTGGCTGCGCGAACAGGAAGCGGCCGGGATCGACATCGTTGGCGACGGTGAGCAGTTTCGCGTGCACTTCGTCCATGGCTTCCTGGAAAACATCCAGGGCATCGACTGGAACCGCAAGACGCGCATGGGCATTCGCAACAATCGCTACCAAGCGGAAGTGCCCACGGTGGTTGGCGAGCTGTCGCGCCCGTCACCGGTGCACGTCGCCGATGCCGCTTTCATGCGGGCACAGACCTCAGCGCAGCTGAAAATCACCCTGCCCGGCCCGATGACCATCTGCGACACGATTGCTAACGGCTACTACAGCTCGCGCGCCGACATGGCGATGAAATTTGCTCAACTGCTGAACCAGGAAGCACTCGACATCGAAGCGGCCGGCGCGGATGTCATTCAATTCGACGAGCCGGCCTTCAATGTATTCATCGAAGAAGTCCGCGACTGGGGCCTGCCGGCGCTGGAGCGCGCGCTGCGCGGCCTCAAGGCGAAAACGGTCGTGCATATCTGCTACGGTTATGGCATCGAAGCTAACATCAAGTGGAAAAACACGCTCGGCGACAGCTGGCGGCAATACGAGGCTATTTTCCCCTGGATCAACGCGAGCAGTGTGCAGGCGGTGTCGGTCGAGTTCGCCGGCTCCAAAGTGCCGCATGAGGTATTGCGGTTGCTCAAGGACAAGGAACTGCTGGTCGGCGCAGTTGAAGTCCTGCCGGGAAAACTGGAAACCGCCGCGGAGGTCGCCGCCAATATCGGCGCCGCACTCAAGCATGTGGACCGTGAACGACTTGTAGCCTGTACCAATTGCGGCATGGCGCCGCTGTCCGCTGACCTGGCGCGTGCCAAGCTGCGCGCGTTAGGCGCCGGCGCCGCCCTGGCCCGCAGCCGCTGAAGGAGAAAACTGGATGGACCTGAAATTACGCGACCGGCACGTGTTGATCGCCGGCGCGACCGGCAGCCTCGGCACGGCCTGCGCCCGCGCCTTTGCCGTCGAAGGCGCCCGCCTGAGCCTGTTAGGCCGGTCGGCGGAAAAACTGACGGCTCTGGCCTTGGAATTGTCCTGCGCCGGTGCCAAGGTGCAGGGAGTGCAGGTCGACCTCACCGACGCCGCCAGCACCGATGTCGCGATCGCCAGCGCGGTTCGCCAGGGCGGGCCCATCGATGTGCTGGTGTCCTGCGCAGGCAATGCACAGGGCGGTATTTTTACGGACTTATCCGACGCCGACTGGAAACGAAACCTGGAGCTGAAGTTGTTCGGAACGATTCGTCTGCTGCGGGCCGCGCTGCCCGGCATGCAGGCGCGTCACGCCGGCCGGATTGTGCTGATCGTCGGCAACTCGGCTAAATTGCCGGAGCCACGGATGCTGCCGGGGGCGGCTGCAAATTCGGCTTTGTTAGCCATCGTGCGTGGGCTGGCTGAGGAAGTCGGACTGCAGGGAATTTGCATCAACGCCGTGAATCCAGGACCAGTCCGCTCCAGCCGCTGGGACCAGCAGATGGCTGACATCGCGGCGCAGGAAAAGCGCACAGTCGGCGACGTCGAGGCGCCGTTTCTCGCCAAGTCCGCACTGCGCAAACTGGGCACAGCCGAGCAGGTTGCGGCGCAGGTGCTGTTTCTGGCCTCGGAGCTCGCCGGACACACCACCGGCACGTCGATCACGCTGGACGGAGGGAGCGTCAAGACGCCATGACTGACCAACTCGGATATCGTGGGCGCATCGCCATTGTCGTACCGTCGACCAACACCTCCTGCCAGCCGGAATGCGAAATGCTGCGGCCGAGCGGCGTCACCAACCACACAGGACGCATCACCATCAAGGAGCGGCCGCTCACCAGTGAACAGGCGTTCATGGAGCATGTACAGGCGATGCGCGATGGCATGCGCGCCGGCATCGACCAGATGGTGACCTGTCAGCCCACGCACGTGATCATGGGCGTGGCGCTGGAGGCGTTCTGGGGCGGCGTCAGGGCCGCCGATGAATTGCAGAAAGAGCTGACAGAACGCGCCGGCGTGGGCATTTCGATGGGCTCGACGGCGACTTGCGCGGCGCTCAGGCTGCTCGGCGCCAAGCGCATCGCCTTGCTGACGCCGCACCAGCCGCGCGGCGATGAGCAGGTGCGCAACTATTTCGAAGAAGCCGGTTTCACCATCAAACGGCTGACCGGCCTCAAGTGCGCCTCGCCGACGTTGATCGCGCACAGCACCGAGCGGCAGGTCATCGACGCGCTGCGCGCGCTGAATGGCGATGATGTCGATGCGCTGCTCCAGGTCGGCACCAACCTGGCTGCAATCCGGCTCTGCGCGGAGGCCGAGCTCTGGTTTGGCAAACCGGTGTTAGCTATCAATGCCATTACCTACTGGGACGCATTGCGCCGTTCGGGCATTGCGGACAAGATTGCGGGCTTCGGGTCGGTGCTGGAGAAGTTCTGATGTTGCTCGCGTGGCGCGACATGTTGCATGCGAAGGGCCGCTCCGGACTGCAGGCCAAGCTGAAGCAGGATCTGATAGGCCTCAAGTATCGGTTCCAGGAAGAAACTGCCAAATTGACCATCAGTCGCTGAACTACATAACAAACAGGGGATCACAATGAACATCGCGAAAATCATCGAGCGGATCAAGAACATCCTGCTGACGCCCAAAGTGGAATGGCCTGCGATCGCCTCGGACCCGGCATCGGCGGCGAGCATCTACCAGGGGCATGTGCTGTTGTTAGCCGCCGTCTCGGCACTCGCCGGCTGGCTGGCCTGGGCATTTCTCGGCTCCATTTCGAATGCGTTTGGTTTCGGATCGAATTTCTTCCTGGTGTCTGCGATCCTCAGTTTTGTTCTGACGTTCGCTGCGGTGTTTGTCAGTGCCTGGCTCGCTGACACGCTCGCGCCCAAATTTGGCGGCGGCAAGGATCCGCTGCAGGCCCTGAAGACGGTTGCGTATTCATGGACCGCGTCGTGGGTTGCATCCATCGCCGCGATCGTGCCGGTCATCGGCTGGTTAATTGCGATAGCAGGCGCAATTTACAGCGTATATCTCTTTTACCTCGGCTGTCAGCAGACACTGAAAATACCGGCCGACAAGGCCGTGGGCTTCACCGCCGCCGTCATCATTCTGACCATCGTCCTGATGTTCGTCGTCAGCTCGATCACGTCGTCGGTGGCGGGGATGATCGCCGGTCGTTCGCTGGCGGGCCGGACAGCCGCAGGCGTCGAAGCGGCGGTTGCGGCGGCCGCGGAAGCTGCCAAGGCGGGTGGCACAAGCGCCGATACCGCGCGGGCCAGTGCGATCGCAGCGGCGGCGGGCACGGCCGCCGTCACTGCGGCGTTAGGTGCGCTGGCTGGCCAATCCGCAGCGGTGCCTCACGATGCGCTGCCAGCCGACGACCTCAAGTCTTTCCTGCCTGACAGTATCGGCAACATGAAGCGCGCGACATTGTCCGTCAGTCGCAATCCGGCGATGGGCATGCAGATCAGCAAGGGCGAGGCAAGCTACGACGCAGGTGACGGCAATCGCATCGAGCTTTCGGTCGTCGACACCGGCGGCGCCTCGGGTTTTCTGGCGTTAGCTGGCGCGGCAGTGGCGATGGGCGACCAGGAAACCGAAACGGACAATGGCTTCAATAGAACCAGGCGCGCCGGCAGCCGCTGGTTCCATGAGGAATGGGACGGCGCCAGCAAGCGTGGCGAGTATTCGGTCTTCGTCGCCGATCGCTTCATTGTCAAGGCCGAGGGCGACGCTGCCAGTTTCGAGCAGATCAAAGGCGTCGTCGATGGCGTTGACCTCGCGCGTCTCGAATCCCTGAAAGACTCGGGCGCGCCAGCCAAATAAGCTTTGTCAGCGCGTATTGCGCGCCTTGTACTGCAGGTACATGTTGGTAAATTCCGGCCAGGGCTCGGGCCGGTTGAACCACGACGGATGCGCCTTGCGCAGCTGGGCAAGATGCGCTGGCGCTATTTGCTCCAGCGTAAACAATTTTTTTCCGGCTTCCGCCCAGATCAGGAATCCCGGAGTCGGCCCCATCTGCATCCAGGGGAGCCAGGAACTGGTGGCGGTGTAGGCGAAATCGCAGGGCGCGCTCGCGACCGCGGTGTTCTCGACATCCGACAACTTCGAGCGCAGTGTTGACTGGGTCGCGACGATCAGGTCCTTGCCGGATGACTCCAGCGGCCATTCGCGTGGATCCAGCCAGTTCGGCGCCTTGATATAGCTCGACTTGGTCATCCAGATGTCGTCGCCGACGATTCGCCAGGGGTAATTGAAGGGCTTGCCGGTGTTAGGCATGACGTCGCGCGAACCGATGATGCGCGGCTCCTGCTCGCTGAAACGAAACCGGACCGGACCTTCGCGATAGGCAAAGGGCTTGACCTTGCGGCCGGTGTGCGGATTCAGGATCTCATCGCCATCTGTTAGATACTCGCCAGTCTCGGCACTGCGGTAGAGCGACACCTCCCAGTCGATGACATTCCATAGCAAGGGGCCGAGCAGCTCGGTGCGGCGCAGGATGCAGCTCTCGACATTGATCAGGGGTCGTATCGGTTCGCCGGGCACGGCGATATCGAGGCGCCCGGAGAACCAGAAGAACACGTCCTGGGTGATTGTGCTGGCGCGCATCTTGAGATAGGCGGTGACGTTGCCAGCGGGTTTGCTGAGATCGAGCGGAACGCGCGTGCCGCGTTGTATCTTGGCGCCGGCTGAAGTCGCAGCGGCCGCCAGGCCTGCGGCGGCAGAACCAACCATCACTCCGCGACGCGAAATTGAATCCGACATAAGCTGCTCCGCCAAAAGGACAACCGGTAAGTCTGCAGAATAGCGACTGCGTGCGGCGGGCTACAATGTGTGCCGCCCCGCGGCACCGCAATTCAGACAAGGACCCGATCGCGATGAAAATCTGGCTTAAACGACTCGGCTGGACTGTACTCGGTCTGATTGTCCTTGTTGCCATTTTCGTATTCGATCAGCTGCGCCATGGCGGCCAGTTTCGCGAGCTAACAGTGACCACGCTGCCCGATTGCAGGACGCTGGCCATGGATGCCAGCGCCGAGGACATCCAGATCGACCGGGCGCACGGCGTTGCCTACCTCTCATACCTGGACCGGCGCGGCCAGATCCAGGGCAAGCCGGTGCTCGGCACCGTGATGCTCGTCGACCTGAACGCGCCGGAGCCGCGCCCGCGCCCCGCGCTGCTGTCCGACCCGCCCGATTTCCGCCCGCATGGTATGTCGCTGTACCGCGCCGGTGACGGCGCGATGCGGCTGTTTGTGATCAGCCACTCGCCGGTGATCGATGGCAGCGTGCGCCAGGAAGTGCATATCTTTGAACAGTCGGCAACCGGGGCATTTTCCCTGGTACGCACGGTGTGGGATCCGCTGCTCAAGAAACCTAACGCGATCGTCGCGGTCGGCATGAATCAGTTCTATCTCGCCAACGATTCGGGCGCTGACAACGGCTGGGAGCGCGTGCAGGAAATGGCGTTCCGCCGCGGACTCTCGACGCTCGCCTATTTTGACGGCACGCGGATGCGCGCGGCTGATACCGGGCTCCAGTCTGCCTCGGGGATTGCCGCCAGTCCGGATGGCACGCGCATCTATGTCAGCGAAACGACTGGCATGCGCGTTCGCATCTATTCGCGCAACGCCGCGAGCGGCGATCTCAACCTGGAAGAACTGCTGGCGGTCGGCAGCGCGCCCGATAACCTCAACGTCGACGAACGGGGCCGCGTCTGGATCGCGGCGCATGCCAGGTCGCTGGCGCTGGTACGCAATTTCATCCGCGAGAAGGACCTGGCCCCAAGCCAGATTCTGCGCTTTGACCCGGCCGCGACCGGGGCGGCGCGCCTGATGCAGGTGTACCTGAACATGGGCGAAGCGATTTCCGGCGCCGCGGTCGGCGCGGTCTACAATCAATCACTGCTCATGGGTTCGATCACCGATCGCAAGTTGCTGCGCTGCCGCCTGCCATAGACGCATGACCACGGAATCGGTTTCCTCTAACAAAGCGCTGTTCGGCCTGTTGGCCGCCAGCCTGGCGTTCACGGCCGCCATCTGGCTGCTCGATGCGCGGCTCGCGCATTTCGTGCGCGAGGTGCAGCAGCCCGGCATGCCGCACATCTATCCGTGGATGCTGGCGGTGCCCAGCGACTGGGCGCGTTACACGGCCTGGGGCGGCTACCTGCTGCACCAATGCGCCTTCTGGTGGCTGATCTGGCGCGCACAGTCGCAGGGCACGCGCTTCACCAGCGGGCTGAAACCACTTAACTACCTGGCGTTCGCAGTCACTGCCGGCGGCATCCTGCTGCATCTGCTCCAGACGCACCTCTTCTACGACGGCCTGGCGCAGGATGTGTCCGAGGGGTCGGCGCAATGGTCGGTCATCGCGCTGCTGCTGCTCGTGCTGCTGATCGAGAACCGCCGCCGCGGCATTCTGTTAGGTCAGCGCTGGGGCGGATACGTGCTTGAAGCCGGCGATGTGGCGCGGCGCTACCACGGTTATTACTTCGCCTGGGCGACCATCTACACCTTCTGGTACCATCCGATGGTCTCGACGTCCGCTCATTTGTTAGGTTTCCTGTACATGTTCCTGCTGTTTGCACAGGGCAGCCTCATGTATACCCGCGTGCATACCAACCGCTGGTGGACGGTCAGCCTCGAGGGTCTGGTCATGATCCATGGCGTCATCGTCGCGATGATGAATACCGACGGCATGTGGCATCTGTTCGGATTCGGCCTGGCGGGGATCTTTGTGGTGACACAGGCCTGGGGCCTCGGACTCAGGCGACGCACCAACTGGCTGCTGGTCGCCGCCTACGCGGTGGGGCTGGTGGCGTTTTACGCGAACTGGGGCATCCGGGACATTGTCCTGCCGTTCCGGATTCTGGGTGGCTACTTCGTGGCGCTGCCGGTTCTCGCCGGGTTGATTTGGTTGTTAGGCAGACTGGCACGGGGCGGCCGCAGGTTCGTATAGGGCTGTTGGCCATCAGACGCCCGTTGCTCACCACAGACGTTGCAGCCGCCTGGCAGGCGCGCTAGCTTCGCTGATACACCAACCTGGAGCGCACGTATGACCGTCTCCCGCCGAAAATTTGTCGCCTCCTCCGCGGCCCTGGCCGCTGCCGGCAGCCTGCCCGACGTGAGCCGTGCGGCATCCGCCCTGGACGCCGACGTCATCGTCATCGGCGCCGGCCTCTCGGGACTCGAAACCGCGCTGACGCTCGAGGAAAACGGCCTCAAGGTCATCGTCATCGAAGGCCGGCAGCGGGTCGGCGGGCGCGTCTACACGCTCAAGCAAATCCCCGGACACCCGGAGGCCGGCGGTAACACCATTGCCGCGGCCTATGGCCGCATGATCGAAGCCGGACAGAAATACGGCGTTGAAGTCGTGAACCTCACGGAGCGCCTGTTCGGCAATCGCGAGACCCAGGGCCTGTACATTGACGGCCAGCACGTACCGCTCAAGGACTGGCCCAGGCACCCCAGGAATCCGTTCGCGGAGGCACAGCGCGCGCTGCCGCCCTGGGCCTGGGGCGATGCCGTGTTGCGCAAGAATTTTCCCTTCAAGGACATCGAAAACTGGACCGACCCGAAACATGCCGAGTGGGATATATCGGTCTATGAATTTCTGAAACGTCAGGGCGCAACCGATGCGCAGATCCGGCTCGGCTACGATGCTAACATCGCCTACGGCGTCACCTCGCGCGATGTCTCGCTGCTAACAGTTATGTTCGCCGAGTACTGGCAACAGGTGAATCGCGGCGCGCTGTCGGCATTCTCGCGTAGCGCGGGTGGTCCCAGCGCGCCCGCTGCTCCGCCGGCAGCCCCCCCGGCGCCCCCGAGTGGCCCGCCGCCGCTGGTGGTCGGCATGTTCAAGGGCGGCAATCAGAATCTGACCATCGCGATGGCGAGCAAGCTGTCCGGGCGCCTGATGATGGGCGCGCGCGTGACTGGTATCGACGTGTCGGGCGATGGCGCGGTCGTACAAACCGCAGATGGCAAACGCCTGCGTGCCAAGGCCGTGGTCTCGTCGGTGCCGTACACGACACTGCGCAAAGTCCGCATCAACCCGGCGCCGCCGCCGGCTCAGAAGACCGCGATCGCGACGTTAGGTACTATTCCGATCACGCAGTTCCATATCGTCGCCAGGAAACCGTACTGGAAGGACGACGGCCTCAGCGCCTCGATGTGGACCGACGGCCCGATGGGCATGTGCCTCGCGCAACGCTTCGGCGAAGTCGACGAAATTACGAGCCTCGCCGTGTGGTGTCGCGGCCAGGCGGCGATCGATATCGACAAACTCGGGCTCGAAGGCGGCAAGAAAAAAATCGTCGCCGAATTCGAGAAGATGCGCCCCGCCGCCCAAGGTTTGTTAGAAGTGATGGCAGTGCAGTCCTGGGGCGCCGATCCCTTTTCGCGCGGCGACTGGGCGATCTTCCAACCCGGTCAGGTCACCGCCTTCGTGCACGAGATGGCCAAGCCGCACCAACAGCTTTATTTCTGCGGTGAACACACCTCGATCGGCAGCCGTGGCATGGAAGGCGCGATGGAATCGGCGGAGCGGGTATCGCTTGAGGTGCTCGAGAAGCTTGGCTGAACGAGAATCACAGGGACGTCACAATCCGTTGCGGGCTCAGTGACTGGTACTGAAACCTGTTGAAATAGTAATACGAATCAGGCATGATATTTGGAAATGCCAATTCGTCCAAATAATAGTTCGACTAACGCCGGAAGATGCGTAGTAGCCTAACAGGTGTTTTGTACGATGCCGATAGGGTATTTTGCGATCTCAAGAAATATGCTACAACGAAGTCATTTAGGCTTCGATCAAGCTCGCTTGAATCGATAGCCTCAATGACTTCGGTGAGCGATATTCTCATGAGCCAACATTTTTTGGATGGTAGTAGCAGAAAGCCGATTCGCGCTGCAAAAGTGCCGATCGACACGGCGCAGTACGGCGTTCGCCGAACAAGTCGCCGGAACGCTCGCGACATGCATAAAGTGCCCGTACCTGAATCCGGTAGCGCGGCGTTCGGCTCGATTATTAGGCGGCTCGAGAGTTAATCGCAATGTCCACCAGAAATGCCGACTTCGAACTCGTGCGAGAAGTCCTGCTTGGCCATCCGACAGTGCGGGAAGGCACCATTCACGGTGCGCCATCCTTCAAGTCGCGAGGCAGGATTATTGCCTGCCCGGCAATTCACAAGTCGGCGGAACCGGACTCGCTTGTGGTGTCTCTCGACAAACAGCAGCGTGCCGCGCGAATCGCCAGTGACCCGGTATCTCTCTACGTGGTTGACCACTATGCAGCCTACGACGTTGTTCTGGTGCGGCTTTCACGCATTGGCCGCAAGTCGTTGCGTGAGTTACTGGACGGCGCCGTAGACTTCGTCGGCTCCAAGCTCGTTGTCAACCGACCACGCGTTAGCAGAGCTTCGGTGAAAGAAGGAAGCACAACTGGTCAAGAGCGTGCCCGAAAGCCAAAGAGACGCCAGTGACTGGACCGCCTAACTACGCGTTCGAGCGGACCGGTCACGCGCTGGTTCTTGCGCGCGCCCGGCGCGCGGTACATTTTGCGCCGAGCGCGCGCTGCCGGCGTCATCTGCCGGCCGCTCAACGCGAGCGTTAGCCGTCACTTTGATGGTCAATTTGCCAGGGCCAAGCGCTAGTGATAACTTCGCGAAATGGCACGCCCACTTCAAGAAATTCAGAAAGACGTTCAGTCACTAAGCCTCAGCGATAAAGAGGCCTTGTTGAGGCTGCTTTGGGAGGAGCTAGATGGCGTGCCCAGTCCCAAAGTTGATGCGGCTTGGCTAGAAGAAGCTAAACGCCGCGACGCAGAAATGGACGCAGACGAAAGCCAGTCTGTCCCCGCTGCGGAAGTATTTGCCGGATTGGAAAAATCACTTCGTAAATGACGCCAAGTTTTCATCGCGCTGCGGAACGGGAACTGGACGCAGCCATGAGAAATGGCGAAGCCTACGCAACCGGGCTTGGAGCGGAACTTCTACGCGAGGTGCGACGTATTGCTGACCTGCTTTGCCTTACACCACTTATCGGCGAGCCACTGGACGACGAACTCCGCAGATTCCCACTAACACGATTTCCGTTCGGTGTGATCTATCGCGTCAAAGGCGACAGACTGAGAATTCTCGCTATCGCACACAGACGGCAGGAGCCAGGCTA
>JANLTW010000090.1:0-10244 GCA_031363155.1 Gammaproteobacteria bacterium | reverse complement strand
CGGCGCTGATCGATCGGCGTGGCGAGGCGGATCGCGAGGGGCGATTGCTGGAAATGACCGAGGTTGCGTTCGCCGATGCGATTGCCGCGGCCGCCGCGCTGGCGATGGGCGAAGCCGCCGAGAGCACGCCGCTGGTGCTGGTGCGCGGCCTCGCGTGGCAGGCCTCGGCGCAAACCGCGGCGCAATTGCTGCGCCCGCTGGCGCAGGATCTGTTTGCTTGACAGCGCGGATTCTGGCGCTCTCCGGAGGCATCGGCGGCGCCAAGCTGGCGTTAGGTCTCTACCAGACCCTGGGCGCCGGCGAACTCGCGGTGCTGGTGAATACCGCCGATGACTTCGAGCACCTGGGCCTCTACATTTCACCGGACGTGGACACCCTGCTGTACACGCTCGCGGGTCTTGCGGACCCGGAACGCGGCTGGGGCCGGGCCGGCGAAACCTGGCAGTTCATGGCCGAGCTGCGCCGCCTCGGTGGCGAGGACTGGTTTTTGTTAGGCGACAAGGACCTCGCGCTGCACGTCGAGCGCACACGCCAGCTGCGCGCGGGCGCGTCCCTGACGGCGATCACCGGTGCGGTCGCCGGCCGTTTCGGCATCCAGGCGCAGGTGCTGCCGATGTCGGAGCAGCCGGTGCGCACGATCCTGAGCACGGACGCGGGAGTGCTGGATTTCCAGCGTTATTTCGTCGCTCTACGCGCCCAGCCCGCGGTGCAGACAATCGAGTATCGCGGCGCCGGGGCCGCAGCCGCCAACCCTGCCGCGCTGGATTTGTTAGCAGACCCGGCGCTGGAGGCGGTGATTCTCTGCCCATCGAATCCCTGGCTCAGCATCGCGCCACTGCTGGCGGTGCCCGCACTGCGCGCCGCATTGTTGGCTTGCAGGGCGCCCGTGATCGCGGTCTCGCCGATCGTCGGCGGTGCGGCGATCAAGGGACCGACCGCGAAGATCATGACGGAGCTGGGCCTGCCGGTGACGGCGGCCGCTGTGGCCCGCTACTACGGCGACTTGCTCGACGGCTATGTGCTTGATCGCAGCGATGCTGCCATGGCGCAGGAGCTTGGGCTGCCATCGCTGACCACGGCGACAGTCATGAAAACGGATGCGGACAAGCAGCGTCTCGCTCGCGAGGTGCTGGCGTTCGTCCGCGAGCTAACGTAGTCGCGGTAGCAGATGCTTGCCGATGATCTCGAGACCTTGCATCGGGTCTTCGTGCAGGCGCAATGCGATTTCGGTGAGTCCCGCGCGCTCGAAGGTCTTGAAACGCTCAACTTCGCGGTCCATGTCCTCGAGGCCACCGGTTGAGGTCAGGCCATACATCAGGCGGTTGCAGATGTCGTCCGGCACGCCCTTGACGATACCGCTGCGGTCAAACCAGGCATCGACGAAGGCCTGGAATTTGCTAACAACCAGCTGCGTTTCCTCTTCCGTGAGGTAGAGCCTGCAGACATCGGCGTCCAGCTTGCGGCCACGCCACGCGAGTTCGCGGCGCGATTCCATGTGGGCTTTGGCGCGGTCGTGCTTGATGTGCCAGCCCCAGAAGGCGTTGACGCGCGCCGGATGCACCTGCGGCGCGGTACGCGCTGCCTGCCCGTCGCGCACCGCAACCATGGCGGGTGCGATGATTTCGGTCGGGATCGCGCCGAGGTACACGCCGTCGGCAATCTTGCCCGCCATCTTCATCATCTGGTGGCGATAGCAGGTTATGTAAACATATGGCGATTGCTTCGCCTTCAACCAGTCGTAGGCGCAGGGAAATTTCACCTGGAAATGCTCGCCCTGGTAGCCCTTGGCCAAACCGCCGCGCCCGGCCAGCATGACGATTTCGGCCGCTTCGCGCACCGCGCCAACGATTTTCTGCGGCTTGCTGAGCACCATCGCCTCGAGATTGCCTTCGCCGGCACCGATAGCCAGCAGTGCGCGGCCGGCGCTCATCTCATTCAAGGTCAGCAAACTGTTAGCAATCTTGAGCGGATGCATCTCGAACGGGCTCACCGCCAGCGCGCCCAGCTGCAGGCGGCTGGTCTGCTGTGCCAGCGGCACCAGCGACAGGAACGCGTCCCAGTGCGCGAAGTAATTGGACGTCCAGACGGCGCGTACGCCATAGCGCTCGGCTGCTACGCCCAGTTCGGCGACCTGGGCCGGGGTCAGGTTGGGCTCCAAAATAATGTCGATTTCCATGGAAACCGATGCTAGCACCGGCAGTTCAGGTCATGCTGGGCGGCGCGCGCTGGCTGCGCAATAATGGACATTCATGGCCATCAGGGTTGTCGAACTGCATCACCACGCACTGCGCCCCGGCGCAACCGCGGCGGCCAGCGATCGCGTCCGTGATTTCTACCGGGATGTGCTTGGGCTCGCGGGGCTCGATCTCGGTCATGGCATAGACGCTGCGGAACCGCACATCACGCTGGCGGTGACCGACCTGGGCGCGGCGCGTCTGGAATTGGATCGCCTGGGCGTCATCTATCGCACCCATGCCGAGGCCGGCAGCGTACCGCGCATCTCGCTGCGCGACCCGGCCGGCAACCTGCTGGAGCTGCATCAATGGGGCGCGGGGCGGCACGCGCACCGCCAGGACTCCGTGCCGCTGGATCGCGGTGACTACCAGCGCGTCTGGAGCGCGGTGATGTTTGCGGACATGCGTGGCTTCACGCGCATCTCCGAGCAGATGGATCCGGACCAGGTCGTGCCGCTGCTCAACGAATACTTTGAGTTACTGACCCAGATCACGTTAGGTTTCGGCGGCCGCGTGTTCCACATGGCGGGCGATGGCATGATGGCCGGGTTCGGCGTGCCGGACAAACGCGACGATGCGCCCTGCCAGGCGCTGCGCGCGGCGCGCGAAATGCTGACACGCTTTGGCGAACTGGCAAAAGAGTGGCACCGGCGCCTCGACGTGCGCACCGGGCTTGGCATCGGCATCAACGCCGGTGACGTCATCGCCGGTCACGTCGGCAGCCCGAGTTACCGGCATTACACGATTGTCGGCGACACGGTGAACGTGGCTTCGCGCCTGAGCCAGCGAGCGCGTGCCGGCGAAGCGCTGTTCTCGCGCAGCGTGATGACGGTGATCCAGGAACGCAACGTGGACTTGCACTATGTCGCGCTGCCGGCGTTGCAGTTGCGCGGTCGTGAAGCCCCGGTGGAAATCTACTGCCTGCCAGCTACGGATCGCGTCGCGCTTTGAGCGCGCGCCGCTGCTTGACGCGGTAGCGCGAATGCGACCAGCGCATCACTCTGCGCACCACCAACACGCGCGTTACCGCCGGCGGCAATGACTACAAACTGCCTGCCGCCCACCTGGTAAGTCATCGGCACCGCCATGCCCGGCGCAGGCAGCGTGGCGCGCCACAGTTCGCGCCCCGTGGCGACATCGAGGGCGCGAAATTCGTTATCCATTGTTGCACCGACGAAAATCAGCCCGCCAGCCGTCAGCATCGGCCCGCCAACGTTAGGTGAACCCCACGAGGCCGGCGATTTGATTCCGACTTTCTGGATGCGGCCCAGCGGCATCTGCCAGACCCGCCTGCCGCTGTCCATGTCGATGGCGGTCAACGTGCCCCAGGGCGGCGGCGTGCACGGCAAACCTAACGGCGAGGTGAACAACTCACCCTCGATCCGGTATTGCGTGCCGACCAGCGGGCGGTTCAGATAATCCTTGCCGGGAAACGCGGCGTCGGGCCGATCCTTGGCAATCACACGTATGCGGGTCGCCAGGTTCTCGGCCTTGACGATCAGGAGATTACTGCCAGGGTCATAGGCAGCGCCGCCCCAGTTGCCGCCGCCTAACGCCGAGGGAAACAACAGCACCTCCTTGATGCCGGGCGGCGTGTACATGCCCTCGTAGCGCAGCCGGTCGAACTGCTGCTGGCACTGCGCGCGATCGATGGGCGTCAGGCCGAACAAGGAGTCGCGCGTCAGTGTCTGCCGCGCGAATGGCGCTATCCCCGTCGGCACCGGCTGGGTCGGCGACGCCACGTCGCCCGGCACATCGCTCGCGGGTACTTTGCGCTCGACGATGGGAAACACCGGCGCGCCGGTGGCGCGGTCAAACACAAACAGCCAGCCCATCTTGGTCTGCTGGATCGCGACATCGATGGATTTTCCATTGCGCCTGATCGTGGCTAACACCGGGTGCCCGGGCAGATCGTAGTCGAAGAGATCATGGTGCACCGTCTGGAAACCCCAGACCGCGTGGCCGTCGCGGACATCCAGCGCGACCGTGGCATTCGCCAGCGGCAGATCGAATTGCCGGCCGCCGCCGAAATAGTCGGTCGATGGGCTGGTGGTCGGCACAAAGACCAGTCCGCGCGCGAGATCCGCACTCATCGTGCTCCAGACATTAGCGGCGCCGGACTGCTTGCGGCGCTCCGGAGGAATGACATTCCATTCCCAGCGCAACACGCCACTGTGCACATCGAAGGCGCGAATTACGCCGTCATTCGCGTTGGCGATGCCATCGTTGGACGAAATCGATACCACGACCAGATCGCCGATGACCAGCGGTGGCGCCGGGATGCCGATGAAACCCTGGCCGTGATTCTCATAGTCGGCGTGCGATGCGAATCCGGGGTGCGCTTTGGCAGCGCCAAAATCCGCGCACGACTTGCCGCTGTCCGCGTCGATTGCATACAGACGGCCAAAACTGTCGCCCTTGAACACCCGCCGGCTGCAGGGCTTGTTGTTAGCAGCATCCGGCGCTTCCCAGTAGCCAACGGCGCGGCAATTGGACGCGCGTCGTGGCTCGGGCGCCAGCGGCTTCGCGCCGGCTGCGGCCACATGCGGATCGAATACCCAGCGCCCGCGTCCGCTCGCCGGATCCAGCGCAAACACCCGATTGAGCGGCGTGCAGTAGTACAGCGAGTTGTTAGCATGCAGCGGCGTCACCTGGTACGACGTGCCCTTGGGCGACGGCGCCACGACCAGGTCGCCCGAGCGGTGCGTCCAGGCCACAGTGAGTCCCGCGACATTGCCGCGATTGATCTCGCGCAGCGGCGAGAACTGCGTGCCGCCGGCATCGCGTCCAAAGGCGCCCCACTGCGTGCGGCTGCTGTCGGCGGCGCTGGCAAAGCCCGCAGCGAACGTGAACATTCCGGGGATCAGTGCAACAATGGCATTGGCTCGCATACGGCATCCTGATAACGTGAATACAAGCTACTGTGCTACCGCAGGTTCGATCATGAAAGCCCCATCGCTGTTGACGTTCATTGCACTCGCAGGCGTGGCGTTGACCGGCGTCGCTGCCGAGCCGGACGCGGCGCTTAGGCACGCACAGAAGCTGCTGGCGCACGGCCTGGTCGTCGATGGCCACAACGACCTGCCCATCACACTGCGCCAATATCAAAAGGCACCGGGCGATGTCGTGGCCTACGACCTGCGCCAGCGTACCAGCGGCCACACCGACATTCCGCGGCTGCGTGCCGGCGGCGTCGGCGGACAGTTCTGGTCAGTCTATATTCCCGGCGAATCGGGCCGCGGCTTTGCACGCATGCAGCTCGAGCAAATCGATCTCGCGCGCCGCATCATCGAGCGCTATCCGGACACCTTGCAACTGACCCTGACAGCCGCGGAAGCGCGTAACGCCATGCGTCGCGGCCGTATTGCCTCGTTCCTGGGCATGGAAGGCGGCCACGCGATCGAAAATTCGCTCGGCGCGCTGCGTGCCTACTACGAGCTCGGCGTGCGTTACATGACGCTGACACACAATACCCATACCGACTGGGCGGACTCGGCCGCGCAGATACCCAGGCGCTATGACGGTCTGACGCCCTTCGGCGAAGAAGTAGTGCACGAGATGAATCGCCTGGGAATGCTGGTCGACCTGTCGCACGTCGCGGATGCCACTGCGCTCGATGCGCTGCGCGTCTCGGAAGCGCCGGTGATGTTTTCGCACGCCGGCGCGCGGGCGTTGTGCGACCTGCAGCGCAACGTGCCGGACAACGTGCTGTTGGAACTGAAACGCAACGGTGGCATTTTCATGATTACTTTCGTGGCGTCGCTCGTCAATTGCGAGGTCGCCAGGATCACTCAGCCGATGATGGCGGGTCTGGGTCTGCGCCTGCGACAAGCAGCCAACGACGCGGAGCGCAAGGCGATTTTTGACGAACTCACGTCCGTGCCACTGCCACCGACACCGATTGGCAATGTTGCGGATCACATCGAGCACGTCCGCGCTGTGGTCGGCGTTGAACACATCGGGCTCGGCAGTGATTTCGATGGCGCCAGCTGGTGGCCTGTGGGCCTCTCCGACGTGTCGATGTTTCCCAACCTGTTTGCTGAACTGATACGCCGCGGATGGAGCGACCACGACCTGACTTTGTTAGCTCGCGACAATATCCTGAATGCGCTGCAACGCGCCGAGCAGGTCGCAAAGCGCCTGCAGGCCAGCCGCCCGGCGTCGACGCTGACGTTCAGCGCGCCCGCGCAGGAATAAGTTCCGGAATAATTCAGATCTGCATGCGTCCATTCGACTTATTGAATTGACATACTGCAAGCGCTTATCACGCTGCCGCATTAACCGGTAGTGGCTCACAGATCGACGGCGATGCCGTCGCTATCGTGCGACGATGATCAGGCGGTTACACGCAGGAATTGGCTTGTTGATGCTGGCCGGAAACTTCGCACACGCGGTCGACCTGTCGGCTCTCAATCAATCGTTTCACAAAGTTTGCCCGGGCAGCACCGTCGGTGCCTTGAGGCAGGTACCGTCACTGGACGCCGCCGCGCAGGCGATGGCCGCAGGCCAGGGGCTGGACGATGCCCTCGGCATGGTCCGTTACCGCCAGGAATCCTCGATGGCCGCCACTGTGTCCGGCAAAGCTGCCGCGCCTGCAGCGGTGGAGCGTACCGCGAAACAGTTTTTCGAGCGGTTCTGTCATGAATTCATCGACGATGGCTATTCTGAACTCGGCCTGCATCGCAGCGCGGAGCAGCTGTTCCTGGTGTTCGCACACCCACGCCATACCATCACCGCAGACGACATTCCGGTGCTGCGTGCGCAGCTACTCGAACTCGTCAATGCGGCGCGCAGCCAACCCCGCCGCTGTGGCGCGCAGTCGTTCCCGGCAGCGAGCCTGGTGCGCTATTCCGACTCCCTGACAAAAGCGGCGGTGATTCATGCGGCCGACATGGCGCAGCGCAAAAACCTGGATCACGCCGGCGGCGACGGCAGCAACCCCGGTGAGCGCCTGACCCGCGCCGGCTACCGATGGCAGGTCAGCGGCGAAAACCTGGCGTCAGGTTACGACGATGTCGAGACCGTCATGCGTGGCTGGCTCGACAGTCCTGCGCACTGCGAAAACATCATGGAGCCGCGCTTCGACGAGATGGGCCTGGCATTCGCAATCGGCCCCGGGCCGCAGGCGCCGGTCTATTGGGTGCAGAATTTCGGTGCGGCCCGCAAACCGGACTTTTCACGGCCCGCCCGCCGGCCCTAAAGATCGGCGGCGGTCAAGCGCGATGGCCACGGCCTAGCGGCTCAAAGGGCGGCGCGCTTGCAAGATCGCGGCTCGCGGACTCACCTGCGATCTTGCGCGTTCGCTCGTGCGCGCGGGCGCAAACGTTCCTCACAGGATTTTTTCCCAAGTCGGGCTGATGGCACCAAGTTTGCGCTGACCGCGCGCCCGAGCCGCCGCCCATTCGCCACTCGGCCGTGGCCATCGCGCTTGACCGTCGATCGCATCCGATTGAAAGGCCGTTGCCATTCATCTCGTTACAAGTCATTTGAGCGACGCCACACTAGCCAGCGCCTTCCACGACAATCTCGGCGCGCAGGCTGTGCGCGATGAAACACTCGTCGTGCGCAGCATTGTGCAGCGCCTGCAGTTGCGCCGCGTCCGGTGCGGCGCCTGAAAACTCAACTCGCGGACGCAAAACGATTCTGCGAAACGCCAGCTTGCCGCGCTCGTTAGGCTCGAGCCGGCCGCCGGCATGGTCCTGATACGACTGTACGCTGTAGCCACGTTTGGCAGCCAGCGACAGGAACCACAACATGTGGCAACTGGCGGCGGCCGCGATCAGCGCCTCTTCCGGATCGACCGCCGCCGGGTCCGAATAGGGCGGCGGCACGCTGCTGGGAGACGATGACGCCGGAATGATTGCGCCGCCATCAAAATACCAGCGGTGCGCGCGCGAATAGCGCCCGTCGGTAAACGTTCCGGCATCTCTCTGCCATTGGATGTTAGCTGTGTATTCGTGCGGCATGATTGCGCAATACTCTACAATAATCGCGCATGACAGTCGCCCACGAACCAACCACGACAGGACATTTCCCGGACAGCAGGCGCGGCGTCCTGCTGATGCTGACTGCGGTTGGCACGTTCGCGGTGATGGACGGGATGCTGAAGATGCTGGCGGCACGTTATCCCGCGACCCAGGTGGCGGGCCTTCGTGGACTTGCCTCGATGCCGTTCCTGCTCGGACTGTACGCAATCCGTGGCAATCTCAATAAATTACGCATGCACACACCGTGGCTGCATCTGCTGCGTGGTGTGTTAGGTGTCGTGATGATGCTGACTTTTGTCTACGCCGTCGCGCGCCAGAGTCTCACCGGCGTGTACGCGATCTTCATGATCGCGCCACTGCTGATTGTCGCGCTGGCAGCCATCTTGCTACGCGAAAGGGTCGACGCCGGGCGTTGGTTCGCGGTGCTGCTGGGCCTGGCCGGCGTATGGTTCATGTTGCAGCCGACCGCAACCGACTTCAAGCGCGGCGCATCGATTGCCGCATTCGGCTCCGCGATCTGCTATGCCTTCAGCGCCCTCACTGCCCGGCGACTGACACGCACCGACAGCTCGGAATCGATGATTTTTTCTTTTCTGCTGGTCGTGGCGGTTGCCTGCCTGGCACTGGCCTGGCCGGGTTGGGTCGAAGTCCAGGCCCGGGACTGGCTGCTGCTCGTGGGGATCGGCATCTTCGGCGCGATTGCGCAGCATTGCATCACCGATGCGTTTCGCTATGCGTCTGCGTCCACGCTGGCGCCCATGGAATACACCGCCCTGATCTATGGCCTCATCATTGACTGGGCTGTCTGGTCCGCCACGCCGACAACCGTCGTGCTGCTCGGCGGGCTGCTGATCGTCGCCGCGGGACTTTATGTCGTGCGGCGCGAATCTGTTAGCTAGCGGGTGATTTTCCCACCACCTGCTTGCGAATTGGCGCGACCCACTTCATCATCGCGGCTTCTTTCAGTAACCAGGTGCGATATGCGTAAATTGTCTCTCGCCGTCGGAGCCGTGTTGGTGGCGGCCATTGCTTTGATCAGTTTCGACCGTGCCCAGAGCCAGGCGCCTGCGGCGGCCGCAAAGTTGACGACCGAACAGGACAAGACCTGGTACGCGCTGGGCGTGCTGCTGAGCCGCAATCTGCAGAGCTTTACGCTGACGCCGCCGGAAGTTGCGCTGGTCAATGCGGGACTCGCCGATGGCCTGCGCGGCCGCCCGCTCATTGCCAACGCGGAAAGTTACGGACCGAAGCTGCAGCAGTTGGAGCAAACGCGGCGCGCCGCGCTGTCGGTGGGCGAGAAGCAACGTGGCACCGCCTTTCTCGCACAGGCAGCGGCCGTAAAGGGCGCCACCAGGACCGCCAGCGGCATCGTGATGACCACACTGCGCGCCGGCACCGGCGCCAGCCCCACGGCCACCTCGACGGTCAAAGTGCATTACGAAGGCAAGCTGATCAACGGCAAGGTTTTCGACAGCTCGATCGCGCGCAAGGAACCGGCGAGTTTTCCGCTGTCCGGCGTCATCCGCTGCTGGACCGAGGCCGTGCAACTCATGAAAGTCGGTGGCAAGAACCGGCTGGTGTGCCCGTCCGATCTCGCCTACGGCGAGAATGGCTCACCGCCTAACATACCGGGCGGCGCGACGCTAGTTTTCGAAGTTGAGTTGTTAGCTATCGAGAAACCGTAGTGCGGCTCGTTGCTGCGCTACGGCTGGGAGATGGTCCCAATTCGGCAGGCGCATGCCCATGTGTGAAACAGAATCACGCCGTCGCGATCGCCCATTTCCATCCAAGGCAGCCAGCGTGAGATGCGGCCCCAGGACAGCACGGCGTTCTCGAGCTCCGTATCCCTGGCGTTCATCGCTTCACTGGCGCTGACCGCGGTCGTGCCGAACTCCATCGCGTGATACGCGCCGCCGACATAGTCCTGGTACTCCCCGGCGAGCGGGTTCTTGTAGAACAGGCGCGCCGCGCCGCCACCCTCGAGCAGCATGTCGTCCTTGATGAACTGGCCTTCGCTGCGGTC
>JANLTW010000008.1:0-3373 GCA_031363155.1 Gammaproteobacteria bacterium | reverse complement strand
ATTCATATTTTTCTCCCGGGAAAACGCTACCCGTGTAAGCGGCGAATTATAGCTGACAGCCCGGCTGTTCGTCCTAATGGAGCGCAGCGGCAGGGCGTTTTCCGGCCTTGAACACCCTGTGGACGGCCAGGTCGCCGACGCGGATCTTGCGGCGCGCCGCCTCGCCACCACGCAACTCCAGAACCGCTTTGACGGGGATCAGGCTGCTCAGCATATCCAGCGAAAAAGGCCTGGTCATGGGGATGATCCTGACCACCGTGCCGCGCGTATCGATGAACAGCAGGTCGAGGGGGATGTAGGTATTTTTCATCCACATGGTGGCGATGCGAGGGCGCTGCTCCACAAACAGCATGCCGCGTTCCGCCGGCAGGTCGCGCACGAACATCAGGCCCTGCATCTGTTGCTGTTGCGTGCTGGCGGTCCAGATCTGGAATTCATGCTCGCCAGCGGCCGTGCGGATGCTCAGGCGCGATTGCGGGAAGCTCGCGAGGTCGAGCTGGGGTCCTGCCACCTGTGCGCTGAGCAAGTGCGAAGCTAACAACAGCACCAGGCAGGCGCCGGCAATGTGATATGCGCGCTTATTCATCGACGGTGAGTGCGGTCTGCAGGTCGAACCGGGACAGAAGTATGCGCGAGCGGCCGTCGAGCGTCGTGGCGGGCGCAATGCAAAAGCCGCGGGCAGCGACCTGCCAGCGTGGCGGGCTCCTGCCTTTGGCGGGCACTGCTTGCTGCAGCAGCACGTCGACCGTGCACTTGTCGGTACCGCGCGTGGCATAGATCCGCCCGGGGCTGCCGACGATCAGGGTCAGGTTGGCGGCCAGATTAGCGCCGTCCACGCCTGGCCTGGCGCCGGCGATACCTAACAAGACCCGCAGCTCGCGTTTCGAGCCCGGCAGCGGGCCTACCGCGGTGAGGCGCAGGCCGCTGCCGTCGGGTCGCACCGAGCCCTCACAGCGCATGACCCGGTCGGTCCAATTGAGTTCGCGTTCGACCGCACCGTGCAGGCGGGCGCTGAGTGCGCCCTGGCCGCCGCAACTGCTCCCCAGGCTAACAGTCATCGGCACGCCGCTGACCACGGCGCTCAGGGTCAGGTACGCAAGCAGGCTGAGAAAGGGCAATACCGGCATTGCCCTAGTGTACCTAACGCGACTTCAGTCGCGGGCCACCAGCATCAGCTTCGCGAATTTCCCGTGGCAGCCGCCGATGAAACGGGCCAGGTGCAGCGTCACGGTCAGGAGCAGTACGCCGGCTGCGAACAACAGTACGATGCCGAGCGGCGAACTGAACCCCTGCGCCAGCCAGTCGGGTTGGATATGGGTTTCCAGGTCGCTGGTGATCTGAAAATCGCCGCTGGCAATACCGAGCGCATTGGCGAGTCCGACGAATGCGCCGGCCGTGAGTACCGCGCCCACCGTCGTGCCGACCAGCGCGATGACGAAATAAACGATTCCCATGGGCAGCATCAGCACGAAATAGGCGAGCGTGGTCCAGGTGCGGCTGTCGCCCAGCATGTCGCCGATGCGCTGCCAGAAGCTCTTGGCAGGGCCGGGATGCTGCGGCCGGCGGGGCATGCGTTCACCGAGCAGGCCCTCGACGATTCGCCCCTCGACCAGCGACATCACCCGGGTCAGGGCGATAAACATCAGGAAAAACGGTACGCCGATGATCAGAATCGCGAGGCCGACCGACAGGCTGACGCCAACGACCGAGACGATGAAGTAGATCAGGCCGGTCGCGAAGGCCAGAAACATGAAGAACAGTGACATGTAGGCGCGCGGATCGGCAAACACGCCGAAAAACCGCGCCAGCGCGCCGCGCGCTGCTTTGTTAGGTGGCTGGCTCGGCGTGCGCAGTGCAGCGCGCACCTTGGCCTCGGTATCCCGGTAGGCGGCTGCGACTTCGTCCGGGGCGCCATAGGTACTGGCGATCAGTTCCAGTACGTCGGCCTCCGACTTGTCTTTGTTAGCCGCGAGTTCGGCGCGCAGATACTCCTCCGCGTCATAGGCCGCATCCTGGATCAGCGCCGGGTCCTGGCCTGCGAGGCAGGCGCGCAGTTGTTCGAGATAATCGCCAATCGAGCGGGGGGCGGGGCGGGGGTTCATGGCAGTGTCTCCGCAGCAGTCGTTTCATCGGTAAATTGATCCACAAAAGCGCGCGTGTCGCGCCAGATGGGCAGCCACTCCTGCAGCACTGCGTGCCCTTCAGGGGTAATACGGTAGTAGCGGCGCGGTGGGCCGGAGTACGACGGTACGATCCGCGAGCTCAGCAGCCCGCTGGCAGCCAGGCTGCGCAGCACGGGATAGAGCGTGCCCTCCTTGAACAAGGGATCCCCCTGGCGGGCCCTGTCGAGGCGCTTGGCGATCTCATAGCCGTACAGGTCTTCGTTCGACTTGGCGAGAACGGCCAACAGAACCAACGCGACGAGCCCGCCGTTCAGCTCTTTTTGAAATTTCCGACCGTGACTATCGTCCATTGGCTAGTACTATAAAGTTACTAATATTAGTAGTCAAGTAGTATAAGTAGGTTCGTGTGCAACACCCGGCTTCGCCGCACTGCAAAAGGCGTCTTGGTACCATTCTGGGCATGCATACGATGATTTTGGACGTCACCCCGACGATCCCCGCCCCTTTGTCCCGCCTTCCTGACTTCGCCAGCAACCTGTTTTTCAGCTGGCATCGCCCGACACGCGCGTTATTTGAGGCGCTGGACCCGCAGTTGTGGGCCCAGTCGCGCGGCAACCCGAAGCGTCTGTTGCGGACTGTTGATCAGGCGCGCCTGAATGCCGCCGCAACCGAGCCCGCGCTGCTGGCCCGGTATCGCGAAGTCGCTGAGGCTTTCGACGCCTACCTGCAGGCCCCGACCCTGGCTAACAGCCCGGCGATCGCCTATTTCTGCGCCGAGTACGGTCTGACCCAGAGTTTTCCCCTGTATTCGGGCGGCCTTGGCGTGCTGGCCGGGGACCACTGCAAGGCCGCGAGCGACGAGCGCCTGAATTTCACGGCGGTCGGCTTGTTATATGGCCAGGGCTACTTCACGCAGGTGGTCGACAGCGATGGCGTGCAGCACGCCGAGTACCGGGACTACGATCCGCGTGATCTGCCCATCGAGCCGATACTCGGAGCTAACAACGAGTGGCGCAGCGTCAGCGTGCGGATTGCCGGACGCGAGGTCGAGTCGCGGCTCTGGCGTTGCCGCGTCGGCCGCATCAGTATCGTCCTGCTGGATACCAATTGTCCGTCCAACCATCCCGATGATCGCGTCATCACACATCGTCTCTATGGCGGTGACGAGTCCGTTCGCATCCGCCAGGAGATGTTGTTAGGTATTGGCGGGGTCCGGGCCCTGCGAGCGCTCGGCCTGGCGCCCTCGGTCT
>JANLTW010000007.1:0-3877 GCA_031363155.1 Gammaproteobacteria bacterium | reverse complement strand
AGTTGGCGCGCGTCATCGCGGCGGCCGGCGCGCCGCAGCGCACGATCGTCTTTATCGGCTTTTCCGCCGAAGAAGCGCGCCTGCAGGGCTCGCCGGCCGCCGCGATGACGCGCGCCAACTCCAGCAGCACGGCGGTGCCGCTGGCATTGTCGTCCGCGCCGGGATGGATCTGCCCGAGTTCGCTGACGCGCACGCCGGGTCCATCGCGGCCCAAATGATCATAGTGCGCGCTGACCACCAGCCACTCACCCTCGAAAGCCGGATCCGAGCCGCGCAGCAGGCCAATGACATTGCGCGCGGTGGTACCGGGTTTGACTGGCGCCGAGGCGGTCGAGCCACTGGCTGCCGGTACCGACTCCACCGGAAACTCCTGGAACCAGCCGCCGTTCTCGCCCGCGGGCGCCAGGCCCGCGGCGCGCATGCGCTCGGCCACCCAGTCGCCGGCTTGCAGCAGGCCGGATGAGCCAAGGCCTCGGCCCTCGCGCTGCGGCGCTGCGAGCCATTGCACGCTGGCCGCCATTGCGCGTTCGTCGAACACCGCGGGCAGCTCGGCGAGCGCCTTGCGCGCCGCCGGCGGCGGCGCCGGCAGCGGCGCGTTACGCGCGCTCGCCGGCCGCAAATCGACCCGCAGCGGCGAATCGCTGGCCGTCCATTCGCCCTTCAGTTTGTTAGCAGGCTCGTCGCCGGCGAAACTCAGCCAGGAGTACTTGCCGTAGTGCGGCAACTTGCGCGCGAGGCCAGGCGCTGCGGCAAGCGTATCCACCGCGATCCAGGCAGCGGCGTGTGCGTTGTTAGCCGGATTGCGGCGCACGGCGACAATGGAGTTGCCGGCATAGTCGACGCGCTCCGTGCCGAGCTGCACGCCCGTGGCGTCACGCGCGAAACCAATCGCCGGATCATCGCCAAATACCTGCGCCAGCCAGCGGTTGTCGCGCCCGAAGAGCCACAGCGATGCGTCCCTGGGCAGTTGTTTGAGGTCCTGGTCGCTGGTCACGGTGACTTGGGTCAGCGGGCTCTTCCAGGCATCCAGCATCGCGATGTAAGCGGCACGCTGCGCCACGGTCGCGCTGGCCGGCAGCACGGCGACGATGGCCTTAGCGCCAAATACCTGACCTAACGACGGCGCGGTCTCGCGCTGATCCAGCAGGCGGAATAGGTCAAAATCCGGATCGACCTGCAGCGCCAGCGGCTCGGCGTCGGTACGGACTTGGAACGCCGTGTCGCGGCCGGTCATATCGATACGTTTTTCAACCAGCCCGTTGCCGGTCTGGATGCGCAGCGGCACGCTGAGCGTGAACGGCGCCGCCTTTTGCTGTTGATGCAAACGCCCACTGACCCGCCAACCGACGCCGTCGCGCCGCACGTTAGCATCGAGCACCCGCAGATCGGGCGCACCGGTGCGCGCAACCCACTGCTGGAACAGCGCCTGCAGCTTTACATTGCTGGTGGCCTCGTGCGCGCGCCGCAAATCATCAAAGGACGCACGCGTGCCGCGCTGGTCGCGATAAAAGCGCTGCAAACCGCGTCGATAGGCGTCATCGCCCAACTGTTGCCGAACCATGTGAAACAGCATCAGCGCCTTGCCATAACCGACCGCTTCGGTCGACGGGCTGTGCCGCGAGCGGAATTCGGTCAGCGGAAAATCCTGCGCCGCGCCGACGAAATCGCGGTATTTCTTCAGCGTGTCGCGCCGGTACTCGGCGCCCTGCCCGGCCTGCTCCTTGAGCAGGTGATCCGCGAGATACGCCGTCAGGCCCTCGCACCAGTTACCGCTGGCGTAATCGACGAACACCGAGTTGCCCCACCAGTTGTGCAGAATCTCATGCGGATACGACGAGGTGATGATGAAAGGAAAGCGAATGATCTGCGGACCTAACAAGGTGAATGACGGCATGCCGTAGCCGGTTTCCCAGAAGTTCTCGACCAGCGCGAACTTGCCGTACGGATACGCACCGATCAGCGCGCGATACATTTCAAGATAGCGCGCGGTCGCCTCAAGATATTTCGCGGCCAGCGCAGCATCCGCCTCGTGCAGGTACACCTGTGCCTCGACCTTGCCTGCGGAGCGCAGGTAGCGCTGCAGCGGCCCGCCCACCAGATGCAGCTCATCGATCGCGTCCTGCGACAGCCAGTGCGCCGCGCCGCTGGCGTCGCGCGCGGTACCGGCGCCCGGGCTGACCAGCATCCAGCCCTCGGGTGCGCGCGCCGTGACATTGAAGGTGAAGAGCGTGTCGCCGAGCCAGGGATACCACAGCGAGCTGCCGGCGAGATAAACGCCTTTCGGCCCCAGCGTGCCCGCGGTCTCGCTGAAGCCGCGCGCGTATTCCTGTTCCGGTGTGTCGAATCCAAAATCCATCCGGCCGCGGTAGCGCAGTGTCAGCGTGCGTTGACCTGCGGGTAACTGCACCTGCCAACGTCGCGCGCGCCCGCTGCCTAACAAAGCAGCGGCGGCACCGGCGCCTTTGGCCGGCAATTCCTGCGCCGCGGGTTGTGAGGCTTCGATGGAGAGCGGCGCAGCGAGCAGGAACTCGACCCGCGTGCCTGCGGAGGCCGCCGGAAACTCCAGCGTCACGTCGGCACTGAGCTCATGCGTGTCGGGCAGCAGTGTCGCGTTGATCCGATAACTCGGCAGGCTGGCGGTGTCTATGCTCTCAGGTAGGCGCGCGGGCGGCGCCTGTGCACTCGCAGTGACCACGGCTGAGCAGGTCAGCAGCAAGGCTGCTGCAAACGGCAGGATGCGACGCATAGAGACCTCTTAGTCTTGACGACGGAAGGGCAGCGGCAAAGTCTGAGTCGCTCCGTCCCGTTCAATCGACAGCTGCGCAACATCGCCCCAGCGATAGTTGCCAGTTTGTTTCTGCAAGGTGGCGCTTGAATCGATCGCGACGCCATCCAGGCTGCGCAGGATATCGCCGACCTTGATGCCGGCGTGTGCGGCGACCGAATCTTCACTGACCTGGATGACCTTGCTCGGCTCCTTGCCGAGCTTGCCCATCAGCGACACGCCTAACACCGGCAGGCTGGGGCCGGCGCTGAAGGGCACGCCCCAGATAAAGTTGGCATAGGACGCGCTGAGCGTTGCCACCGGCTTGCGATCCTTGTCTTGGACCATGACGGGAATCAACGACGCGATGCGGCCCTTGAAGTGCGCCTTGAGCTGCCGTTCGGCGCCCAGGCCGTAGGCGACGTGTCCTGCGCCGATCAGCACCACAACGATCGCGCGCGGGTCGTCAGGCTTCGGCAGCGCCTGACCGGCGTTCCAGCCCATCGCTGAATCCCAGGTGACTTGCGCCTGGTACAGGCTTTCGAGCTGCTCCGGGGGCATCTTGCTGTGCAACGCATCGTCCGGATCGAAATACGCGCGGAACAGCTGACGGTGCTCGGTGTTAGCAATGTCAATGCTGGGCGGCATGCGCGCGCGTGACGCGGGGTCCAGGCCATCGAGGCCCTTGCTGCGCACGGTCCTGACCACATCGCGTGGCGCGTTGATGCCGATCAGCGGCAGGCGCTGGTCGCGCGCGAACCGAAAAATCTCGCGGTAATAGCCCCAATGATGCGACCAGGTTCCGTACCAGTCGGACTGGTCGAGAAACTGCTGCTCGGACAGCTTGCCGCGCGACCAGGCGGCGAGCGCCGGTGGCTGGGTCCACGGAAACATTTCCAGTCCGATGATGACTTTGCGGCCCGCCGCATGCAGCGCCTGGATCGCCCGCAATTCAACCTCGTGGAAACTGGCGTCGGTGTGCTGCTCGCCGATGAACAGCACGCGGGCGTCGGCCAGCCGCCGCGCCATTTCCGCATCGGTGATCAACTCGCCGCTCGCGGTATCCGTCACCGCATCCAGCACCACCGGCGCCTGGCGCTGCGCGCGCGCCGG
>JANLTW010000136.1:0-16763 GCA_031363155.1 Gammaproteobacteria bacterium | reverse complement strand
GCCGCGCGCGCCCTGGCCCGGCTCGCGGATCTTGATGAACCAGGCATTTTCGGCGAAGCGGCAGCCATCGATGAGCATCGGTATGCCATGACGATGCGCGAGTGCGGTGACCGCGCGGATATTTTCCAGGCTGACCGGTTGGCCACCGCCGGCGTTGTTTGTCACCGTCAGCATCACGCACGGCACCTTGCCGCGCTCAGCGTTTAGCAGCGCCTCGAGGCGCGCCAGGTCCATGTTGCCCTTGAAGGGATGCTCATTGGCGGGATCGCGCCCCTCTTCGATCAATAGATCAATGGCCTGCGCGCCGGTGGCTTCGATGTTGCCGCGCGTGGTATCGAAGTGCGTGTTCGACGGGATCACGCGCCCTGCGCCGCCTAACAAGTGGAACAGGATGGCCTCGGCGGCGCGGCCCTGGTGCGTCGGGATGATGTGCCGGAACGGCATCAGGTGGCGCACCGCGGTCTCAAAGCGCTTGAACGACGGCGACCCGGCATAGCTCTCATCGCCCTGCATCATGGCCGCCCACTGGCGCGCACTCATGGCGGCGGTGCCTGAATCGGTCAGCAAGTCGATCAGCACATCATCGGATTGCAGCGCAAACAGATTGTAGTGCGCCTGGATCAACAGCTCGCGCCGTTGCGCGCGCGTGGTCATGCGGATGGGTTCAACCGACTTGATGCGGAAGGGTTCGATGACGGTCTTCAAGGGCTCTCCTTGCTGCAACCGCAGGCGCTGACTGCGTTGTCCACCTCTCGCTGTCCCGCCGCTACGCAGGGCGGCCGCCATTGCGGTGAACTCCAGGCCTAACGGCTCTGCATCCCGGCAACCAGCTTCGCGACAAATGACTCGCAATCGCGATCCAGCTGCGCCTGTTGTTCAGTACCGGGTTGGAACTTGTCGATCGCGTCTTTGGACAAGGTGCCCTGCGTGGTTAACAAGCTCTCCATGATGCACACACGATCCCGCACCACCCATAGTTCCCGCGCCAGCGCCAGCACAACCGGTGTCCAGCGGGCAACCTCGGATTCTGATACGAGTGACATGGCCTAACGTCCGCCGCCAGCCTTGACGGCATGCAGCACATATGGAAACCGGCGTGGCCCGCGCGCGAAATCATATCGTGCCGCCTCGAAACCAAGTTCCTGCGCGATGCGCGCGAGATCAACCGAGCAGAACTCGCGCCAATAGGGCTCGCCGCCTGTCTGGGCATCGAAGTCGGCCCAGCATTGGGCCAACGGATCCTGGGCAGCGTACGGAATGACATCGCCCATCAAAAACTCGCCGCCCGGTCGCAAAACACGCAGCGCCTCGACCAGCAGAGCGCGCATGATCGGAGCCGGTAATTCGTGACCTAACGAATAGGCGGCCACGAGATCGAAAGATCGATCCGCGAAGCCGGTTGCTTCGGCGGCACGCTGATAAAGCCGCCATGATGCTCCCCGTTCGTTACCCAGGCGTTGCGCCTGTTCGAGCATCCGCACGCTCAGATCGATCCCTGTGATTCGTGCCTGCGGAAACTGCTCCGACAGCGCGACGGTGAAATTCCCGGAACTGGTACCCAATTCGAGGATATCGGCGTAGGACGTTTGCCGGAGTTCCTGCAGCGCGGAGCGCCGTTGCTGGTAAATATCGCCACCGAAATTCCGGCCCACCATGCGCCGGTGAACGATCTCGCCGTGCACAACACCCATGTAGTCGTGGCCGTCCCAGGTCGCGGTACGGTGAAACGCGACACCGCGGTAATAGCCGGGCACCTGATCGCCTAACGTCGCTGCCAGGGTTGTGGTTCCCGCAAGCAGCTGATCCAGCGCTGGGGCATATTCGGATCGCACTTCGTCGAAGGCCTCCATGGCAACAGGACCATGATGTTTCCCGTTCCAATCGCGCAGTGCCTGAAAAGCATCGAATCCCGGCGTGCTGCGCAGCGCCTGGGTAAATCGTGCGCAGCGCTCATCAAATGCGTCTGCCGACTGCTCTAGGGCGACCCCGCCGGCCTGCAGCTCCTGCGCAACTGCCTGTTTTTGGCGCGCGGTAACTCGAGCCAATGAGGCCATGAAATCAACCGATGCCCGCCCTCGTTGACGCAGTTCGATGTGCATGCCCAGCATCCTCACAGTATGCGATTGTCCCGCAGGTCATCATACACCTCCATGCACCCGGCATGGATCTAGTTGATCGACGCACTTGTCTGTTAGGACGCATGGTCCGCGAGCTAACGCCGCGTGGATTCCTGCAGGACTCCCTCGAGAATGCGCATCGCGTCAATGGCCGCCGGGATGCCGCAATACGGCGCCGAGTGGGTGACAACAGCCGCAATCTCCTCAGGCGTCAGGCCATTGCGCAGCCCTCCCAGAACATGCAACCGCAATTCATGGGGTCGATTAAGCGCGCACAGCATGGCGATTGTCAGCATGCTCCGTTGCCGCCAGTCGAGCGCCTTGTCTTCCCAGACCGTGCCGTAAGCGAATTCCTCCGACAGGTGTCGCAAAGCCGCATTGGTCAGATTGGTTCCAGCATCGCGCTTCTGCACGTAGGCATCGCCGAGTACACGCCGCAGGTTCGCGCGCCCTTGTTCCCGCAACAATCGGTGCGCTTCATCCTCGTTCATGCACCCTCCTTCGGCGCCTGGCCGTACAAGCTGCGCTGCATCCGGCTGACCGGCCAGGTACTCAATAAATACAGCAACGGCGCCACCAGGCCAATGGCGACGTAAACCGCGGTCGTATCGGTCGCTGCGCCGCCTGCCTTGGGATCAAATCCCATGAACTGGAACAACAAGCCGACGATCAGCGGCCCGACCGCGCTGGCGCCCTTTTCGACAAAACTGTAGGCACCCGCAAAGATCCCTTCACGCCGCAGTCCGGTGCGATTGAAATCCACGGTCATCGTATCCGGTATCAAGGACTGTTGCATCAGCAGCAGACCACCGACGAAAGCACCCGCCAGGACCGCTCTTGCGAGAATGCCCGCTACCCCCGTCCCGGCATCCGCCAGCAGCCAGGTAAAGCCCACCGCCGAAAAGCCGAGCAGCGTCAGCGTATAGACCGCGACTTTACCGTAGCGCCGGCCTAACAACGGCCACCCTAACATCGAGACCATCGACACCGCATTGACGACGACACCCCAGAGCGCCAGCCGACTCTCACCGCCGCCGATGACGTTCTTGAAAAAAAACAATATCGCCGCCGACGTGGCGGCCAAACCGATGAGCTGCAGGGCTTTGGCGGCAATCAGCAGCGCGAACGGACGGTTCAAGCGGATGGCCTCCCACATCGTCGCCAGGGAGTATTGGCCCGCGCTGGACAGCACCGCCGGCGCACGCGCGGTAGCCAGAAATGCCACCGGCATGGTTACCAAAACGAGGAAGCCGGCCACCAGACCGAGGCTGGCGTAACCCTCAGCACCCGACCCGCAGGCCTTGACGACCAGCGGCAACAGCGCTGTGGCCAGAAATTGCCCAACTGCGACAAATGCCACCCGCCAGGCCATCAGTGATGTTCGTTCGACCGGCGAGTCCGTCATCTCAGCGGACATCGCCAGATACGGAATATTGAAGCACGAATAGCCGATGGAGATGACTAACAACCCTAACAATAAAAGGGCCGGTTGCGACGCCTTAACATTGAAAAGCGCTGCGATGCCGAACGCGCAAATCACCGCGCCTGCTAACAAAAATGGCCGGCGCCTGCCCCAGCGCGAGTGCGTGGCATCTGACAGGCGCCCGACAAAGGGCGACAACAGCGCGTCAAATAATTTGCCCACAAAGATCAAGGCGCCGGCGAGCGCGGGCTGCAAACCCAGAATGACCGTAAAGAAATACAGCAGGAACAAGGATTGCGTGAAGGTCACAACCTGCGTGCCGACCGACCCGAATCCCCAGCCGGCTTTTACCCATGTTTTCACATTCAGCTACTCTTTGACCTGGCCCTTGCGCCAGCTGGCTGCGTGCTTGGTATCGCCCTTGCCCCGGAAGCGCGCGATGGCCGGATACGGGTAGACCGGACGCGTGCGATCGAACGAATCGGGCGGCAGCGGATAGCGCAGGCGCGGCAATCCCAGATAGTTCTGTTCCTTGACGAGATGATGCGCAATGACTGCATCAGGCGCTGCGCCTTTTTCCACCCAGTTTTCCAGATACGTTATCCAGTCGACTGCATCGCCTCCCGGCCCGCGACGGCAGTGCGCCGTGGATGGCAGCATGAACAACCGAAAAAACCGCTGGGTCGCTGCCGGGCCACCCATGGTGTTAGTGGTGGTTTCGTAGTAGTCGGCGGATGCGCCCGGGGCAACTTCGCTGTCGTCCCAGCCGTGCCAGAGAATCATCTTGCCGCCGCGGTCGCGAAAACGCCGCAGGTCCGGATTGCCGGCGTAGCGCAACCATTGCAGCGTCGAGCCCATGAAGTACAGATTGTCGTTGGCGGCATCGACGTCGAAATCATACGGTTTGCCCGCATTCGACGCATCCGGTGCATAGATTCCGTTGCCGAATCCGACCCCGAAAAAACCGCCGCGCCGGCCTGACGCACCCCTGGCGCCAATGTAGAACGTCGACCACTCGTACTCAGACCCATAGGACAGCCCGCCCTGCCCATATGACAGGCTCTCGCCTTTGGAATTCGTCGGGCCCGCGTACAGCATCTTGACCACGCGCACTTCGTCAGGCGTGAAGCAGGTTTTCAGATCCTGGCCGGCCGGGCACTGCAGTTGCGCGGGGTCGTACTTGCAGGCGCGCGGATCCTGCAAAACAGCGTCTGCCAGACCGTCCAATCTGTCGCACGCAGCTAACACCGCGGTACGCAGCATCGGCAATTTTTCCGGATCGACAATGCCATGCCCGGTCACATCGAGATTCGCGCGCATGCTCCATTCGATGAAACTGGGTCCGTTGCTGTAGGCCGGCGCGCCGGCGACAATCCCGTCAAAATCGTGTGGATAACGCTGTGCTTCGATGACGCCCTGCACGCCGCCGGTGGAACAGCCCATGAAATAGGAATATTTGGCGGGCTGCCGGTAATAGGCCTTGACGACCTCTTTCGCCGCCAGGGTCACCACATGGGTCGCGCGATAGCTGAAGTCGATCAACGCCTGCAGGTTGGCATACGTAAACAACCAGTTGTTAGGCGCCCCGGTATGCCCCATGTCGCTCGCGACGGTGGCATAACCGCGCGCCAGCGGCTCTTCCAGTTGCGGCCGATAGACAACGCCGCAGGCCCCGCCGCAGCCATAGTGCATGAATTTGCCATTCCATTTGGTTGTCGGCATGCGCAGCTCGAACTGGATGTCCGGCGCCACAATGCCGTTGACCCGGCACACCTCCGGCACGTCGTTATAAGCTGCCACGATTTCGGCCTGCAAGATCGAGGTCGGCGCCTCTGGCAGCTGGCCGAGGATTTCCCTGAGCGAGATGCTGGTGGATCGACTGGTGGCGACGTCAGCGAGCATACGACACTGCTCAGTGTTAATCGCCACAGCGATTGTCTGCACCTGCGGTGTTGCTGCCGGCATTGTCAACAGAAGCAATGTGCCAAACATCAGGCAGCTGAATTTAGAGCGCATAACAACCTCCGGACTCAAGTACAGCCTGATCGAAAACTTCGCAGCTGACAACCCGCGGTCTCCTGACCATCCAAAAAGCGATGCCAGCCTCAAAGCAAATCATGCAAGCCAGGCGGACCCTGACTCAACTGCGCAGGCGCGCGCCCTGCGGATCGTAGAGCGGCTCGCTGCGCACCGTGGCGCGGCACAGCTCACCCAGGATATCAATCTCCAGAGTCTCGCCGTCGCGCGCCAGTGCGGTGGGCACGTAGCCGGCCGCGAGACTCTTGCCGACGCAATGACCGAAGGCGCCGGAGGTCACATAGCCCACGGCCTTGCCGTCCTTGAGGATCGACTCATAGCCGACCACGTCCGCATCGATGGCCGCGACGTCCAGGATGACGAAACGGCGCGACGGGCCGCTGGCGCGCTCAGCCACCGCGGCGCTGCGACCGCTGAACTCGGCTTTGCTGAAGTCGACGAAACGATCCAACCCGGTTTCGGCGGCCGTGTAATCCGGGCGAAAATCCTTGTTGAACGAGCCGTACCCCTTCTCCAGCCGCAACGATGACAGCGCCCGGCCGCCGAATCTTGTTAGCCCGATATCACGCCCCGTGTCCCACAAGTCATCGTACAGCGTCGCGAAAAAATCCGGCGTGGTCCAGATTTCGTAGCCGAGTTCGCCGGTAAATCCCGCGCGCGTGACAATCGCCGGCGCAAATCCAACCGCGGTTTCCTGGACCTGGAACAGCTTGAATGCAGCCGCCGACAGATCCACCCGCACCAGGCGTTGTAGCAGCGCCCGTGCGTTAGGTCCGGCAATAGATACACCGGCCAGCGTGCTTGCGACCGAGCGCACGAACACATCGGCTGGTGGCTCGGCTTGCCAGAACCAGCGCAGGTGAAATTCTTCTGCGAATCCCGAGCCGACAATCAGAAAACGATCTTCCGCGAGACAGGCAATCGAGAGATCGCCGACAATCCGTCCCGCTGTGTTCAACATGGGTGCGAGTCCCAGCCGTCCGGGCTTTGGAATGCGCGAGGCAAACACTCGATCGAGCCAGGCGCGCGCACCACGGCCGTTCACTTCGTATTTTCCGTAGTTGCTGGTCTCGTAAATTCCGACACTCGCACGCACGGCGCGGCACTCGGCAGCCACGATCGGAAACGCTTCGGAGCGCCGGTAGCTCGGCGTTTCCGTGGCTGCCACACCCTCGGGGGCGAACCACAGCGCTTGCTCGAGCCCAAAGTTGGCGCCCATGACCGCGCCGGCAGCTAACAGACGGTCATGGATCGGCGAGCGGCGCACAGGTCGCGCCGCTGGCAGTTCTTCATTCGGATAGGCCAGTCGAAACCGGCGCGAGTAATTCTCCGGCACCTTGACGGCGGTATATTTGGGCGTGGCAAAGCTGCCGAAGCGCGCTACGTCCATCGAAATAATGTCCTGCCCCGGATCGTTGTGCGCCATCCAGCGCGACAGCACGAGACCAATGCCGCCGCCCTGGCTGAAGCCGGCCATCACGCCACAGGCCACCCAGAAGTTTTTCAGGCCGCGCACCGGTCCGACCAGAGGATTGCCGTCTGGTGCGAAGGTAAACGGGCCGTTGATTGCTTTGCGAATTCCGACGCGACCTAACGCCGGGAAATGCTTGAAGCCGACTTCGAAGTATGGCGCCAGCCGTGCAAAATCGTCGGGCAGCAGCTGCATCGAAAAATCATCGGGGGTTTTGATCGGCGCCCAGGGAATGCCGTTAGGCTCGTAAGTTCCGATCAACATGCCGCCGCGCTCCTGGCGCAGGTAGATCTCGCCCGAGTAATCGGTCGTGTTAACGACTTCGCGGTCGCGACCTTTGAGCTCCGGGAGGTCCTCGGTGAGGAGATAGTGATGCTCCATCGCCAGCACCGGCAACTCGATGCCGACCAGATGGCCGACTTCGCGCGCCCACAGGCCGGCGCAATTGACCACATGCTCGGCGTGCACCGTGCCCTTGTCTGTTAGCACATCCCAGCTGTGATCGCGTCGCTGCGTCATTGACAACACACGCGTAAAGCGTTCGACCGATGCGCCCAACTGGCGCGCGGCTTTCGCATAGGCATGCGTGGTGCCCGACGGATCACAGTGTCCGCCATCGGCACGCCACAAGGCGCCGCAGAAGTAGCTTGGATCGATCAGCGGATTGAGTTGCTGCGCCTCCGACATGGAAATCACCTGCGTTTCCATGCCGAGGTAGCGCGCCCGCGAGCAGATGAGTTTCAGGCTGTCGAGTTCGCCCTGGGTCGCCGCGAGCATCAGGCCGCCGTTAGGATGCAGCCCGCAGGACTGGCCCGACAGCGCCTCGATCTCGCGGTAAAGATCTATCGTGTATTTCTGCAGGCGCGAGATGTTCGCCTCACCGTTGAACGTATGCATGCCGCCGGCTGCATGCCAGGTGGAGCCTGCGGTCAGCTCGCTTTTTTCAATCAGCATGACATCGGTCCAGCCGATCTTCGCGAGGTGGTAGAGCACGCTGGCGCCTACCACACCGCCGCCGATCACCACGGCTCGTGCAGAACTATTCATAAGCCATCCCTGTTTTTGCGCGCCATCATAGCGTTTCATTCCAAGCGGCGCAGTGGTCCGGCTTGACGCCCGCACTCTCAAAGGCGACCCTAGCCGCGCAATGACGATACCTGCAAAGGCCCGGTGGCTGTGCGTAGCGCTCGCGCTGCTCGCCGCAGTTCCACTGCCGGCAGCGGTGGTCGTATCCTCCAAACTGTCAACGGAATCGGCGATGCTGGGCCAGATGATCCGCCTGCTGCTGAATGCGCATGGGATTCCCACGGTGGATCGCACCACGCTCGGCGCTACGCCCGTGGTTCGCAAAGCGCTGATCGCCGGCGAAATCGATATTTACGTCGAATACACCGGCAATGCCGGGTTCTTTTTCAACCGGCCAGCGGACCCGGTGTGGAAAGACCTGCGCCAGGGCTATGCGTTGGGTGCCAGGCTGGACTACGAAGCCAACCGCATCGTCTGGCTGACTCCGGCGAACGCCAGCAACTCCTGGGCGCTGGCGGTACGGCGGGATGTTGCGAGCGCCCAGCGCCTGAAAACCATGAGTGATTTTGCGCGCTGGGTCGCCGCCGGCGGCGCGGTGGTGCTCGCGTGTTCGGCCGAGTTCGCGAATGCCGGCACGCTGCGTTCGCTCGAGAAAACCTACGGCTTCCATCTGCGACCCCACCAGAAGATCGTGCTGGCCGGCGGTGAGACCACGGCCACCATCGCCGCGGCCGCGGCCGGCACCAACGATATCAACACCGCGATGGTGTATGGCACGGACGGCGGCATTGCCGCGGCCAACCTGGTCATCCTGGAAGATAACCGGCACGACCAGCCAGTCTACGCGCCCGTGCCGATCATCCGCGCAGCGGTGCTCACTGCGAACCCGCAGATCGGCGCGTTGCTGGAGCCGCTGATGCGCAGTTTCGATGCCGACACGCTGCGCGAGCTCAATGCGCGCGTGCAGATCAACGGCGAATCGGCGCAGGCCGTCGCCGCCGATTATCTGCAGCGCAGCGGTTTGTTGAAATAGATGCTGCAGCGACTGCGACCCGACCGGTTGGGACTCGTGCTAACAGGCAGCGGGCTCGTAGCGCTGCTGTGGCTGCCGTTCGTGGTGTTCAAGAGCAACCGCATCGTGCCGGGAATCCCGCATGCGCTGCTCGAGGTGCTAACAACCACGGCTGCACTCGCCGGCCTCTCGGCGTGGATCCTGGTCGCGGTGGCGGCGCTGTGGAGCCGGCGTGCGGGACTACGACTGGGCGCCGCGCTGCTCGGCATCATCATGCTGGCCTGGGCAATTTCGGCCGCCTGCAATGCGCTGACGCCGGCAGGCAACCAGGTCGTGCGGGTCGCGCCCGGATCCGGTTTCTGGCTGCTGCTGATCAGCCTGGCATTGGTAGCAACCGACGCCGTGACCCGGCTGCAACTGCGGCCCGCCCGGCGCGTGCTGTTGTTAGCCCTGGTGGTCGCGGCGCTCAGCGGCGCGCTCGCGCTGGGGCTTTTCGACCAGCTGTCGATGATGCGCGAGTACGCCGTCAATGCCGAGCGCTTCGGCCGCGAACTGCGCATGCACCTGCTTCTGGCGCTCGGATCGCTGGCCGCCGCGCTGCTGGTCGCGGCGCCGGTCGGCATCCTGTGCCATCGCGTACCGTGGTTGCGCGCGGGCATCCTCGGCGCCTTGAACTTCATCCAGACGATTCCCGCCATTGCACTGTTCGGCATTTTGATGGTACCGCTCGCCGCCCTGGCAGCCGCTTCGACGACGGCCGCGGCGTTAGGCATTCAGGGCATAGGTGCGGCGCCGGCGGTCCTGGCGCTGTTCCTGTACTCGCTGTTGCCGATCGTTGCTAACATGGTCACGGGACTGGGCCGCGTCTCGCCCAGCGCTGTGCTCGCGGCGCGCGGCATGGGTATGACAGAAGGCCAGATTCTCGCGCGCGTCGAGCTGCCGCTGGCACTGCCGGTGATACTCACGGGCATTCGCATCGTCCTGGTGCAGAATATTGGCCTGGTCGCCATCGCCGCGCTGATCGGCGCGGGCGGTCTCGGCGCCTTTATCTTCCAGGGCATTGGCCAGGCCGCGATCGACCTGGTGCTGCTTGGCACCCTTCCCATCATCGCTATCTCGTTTGGCGTCGCGGTGCTGTTGGATGCCTTCATAGAAACCATCGACCGGGTGCCGCGATGATCACTATCGACCAGGTCAGCAAGCAATATGGCGCCACGACCGTGGTCGACGACGTGTCAATGCACATCGAGCGCAATTCCATCTGCGTGATTGTCGGCAGCTCGGGTTCGGGCAAGACCACGCTGCTGCGCATGATCAATCGGCTGGTCGAACCGAGCCGGGGCCGGATCCTGATTGATGGCAAGGACGCGGCGCAGGAGCCGCCGCATCTGCTGCGCCGGCGGATCGGCTATGTGATTCAGGGACACGGCCTCTTTGCGCATCGCAGCGTGGCCGACAATATCGCAACAGTGCCCCGTTTGTTAGGCTGGGATGCGGCGCGCATCGCGGCACGCGTTAGCACGCTGCTGGAGGCGTTTGACCTGGAACCCGCGCGCTTCGCGCACATGTTTCCGCACCAGTTATCCGGCGGCCAGCAGCAACGGGTCGGCGTGGCGCGGGCGCTCGCCGCCGAGCCGGCGCTGCTCCTGATGGATGAACCCTTTGGTGCACTCGATCCCATCATCCGTAACAAGGCGCAGGATGACCTGCTCGCCATCCAACGGAAATTCGCCACGACCGTCGTACTCGTCACGCATGACATCGACGAAGCCTTCCGCCTTGGCGATCGTGTCGCGGTGATGAGCGCCGGCCGCGTGCTGCAGTCGGGTCGCCCTGCCGAGCTGCTGCGCGCGCCCGCGGATCCGCTGGTGGCGCGCATGATCGGCACTTCGGATCGCGCGCTGCGCCTGCTGTCGCTGACCACGGCCGGCGAGGCAGCGCTCGCAGGCACGGCCGCGGGACCGCAGGTCGCTGCATCCGCCAGCCTGCGCGAGGTGCTGTCGGAACTGGTATGGCGCGGTGCCGAGGGCGCCACGGTGTTAGATGCCGCCGGCCAGCCGGTCGGGCAGTTGAGCGTCTCCGCCATCCTCGCGCGTGGGCGCTCGGCCTGATGCGCTTCATCGTCGTCGCGCTGCGCCTTGCGGCACTCGCTGCGCTGGTGGCGTTCTTGCGGACGCCGCAGACGTTTGCGCCGCTGTTCGCGCCGCTGACGCAATTCGGCGCGCCGCCCATCTACGATCAGGGCGACTTGCTGACGCTGGCGTTAGCCCATCTCGGCACGGTCTGTGTCGCGGCGATTGCGAGCAGCCTGGTCGCGGTGGGACTCGGCATCCTGGTCACGCGCCCGGGCGGCAAGGAATTCCTGCCGCTGTCGCGCAGCCTGGTGAACATTGGCCAGACGTTTCCGCCGGTGGCGGTGCTGGCGGTCGCCGTGCCGCTGGTCGGATTCGGATTCAAGCCCACATTGATTGCGCTGTTCGCCTACGGCCTGCTGCCGATCTTCGAGAACACGCTGGTGGGCTTGCAGACCTGTCCGCCCGCGGTCCTTGAAGCCGCCAGCGCGATGGGCATGAGTGCCCGCCAACGCTTGTGGTCGGTGGAATTGCCACTGGCGCTGCCGCTGATTCTCGAAGGCCTGCGCCTGTCGCTGGTCATCAGCGTCGGCACGGCCACCATCGGCTCGACGGTGGCGGCCAGCGGGCTCGGCGAAGTGATCATTGCCGGCCTGCTGTCGAATAACACGGCCTTCATCCTGCAGGGTGCCCTGGTGACGGGTTTGATGGCCATATTGCTGTACGACGGTATGGCGCTGCTGGAAAGGCGCATCTGTCGCCATAGCCGCGTCGACTGAGTCACAGCGTCGCTGTTAGCTGGCCGCGGCGGCGTACAATTCGTTACAATCGCAGTCATGACTGAAAGCCCGGTTCGTGACCTGTCGGCAACGCTCGCAGCAGCGAATGAGCCCGTCGCCGGGATCGAATGGCCGACGCTGCTGCTGATCCTCGGCACCTACGGCGCCTGGCTGGCGCTCACGGCCGCCTATACCCAGCTGCCATTCGTGATCGTCGCGCCACTGCTGGTGGTGCTGCTCGCTCTGTATGGTTCCCTGCAGCACGAGACTATTCATGGCCATCCGACACGCAACACCCTGATCAATCGCGCAGTGACCGCGGTGCCACTGCTGCTGTGGCTGCCGTACGAGCGTTATCGGGCCAACCATTTGCAACACCACCAGGACGAGCGAATCACCGATCCACTCGATGATCCGGAGTCCTTCTACTGGACGCCTGAGGAGTGGCAGCACTTGAACCCGGTGACGCGCGCGATCTATCAAGCGCAGCAGACCCTCGCCGGCCGCATTTTCATCGGCTCCTGGTGGGTGATCGGCCAGTTCTGGCGCAGCGAAATCCGCGGCTTGATGCGCAACGACAAAAATCTGCGCCGGGACTGGTGCGTGCATCTGCTGCTGTGTGTACCTGTGGCGCTGTGGGTAACCCAGGTCTGCGGCATGCCCTTCTGGCTGTACGCGCTCGCACTGGTCGTTCCCGGCAATGGCATCCTGCTGATTCGCTCGTTTGCGGAACACCGCGCGCGGCCTGCGGTACGGCAACGCATCGCAGTCGTTGAAGGATCGCGATTGCTGGGTCCGTTGTTCCTGTTCAACAGTTTGCACGCGCTGCATCACGCGGCGCCGGGAACTCCGTGGTACCACCTGAACGCGCTGTATCGCCGCACGCGCGAACAACTGCTCGCGGACAATGGCGGGCTCGTCTATCAAAGTTATTTCGACGTGGCGCGGCGTTTTCTGTTTCGCGCCCACGATCGACCTGTGCATCCACAAGGCCGGGTGCCATCGACTCAGGCCGGCTGAGCGTAGCCGGCCTGCAAGGCCTCCCGATCCCAGGCGAGCAGTGGCGCGTACGACGCGGCGTCCGCCCTCGCAAAGCCATCCAGCAGCAACACATCGGCGAGACTCGCAAACCAGGGTCGCGTGCTGGCATTCAGGAACGCCGCCCGCAGCGCCTCTGTCATCGCAGCCGGCGCGCTGTTAGATGCGACGAAGGCCGGCAACGGCGCGGTGTCGGTAGCCTCCAGCACGCGAATATCCTGCATCAGCGCGGGTGCGTGCTTTGCGATCAAGGCGTGCCAGTAGGAATCCAGCGGACCGATATCGATGCGTCGCTCGCGAACGCTGTCGAGCACCCGGCGCGCGGTAATGAGGTCGGCCTGCATCTCGCGGTACAGCCTCGGCCGTGCGGGCGTCCGGTAACGCAGCAGATGATGGCGAAAGGCATTGAAGCCGGAATGCGAGTGCGCAACCGTGAATCCGGCGCGGCCGCCGAAGGTTTCTTCAAGGGTCTTGAAGGCTGCGTCCCGATGCACGATCAGGTCGCTGCGATAGACGGCGTGACCCGCAGCCCAGGCGGTGCGCGGAATCGGCGCCGCAATCGGCATCACCGGCGCGAGTCCGGTCGCGATCGGAAAGCCGCACATAAAGACCGCGCCGAGGTCCGGACGCGCCCACAGTTGCTCGAGCGGCTGCGGCGCCGGATAGGAAAAATAGCTCAGGCGCACGCCGGCATCGTCCGCGATGCGCTGCAGCAGTTCGCGCCACGCCGCCTCCACCTCGGGCGTCACCGCATACATGCGGGCGTTCATCAGCCACTCCATCACGTCGCGCCCAGCTCATGCGTCCGGCGCGCGACAAACGCGTCGATCGCCTCCTTGATCGCAGGATCGAGCGGCGGCGGCACATATTCGGCTAACAACTTCTTCCAGATGCCGGTGGCGCGCTGCGTTGCGTTGAGGGCACCAGCATCCTGCCAGTTCTCGTAGTTGCTCCAGTCCGACAGCAACGGGCGATAAAACGCCGTTTCATAGCGCGCCAGCGTATGTGCGCTGCCGAAGAAATGCCCACCCACGGGAACTTCCGCGATCGCGTCGACCGCGAGATCATCGTCGCTGAAACTCACCGGCTTCAGGATCTCGGCCCAGTTGCGCAGCAGCTCGGCGTCGACGACGATTTTTTCCAGCGACGCCGACAGGCCGCCTTCCAGCCATCCAGCGGCGTGATTGACCAGGTGGCTGTGACTCAGGATCGCCGCCTGCAGCGAAAACGCCGTTTCGTAGGTCGATTGCGCATCGACCACCGGGGACGCGTTCACGGCGCTGGTGCGCACCGGGATCTTCAGGCGCCGCCCGATTTGCGCGCTGGCGATCACCGCCTGCACATACTCCGGGGTCCCGAAGGCCGGCGATCCGGTACGCATATCGACATTGGAGGTGAAACTGCCGAGCACACAGGGCGTGCCGGGCCGCAGCATCTGGCACAGCACAATCACCGCCAGCGCCTCGGCCGTCTGCTGCACCAGCGCGCCGGCTAACGTGATCGGCGCCATCGCGCCCATCAGCGTAAACGGCGTGATCACCACGCATTGACCGTGACGCGCCATCACCATGATGTTATCGAGAATTTCCTCATCGACCCGGCGCGGCGAATTGACGTTAGTCACGGTCATCAGCGTGGGCCGCAAGGCGAGTTCCTCGATGCTGCAACCGTGCTCGATGGCCGACATCGCGATCGCATCCTCGGCCTGCACGCCGCCGACACCGCGCGCCGCCCAGACAATGTCCGCACATTCGATATGCGCCTGGTACGCGGCCAGGTGGCGTATCGGTACCGGCACGTCGACCGGCTCGACCACGATGCCGCCCTGCCAATGCAGGATGCCGAGCGCATGCGTCAGGCGCAGGATATCGCGGAAGCCCTGCAGGTCGCCGTAGCGGCGGCCACGCTCGGCATCGCTGATGTTAGGTGCGCCGTTGACCGGCCCGAAATTCACCACCCTGCCGCCGACCTGCAAATGCCGGTCCGCGTTGCGCGCATGCAGGACGAATTGCTCCGGCGCATGCGCGAGATGGGCCTCGACCACCTCGCGCCCGAGGCGCACAATTTGCGTTGCCTCGTCGACCCGCGCACCCCCGCGACGGAACACTTCAAGCGCCGCGGCGCTGCGAATTTCCATCCCGGTCTCTTCCAGTACCCGATAGGCCGCGCCCAGGATGCGCTCCAGCTGCTCAGCGCTCAGAACTTCGAGCGGCGGCCAGGGATTGGTGAGGCGCGGCAGAGGCGCGAGCGTCGCGCCAGGGTTACGGGGCACACGGTGGCGGTCGCGCCGGCGCGATCCTGACGGGACTTCAGTCATCGTGCCGATACTGCGCCAAAGCTGCGATCGCACGCAACCTCACGGCCGCGCCCGGTATTTGTCCGCTGCACCAAGAAAAAGGGCGGGCTGGATCTCCCAGCCCGCCCTCGGTTCATCATCTTGCGGCGCTTGTTAGAAATTCCAGCGCGCAGTCACACCATAGGTGCGCGGCGGATTGGTCAGGTAGCCGACACGGGCGCTGCGGCCGCGCTCGTAATCGAGCGCCAGGCGCGCGTGCTCATCGCCGACGTTGACGACATAGCCCGCGAACTCCCAGCGGTCGTTGCGGATGCCGAAGCGCAGGTTGCCGATGTTATAGGCCGGCAGTTCTGGATTGAACTGGAACACCGTGTTAGGCGGCGGCGCACCAAAGCCAATCAGGCGCGCGGCGCCCGAGACGCCGCCACCGATCTGGCCGAAATTCGCCTGGGTATTTTCAAACTGCGCAATCGAGGAGCCCACATGCTGCAAGTTGGCAGTGGCGAAGAACTCGCGTTCCGACGCCATCGGCATGTTGAAGCCGACGCTCGCGACCGCCTGGAATTTCGCCGCCGTCGGCAGGCGTGCGCCATCGATCAGGCCACCAATGACCGTGCGCGAGCCGTTAGCCGCGATCGATTCGACCGACGAGTCGAGTGTGGCGTCGGTCCAGGTGGCGGAAACACCGAAGTCCCAGTTTGCGTTAGCGCGAGCGAACAGCTCCAGTTCGAGACCGGTGCTGTGCGCCTTGTCCACGTTGTAAATGATACGAGACGAGCAGGTGCCGGCCGTCACCGTCGCCTGCAGGTCGCGCAATTCGTTGTGGAAGGCCGCGACGTTAAAGGTGATACGACGGTCCGCACTGCGCAGCTTGGCGCCGATTTCAATGCTTTGATTGGTTTCGTCATCCCAGTTGCCCACGCCACCGAACGTGACTCGGTCCTGCGGCGAGCACAAAGGCAGGTTGATCGGATCGTTGATGCCGCCGAGGCGGAAACCGCGCGCGGCCTGCAGGTTGAACTGCGCGTCCTCGTTCAACTTGTAGCTCAGGATCAGGCGCGGCGATACGCCGTCCGATTTTGTCGACGCGGGCACGCCGCCCGGCGGCGTGACATCGGCAAAGAAGCCGCCGAAGTTGAGCACGCGATCCTCGTCGAATTTGTAGTAGCGCAGGCCACCGGTGAAGCGCCACGCATCGTTGAAACGATACGTGCCTTCACCGAAGACGGCATACTGCTTCACCTTGTATAAAAGATTGGAATAAAACGGCGTGTTAGCCGGCGCATTCAGCTGCGCGCTGACCACGCCAAACAAACGCTGCGTGATGGCGTCGTAGCCGGGCGTCGGCAGATTCTGGCCGTATTTGCGGTCGACGTCCTGATAGAACACGCCCGCAAGCCACTGCAAGTTCTCGCCGCCATTCGATGACAGCCGCAGCTCCTGGCTGAACACCTTGAGCTTGGTGGTGTCGAACAACGGCGAGCTGATGCGC
>JANLTW010000127.1:0-26313 GCA_031363155.1 Gammaproteobacteria bacterium | reverse complement strand
CGGCGGGTTGACCGGGTAGTGCAGGCTGGAGCAGGCGCTCAAAGATAAAGCCGCTGCCGCCTGTAACAGGAAAAGTACACTTCGCATGGCATCATTGACACCGACACCACGGGGGTTCGTCAAGTGATAAGAAAATTCGGCGTGACTGCCATGCTTGCCTGCGCGATCGGACTTTCCGCCTGCGTCGTGCCGGGTGGCATCGAACAGCCGCCGGCGCGCGTTGCGGCAGGCCGGCTGCGCCTTGCCACCTGGAATATCGAATACTTGATCGAGCCTGCAACCTATGCGGCGCTGCGTGATTCCTGCGTTCAATATGGCGGCAGGGTGCCGGGCAACGAACGCAAGATTCCCTGCGCGATCGTGCCGCGTCTCGATCGCAAGCCGGAGGACTTCGCGACGCTGACGCGTTACGCGCGGGAACTCGATGCCGATGTGTTAGCCATGCAGGAAGTCGACGGTCCGGGCGCCGCCAGTCTCATTCTGTCGCGCTATGACTACTGTTTCACGTCCCGGGCCAACGTACAAAAGAACGGCTTTGCCATTCGGCGTGGTATTCCGTTTCGCTGTGAACCAGACTACCTGCCGCTGTCGCTGGGCGACAGCATTCGGCGCGGCACGGTAGTCACGCTGTTCCCGGGAACGAACCGGGAATTCACGCTGATGGCGGTGCACCTGAAATCCGGTTGCCCGGAGGGCCTGCTGACCAACGCGAAAAATCGCGATTGCGCGACTCTGGCCCGGCAGCTGCCGCTCCTGGAACAATGGATCGATGCGCAGGCGCGTGCCGGCCGCAGGTTTGGTTTGTTAGGCGATTTCAATCGGCGCATATCCCGGGAACAAGGCGGCGCGCGGGATGCGGATGGCCGGCCACTGAACCTGTGGGCCGAAATCAATGACGGTGAGCCACCGGATGCAGCGCTGACCGCAGTCACACTGGGAGCGCCATTTCGCAAATGCATCGCAACGGATGAGTTCGATTCCTACATCGACCTGATCGTGTTAGGGCATAAACTTGCCGCAGACATCGTCCCCGAATCCTTCGTGCGCGTGACCTACTCACCGGAAGACTCGGCGCGCTACGCCCAGCTGTCCGATCACTGCCCGGTGGGCGTTGAACTACGGCTGCGATAATCCGCCGGACATTTGCCGCTGATCGCGATGTCCATCCAGACCAGGTGGTGGTCGGAGATCGGTCCGGCCACGGTCGCGAACAGGGCGGCATCCGGGTCGCTGCGCGCCGGCCAGAAGACGCCGCCGCCACAGACGGCGATGTTGGCTGACGGCAGCACATAGTCGATCCGGAAATTGCCGGCCTTGCGATCCTCGAAGTCGCCCGTGTCGAGGGACGGATCACCACGATGACGAGCATTGGCGCCGCCCTGTTCAAGTGCGGCTTCGCGGGCGCCGGCGCTGTGCGGTGGATCGTTCGTTGCCGCGTCGCGATTGATGCGCGGGTGATCGAGTATCTGGTGGATCGCCCTGTCGAAGCTGTCGCCATCGACCGGGTCGGCGTTCATGTCGCCTAACAAAACGAAGCGCGTGTCCGCGCCGGGCAGGCCGCCGCGCCGGCCACGGTCGTCATAGAGATACGCCGCCGCCCCGCCGCCGGAAAGATAATCGGCCCACAGCCGGATTTCATCGTGGTTGCGCCGGCCGTTGCGGTCCTCCGGCCCGTCGAACGACGGCGGCGTCGGGTGCGACAGCAGCAGGTGCAGTGTCGCCGCACCGACCCGCACCGGGACAACCCAGTGGCTCTTGGACGACAACCTTAAAATCGTTTTTTTCTGATCGCTGTACCAGGCTCCCTGGCCGCCAGGTCCGGGGGCATCGGGCCAGGCCGCGCCCGGCATGTCGCGCCACAGGAATTTCTGAAACGTGCGGCTGTTAGCTGCGTCGATTGGAAATCGGCTCAGCAGCAGCATGCCGTACTGGCCCGGAAACCTGCCGAAGCCGAATGCGTCTTCCGGGCCGTCCACCTTGCCATTGTTGTCGAGATCGAATCCCGACGGCAGGCCCGTGTTAGACGGCCGTGTGTAGAAGTGCCGGAACTGCGGCAGGTACCGATCGCGCAACAGTCGCGCTGCGGCGCCGCCAGCGACGTAGTCGAACTCGTTGACGAACAGGATGTCCGAACCAACACGCTTGACCACGGCGGCGATGGCCAGAGCCTGCGCGTTGCTGCCGCTCGCCAGGTCGCGGACCAGGTCACCGACGCGATCGCGATTCAGCGAGGTGTTCCAGGTCGCAACACGGATGACCTGCGGCGCAGCGGCGGGCCTGCCGGTGGCCTCAGCCGGCGCATAGCCGGCTAACGCAAACAGGCAAAAAAAGAGGCGGCCGAAGCCGCCTCCTGGTTCGTTAGCCAAAGCTAACATTGACTGTCTAGAACCGCGCTTCAGCCGACAATATGACTGAGCGTGGTGCGCCAATCTGGAAGAAGCCAACACTGGTGCCGCCCGTGCCGGACGAAATGTTGCCGTAGTAGTCTTCATCCAGCAAGTTGTTGACGTTGAGCTTCAGCTTTAGCCAGTCCCAGCCTGCAGCTTCGAATTTGTAGGACGCATCAAAATCGACCACCGTGTAGGCGGGTGTGACCTGGTCGTTCAGATCCGTGGCAAAGCGCTTGGCGACATACTTGGCCTGCATGGCGAGACGCAGATTGCCGAAGGCCTTGGTCTCCGCGCGGGTCGCGAAGGTCCATTCCGGGGTCTCGACCAGCGTCTTGCCAGCCGTGGCCAGGAAGGTGGTCGCGCCGGTCTGGATATTATTCTGCAGTTCGCTGTTGTTATACGAGGCCGAGAAACTGAGCGTCATGCGCTCGAGCGGGCGCCAGCCAACCTGCGCGTCGACACCCCAGACCTTGACGTCACCGATATTTCGATCGATGCTGAAGCCCAGGTCCGGATCAAACGATGCCACGATGCGGTTCTTGTAGTCGGATTTCCAGTATGCAGCCGACGCTAACACCTTGTCGCCGCTGAAACGCCAGCCGAGGTCATAGGACTTGGTGGTTTCCGACTCGGGCAGGCTGCTGCCGACCGAGCCATTGGCCTGGCGACGCAACGCATACAGGTTGTCGGTGCGCGGCGCGGATAATCCCTCCGCATACGACACATAGAACGTATGACCGTCCAACGGCTTGTAGGTCAGGCCGACGTTAGGCAGCATTTCGTCGAACTTGATGGTCTTGCTGTAAGGCGCGATGTACTCGACCGTGGATGAAGGGCCGAATACCAGGTTACCGGTTGACAGAGTTGCGCGCGGCGCCTGCGTGGTGCACAGCAGCTGGCCGGAATTGCCGCTGCCGCCATTTTGCGTATAGCAATAATTATTGAGTTCGCGTGTGAAATTTTTCGACGACACGCCGATCGTGGCGGTCACTTTGTCGTCCAGGAATTCACCGCGATACTCCGCGGCGACCTGACTCAGCTTCGCGATCGAATAGCGATCGCGGCTGCGGATCTCGCTGCCGTCAGCGGTCGGAATGTTGCGGCCCGACCAGCCGGCAAACACGTTTTCGGGATCGCCGTTCGGGAGGACAACCGAGTTCTGGGCGGTCTGGCGGTGACGCGCACGATCCAGCGTGTACGCGACGCGCAGGCGGTGGTTTTCGTTCACGTTCCAGATCAGCGACGACGTGATGCCAAGCCGGTAGGTGTTGGTCGTGTTAGGCGAATACACGCGGACGCTGTCCAGGATATCGCCGTCGCCATTGATGTCGAATCCCGCCAGCGTCGTGGCGCCGACGATACGGCGGTCCGCGGATGTCGCGGCAGGCGTTTCATCGATGATGCTCGTGCCGCCGCCGTTCGCCAGGGTGTACTGGATCGAGGGATCAAAGGTCAGAATCAGCTTGTCAGTAAGATGCCACAAAGACTGCGCGCGCAGATTGCCGGTATCCGACGGGTTGACGCGCAGGTTGTAGTAGTTGGTACAGGCCGAGGGATTGAGCGGATTGTCTGCTGCCAGCAGAGTCGTGGTGCTGGCGACCGGGGTCGCACCGTCATTGTCGCGAACCCCGGCTGTCGGCGCATCGACCAGGCAGGTCGCGGTGTTGTCATAGTCGCGTCCAAACAGCTGAAAATTCGCATCGCTGGTGGTGCGATAGAAATTGTTGCGGTTCTTGTTCAGGTGAAAGCCGACGAAGAACCAGTTGCCGTTGTCAAAATCCTGGCGGAGCATGCCATTGAACTGGCGCTTGTAGATTTCGCCCGGGCCTTTGAATTTGTCGTATTTGGCGTAGGACGCGGAAATCCAGGCGGTGGTGTTCCAGGGTCCGAATTCGCCGAAGTTGTACTGACCGAAACCACGCTTGTAATTTTCCGTGCCGCCGGAGGCGACAAAGCGCGCGCCAGAATCTTTGGTGGGCTTCACAGAACGATACGACACCGTACCACCGGTGGCCGACGCCGTCGGACTGTCGACATCGGTGGTGCCGAGGTTGATCTCGACGCGATCCACCAGTTCCGGATCCAGCATCTGGTTGGTGAACAGCGCGTAGTTGCCGCTGTCGTTCAGTGGCAGGCCGTCGAACGTGACTGACACACGTGAACCGTCGAAGCTGCGGATGCGCAGGTTGCCGCCCGAGGAGCCATACGGATCGTTGTTAGTAAAATTGACACCGGGCACCATGTTGATGCTCTGGAACACAGTCTGGCCCGCGGTCTGCGTGTCGAGGTACTCAGCGGTGATCGCGACGCGCGATTTCGCCGCGTTCTGTTCGGTGACGCCGGCGAAATCGATGACCTGGCGCTGTGCCGTCACGGTCACTTCTGTCAGTTCTTCCTCGGTCGCCTGCGTGCCGGACGACTGCGCGTACACAGCCGGCGCGATCGTGGCGGCGGCCAGCACGCTTGCTAACAAGGCAAGCCGTTGCAGGGTCGCAAGGGTGTTCATCGGCAGGCGTCGGATAGTCATCGCTGGCGCTCCAGATAGAAAAAACAGAACGTTACGGCCGGTTCCCGGCTCATTTGCGGAGTGAAACTTAAAGGGATGACACTCGAGTTACAACCGGTTTTTTCTTGGCTAACCGCGTAACTGTTGGTTCTTAACAACAAAAAACACGGGAGAGTTAAAGTGGTTTCTTAACTCTCGGTGCGACCCTGTTGCATCGCATGCACAAAATGCCTGCGGCACAAGGGGACATAACGTTCGTTGCCGCCAATCTCCACCTGCGCACCCTCGCGCTCGACCGCACCATTGGCGCCAACCCGCACCACCATGGTGGCCTTACGCCCGCAATGGCAAATGGTCTTGAGTTCCACCAGGTTGTCGGCCCAGGCCAGCAACTGGGCGCTGCCCGGAAACAACTGGCCGCGAAAATCGGTGCGCAGGCCATAGCAAAGCACCGGCACATTCAGCTCGTCGACGACACGCGCCAGCTGTTGTACCTGCGCAGGTTCCAGAAATTGTGATTCGTCGATCAGCACGCAGCTCAGCGGCGCATCCCGATGCGATGCGCTCACTTCGTCGAACAAATTGCCGCCGGGCAGGAAATGGCGTGCATCCCGCGCGAGTCCGATTCGCGAGTGTACCCGGCCACCGTCGCGGCTATCGAGCTTCGCCGTGAACACCAGCGTGCGCATGCCGCGCTCGCCGTAGTTGTAACTGGCCTGCAGCAGCGCGGTCGATTTACCGGCGTTCATCGTCGAGTAATAAAAATACAGCTTCGCCATGGCTACTTCAGTTTGATTTCGCGCAAGCGCTCCTGCAGGTACTCGTCGGAGGTGATGGGAGTGGGGTAGTGATCCACGCCTGCGGTGGCGACGCACTGCGGCAGGCTGCGAATTTCGAATTCGGGATTGAAGTGCAGGAAGAACGGCATCGAGAAGCGCGCATTGGCAGCGCGCTCGCGCGGCGGATTGAGCACGCGGTGCGAGGTCGAGCGCAGCATATTGTTAGTCAGGCGCTGCAGCATGTCACCGACATTAATAACCAGGGTGCCAGGCTCCGGATTCACGTCCAGCCACTGGCCCTGCCTGGTCAGCAATTGCAGGCCCGGCTCCTCGGCGCCCATCAGCAGGGTGATGACGTTGATGTCTTCGTGCGCACCGGCGCGCACGCTTGCGGTCGGATTGGGGGGCATGGGCGGATAGTGGACTACCCGTAGCACGCTGTTGCCCGCGTCGACCTTGGCGTCGAAATAGTGCCGCTCCAGCCCCAGCGAGATGGCGATTGCGCGCAGCAGATCCAGTCCCATCGCATCGAACGCCGCAAACATAGCGAGCGACGTCTCCCGGAAACCGGGCAGGTCGTCGATCCAGACGTTAGCTGGCAGGTAGCGCTGCAGCGGGTGCCCGGGTGGCAGCTCCCGGCCCACGTGCCAGAATTCCTTGAGATCATGATGCGTGGCGCCCTTCGCGGTTTCGATGCCGAAGGGCGTGTAGCCGCGGGCGCCGCCGCCGCCGGGCTGATGGTGGCGCTTTTTTTCCGGCTCCGGCCTGGCAAAAAATTGGCGATACAGACCCAGAAAGCGCTCTGTTAGCTTCGGTTCGATTGAATGATTCGCGATCGCGACAAAGCCATAGCGGACAAACGCATCATGGATGTCCGTGGCGAAAGCCGGCGTGCGGACTTGCGCAAAATTCAACAGCGGAACCTGATCGAGCATCCGCTGATTCTGCCCTGCGGTAGCTGCAAAAGCATCATTCCGGGCTCGAGGGCGCCCGGCCACGCGGCCAAGTCCCGGTTTTGGGGGCATAATTGCCACCCATGTCCAGCGTCATGCAGCAATCCGCCGATCTCGTTTTCATGCTGCGCCCGGCCAGTTTCGGTTTCAATGCCGAGACGGCTGGCTCGAATTCATTGCAGCGCCCCAACAAGGCGCAAGCGGCCGACGCCAATGCCACCGCGGTGCGCGAATTCGATTCTTTTGTTAGGCAGTTGCGCGCCGAAGGCGTCGAAGTGCTGGTGGCTGACGACAGCGCACCGCCGCCGCGGCCGGATGCGATCTTTCCTAACAACTGGATCAGCTTTCACGGCGATGGCACGCTGGTGCTGTACCCGATGATGGCGGTCAATCGCCGCCTGGAGCGGCGCCCGGAGCTGGTTGATTGGCTGCTGCAGCGCTCTGGTTTCCGGGTACGCCGCAGGCTCGATTTCACCGCGTTCGAGCAGCAGGGCGTTTACCTCGAAGGCACGGGTAGCCTGGTGCTCGATCACACCCACCGGGTTGCCTATGCCGTGCCGTCGCCGCGCACCGACCCGGCCCTGGCGCGCCGCTGGTGCAGCGACCTGGGCTACGACTGCGAATTGTTTGCCGCACTGGATGCCGTGGGCGTGCCGTACTACCACACCAATGTGGTGCTGAGCATCGGTACGCGCTTCGCAGTCATCGCCGCGGAAGCGCTGCCGGCACAGGACCGGGCACGTGTGTTAGACCGGTTGACTGCGACCGGGCGCGAGGTCATCGCGGTGAGCCGTGACCAGGCGGCAGATTTCTGCGCGAATATTCTCGAACTCTCGACCTGGGATGAAGCCCTTGGCGACAGCTCCGTGCTCGCGATGTCGCAACGGGCGCGGGTCGCATTTCCGCCGGCAGGATTTGCGCGTCTCGAGAGTTGTGTCGATCGCATCATTGCCGCGCCGCTGGACCTGATCGAACAACTGGGCGGCGGCGGCGCGCGCTGTATGCTGGCCGAAGTCTTCCGCAACCGCTGAAGCCTATGCTGGAATACCTGCTCAGAATTCTGCTCGCCTACCTGCTGGGATCCGTCAACGGCAGCTTGCTGTTAGGCCGGCTGCGTGGCGTCGATATTCGCACCATGGGCAGCGGCAACGCCGGCGGCACCAATGCACTGCGTACCCAGGGGGTGTGGTTTGCGGCCGGCGCGGTGGTCATCGATGTCGCCAAGGGTTATCTCGCGGTCTATCTGTCAGGTCTTGGTGTCAGCCCGGTCGCCTGGTTGCCCGAGGTTTGCGCGGCCGCCGCCGTGGTCGGCCATGTCTATCCGCTCTGGCACGGGTTTCGCGGCGGCAAGGGGGCGGCAACATTACTGGGTGCGATTGCGGCGCTGGCACCCTGGCTGCTGGGAGTCGCGCTGGCGGTCTGGTTGCTGGGCATGTTTGTGAGCGGCTACGTGGGGCTTTCGACCATGCTGGCCGCGGCGAGCCTGCCGATCGCGGCGGCGTTGCACGGCACGGATGGCGCATCGCTGCAGGTCATGTTTCTGGCCGCTCTTGCGGTCTTCGTTGTATTCACCCACCGCAGCAATATCCAAAGGATGCTGTCCGGGCAGGAGCCACGTTCCCGTCGGCTGTGGCTGCTGGGGCGTTTGTTAGGTTGAATACTCCGCTGCTGTCATCCGCACGCGGCACTGAGTCTCTGGCACACGCGCTGTTTGCCGCGCTCGCCGCTGGTGAGTTGCAATCCGGAGCCGATCTGGCGGCGGCGCATGGCGTGACGCGTGGTGGTGTCTGGAAAGCGATCGAGAACCTGCGGCAGCTGGGATTGCCGGTGCTGGCGGTACCGAATCGCGGCTATCGCCTCGCGCAAGCGGTGGCGCCGCTGTCTGCGTCCGGCATCCTGGCGCAGCTGCGCGTGGAGCACCGGGCGCGGATCGAGGACTGCGCGGTGCTGTGGTCGGCCGGCTCCACTAACAGCCTGCTGCTGGAGACGGGCACCACCCGGCCCGGTATGCTGCGTGTCCTGTTAGCTGAGAATCAGCAGTCCGGCCGGGGACGGCGTGGACGCTCCTGGCAGACAGCGCTCGGCAGCGGGCTCAGCATGTCGCTCGGCTTCGGCGTCGACGCGCTGCCGCGCGACTTCGGCGGCCTGACACTGGTCGTGGGCCTGGCCGTGCTGTCGGCACTGACAGCGGCTGGCGCGCAGCCGCTGGCGGTCAAGTGGCCTAACGACATGGTCAGCGGTCCGCGCAAGATTGGCGGCATCCTGACCGAACTGCGTGCCGAGGCCGGCGGCCCGGCATGGGTCGTCTGTGGCATCGGCCTGAATGTAGGGTTGCCGGCAGCGATGCTTGCGGCGCTGGCGCGGGAAGGCGCGCTGGCCGGGGATCTCCGGTCGCTTGGCCTGCGCGACGACCGCAACACGCTGGCAGCGCGCGTGCTTGAGTACTGCATCGATGACATTACGGTGTTTCTGCATCAGGGGCTGGCGCCATTCCAGGCACGCTGGCGCCAGCATGATGCCTTGTCAGGCCAGCAGGTCCAGGTCGAAAGCGCGGGCCGTGTGTTCCAGGGCCGCGCCTGTGGCATCGACGAGTCCGGCGCGCTGCTGGTGGACACCGTGGCAGGCCGCACGGCGGTGGTGGCGGGTGAGGTCAGTGTGAGGCCGGATCGGGGGCAGACCGGATGACGCGTTGCCTGTGTTTGGATATCGGCAATTCGCGCCTCAAATGGGCGATCGCATCCGGCGGCCGGCTGTCGCGGCAGCGGGCCGTGGAGCACCACGGCCGCTGCAGCAGCGTTCTGCGCGGGCCACTCGCCAGGGCCCTGGACAGCGTCGACTCGGTCGCCTGCGTCAGTGTCGCTGCGCCGGCGTTGACAACCGCGCTGCTCACGCAGTTGCGCCTGCTGGGGCTGCCGGTGCAGCGATTTCAGAGTCGCCGCGAGCAACTGGGCCTGCGCAACGGCTATCGCGAGGCCTGGCGGCTCGGTGCAGATCGCTGGGCGGGGATGTTAGGTGCGCGTGCCCTCGGGCACGCGTCGCGATCATTGCTGGTGGTTGGCGCCGGCACCGCGCTGACAGTCGATCTGGTCGACCAGACCGGCCGTCACCGGGGGGGCGTCATCGTTCCGGGACGCCGGCTGATGGCGGCCGCTTTGTTAGCCGACACCGCGGGCATAGCGCGGCGTACACGAGGGTTGCCACGCCCGGGGACCCGCTCGCCGGTGTTCGCGACCGATACGCGCGGGGCGTTGCGTGGTGGCGCCGAGCAGGCGGCCGCAGCGCTGGTGGAGCGGCTACGGCTGGAGGCGCGGCGCAAATTGGGTCAATATCCGCGGGTGGTCCTCACCGGTGGTGACGGGCCCACGCTTGCTCGCAAACTGAAATGCAAATTCAAACTGGTGCCCGATCTGGTATTGCGCGGCCTGGCCGCGGTACTTTGATATGAGCAATTCCCATGTACGCACACAGTTGATGCGCGGCGTATTTCTTGCGCTGCTGCTCGCCAATGTGCTGTATCTCATCGGCTCCCGCTGGCTGGCGCAGACGGTAGCGGGCACTGATACGCTGCCCACGGCGCTGACCCGGATTGCCCTGGCCCGCGAAGTCCCGCCCAGGCCCCGGCGTTGTATCACCATCGGCCCGTTTCGCGAAGCCACCGAGCTCGCGGCGGCCAGCAATCTGCTGCGCGAAATCGGCTATGTGCCGCGCAGCCGAGCAGAGAGCGCCGAGGTCGCGGACGGCTACCTGGTGTTTCTGAAAAACATCCGTTCCAGCGAACAGCTCGACCGGGCGATGGGACGCCTGCGCCGTGCCGGGGTCACAGATGCGGCCATTGTTGCCGATGGCACCCCGGGTATCCGGGTGTCTGTCGGCGTTTTCAATGAGTTGCCGCGGGCCCAGCAGCGGGCCGATGTCGTCAGGAAGTTGAATCTCGATGCCGAGGTCATGGAGCGGCTCACGACCGCGGCCGACACCTGGCTGGACATCGACCTGCGGGCCGCCGGCGAAGAACTCGATCCGGCAACTTTCAAAGCCAACGGCAGTCTGCAGGTCAAGCCCTGCCCAAGCGTCCCCTAACAGATTACAATCGGCGACCGATTTGCGGGCTTTGCTGGCATAGCTCAGTTGGTAGAGCAGCCGCCTTGTAAGCGGCAGGTCGCCCGTTCGATTCGGGCTGCCAGCACCAGATTCCCGCGGCCGGCAATTCCGGCCTAACAATCGCTCAGCGCGACGAATACGCGTCCATCATCAGGCCGGTGCCGCCGCGCGACACATGCGCGACAATGGCCTTGCGCCGATGGATCTTGGTGACCGAGCCCAGGTTGATCGCAAATGACAAGTCCACCTGCTGGCCTTTGCGCAGCCCGAGATCGGTGGTCTGTATATACACGCCGGTTGCGCTCAGATTCACTGCGCGGCACAGCTTTTTGCGACCGCCGGCCACTGTGATGTAGACGGTGGTACGCGCGCGGTGCCGCGTATGCAGTCGTCGTTCCATACCGAGCGCCTCACTGGGCGTGTTCTTATTCATATTCGGCGGCCCCTTGGCTGGAGTATGCCCCGGCGAAATCGCGGTAACAGTACAACTGAACTTAATCCCTGTGCGAAGCCTACTACTGCCAGAAACTACTGCAACCGCAATGCTATCGATACCGGGCAATGATCCGACAGTCGCCGTGATGCGGCGTCCGCATTTTCGTAGGTTAGGCGCCGCATCGAGCCTGCGATGACGCGGGTCGCCAGCGTCGGGCCGAGGACGATCTGGTCGATATAGCCGGGAAAATTCTGGGTGATGCTGCAATTCTCGAAGGCGCCAAGATTTGCAGCCAGCGTCAGCCTGCGGGCCGGCACGTCGAGCTCATTCCACAGGCTGCTGAGCTGGCCGGCCGCATTGCGGGCCGCGCCGCGGTCCCACTTCAGGTCGCGATTGAAGTCGCCCAGGATCGCGAACCGATGACCGGCCGCGGCCTCAGCGTCGATCCACTGTCTGAGGATCGGGACCTGTTGCGCGAGCGTTGCGCATTCGGCCTTGCCACTGTCGAGCGTGCGGCGGCCACAACCAGACTTCAGATGCACCGTGAGCAGGTGCATTTCGTCGGCACTGGCGGGCCACAGCGTCAGCTGGACGCCGCGCCGCACCGAGTCACCTAACGACAAGAGCGCAAGATCGCCGTCGCAGCGATACGGCAGCGTCGGGCGAATGGCAAAACCCAGATTCTGCACGTGGCTGCGGCCGCTGAAACAGTACTTGTAGTTGTTGAAGATGCGCCTGGCCGGACCTTGGCCATCGACTTCCTGGATGGCAATCACGTCGGCGTCCAGTTTCCTTGCGTAACGCGCCAGCGCCGCAAAGTCCGCGTTGCTGCGCTCCTGGGTGTTAGCAACGTCGCAGGGAATGACCCGGGCAGGTCCGCGCGGCCGGGCGTTGGCCGGCACGCAGCCTGGCCGCAGGCTGCGCAGTACCCGGGGTTCCATCAGCCACTCCAGGTTCCAGGTGGCGATCCAGAGTTCACGGGCCGCGGCTTCGCCAGCCATTGCCGCGAGCAGCGCGATCAGTATTGGTACGTAACGCATCGCCGCATTGTCACGAACGGTCAGGCCGCCCGCAATGCCTCTATCGCGGCGGCTCTATGCAATAATTCGCGCATGAGCGCAGCAATTACCGCATCTTCGGACGCATTGGGATGGCGCCGCAAGTTCGGCGTCCTGGGTCCTTCAACCAATACCATCGTGCAGCCGGATTTCGACGACCTGCGCGTCCCCGGCGTCACCAATCACTACAGCCGGATCTTTACACCTAACGCCAAGGCTGTTAGCAACGAGACTTTCCTGGCCGGCACGCGGGCGATCTCTGCGGGCGTCATTGATGCGGTGCGCAGCGTCATGACCTGCGAACCGGACTACCTGGTCATGGGCATGTCCGCCATCACCTTCTACGGCGGCATCGCCGGTGCGGACGAATTCCAGCGCAAGGTCGAAACCGAATCAGGGATCAAGATCTCGATCGGCTCGCATTCCTGCGCCGCGGCGCTGCGCGCGTTAGGCGGCATCAGGCGGATTGCATTCTTGTCGCCATATTTTCCGGTGGCCAATGCCGAGGTGAAACGTTACTTCACCGAATGCGGCTTCGAGGTCGTCCGCGACGACTGCCTGCGCTGCCCGTGCTGGACCGCCATTGCCCAGGTTCCGGAATCGCGGCTGCGCGAGGTGCTGCGCAGCCTGGATGGCCCGGATATCGACGCAATCGTTCAGGTCGGCACCAACCTGTCCATGGTGCGCCTGGCGGCCGCCGCCGAGCGCTGGCTGGGCAAGCCGGTCATTGCCATCAATACCGCCACTTATTGGCACGCCTTGCGCGCCAATGGCATCAAGGACCAGCGCCAGGGATTTGGCCGGTTGCTAGCGGAGTTTTAGCCCGGTTTGCATTGGCCGGGCAGGTCCGTATATTTGGTGTTCGACGGTACCCGACCCCAAACGGTGAGCTCCCATGCTGGAACTGAAACATGATCTGAAATTGCGCAAGTCGCGCCAGGAAAAAGGGCGCATGAATTTTGTGTCCGGGCTGCGCAGCCACGTGCTGATGGACATGGCCGGCGGCATGCGCCAGGTATGGGACGCGCAGGTTGAACCCGCGGTCACCCGACAGCTGGGGCGCAAACCCAAGGACGGGCCAGAGGTCCATCGCGCCATCAAGAGCAACGAATACTTCAAGTTCTATTCCAGTCTGCGCGTCACGACGCAGGACATGGTCTGGCAGTCAGTTCTGCCGGTGCTCGAAAAGCAGTCACCCGCATTGCAGAAGCAAGCTGCCGAGCTAACAAAATCGCGGCAGCTGGGTTCCCTGCAGCTGGCGGAGAATTTCCAGGTACCTCGCTCGGTCAGCGCGATCGACGTGCACCTGATGCCCGGCAACTACCACCAGGAATTCGGCGCCGACGATCTCGCCGCGGGCGCGCTGTACGACAACGGCCTGGCGGTTTTCAGTTTCGGCCTGATGGGCCAGAACCTCGATGACATCGGCCAGTCGATCGCCGGGTTCATCCGACTCAAGTACCCGGACTTCCACCCGCGGCGAATCCTCGACCTGGGCTGCACGATCGGCCACAACACCGGCTCCTGGAAAGACCAGTTTCCGGATGCCGAGGTGCACGGCATCGATGTTGCCGCGCCCTGCCTGCGTTACGGGCACGCGCGCGCGCAGGCGCAAAATCGCGCGATTCATTTTCACCAGATGAATGCCGGGCACCTGGATTTTCCGGACGCCAGTTTTGACGTCGTGTTTTCATCGATGTTCCTGCACGAAGTTCCACGCAAGGACATAGCCATGATTTTCGCCGAGGCCCACCGGCTGTTGCGGCCCGGAGGTCTGATGCTGCACATGGAGCTGCCGCCGAACTCGCAGCTGTCACCGTACGAAAGTTTCTATCTGGACTGGGACAGTTCCTATAACAATGAACCGTACTACAAACCGTTTCGCGATCTTGTGCCCCAGGAACTGTGCCGCCGCGCCGGTTTTGCAGCTGACAAATACCTGCAGTTCGTGGTGCCGTCGGTCGGCTGGTATGGCGATGAGGTCTTGCGCAAGTCCGCCAATGAACAGGCGGAAGTCGACAGCGACAAGACCGGTCGGCTCGCCGAGGGTATACGCTGGTATTGTTTCGGAGCCTGGAAGTAATTCATGTCAGATCGCAAACCCATGCCGCGCACCATCCGCGGCGGCCGTCCGTTTTTCTTTGCCGATCCAGCCGTCGACAAAGTTCTCAACATGGTGGTGAAGCTGGGTAGCGAGGTCTGGGCGCTGCGCGAACGCCTGGCCGCGCTGGAAGGCATTCAAGTCCGGCAGGGGTCGCTGGGCCAGGGCGAGGTGGACGATTACGAGTTCACGCCGGAGCAGGAAACCGCGCTGGCCGTCGAGCGCAAGGAATTCATCGACAATCTGTTTCGCATCCTGCAGGAGCAGGTCGATGCCGTGGCGACTTCGAAGCCCAGGCCGCGCCGCAAGAGCAAAGCAAAGACTAAACCAAAGACGACTAAACCAAAGACGACTAAACCAAATACGACAAGGAGACGCTGATGAGTGGCCTGATCTTATTGATAGCGATCGTGCTGATCGTGTTCTGGGTGATCTCCATTTACAACGGGCTGGTCGGCGGCCGCAACGCCTACAAGAATGCGTTTGCGCAAATCGACGTGCAGCTGACCAGGCGCTACGACCTGATTCCGAACCTGGTCGAAACCGCCAAGGGCTATATGAAACACGAGCGCGAAACGCTGGAGGCGGTCATTGCGGCCCGCAACAGCGCTTACGCGGGCCTCAAGGCGGCAGCTGCCAACCCCGGCGACGCCGCGGCGGTGCAGGCGCTGTCCGGCGCCGAAGGCCAGCTGACCGGCGCGTTGAGCCGCCTGATGGCGGTGGCGGAGTCGTATCCCGATCTCAAGGCCAACCAGAACATGATGCAGCTATCCGAAGAACTGACGACCACGGAAAACAAGGTTTCCTTTGCGCGCCAGGCGTTCAATGACGCTGTCATGTCGTATAACAATCGGCGTGAAATGTTTCCCAGCAGCATCTTCGCCGGCATGTTCAATTTCGTGGCCGCACAGCTGCTGGAAATCACCAAGCCGGAAATGCGCGACGCACCGCAGGTCAAGTTCTAGCAATCGGCCGGCAGGGCAGCGTGGATTTCTACCAGCGTCAGGCCGACGCGCGGCGACAGTCGCGCTGGCTGGTGCTGGCGCTCGCGCTGTCGATCATCGCGGTCGTCGCCGCACTCGATCTGGTGTTGCTGTTCGTGATGGGCGCGACCGATCCTGACAACGCCGCGCAGATGCCGCCCGGCGCCAGGCTGCAGATCATTGTGCTCAGCAGCCTGCTCTGGCTCGCCATCATTGTCGGCGCCAGCGCCTTCAAGGGCCTGATGCTGCGTGGCGGTGGCGGCGTGGTCGCCCGCTCGTTAGGTGGCGTGCGCATCGAGCGCTCGTCCGCGGATCCGCTGCGGCGGCGCCTGCTCAACGTCGTGGAGGAAATGTCCATCGCCTCGGGAGTCGCGGTCCCGGAAGTCTATGTGCTCGAAAACGAATCCGCGATCAATGCATTCGCGGCCGGCGATACACCGGCTAACGCGGCGATCGCGGTCACCGATGGGACCTTGCAGCGCCTGAACCGCGAACAGCTGCAGGGCGTGATCGCGCACGAATACAGCCATATTCTGAATGGCGACATGCGCCTCAACCTGCGGTTGATGGGCTGGTTGTTTGGTCTGCTGGTCATCGGACTTGCGGGCCGTGGAATTCTGCGGCTGATGCCGCGCGGCCGTAACAGCAAAAACTTCGCGCCGGTGCTGACGATCGCCGTCGCGATGCTGGTGTTAGGGTATCTGGGTTTGTTCCTGGGCCGCATCATCCAGGCGGCCGTGTCGCGCAATCGTGAGCGCCTGGCTGACGCATCGGCAGTGCAGTTTACACGCAACCCTGATGGCCTGAAAAATGCGTTGCTCAAGATCGCCGGTGTTCCCGGGCACGGCCGGCTGATCGCGAACGACGGCGAGCAGGTGGCCCACATGCTGTTCGCGCCCGGCGTGCAGCGCCTGTTCGGGACGCATCCGCCGCTGGGCGAACGCATACTCGCCCTGGATCCGAATTTCGACCTGGACACATTGCCGCGCGTCGCTGCGCAGGCGATTCTGCAGGGGCCGGGCCTGGCGGAGCCGGGCGCAACTTCTGCGATGGATGCCGGCACAATTGTGGCCATCGTGCCTGGCGCAGTTGCTGCCTCAGTCGGCAATCCCCAGGATGCGCACGTGACGCATGCGCGTGCCCTGCGGCGCGAGTTGCGCGATCTGCTGGCCGCTGCCCGCACATCCTGGACCGCTGCGCGCGCCGCGTTGTTAGCCATGCTGTTGGCGGACGATGCAGCTGTTCGTGGCCGGCAACTGGCTTTGATTTCCGGCAGCGGCAGCGGCGGCGCGGATCTCCCGGCCGCGGTTGACGCGGTCAGCAGCGCGCTGCTGCAGCTGCCGCCGATGCTGCGCCTGCCGGCGGTACAGTTGCTGTTCAGCACCTTGCGCAGCGCGCCGCAACTGGAACGCGAACGCCTGCTGACGCTGGTCGAGAACCTGATCCAGGTCGACGGCCAGACCGAGGTATTCGAATTCTGTCTTGGTAACTTGTTAGCTACGAATCTGCGCGACCTGCGCTCAGGCGATGGCGCTGCCGGCAACCGCACGCTGGCCGATTGCAGTGAGGAGCTTGGCGTGGTGTTTGCCGTGCTGGCAAGGCAGGGCTGTGACAGTCCCACCGATGCAAGGCACGCCTACGAAGCGGGTCTGTCGCGGCTGCTGCCGCGCGCGCGCCCGGCAATGGCCATCGCGAGCGACTGGCCCGCGCAAATGGCCAGCGCCCTCGACACCCTGAGCGGCCTGCAGCCGGCCGCCAAGGAAATGCTGGTCGCTGCGCTGGTTGTCAGCATTTCGCACGACAACCGTTTGACGGTCAGCGAAGCCGAATTGCTGCGCACCATCTGCGGCCGGTTGCGCTGCCCGCTGCCGCCGATCCTGCCGGCACCGTAATCAAGGCTGATCGGACAAAAAGGCCCGGATTGCGGCTTCAAATGGCACGGTGTCGGCAAGGAAGGCATCGTGCCCCGATGCCGATTCCACGCGCACCAGCTGTGTCCGACAACCGGCCTTGGTAAAAGCCTGGGCCACCCGGACCTGCTCGTCGATTCGAAACAACATGTCGGTCTCGACGCCCATAATCAGCACCGACTCCGCCTTGGATTTCTGCGCCACCTGGTCCACGCCGCCGTGCCGCGCGAGATCAAAACGATCCATCGCGCGTGACAGGTACAGGTAGCAGTTGGCGTCGAATGCGTCGGCAAATCGCTCCGCCTGGCTTTCCAGGTAGGACTCGACCAGGAACTCGCCGATAAATTTGTTAGGCCGCGGAGTGTCGGCCGGCAGGCGCCCATAGCGCTGCTGCCATTCGACCGGCGATCGATAGGTGATGGTGCCGATCTTGCGGGCCAGGCGCATGCCGTTACGCGGATTGTGGCCCGCGGGGTACTGCCCCTGCAGCCAGTCCGGATCGGTCAGCACCGCTTCGCGCTGCACCGAGCGCAGCGCGATGGCAAAGGGCGATGCCGCATCGGTGCCCGAGACGCAGACAACCCGTCTGGCAAGACCGGGGAACAATGCCACGAAGGCCAGGCTCGTCATCCCACCTAACGACGCGCCGGCGACCACGGCTAACGAGTCGATAGCCAGCGTCGCGAGCACCGCGCGGCCGGCGGCGGCGATGTCTTCGATGGTGATAGCCGGAAAGTCGACAGCATAGCGACGGCCGGTGCGCGGGTCGGTGGACGCCGGCCCGCAAGAGCCGAAACAGCTGCCCAGTGAATTGACGCAGATTACAAACCAGCGGTTGGTGTCAATGGCCTTGCCAGGACCTAACACAGGTTCCCACCAGCCTGCGGCAGGGTCAACCGCCGAGCTGGCCGCATGGGCCGAGGGCGACAGCCCGGTGAACAGCAGAATCGCGTTATCGCGCGCTGGCGTCAGCCGGCCCCAGGTTTCATAGGCAACCCGGCCGCCATGCAGCTGCTCGCCGTCATAGAGCGTGAATGGATCCGGCAACGCGGCGAACAAGATCCCTGGGGAGCTCAAGGCTCCGGATCCGAACCTTCGGCAATGCCCTCGAACAATGGCGTCGACAAGTAACGTTCCGCAGTGTCAGGCAGCATGGCTAACACCACCGATCCGGCCGGGGCTGCGCGCGCCACTTTGAGTGCCGCCGCAAAAGTTCCGCCGCTCGAGGTGCCGCAGAAAATGCCCTCTTGCCTCGCAAGCTGGCGCGCAGCGTCGATCGATTCGCCATCAGTCACCAGCACCAGCTGGTCCGGAACCGCGCGATTCAGCACTGCGGGAATGAAGTCAGGCGTCCATCCCTGGATCTTGTGTGGCGCGAAGGGCTTGCCGGACAACAGCGCTGCGCCTTCCGGTTCGGTGGCAACGATATTGACGTCGGGCCGCGCCAGTTTGAGCATTTCACCAACGCCCGTCAGCGTGCCGCCCGTGCCCCAGCCGGTGACAAAGAAATCAAGCCGGCGGCCCGCGAAATCACTGAGGATTTCGGGACCGGTGGTGCTGCGGTGATAGGCCGGATTGGCTGGATTTTCAAATTGCCGCGCCAGGAACCAGCCGTGCTTGGCCGCCAGCTCCGCCGCTTTGCGCACCATGCCGGTGCCGCGCTCCGCAGCCGGTGTCAAGATCACCTTGGCGCCCAACATGCGCATGACCTTGCGCCGTTCGATCGAGAAGGTTTCGACCATGACGGCAACAAAGGGATAGCCCTTGGCCGCGCAGACCATCGCAAGCGCGATGCCGGTATTGCCCGAGGTGGCTTCGACCACCGTCTGGCCCGGTTTGAGTGCGCCGCTGCGCTCGGCATCTTCAATGATGGCGATCGCGAGCCGGTCTTTCACCGAATGCAGGGGATTAAAGAATTCGCACTTCACGTAGATCTCGACCTGCGGGGGTGCCAGGCGGTTGATGCGTACGATGGGGGTGCGGCCGATGGTTTTTAGAATGCTGTCGTAAATCATAGCGGCGACTCTAAGCCCGCTATTCATATAATAGCGAGGCCGATTGGGCTATCTTTTGATAACGTTTGGTTATATGAACCTGCACCACCTGCGCTACGTGGTCGCCGTTGTGCGTAACCAGATGTCCGTGACGGCCGCGGCTGCGGCACTGGGCACTTCGCAACCGGCCGTGAGCCGGGCGCTTAAATCGCTGGAGGAAGAGCTCGGATTCGAGATTTTCGTCCGTTCGGGCCGCTCATTCACGCGCCTGACGCCCGAGGGCAAACGGGTGCTGGATCAGGCCCACAAAGCGCTGGCGGAAATCGAGAGCCTTGAGGCCATCGCGGCCGATCTGCGCCAGAACGATCGCGGCGAGCTGACGATTGCGACCACGCATACCCAGGCGCGCTACGTACTGCCGCCGGTAATCACCCAGTTCCGGCAGAAATATCCGCAGGTCGAGCTGCATCTGCACCAGGGCACGTCCGAACAGATCGCCGACATGCTCGCCAATGATCAGGTGCACCTGGCGATTGCCACCGGCTCCGAAGGCCTGTTCCGGGACCTGGTGCTGTTGCCGGTCTATCGCTGGCACCGCAAGGTCATCGTGCCGAAAAGGCATCCACTGGCGAAACGCGACAAGCTGACAATTCTGGATCTTGCCGATTACCCGTTGGTCACCTATGTATTCAGCTTTTCCGGACCCTCGTCGCTGCATGAAATTTTTGCGCGTGCCGGGCTCAAACCGCAGGTCGCACTGACCGCCCGCGATTCCGATGTCATCAAGACCTATGTGCGCCTGGGTCTGGGCGTCGGCATTGTCGCCAGCGTCGCGATCGAACCGGAGCAGGACAGCGACTTTGTGGTGTTAGACGCGGGGCATTTGTTGCCAGTGCATACGACCTGGATTGGTTTTCGCAGAGGCTCGCTGCTACGCAGTTACGTCTACGATTTTCTGCAATTATTCGGCCCGCACCTGGATCGCAAACTGGTTGACCGCGTGGCCGAATCGCCCGGCGAAACGGCCAGTCTGTTCAAGCGCATATCACTGCCGTTGCGATGAGCGTCGAGCGACTGCAGAAACTGCTCGCCAACCAGGGGTTCGGTTCGCGCCGTGAAATCGAAACCTGGATTGCGGCCGGACGGGTCAAGGTCAACGATGCGATCGCAACGCTGGGCATGCGCGCCAGCCTCACCGATCGCATTGAACTCGATGGCAAGCCACTCAAGCTAACAACGCAGGCGGCGACCGAGGTCCTGATTTACCACAAGCCGGCCGGCGAAGTGACCACGCGCAGTGACCCCGAGGGCCGGCCCACCGTTTTCGAGCGCTTGCCGGCGCCCAGGTCCGGTCGCTGGATTGTGGTCGGCCGGCTTGATACCAACACCACGGGCCTGCTGTTGTTTACTACTGACGGCGAGCTCGCGAATCGGCTGATGCATCCCTCAGGCGAGGTGGAGCGCGAGTATCTGGTACGGGTACGCGGCATCCCGACGCCCGCCACGCTGCAGAAACTCGAGCAGGGCGTGCTACTCGAGGACGGCCCGGCGCGCTTCGATCGCATCACGGTCGGGCGCGCTGCCGAGGGGCACAGCTGGTTCCAGGTGGTGTTGCGCGAAGGGCGCAATCGCGAAGTACGCCGTGTCTGGGAGGCAGTTGGGCATGAAGTCAGCCGCCTCAGTCGCATTCGCTACGCTAATATCCTGCTGCCGCGGGATTTGCGGCCGGGCGCAACGCGCCTGGCGACAGCGCAGGAAACTGCAGCTTTGCGAGCCCATTGCCGCTGACCGCTCTGGTGTTGTTTTGGAGGTCTTATGCGATTACTTCCGGTTTTTCAGGCGAGCCTGGCCCTTGCCGGGTTGCTGACCGCGCCCCTTGCACTCGCGCAGGCGGATTATTCCAAGGTTGAAATCAAGTCAGTTCAACTCGCACCCGGGCTCTACAGCCTGTTTGGCTCCGGCGGCAATATGGCGCTGCTAACAGGAGCGGATGGCGCGGTCCTCGTGGATGACCAGTTCGCGCCGCTGGCTCCGAAGATACGCGCGGCGATCGCGCTACTGACGGACCGCCCAGTGCGTTTTGTCATCAACACTCACTGGCACTTCGATCATACCGGTGGCAATGAAGAGTTTGGTGGTACCGGCAGCATCATCGTCGCGCATGAAAACACGCTGCAGCGCCTGTCCACAAAACAGCTCGTCGATTTCTTCAAAGTGGAAACCCCGCCGTCGCCACGCGCTGCGCTGCCCGTCATAACGTTTTCGCAGGATCTGCAGCTGCACCTGAACGGACAGGATATCGAAGCTCTGCACGTGAAAAACGCCCACACCGACACCGACGTGCTGCTGTTTTTCAAGCCGGCCAATGTCATCCATACCGGCGATACGTTTCTTAACGGCGCATACCCTTTCATAGACATGGGCTCGGGCGGCAGCATCGAAGGCATGATCGCCAGCTGTAGTCTTGTGCTAACGCGCAGCGATGATCAGACGCAGATCATCCCCGGGCACGGTCCGATGGCAAAGCGCACGGACCTGCAACCCTGGTGCGCGATGCTGACGACGGTGCGTGACCGAGTCGTCAGCGCTATTCGTGCCGGTCAATCATTGCAACAGCTGCTGGCCGCCAAACCCACGGCGGAATTCGATGCCCGATTTGCCAAAGGTTCGATGACGCCTGATGTCTGGTCGCAAAGGGTCTATACCGATTTGCGCCGGACAATTACGCCTGGTAAACGTGGCCGTCGTTGACAGTCACGAGCCTGCAGATCCGATGCCGTCCAGGGAACGCGGTGCGGAGCTGACAGGGCCGCTGCGCCGCGGCGTGGCACCTAACATTGCGTCCTTTGTAGGCCGTGAACCTGAAATTGCCCGACCGGGGACGCCTTGTGCCTGATGCCTGGGCGGAGCTGGTGGTATTTGACCCGGCCCGGGTTGCCGACCTCGCCAGCTTTGCAGAACCACAGCAGTTCGCGCGCGGCATGCAACAGGTGTTCGTCAACGGTGTCGCCGTGCTGCGCGATGGCGTGATCAGCGGCGCGCGCCGCTGGTTGATTTTCCTGCTGCGGAGCACAATTGCGGCATGAACTCACTCAAGGATTCCAGCCGTCACCTGCGTGCCCCACACGGCAGCGAACGCAGTTGCCGTAGCTGGCAAACGGAGGCAGCGCTGCGCATGCTGCTCAATAATCTCGATCCGGAAGTCGCGGAAAATCCCGCCGAGCTCGTGGTCTACGGCGGCATCGGCCGCGCCGCGCGCAGCTGGCGCGATTTCGATATCATCGTGGCGGCGCTGCGGCGTCTCGGCGACGATGAAACTTTGTTAGTGCAGTCGGGCCGGGCAGCCGGCATTTTCCGCACCCACAGTGATGCGCCGCGGGTGCTGATTGCCAATTCCAACCTGGTCGGGCACTGGGCCACCTGGGAGCATTTTCACGAGCTCGACCGGCGCGGCCTCATGATGTACGGGCAGATGACCGCGGGTTCCTGGATCTACATCGGCAGTCAGGGCATCGTGCAGGGCACCTACGAAACTTTCGCCGAAATGGGACGGCAGCATTTTGGTGGCGATTTGTCCAGGCGCTGGATCTTCACGGCGGGCCTCGGCGGCATGGGCGGTGCACAGCCGCTGGCGGCCGTCATGGCCGGTGCTTCGATGTTAGCGGTGGAATGCCGCGCGGATCGCATCGCCAAGCGGCTCGCAACCGGCTATCTCGATTGCCAGGCCGACAACCTCGATCACGCGCTGCAGCTGATACAGGACGCCTGTGGCAAAGGCGCGCCAAGATCTATTGGCTTGCTGGGAAATGCCGTCGACGTGCTGGCCGACCTGCGCAGGCGTGGTGTCCGGCCGGATGCGATGACCGACCAGACCTCGGCGCATGATCCGATCAACGGCTACCTGCCATCGGGATGGTCCGTTGAGCGCTGGGATCGCGAGCGCGCCAGCCAGCCGCAGCAGGTCGAGGCAGCGGCACGCGCGTCAATGGCCGAGCATGTGCGGCTGCTGCTGCAATGGCAGCGCGACGGCGTCGCGGTGTTCGACTACGGCAACAACCTGCGCCAGGTCGCGCTGGACTCGGGCGTCAGCGACGCATTTGCGTTTCCCGGATTTGTACCCGCCTATATTCGTCCGCTATTTTGCCGCGGCATCGGACCGTTTCGCTGGGCAGCGCTTTCGGGCGACCCGGAGGACATCGCGAAGACCGACGCCAGGGTGCGCGAGCTCCTGCCAGCTAACAAGCACCTGCATCGCTGGCTGGACATGGCGCGCGAGCGTATTCAATTTCAGGGGCTGCCAGCGCGCATCTGCTGGGTCGGGCTTGGCGATCGTCATCGACTGGGACTGGCGTTCAATGACATGGTGGCGCGCGGCGAACTGAAGGCGCCGATCGTCATCGGGCGCGATCACCTGGATTCCGGATCGGTGGCAAGTCCTAACAGGGAAACGGAGGCCATGCGCGACGGTTCCGATGCGGTCGCGGACTGGCCGCTGCTGAACGCGATGCTCAATATCGCCAGCGGCGCCACCTGGGTCTCCATGCATCACGGCGGCGGCGTCGGCATCGGGTACTCGCAGCACTCCGGCGTCGTGATCGTCTGTGACGGCACGCCGGCGGCGGCCCGGCGCATCGAGCGGGTGCTGTGGAATGACCCGGCGAGCGGCGTCATGCGGCACGCCGATGCGGGCTACGAGATCGCCCGTGACTGTGCGCGCGAACACGGACTTGATCTGCCGGCGCTGATATGAGTTCCGCGCCGCGCCAGCTGTGGCGCAATTGCACTTTGTTAGACGGGCGGATCGCGAGCGTTCCGCTGGCGGATGCAGCCGTGCTTACAGAGGGCGCGCAGATTGTCTGGGTCGGTGCGCAAGCCGCTTGCCCACGCACCGCCGGCGATGACTGTACGTTTGTGGATCTCGCGGGCCGCTGGCTTTCGCCGGGCCTGATCGATTGCCACACGCATCTGATATTTGGCGGCAATCGCGCCTCCGAACACACGCTGCGCGTGCGCGGCGCCAGCTATCAGGACATCGCCGCACAGGGTGGCGGCATCCTTTCGACCGTGCGCGCGACGCGCGCGGCCGGCGATGCGCAGTTGCTGGCCGGCGCGCGAGCGCGCATCGACGCGCTGCGTGCTGAAGGCGTCACCACGATTGAAATCAAGTCCGGCTACGGACTGGACTTCAGCACCGAACAGCGTTTGCTGCGGATCGCACGGCAACTGGGCCGGGACGCGGGCGTCACGGTGCATGCGACATTTCTTGGTGCGCACACGCTGGCTCCGGAATTCGCGGGCCGCGCGGATGATTACCTGCAGGCGATCATCGTCGACTGGCTGCCGCAGCTCGCGCAGCAGGGCCTCATCGACTCGGTCGATATCTACTGCGAAACGCTGGCCTTCAGTGCCGCGCACTCGGCGCGGCTGTTCGATGCGGCGCGATTGTTAGGTCTGCCGGTGCGCATGCATGCGGAACAGTTTTCCAACATCGGTGGCAGCCTGCTGGCGGCCAGGCACGGCGCAATGTCCTGCGATCATCTCGAGTACGCGGGCGAGGCCGAGGCGGCGGCCATGGCGCGCTCCGGCACGGTTGCGGTGCTGCTGCCGGTGGCCTGGCACGTGCTGCGTGAAACGCGCAAGCCGCCGGTAGCGGCGCTGCGCGCCGCGCGTGTACCGATCGCAATTGCCAGCGACTGCAATCCAGGTTCGGCGCCCGGTGAATCGCTGCAACTGGCACTGTCTCTCGCGGCGCGTGACTTTGGACTGCAGCCCGCCGAGTTGTTAGCTGCGGTGACCGGCAACGCCGCCCGTGCGCTGGGGATGCAGGCTGAGCGCGGCCAGATCATTGCCGGGCAACGCGCCGATTTTGCGGTCTGGGACATTTCCAGCCGCGATGAATTTGGTTATTGGCTTGGTCACAATCCCTGCGTGGGCACGGTCCGCAATGGCAGCGCCGATGCCCGGCTGGCTGCGGCGTTAGCAATCAAGAGGACGACATGAGCGACTCATCGGTTTGGACAGGGCGTGTGGATACCGGCGATGATGGCGACGCGCGCCGCTGGCACCAGGTGGTGCGGCCCTGGCAACCGGGCTCAGGGCCGGGCATCGCGATTGCCGGTTTTGCCTGCGATGCGGGCGTGGTCCGTAATCAGGGCCGGCCGGGCGCGGCCGCGGGCCCGATTGCCATTCGACGCGTGCTGGCCAATCTGGCCTGGCACGGCGGCAATCAGTTGCGACTGTTTGAAGCCGGCGACGTTGCTTGCGACGGTGACCAGCTTGAGGCCGCGCAGCGCGCCCTCGGCGCCAGGGTGCAGGCCCTGTTAGCCGACGGGCAGTTGCCACTGTTGTTAGGTGGCGGGCACGAGATCGCCTGGGGCAGTTACCAGGGGCTGGCGGCGCATTGCGCTGCAGGCAAAGAGCGCATCGGGGCGATCAATTTCGACGCGCATTTTGATTTGCGCCCCTTGCTGCCGGGCGAACGGGGCTCGTCCGGGACCCCGTTCCGCCAGGTTGCCGGTCACATGAGCACGGCCGGCCAACCCGTCCGTTACCTGTGTATCGGCCTTGCCCGGCCGACCAACACCCAGGCGTTGTTCAAGACCGCCACTGAACTCGGAGTCCGCTGGATCGAGGATTTAGACTGCCAATTGGCGAATTTACCGGCACATTTATCGATAATCGAGGAATTTATTGCCTCGGTTGACCGGATCCAGCTGTCGGTGTGCCTGGATGTCTTTCCGGCGGGTCTCGCGCCTGGGGTCAGCGCGCCGGCAGCCCTCGGTATCCCGCCGGCCTATGTTTTGGCTGCAATTCGCGCGATTGGCAGGATCGCGGGGCGGGGTTCGGCTGGTAGCAAGCTGGGCCTGGCTGAAATTGCTGAGCTTTGCCCGGTACACGACTCAGCTGGCGCGACCGTCCGATTGGCGGCCCGGATCGCCTTCGAACTGGCGCACTCCTTATATAGGGCCCCCTAGCAATATTCTTGCCAACGGCATTGACACCCCGGGGGGTCGAAATCAGAATACGCGGCTCGTTTTTCGCGGAGGGGTACCCAAGCGGCCAACGGGAGCAGACTGTAAATCTGCCGGCTTATGCCTTCGAAGGT
>JANLTW010000122.1:0-6777 GCA_031363155.1 Gammaproteobacteria bacterium | reverse complement strand
GCAGTGATGCCATTCGCGAACCTGTCGGGCGACCCCGATCAGGACTACTTCGTAGATGGCATGGTGATTGAAGTGGTAGAGGCGCTGTCGCGCATCAGGTCGATCTTCGTCATCGGCGGCGGCTCAACGCTGTCGCTGAAGGGCAAGGCCCTCAGTCCTCAGGATGCCGGGCGCCAATTCGGCGTTCGCTATGTGCTGGAGGGCAGTGTACGCAAGGCTGGCGGCCGTGTCCGGATCGGCGTCCAGCTAACAGACGCTGCGGATGGCATGCAGATCTGGACGCATCGTTTCGAAGAGACACTCGACGACATCTTCGTCCTGCAAGACCGTGTGGCACTCGGCGTCGCGGGCAAGATCGAACCCACGGTGGAGCAGGCGGAAATTCGCCGCTCGTCCGCGCGCCCGACCGATAGTGTGAACAGCTACGATCTGTACCTGCGCGCGGTGCCCGTGTTCCGCGCCTTCTCCCAGGCCGAGACGCTGAAAGCGCTCGAGTTGCTGGATCGTGCGATCGTGCTCGATCCTGACAACGGCCAGGCACTTGCGCTTGCCGCCTCCTGCCATCGCACTATCGTTCTCTATGGATGGTCAGACAATCCCGAAGACAATCGTCGGCTGGGCCTGGAGATGGCAGGTCGAGCCCTGCTGGCCGCCGCGGAGGATGCAACCGTGCTCGCCAGCGTTGCTAACGACCTCGCATTCCTGAGACAGGATGCGCGCGCCGCCGTGGCGATCGTTGATCGCGCCATTACCCTGAATCCCGGGTCCGCGAACGTCTGGTTCAACAGCGGTTTCGTTCGGCTGTTAGCTGGGGATCTGGATGCCGCGGTCGAGCACCTCGAGAGCGCAGCGCGGCTTGACCCCACCGGGCCGAGCCGCGCTGCCCGTATGCTGTACACGGCCATGGCGCGCTTCTATCAGGGGCGTTTCAACGAGGCGGTGACGTTATTGAAAGAACGCAACCTGATGTCGGAAAGCCCCGGCTGTTACGCCTACCTGGCGGCAAGCTACGGGCAGCTGCAGGACAGGCCTGCGGCCCGCGAGGCGCTCAGCCGTTTCCAGGCTCTGACACCGCGACCCATCGAAGCAATGATACGCGCGGTCGCGCTCGACCCGGCGCAGCTCAAAATGGTTCTGGACGGAATCGCCGTTGCCAATGATTTGCCGTGAGCAACCAAAGTGACTTTCGCGTTGAGCCCGTGGCCTGACCCGCACGCAGCTAACGACGTCGCTCAGGCACCGCCGCGCGCGATCGCGCGCTGGTACGCAGGGCGCGCCTCGATGCGATCCACATACGCGGTGAGATTCAAAAATGCGTCGCGGCCGAGGAAGCGCAGTGCCAGCTGCGCGACGAACGACAATTGAATATCGGCGCCGCTCAATTCACTGCCCAGGATGTACTGGCGGATTGCCAGCTCGGCATTGAGGAAGCCCAGGTGATTGTCGAGCTCGCTTTGAATGCGCGGCTGCAGCGGCGCGCCGGCCTCGCCAAGCCGTCCGACGTACAGTTTCAGCATCAACGGCAGCATCGCCGAACCCTCGGCGTAATGCAGAAACTGCAGGTAACGGTTGTAGTCAGCCGAATTGGGCAGCGGCGCCAGACGGCCCTTGCCGTATCGCCGAATCAGATATTCAACGATTGCGCCGGATTCAAAGATCACGGTGCCGTTGTCGCGGATGACCGGCGCCTTGCCTAACGGATGAACGGCCTTGAGGTCTGGTGGCGCGAGACTCGTGACCTTATCGCGCTGGTGCATGACAATCTGATATTCCAAACCCAGTTCTTCCAGCAACCAGGTGATGCGTCGCGAACGCGAGCTGTTGAGATGATGAACTTCGATCATGGCGGTACCGGTTCAAAATGCCGTTACGGCGGGTTGGGCATTCTCGCGCATTCCGCCAGTCAGGTGGAGATTTCGGCGTCTGGCCAGAGGCCGGATTTTAGCGTAGGGTCGACGGTATGCCTAACGTAACTGCGGCGGCGTCTCACCCAGGGTGGTTGCGTATCACGCATTGGCTCAACGCGCTGGCGGCGTTCATCCTGGTCTTCAGCGGCTGGCGCATTTACAACGCGTCGCCGATATTTGCTTTCAAGTTTCCGGATTCACTGACCATGGGCGGTTGGCTGGGCGGCTCCTTGCAGTGGCATTTTGCGGCCATGTGGCTGTTATTTTTCAACGGCCTGTTGTACCTCGCAATCAATGTTTTCTCCGGCCGCTTGCGACGGCAATTTTTTCCGCTGTCGGTGCGCGGTTTCTTGACCGACCTGGGAGCGGCGGTGCGTGGCAAGCTTGCACATGACGATCTGACTCGCTACAACACGGTGCAGAAGTTCGCTTACCTGTTTGTCATTGTCGACAGCCTGTTGTTAGTCGTGTCGGGACTGGCGATCTGGAAGTCGGTGCAGTTTCCCTGGTGCCGTGAGCTCATGGGCGGTTACGACAACGCCCGGGTGGTGCATTTCCTGGCCATGGCAGCATTGGTGCTGTTCGTTGTCGTGCATGTCGTGATGGTTGCGCTGGTGCCACGCACGTTTGTAGCGATGTTGCGCGGTCGTGCCTGACAGCCCGGAGGCTCTGGTGTCCCACAGGAAAGAAATCATCAAAGATGCGTTAGCCGAGCTGGCTGCACCGACACGGCGTTTGTTCGGCAAGCAGCTCATCAGCCTGGGCACGCTGTCGCTGCTCAGCGGCTGTCGGCTCGACGAGATCTCTGGCGTCAACACCATGCTCAAAGGCATGTCGCGCTTCAATGACCGGGTTCAGGCAGGCTTGTTCAATCCTGACGACCTGGCGCCGACTTATCCAGAGTCGATGATCACAAAGCCATTCCCTTTTAATGCATTTTATGCAGTAGAAAAGGCACCCGTGGTCGCGGCGGACAGCTATCAGCTCAAGCTCAGCGGCGCGCTGACCGGCAAGGCCCGCTGGTCGCTGCCGGAACTGTATGCGCTGCCACAGACCAGCCAGGTGACACGCCATATCTGTGTCGAAGGCTGGAGCGCCATCGGCAAGTGGGGCGGTGTGCGCTTCAGCGACTTCCTGGGCCGTTGTGGCGCCGACCTGACCAGAAAGTTCGTGGGATTTCAGTGCGCCGATGGCTATTTCACCAGCATCGACATGCCAACGGCCCTGCACGCGCAAACCCTGCTGACCCTGAGTTACGCAGACCAGGTTCTGCCGCGGCAGTATGGATTCCCGATGAAACTGCGCATGCCGACCAAGCTCGGCTACAAGAACCCGAAACACGTCACCGAAATCTTCGTTACCAACTCGTACCCGGGCGGTTACTGGGAAGACAAGGGATATAACTGGTTCGGCGGTTCCTGAAACACTGGGCCGTTAGACTGGGCCGTTAGACTGAGCCGTCAGGGATTGATACAAGGTGCCGGGTCCTGAGCGCATGCATGTTAGCGCGCCGCTGCGGCCTTGAGCGGTATTCGCAGCCGCTCTGCCAGAAACGCAAAAGCATCCGCGTTCTGTTCGATCGCTTGCGCCACGGTCGGCCCGCCCCCGTGGCCGGACGACAATTCAACGTTGAGCAAAATGGGCGCGGGTCCGGACTGCGCGGCCTGCATCGCGGCTGCAAACTTGAAGGAATGCATCGGCATCACACGCGTGTCGTGATCTCCGGTGATGATCATGGTCGCCGGATAACGCGTTCCCGCGCGCACGCGGTGCAACGGCGAATACGCGTACAGGGCCGGGAAATCGTTAGCATTCTGGGGCGAGCCGTATTCGCCGGTCCAGCCGGCGCCCTGGCCGAAGCGATCGAACCGCAGCATGTCCATGACGCCGACAGCGGCAATGGCCGCGCCGTACAGCTCCGGACGCTGGGTGATGCAGGCGCCGACCAGCAGGCCACCGTTAGACTCACCGCGAATCGCGAGCCGGGGAGTGGAGGTATAACGCTGCGCGATCAACCACTCGGCGGCGGCAATGAAGTCATCAAACACCACCTGCTTGCGCTCACGGTACGCCTGTCGATGCCAGGCTTCGCCGTATTCGCCGCCGCCACGGATGTTAGCTATCGCATAGACTCCGCCGAGTTCCAGCCAGGCGATGCGCGCCGAACTGAAAGTTGGCAGCACCGGAATACCGAAGCCGCCGTAACCATACAACAAGACCGGGTTCTGACCGTTGAGCTTGAGACCCTTGCGGTACGCGAGCAGCATCGGAATGCGCGTGCCGTCCTTGCCCGGGTAGAAGACCTGCTGCTGCTCGAACGCGCTGCTGTCGAAGGTCACTGTCGGCGCACGGAACACCCGGCTCTGGCCCGTTTCCGGATCGTAGCGATACACAGTTGACGCAGTGACAAGATCCGTGAACAGGAAGAAGGTCGCGCGATCCGCGGCTTGTCCACCAAAACCAATTGCGGTGCCGGTTCCGGGCAGCGCAATTTCGCGCAGCAGCTTGCCATCCAGGCCGTAAGTAACGACTCGACTATGCGCGTCGCGTATGGTCTGCACGAAAAGCTGGTGCGCGACCAAGGTGACACTGGTCGACGTCAGGTCAATGGCGTCCGGCCCTGCCGCGATGATGGTGCGGGGGCTGACAGCCGGTCGCAACGGATCAATGGTGATGACCTTGCCGTTAGGTGCCCCGGCGGTCGTCAGGAAAAATAGTTGTCCCTGGTCCGAACCGGCATAAACGTATGCGGCGCTGAACCCCTCGATGACCGGTGTCACGGCGCGCGCTGCCGATGCCATGTCGATCAGGTAGACGTTCTGGACACCCTTGTCGCCAACCTGGCCTTCTCCGGCGGTCACCACCAGCCAGCGGCCATCGTCGGACAAGCCCGGCAAGTACTGCCAATCCGCATGAGCCGGAAACTCGAGGAGTTTCTGGTCAGCAGCAGCGGGGGTCCCTAACAGGTGGTAGAAAACCGCGTTGCCAAGGTCCTGCGTGGTGAGCTCCGCGCCCGGTGCGGGAGCCGGAAACGCGCTGTAAACGAGACCACGATCGTCGCCCGAAAAGACCGGCTCGTAGTACTTGGTAAAACGCATCACGTCGGGCAGGTCAAGGCCCGTGGCAAGATCACGCACGTGCCAGTCGGTCCAGTCGGACCCGGACACCGATACGCCGTAGGCGAGCAGCTTGCCGTTATGGCTTGGCACATAGCCAACAACGGCGAGGCTGCCGGCCTGCGACAGCGTGTTAGGGTCGAATGCCACGCTCGGCGGCGCGTCGAGCGCTGTCGTCACATACAGCACATTCTGGTTCTGCAGGCCGGAGTTACGGGTGAAGAAGAAATTGCCGCCAGCCTGAAACGGCACCCCGAAGCGCTCGTAGTCGACCAGCTGCGAGAGACGCGAGCGCAAGCGCTCGCGCCACGGCAGCGCGGCGAGGTACCGGTCTTTGAGCTGCGCCTGGGCGGCCACCCAGCTGCGCGTCGCGGCGGAATCGAGGTCCTCGAGTCCGCGATACGGGTCCGGCACCTGGGTTCCGTGGTAATTGTCGACCGTGTCGCTGCGCACCGGCCGCGGGTAATCAAGGCGTTTGGGGGGTTGTGCAGCTGCCATGAAATTGAGCGTCGCCATGCTAACCACGACCAACAGTTTGAATCGGCACGATGGGAACCGCATGCGTTACTCCGCAATCAGTGCGCGAACGATAACACGGCGGAAAAGCTATTCCACCGACACCGTTCTGCTGGCGGCCCGGTCGCGCAAGCTTTCGTTCATTTCGGAAGTCTCATTTAGTTCGAAGCGACTTACGGCGGCAGTCGCATATTTGTAATTACAAGGATGGGACGCATGTCACTGCGTACCATACGGTCAGTATGACGTTGGTCACCGCAACGGCGTACTGAATTCGGTAGGACCCAAATGAGAATGCAGTCACCGCCAACACCACCCATGCGATAACCATTATTGCTAGGAGCGAAGTATTGAAACCATCGAGCGTGAGGTTCGTCGCTTCATTGACGATCGCAAGCGTGGCGATCGCGCCCATAAACTTGCGGCGCTGATGGTCAAAGAAGGCAGTGAGGTCAATGGGTTGGTCGCTGGCTGGCGCCGGCACAACGAGGCGAGCGGCAACGTAGATGATCGCCCCCTGCGTCAGCAGCAGGCACACATATCCGAGTGACCAGACTTCCCGGTCGCGCGCATGCCAGATCGTGAACCAATAGTCGACGCACAAGATAAAGACAAAACGCAATCCAGTGCGTTAGCAAAAGCGAAAACCTCTTGACTCCATTCTGAATGATATGCGCGATGCCGCCGAGCAGATGAGCAAAGGCAAGAGAGATGATGATCGACAGGAGACTTGCGACGAATTCAAACGTGTGCATTGGAGCGTCTGGCCTCGTGGGCTTCTGCCGCCCCGTTGCAGAAAGTCTAACCCGGATCTCGACCGAAATCAGCCTGTCGCCACCGATGCGACGCCAACTCAAATCCCGCGACTACCGGCGCGTTCGGGCCAAGCCCGGAGGTCCAATCCTAACGGTCGCTTCCCGGAAGGCAATCCGGCCGAGAACGGCCAGGGGAGCGGCAGTTTCAACGCTCAGGCAGGCTTGCCGAACGTACCTTCCGGGCTGCATTTTCAGAGTTGAATACCGCCGCAAACATGCTGCTGCATTGCGCAGCGCACTACAGCCAAGACCTGCAACTCACGGAGTTTCGTGCGTCGAGTTGCGAGACCTCCCGCACGATGCGCCTGGCGTTGCTGATTTCCGCAATGCGCAAATCATAGGCTGTCTGCAAGTTCAACCACGAACGTGCATCGCCGCCGAAGTAGCGTGCCAGACGCATGGCAGTATCTGCACTCACGCCGC
>JANLTW010000116.1:0-10858 GCA_031363155.1 Gammaproteobacteria bacterium | reverse complement strand
CTGCCGCAGCCATCGAATTTCCGGCCTTGTGAACCGTCCCAAGTGTAGATCCTGCGCTGATCCCAGACCGGAATTGCCTTGCTCGCGTCCCAGATCTGCGAGCCAACCGCACCATCGGCGGCCACTGGCAGCGCCAGCAGGCTACCGGTCCAGCCGCGGCTGAACTTGGCCTGATAGACGACGGTTGTGCCGGGCTGGACGCTGGTTGAATTGGTCGACAGTGCGGCCGACGAGCCGGCGTCGCTGGTGATCGCGACCAGCGCTTCGCGGAATGCCGCGCCGAGTGCCGTCGGGTTGTCAGCGCTGAAGAATTGCCCGCGACTGTTGATGGCCGCATGCCACATGTCGGTGATGTTAGCCGGAGGGGCCGCGGTGCTGGCCGCGGGCCAGGCCAATGTGCCATCAGAGAGGTTTAAAACAGGACCACCAGAAAGGACGCTAGGGTAACTACCACCGTACATATTGCCGGTCCAGATCAGACCGGCCGCGGGTATGAAGTTCGACAGACCCAGGCCGATGGTGAAATTCACCATGTGCTGCCAGGTATAGGGATCGTTGCGCGGGTCCCAGTACTGCTGGGTCGCCGTGCCCGAGCGGTCACGATAGATCGGCAACAGCTTGTTAGTCAGCGACGGTGCCAGATCCATCAGCGCATAACGCATCGCAACGTCGGACAGCGTGTTGGAAGCCGTGTCCCGGTACGGCGGGATCGGCGTGTAGCGCGTAATGTCCGGCTCGGGTTCGGTGGCCACTTCCGGCAGCACGATGGTCGAATTGTCGATGTTGCCGATGCCAACGGTCGCGTTCCACAAACCGTCGGTCATCATGATTTGATAGTTGCGGCGGCAGGAATACTGCCCGGATGCGGCGGTCGAAAAATCATTGTCGTACGGGCTGTTCTCGCCGGTGGTGCGGAAATACTCGCCAGCGCGCGTCATGCCCACCGGCAGCGGTGTCGAGTTGCGGGTATTCTGCTGCCCGATCCATCGGTAGAAATTAGTTTTTTGCGTGCCGGTAAACGGCCGGATCGCATTGCTGATACCGGTGAAATTGTCGCGCCAGCCGTCGCAATCAGCATCCACCAGGGTGTTGGCGCCGGTATTGAAACACGAGTTGAGGCCCTGCCAGGCCAGTCGAGCATTCGGATCCAGGTCGACGAAAGCCAACGAGGCGGCAGTGGCCGTTGACAGATTGCGGGTTCTGGCGAACGAGTACCAGTTCGCAAAGTTCTGGCGCTCGTCGGTACCGCCCGGACCGGAGTTGTTTTTGACCAGCACGATGCGGTAGCAGTCGTTGTCACCGGTCGTACCATCGCAACCCAGACGGGTGGCCTGAAAGACGTAGTAATACGCGGGTACACCGCCCGGCACAACGTCGGCCGCATTTGGCGAGGTTGCCGTCTGCTGGCCACGGCAGAAAGTCTTGCGGGTTGCAGCAGTCGCGCCAACGCACGCGGTAGCGCCGCTGGCCCAGAGAGCGACCACCGACGGATCGCTGATCTGACAATTGCCGGCGCCGGATGAGGTACTGCACCGAACATCAGTATCGAAATGGCCGATGAAGCCATGCGCGACGACTCCCGGATCGCCGTGATTCAGATAGGCCGTCGGGCGATAGTTGTTGTTCAGATTCACAGAACCGAACGCGGTGTCAAAACCGTCGTTCCAGGCTGCGGCGAATAAAGTCGCGATGGGCGTGCCATCCGCACGGCGCCCCTGCGGGTACTGCACGTTGGGGTTGTAATGCAGCGGATTGCCGGTGGCAGACTTGGCCCAGCGGTTATCGAGAGCCGGGCAGTCATCGCCGTTGCCACCGCAGATATCAGGTACGAACGAACGCTTCATACTGCCCGAATCGTCGAGCGTGACCGCGATGTTAGGCGGCACGGCTACCGACAGAAACAGCGGCGTGTCCGCAATGTTGACCGTCCAGCCAAGCGGCGCCGCCAGCAGCATCAGCAGCAAGCCACTGAAGCTGGCCACTGATTTTGACTTTACAGAGAAACTCTTGTTCATCGGAATCACCTTCATATTGACCGGCCACAACGGCCTATGGCGTCACGCCGAATTCGGCCTGGAGTACTACAACTGTGTCAGTGGAACCGCCGACAGCCCGCGCGGTCACCCGGAAGATCTGCTGCAAGCCCACATTCGGTTTGCGCTCGATAATGAACCGCGGTTGCTCGGCAATCTTGCCGGCGCCGGCGGTCGGCAGATTCGTTGTTGGCTGGTAGGTCACGGCGCACGGCACCGCGCCGCCGCTGAAACAGTTTTCCCAGTACTGCGAGCCGTTATTATTGTTAGCGTTGAACGCCGGGAATGCAGTGGCACGAAACAGCGGCACCGCCAGGCGCAGCTCCGCGTCACGCAGGGAAGCCTCGGCAGCTTGCAGCGCGAGGTCGCGATCCCGGGTATTACCGGCCATGTTCTCCTCGAGTCTTGAGACATTGGCCAGCGTTACGCTGAGCATCGCCATGATGACCAGGAAAATCAGTGCGACCAACAGACTGGCGCCGCGTTGCTTGTTCATCGATTCCTCAACCGGATCGCGTTGGTGGATACCTTGCGCAGGCGCCGGTCCGCCGGGACCGTGGCAACGCCGTTGAATGTGTAGCTCTGCACGACCGGCACAATGCCGTCCTCATTGGTGCGGATCAAGGTACTGATCCTGGCGCTGACCACGCGCGCCCAGCGCTGCTGGGTATTGGCGCCGGGAACAGCGGCCGAGTCCACCTGTGCGGCAGTCAGGTACGGATCGCCGTCGCCGTCGGGATCGACAAAGTCCGCCTGGCCATCGGCCGCCACCGAGGTATCGACGGCATACGTCAGCCGCAGGTCCTGCACACCCTCGACCAGTTCTTCGCGCGTGATCACGCCGGTCGCGCCGCGCGGCCGGCTGCGAAACAGGCTGGGCTGGCCGGCAACGTTGTTAGCGACGAAGTAGCTGGTCGAATCGAGTCGATACAAGCGCGAGCCGGGCGCAAACGTGTAGACCACAGCGCCCGCGCCTAACAGATTGGTGGCGTTTCCGGGGACGCCACCGGCGGGATGGCTGATCTGGTTGGCGGCCGGCACGGACGCCTGAAAGACCACCGCATGATTGCAGTCGGTCGCAATGACGTACTGGCCAGCCGTGATGTTGTGGGCGCCGGTCAGTGTAACGATTCCTGCGGCACTGTCGTGGACCTGCACGATGTACTCGCGGGTCATGTCGGCGCGCAGTACCCGCAGCGCATCGCTGAATTCTGTTTCAGTACCCACAGCGCCGTCCTGGTCGACGCTGACGATTGGCATCCCGAACAGGTCTTTTTCCCAGTCGGTGTTGTTGTTCAACACATTCGCTGATGTGGCGCGCGGGCAGCCGGCAGTGCCGGCCATGCGCAGGTCCTTGCCCATCAGCTCGAAGGCAAATCGGGCGCCTTCCTGCAGGCGCGACATCGAGTCGTGCGCCCGGTAGGTCTTGACCGTGCCCAGGTACAGGTAGCCTGTCACGGCAATCGTGCCCAGGCCGAGCGTCATGGAGATCATGAGCTCAACAAGAGTGAATCCGCGCGAACGGCGTTGCCTGGCAGCGTGCGCCTTCATAACTGCGAAATCGTCGTGAACGACGATTCTCCGCCATCCCAGGTGATCACTATCGTTGCGGTGCCGGCATTGACGTTAACGGTTCCGACGCCAGATGGCAGGGCGGCGGCGGCCGAGGCAATCCATGCCTCACCATCAAAGCGTTGCAGAGTTCCGGCGGCTGCCGTATATGCCGGTCCCGCGGCAATGTCATATTGCCCGCCGCGCGCCTGGACGACGTTGGCGCGCATCCGCTCGAGAATGTCGTTAGCCAGTACGGTCGCCTGGCTGCGATAGTAGGAGGTGTTGTTGCTCTTGAGGCTGGCCGCCGTCAGTCCGGCCATGCCGAGCAGTCCGATCGCCACGATAACGATCGACACCAGGACCTCAACCAGCGTGAAGCCGCGTGCGTTTTTCATGGCATCAACCCGAGGGCAACGCACAACTGACCATGTCAGTGCCGTCATCTATGTTGGGAATCTTGTTGTTGTCCGTGTCTCGCGCCACCCGCGGCCTGAGGCTGGTGATGACGATGGCGCGCGCGTCTTCGGTCAGCCCATCGTGGCAGACCGACATCACGCCCGTGGCGATTGCGGCACCGTCCGCACCGAAGGTCACGTCCGCGCTCAAGGCCGCGTCGGCCTGCATCGTGAAATTGGCGGACAGGCTGGGAAACGCGCGAATCAGCGGCTCACCCGCGTCGACCGCCGCCGGACTGTCGCCATCGTTGTTGGCGAACACGATCCAGCCGCTGCTCCAGGAGCCGGAACAGGTTGCATTATTGTTGCTATGACAAATGGCAACCGTGGTGCCGCGGCGAATGGCCTCGCTGCGCGCCAGATTGATCGCCGAAATAAATTCGTTGCTATAAGAGACAATGCGATTACGCACGCTGAAGTCGATGAAACTGGGGATTGCAGCCGAGAAAAGCACGCCCACCAGGGACATGGTGACCAGCAGCTCCAGCAGCGAAGCGCCGCGCCCGTAGTGTGGAATTTTCTCAAACGCAGTCATGCCATCAACCTCCCGATTTCGAAAGTCAATCTAACGGTATGACTGTGTGTGTACTGTGAACTGGTTCAAATTGCCGGGCCCGGTGACTTGGCATCCGACGGAAGGTGTGACTTGGGGGGACGAACGGTAGCGGCTGCCGCGATACGACATAACGCGGATTTTCCGGCACCACTTGTTAGGTATTTCGGCGCGTGTACTAACAAAAACGCCGCGGAAATCCGCGGCGTTTTTGTGTTCGGCCCGTGCCGCTACCCGGCTCGACGGAACTTCAGGTCGCGACCGTCTCCTCGACGGTATCGGTGCCACCTTCCTCTGCATCCACCGCGCCCGCGCCCACATCCATGTAGCTACGGCGATTCGGATCTTCCTGGCGACGACGGCTCGCATGTGCGGCAAAGCCTGTACCTGCCGGGATCAGGCGCCCGACGATGACGTTTTCCTTGAGGCCGCGCAGGTCGTCCTTCAAGCCACGAACCGCGGCTTCGGTCAGCACGCGTGTGGTCTCCTGGAACGATGCCGCCGAGATGAAAGACTCGGTGGCGAGCGATGCCTTGGTGATACCTAGCAAAACCGGATCCAGGCTGGCCTTCTGCTTGCCCTCGGCCAGACGGTCGTTGAGCTCCAGCGCACGGGCGCGATCGAGCTGCTCGCCCTTCAGCAGGTTGGTGTCGCCGGTATCCGAGACCTCGGTCTTGCGCAGCATCTGGCGGATGATCACTTCAATGTGCTTGTCGTTGATCTTCACACCCTGCAGGCGGTAGACGTCCTGGATTTCGCGCACCAGATAGTTGGCCAGCGCCTCGACACCCTGCAGACGCAGTACGTCGTGGGGATTCGGCTCGCCGTCCGCGATGACTTCGCCGCGTTCGACGGTTTCACCCTCGAACACGTTGAGTTGGCGCCACTTTGGAATCAGCTCTTCGTACTTCTCGCCGGATTCCGGCGTGATCACCAGGCGCTTCTTGCCCTTGGTTTCCTTGCCGAAGCTCACCGTACCGCCGGTCTCGGCGAGAATCGCCTGGTCCTTGGGTTTGCGCGCCTCGAACAGATCCGCCACACGCGGCAGACCGCCGGTGATGTCGCGGGTCTTGGAGGATTCCTGCGGGATGCGCGCAATGACATCGCCAACCGCCACTTTCGCGCCATCGCTCAGGCTGATAAGCGCGCCAGAAGGCAGCGTGTACACCGCCGGAATTTCCGTGTTAGCAAAGGTCACTTCCTTGCCCTTGGCGTTGACCAATTTAATGGTCGGACGCAAGTCCTTGCCACCGCGCTGCTTGGCGTCGAGCACCACAACAGACGACAGACCGGTGACCTCATCCACCTGCGTGGTGATTGTCATGCCATCGACGAAGTCCTGGAACTTCATCATGCCGGCCACTTCGGTTACGACCGGATGGGTATGCGGATCCCAGGTAGCGACAACCTGCCCGGCTGCTACGCTGTTGCCTTCGCGCGCGGTAATCTGTGAACCGAAAGGAATCTTGTAGCGCTCGCGCTCGCGGCCGAATTCGTCGACCACGCCGATTTCGCCCGAACGTGACACGGCGACCAGATAACCCTTCTCGTGCGAGACGGTCTTGATCTTGTGGAAGCGCAGCGTGCCCTTGTTGCGTACTTCGACGCTCGATGCCGCTGCCGCTCGCGAGGCCGCGCCGCCGATGTGAAAGGTACGCATGGTCAGCTGCGTGCCGGGCTCGCCGATGGACTGCGCCGCCATGACACCGACTGCCTCGCCGATGTTGATGATGCGGCCACGCGCGAGATCGCGCCCGTAGCAGGTTGCGCAAACGCCATAACGCGTATCGCAGGTGATGGGCGAACGCACCAGCATCTCGTCCACACCCTCCAGCTCAAGCTTGCGTACCAGTCCTTCATCCAGCAGCGTGCCGGCCGGCACCACTACGCGCTCGGTGCCCGGCTTCAGCACGTCGTTGATGACCACGCGACCTAACACTCGCTCGCCGAGCGCTTCGACCACGTCGCCGCCTTCGACCAGCGGCGTCATCATCAGGCCGTTCTGCGTGCCGCAGTCGATCTGCGTGACAACCAGGTCCTGCGCAACGTCAACCAGGCGCCGCGTCAGGTAACCCGAGTTCGCGGTCTTGAGTGCGGTATCGGCCAGGCCCTTGCGCGCGCCGTGCGTCGAGATGAAGTACTGCTGCGCATTCAGGCCTTCGCGGAAGTTCGCCGTAATGGGCGTCTCGATGATCGAGCCGTCCGGCTTCGCCATCAGGCCGCGCATGCCGGCGAGCTGGCGAATCTGCGCCGCGCTGCCGCGCGCGCCGGAGTCAGCCATCATGAAGATCGAGTTGAAGGACTTCTGGCGCTCTTTGACGCCGCGCAGATTGGTCGCTTCCTCGGTGCCGAGCTTTTCCATCATCGCCTTGGCAACCTGGTCATTGGCACGCGACCAGATATCGACGACCTTGTTATAGCGTTCGCCATTGGTCACGAGGCCCGACGCGTACTGGTTCTGGATTTCCTTGACCTCGGCTTCAGCCGCGGCCACCAGCCGGCCCTTCTGGTCCGGGATGATGATGTCGTCGACGCCGAAGGACACGGCCGAGCGGGTTGCATACGTGAAGCCCGTGTACATCAGCTTGTCGGCGAAAACCACCGTTTCTTTCAGGCCCAATATTCGATAGCAGACATTGATGACCGCAGAAATATTCTTCTTGGTCATGTCCTGGTTGATGATGTCGAAGGACAGGCCTTCCGGCAGGATCTCGGACAGCAGCGCACGACCGATCGTGGTTGCAATGACGCGTGCGCGGCGTTGCTTCTCGCCGTTGACGATCGTGGTTTCGATCAAACGCACCTTGACACGTGCCTGCAGGTGCGCTTCGCGGGTTTCATACGCGCGATGTACTTCGGCGATGTCGGAGAACATGGCGCCTTCGCCGGCCGCGCCAACCCGCTCGCGGGTCATGAAGTAAAGACCTAACACGACGTCCTGGGATGGCACAATGATCGGATCGCCGTTCGCCGGTGAGAGGATGTTGTTTGTCGACATCATCAGCGCGCGCGCTTCGAGCTGCGCTTCCAGCGACAACGGTATGTGCACAGCCATCTGGTCACCGTCGAAGTCGGCGTTGAATGCCGTACAAACGAGCGGGTGCAGCTGGATGGCCTTACCCTCGATCAGCACCGGCTCGAAAGCCTGGATGCCAAGGCGGTGCAAGGTCGGCGCACGATTCAGCAGCACCGGATGTTCGCGAATGACTTCTTCGAGAATATCCCAGACCTCCGGTCCTTCACGCTCGACCAGGCGCTTGGCGGCCTTGATGGTCGAGGCTTCGCCGCGCAGTTGCAGCTTGTTGAAGATGAAGGGCTTGAACAGTTCCAGCGCCATTTTCTTCGGCAGACCGCACTGATGCAGGCGCAGCATCGGCCCGACGACAATGACCGAACGGCCGGAATAATCGACACGTTTGCCGAGCAGGTTCTGGCGGAACCGGCCCTGCTTGCCCTTGATCATGTCGGCCAGCGACTTCAGCGGGCGCTTGTTAGTGCCGGTGATCGCGCGGCCGCGGCGGCCGTTATCTAACAGCGCATCCACCGCTTCCTGCAGCATGCGCTTTTCGTTGCGCACGATGATGTCCGGCGCATTGAGTTCGAGCAGCCGGCGGAGACGATTATTTCTATTGATTACGCGACGGTAAAGGTCATTCAAATCCGAGGTCGCGAAGCGGCCGCCATCCAGCGGCACCAGCGGACGTAAATCCGGCGGCAGCACCGGCAGCACGGTCATGACCATCCACTCGGGCTTGTTGCCCGATTCGATGAACGACTCGATCAGCTTCAGGCGCTTGGACAGGCGCTTCAACTTGGTTTCCGACGAGGTCGCGCCCATGTCTTCGCGAACCTTGACGAGCTCAGCTGCAAGATCGAGGCTCTGCAACAGCTCATAAACGGCCTCGGCGCCCATGCGGGCGTCGAACTCGTCGCCATGCTGCTCGATCGCTTCCAGATACATTTCGTCGGTCAGCAGCTGGCCACGGGTCAGCGGCGTCATGCCTGGCTCGATGACCACGAAGGCTTCGAAGTACAGCACGCGCTCGATTTCGCGCAACGTCATGTCCAGCATCAGGCCGATGCGCGACGGCAGCGACTTCAGGAACCAGATGTGCGCAGTCGGCGATGCGAGTTCGATGTGGCCCATGCGTTCGCGGCGCACTTTCGCCTGCGTGACTTCAACACCGCACTTTTCGCAGACCACGCCGCGATGCTTGAGGCGCTTGTACTTGCCGCACAGGCACTCGTAGTCCTTGACGGGCCCGAAGATCTTCGCGCAGAACAGGCCATCCCGCTCCGGTTTGAAGGTGCGGTAGTTGATGGTCTCAGGCTTCTTCACTTCGCCGTACGACCAGGCGCGGATCATCTCCGGCGAGGCGAGCCCGATCTTGATCGAGTCGAACTGCTCCGCCGGTGCATGTTGCTTGAACAGTTTCAGTAAGTCTTTCATATGTTAGCCCTGTTCCAGTTCCATGTTGATCGCAAGCGAACGGATTTCCTTCACCAGCACATTGAAGGACTCGGGCATGCCCGCATCCATCTGGTGATTGCCGTCGACGATGTTCTTGTACATCTTGGTACGGCCATTCACATCGTCCGACTTGACGGTGAGCATTTCCTGAAGCGTGTATGCAGCGCCGTAGGCCTCGAGCGCCCAGACTTCCATTTCGCCAAAGCGCTGGCCGCCGAACTGTGCCTTGCCGCCTAACGGCTGCTGGGTCACAAGCGAGTACGGGCCGGTGGAACGCGCATGCATCTTGTCATCAACCAGGTGGTTGAGCTTCAGCATGTACATGTAACCGACGGTGACATCGCGCTCGAATTTCTCGCCGGTACGGCCGTCAAACAACTGTGTCTGGCCATTGAGCGGCAGATCCGCCAGGGCCAGCAGGTGTTTGATTTCCTGCTCGGAAGACCCGTCGAACACGGGTGTCGCGATCGGCACGCCGCGCGTCAGATTGCGGCACAACTCGATCACCTCGGCGTCGTTCAGCGAATTGATGTCTTCCTTCTGCCCGCCCGAGCTGTTGTACACCTTGTCCAGCAGCTGGCGCAGATCGGTAACAGCAGCCTGCTGCTCCAGCATCTTGCCGATCTTCAGACCAATGCCTTTGGCGGCCCAGCCGAGATGCGTTTCCAGCACCTGACCGACGTTCATGCGCGACGGCACACCTAACGGATTCAGTACGATGTCGACCGGCGTGCCATCGGCGTTATACGGCATGTCTTCGACCGGAACGATGATCGAAATAACGCCCTTGTTGCCATGGCGTCCGGCCATCTTGTCGCCCGGCTGGATGCGGCGCTTGACCGCCAGATACACCTTCACCATCTTCAGCACGCCCGGCGCAAGATCGTCGCCCGCGGTGATCTTGGCCTTCTTGGTGTCGAGCTTCTGCTCGAACATCTTGCGCTGACCTTTGAGGCGCTCAGCGGCAGCTTCGAGCTGCGAGTTGGCATCTTCGTCCTCGAGACGGATTTCAAACCACTCGTCGCGCGGCAGATCGGTGAGATACTCCGTATCGATGGTGCCGCCCGACTTCAGGCGGCGCGGACCGCCCGAGGCGGCCTTGCCGACCAGTACGCTGCGCACGCGCTCGAACATGTCGTCTTCGAGAATGCGCTGCTGATCGCCGAAATCCTTGCGGACCCGCTCGATTTCCGATTTTTCGATCGCCAGCGCGCGGCTGTCCTTGTCGACACCGTCGCGTGTGAACACGCGCACGTCGATCACGGTGCCATCCATGCCCGGCGGAACGCGCAACGACGTGTCCTTCACGTCGCTGGCTTTTTCGCCGAAGATGGCACGCAGCAGTTTTTCTTCCGGCGTCAGCTGGGTCTCGCCCTTCGGCGTTACCTTGCCAACGAGGATATCGCCGGCGCGCACTTCGGCGCCGATAAAGGCGATGCCTGCTTCGTCGAGTTTTGCCAGAGCCTGGTCGCCGACGTTAGGAATATCGCCAGAAATGTCTTCCGGACCCAGCTTGGTGTCGCGGGCCACACAGGTCAGCTCTTCGATGTGAATCGTCGTGAAACGATCTTCCTGCACCACGCGTTCGGAGATCAGGATCGAGTCTTCGAAGTTGTAGCCGTTCCAGGGCATGAAGGCGACCAGCATGTTTTGGCCTAACGCCAGCTCACCCATGTCGGTGGACGGACCATCGGCCAGCACGTCGCCGCGCGCGATCACATCGCCGGACTTCACCAGCGGCCGCTGGTTGATACAGGTGTTCTGGTTGGAACGTGTGTACTTGGTCAGATTG
>JANLTW010000110.1:0-2350 GCA_031363155.1 Gammaproteobacteria bacterium | reverse complement strand
ACTTCGTCCCTCAACGCCCTCCTCAAAATCTTTCCGACATTTGTTTTCGGCAACTCGCCCTTGAAGTAGACGTACTTCGGAACCTTGTACCCTGTCAGCTCGATCCGGCAGTGAGCAATAATGTCCTGCTCTGTTAGGTTCGGGTCCTTCTTGACGATAAAGACCGCGACAACTTCACCGGCTCGCTCATCCGATTTCGCGACGGCAGCGACTTCGAGAACGCCCGGGTGTTTTGCGATCACGCCTTCAATTTCGTTTGGATACACGTTGAAGCCGGAGACCAGGATCATGTCTTTCTTGCGGTCTTCGATATACACATAGCCGCGTTCATCGATGCGGCCGATGTCGCCGGTGCGCAGCCAGCCGTCGGGTAGCATCACCTTTGCGGTCTCATCGGGTCGGTTCCAATATCCCTTCATGACCTGCGGACCGCGCACGCAGATCTCGCCGACCGCATTCACGGCAAGCGCATTGCCATCGTCGTCGCGAATCGATATTTCCGTGGAACTGATCGGCAGGCCAATGGAATTGTTGAATTCCTCGCCATGCGGGTTGATGCACGCCGCGGGCGAGGTTTCAGTGAGGCCCCAGGCCTGGGTCAGTACGGTGCCGGTCACCTGTTTCCATTTGGCGGCGACGGCGGCTTGCACAGCCATGCCGCCACCTAACGTGCAGCGCAAATTGGAAAAATTGAGTTTGTCGAATCCGGGCGTGTTCAGCAACGCGTTGAAAAGCGTGTTGACGCCGGACATGTAACTAAACGGATACTTCGCGAGTTCTGCCACGAAGCCGGGGAAATCGCGCGGGTTGGTAATCAGGACATTTTTCCAACCGGCGCGTGCAAACATCAGCCCGTTCGCGGTGAGTGCAAAGATGTGATACATCGGCAGCGCGGTGATGGCTACGCCGGGTTCGCCGTCGGCGAAAAGTCCATTGATCCACGCTGTGGACTGCAGGATGTTAGCCACCATGTTCCTGTGGGTCAGCATCGCACCCTTGGAAACGCCGGTGGTGCCGCCGGTGTATTGCAGGAACGCGATGTCATCGAGGGTCTGGGACCGGCGCTCGAGGGTCAGTCCGGCGCCTTCCCGAAGCGTGTCGCGAAAGCGAACGGCATGCGGGATGTTCCACGCAGGCACGGCCTTGCGTCGATGGCGCACAACGTAGTCGACGATGGCGCCCTTCGGGAAACCTAACATCTCACCGATGCTGGTGACGATGACATTGTTGACATTGGTCTGCGGCAAAACGCCCTGCAGTACCGAGGCAAAGTTCTCCAGCACCAGGATGGCGCTGGCGCCCGAGTCATTGAGTTGATGTTCCAGCTCGCGCGGCGTATAGAGCGGATTGACGTTCACGACGGTGAGCCCGGCGCGCAGGATGCCGAACAGCGCAATCGGGTACTGCAGTACATTTGGCAGCATGATGGCGACACGATCGCCCTTCTTGAGCCCGGCGCGTTGTTGCAGCCAGGCGCCGAACGTGGCGGAGTGCTCGTCCAGTTTGCGATAGGTCAGTGTCGTGCCCATCTGCACGTACGCATCGCGCCCGGCGTATTGGCTGAGCGGCTCTTCGAGCATCTGCGCCAGTGATTGATACTGGCTCGGATCAATCTCGGCTGGGATGCCGGCTGGGTAGACCTTTAACCAATGCTTTTCCATACCGGTATTTAGCCGCGTGGCTCAGGGTTTGCGCAACAAGGGCGCAAGTGCTGGCCAGACGTTCTTAAGCAGGCGCGGCTGGGCGGCTGCGGTCGGGTGCAAGCCATCGGCCTGGATCAGCGCCGGGTTCAGGGCGACGCCCTCCAGGAAGAATGGCAGCAGCGGCACGCGGTAGGCCTTGGCGAGGTCCCTGAACAGGCGCTCGAAACCGGTGGTGTATCTGGGACCATAGTTCGGGGGCATTTTCATGCCAAGCAGCAGCACCGGGACGCCCGCGACCTTGCAGGCGCGCAGCATTTGTTCAAGATTGGCACGGCTAGTGGCGAGTGGCAGGCCGCGCAGGCCGTCGTTGGCGCCGAGTTCAAGGATGATCAGGGCCGGTTTGTGGGTCACCAGCGCACGGGGAAGCCGGCTTAGCCCACCTGTGGTGGTCTCGCCGCTTACGCTGGCATTGACGACGCGGTACCCGTACCCTTCGGCCCGCAGTCGCTTGTCGAGCAGGCTCACCCATCCGGCACTGGCGTCGATACCGTAGCCTGCGCTGAGGCTGTCCCCAAAGACGAGCAGGGTGCGCTGGCTTGTAATGGCACCGGCGGCCCCCAAAGCCGCTGCAGAGGACAGGATCGCACTCAGGACGAGTAAACGGGCCAGCATGAATCGCAATATCGTTATCAAAACTGAAAACCTCA
>JANLTW010000105.1:0-37798 GCA_031363155.1 Gammaproteobacteria bacterium | reverse complement strand
TGATGGGGGAAGTCGGGCTAAGAAGAAGAAGAAAAACCAACAAGAAAAACTACAGGCAAACAATTGTTCGGGTCTGTCAGCTTCGAATAATTGGCGGTTGAAACGAGCTTCTTCTCCCTGTGTCTTCTCTCGGTGCCCGTTACGCGGCACCGAAAATTTTCTACCAGAACACTGCAACCACTTCGCGACCTTCGCTTGCGAGAACGTTATACGTTCGGCAGGCGGCGCCACGTTCCATCGTTTCCAGGCCCACGTTGCGCGCGCGCAGCGCGCGCCGCACTTCGAGATTGAGATCTGTTGCTGCGCCGGGCAGTGCCAGCAGCAAAATGCGCGGCTGCAGATCCAGCGCCTGGCGCAAGTCATCGACCCGCAATTGCGCCGGGGTGGGTGCAGACCATGAATGAATCAGGGTTTTTGGCGCAATGATGCAGGGACCGTGCAGCAGCTGGTCGCCGACCACGAGCTGCGCGGCGTCATAGCGCCGGATCCAGTTCAATTCATCAGATCGCTCTTGCGTGAGTCGCATGACGCGTAACATACCGAATCCCATGCGACTTGCGTTCGTGCTCAGCGATTTTTATTTGCATCCCGAGGAGCGGGGCGAGCCGGGGCCGGCCGTTGCCAGGCTTGCGGACGCGCTGCGCCATGCGAGCGGCCAAAGCCTGGCCGGTGACTGGCGTACCTGGCTCGCACTGCGCTGCTTCCCAGCAAGCTCTCGCGCGGCACGGCTGCGGCCCGCAGAAGCATCGCTGGCGCGCGAATTCTGGTTGTCACGCATGCGCGCAGCTGCGCCGGCGGCAATGGCGCCCCCGGCCTGCTGGTTCGCAACGCCGGTGCACTGTCGCGCGGGTCTCAGTCACGTGCAACTCGATGCACGCGGCTGTTTGCGTCTCGATAATCTGGAAGTCGCTGAGTTGTTAGCTGCGTTCCGGCGCGACTTCGCCGGCAGTGGCTGGTCGCTGGTGGACGCCGGCGACGGCCGGCTGCTGTTGGCCGCCAGCGATCCGGTTGGCGTGGTCGTCACTGAGCCGCCGGAGCGCTGGCTGGGCTGCAATGTTGCCGCCGCGTTGCCGCTCGGCCCTGGCGCCAGGCGCTTGCGCGCAATCGCGGGCGAGATTGAACTCTGGCTGTTCGGTAGCGAGCTCAATCGCAGGCGGGCGCAACAGGGACTGCCAGCCGTGACCCAGCTGTGGTTGTGGGACGGCGCCTGCAATCCCGACTGGTTTGCGGCCGGCGCGCGCGATAGCCACTGTCTGCCGCGATTGTTCGGCCGGGATGCGGTGGCCGCTGCGCTGGTTCGGGCACCGGCCGGGGTGGCTGCCGATCTGCCGCCGCAATGCCGCGATTTGTTAGATACGAATGCCACCGGCCTGACAGTGGCCTTGCTGCCGACCCAGGAACCGGGCGGGCCGGATCTCGCAGGAGTCGTGGAGCAGTGGCTGGCGCCGGCGCTGGAGGTCATGCGCCAGGGCGATCTGCGCGCGCTGCAACTGCTGGCCAATGGACAGATCTTTACTTTGCGGCCGTGGGACTCGTGGCGATTCTGGCGCCGGCGTCGACCCTGGTACCAGGTGTTAGGCGCATGACTCTGCGCATCGTACGCCGGCAGGTTGCCGCCGGGGAGCTGGCCGGGTTCGCCGCGCTGCACCCGGTGCTGGCACGCGCCTACGTGGCGCGCGGCCTGCGGCAGCCCGCGGAGCTGTCGTTGACACTTGATCGAATGCTGCCGGTGCGGAGTCTCGGCGGCATCGAAGCGGCTGTTGAGCTGCTGCTGGCGCACCGCGAGTCGCCGGGCAAGGTGCTGATTGTCGGCGACTTCGATGCCGACGGCGCCACCAGCACAGCGCTGCTGATGCGCGGCCTCAGGGAATGCCAGTTCGCCAACGTCGATTTTCTCGTACCTAACAGATTTGAATTCGGCTATGGCCTCACGCCGGAGATTGTCGCGGTTGCGGCGGGCCGCAAACCGAGCCTGCTGGTGACGGTGGACAATGGCATATCGAGTCTCGCCGGCGTCGCCGCAGCGCAGGCCGCCGGCATCCAGGTCCTGGTGACGGATCATCACCTGCCAGGACGCGACCTGCCCGCGGCCGATGCGATCCTGAATCCAAATGTGCCGGGCAACGGCTTCGAGTCGCGTTATCTGGCCGGCGTCGGCGTTGCATTCTATTTGTTAGCAGCGGTGGCGCGGCGGTTGGCGGTTCCTGCGCCGCGCGTCACGCAGTTTCTGGATCTGGTGGCGCTCGGCACCATTGCGGATCTGGTGCCGCTTGACCGCAACAACCGCATTCTTGCCGCGCAGGGGCTGGCGCGGATTCGCGCCGGCGCCTGCGTGCCGGGCATCCTCGCGCTGCTGCAAGTCGCGCAGCGCCAGTACGCGAGCGCGCTGGCGTCGGACCTGGGATTTGCTGTGGCGCCGCGGCTCAACGCCGCCGGGCGGATCGATGACATGAGCATCGGCATCCGTTGCCTGTTAGCTGACGATGCCGGCGAGGCGGCGCAACTGGCCGTGCAACTGGACACTCTCAATCGCGAGCGGCGCGAAATCGAAGCCGACATGCAGCGCCAGGCGCTGGCCGCGGTCAAGGTGCTGGACGACCCGCAGGCGCTCGCGGCACAACGCGCCGGCGTTGTGCTCTACGATGCGGGCTGGCATCAGGGTGTCGTGGGACTGGTCGCAAGCCGGGTCAAGGACCGGATTCGCAGACCGGTGGTCGCCTTTGCGAATGCCAAGGGCGATGAGTTGCGCGGCTCGGCGCGCTCGGTACCGGGGGTGCACGTGCGCGATGTGCTCGAAGCCATGGCGACCGCGGAGCCAGGGCTCATCGAGCGCTTCGGTGGTCACGCGATGGCTGCCGGCCTAACACTGAGACCGGAGAATCTGGACCGGTTTGCGCGTGCTTTCGATGCCGAAGTGATGCGCTGGCTGGGTCCCGGCAAGACCCACGACCGGATTGAGACCGATGGCGGCTTGTCGATCGATGAAATTGCGCTGCCGACCGCCGAGGCCCTGCGGGCGGGCGGGCCCTGGGGGCAGGCGTTTCCCGAGCCCAGTTTCGATGGCGAATTCGCCGTGCACCAGTCGCGCGTCGTCGGCGAGCGTCACCTGAAACTCATGGTCGAGCCCACCGGCAGCGGGCGGCGCTTTGATGCCATTGCCTTCAATCATCTCGATCCGGGCGCGCGCCCGCAGCTCGAGGGCAGCACTGTGCAGTTGGTTTATCGACTGGATATCAACGCGTACCGCAGCGAGCGGCGCCTGCAACTGTTGATCGATCATCTGTTGCCCGTCTGTTAGAATCCGCGCCGTGATTGAACTCGGTTCCCTCAAGCGCAGCCTCAAAGACCTCGACCAGCGCGTGCTGTCGTTACGGGGGTTTCTTTGAGTACGACAACAAGAAAGAGCGGCTTGAGGAAGTCAGTCGCGAACTCGAAGATCCGGCTGTGTGGCAACAGCCGGAAAAAGCCCAGGAACTCGGCAAACAACGCGCGCGGCTGAGCTCGGAGCTCGACGAAATCGACAAGACGCAGCGCGCCGTGGGCGATTCGGCGGAGCTGCTGGAGCTCGCTGAAGCCGCGGACGATGAAGGTACCGCGCGTGAAATCGAACGCGATCTGCCTGAGGTCGAGGCGCGGGTGCGCAAGCTGGAGCTCAAGCGCATGTTCCGCGGCGAAATGGATTCCCACCACGCATTTCTGGATGTGCAGGCTGGCGCCGGCGGTACCGAAGCGCAGGACTGGGCCCAGATGCTGCTGCGCATGTACATCAAATGGGCTGCGACGCATGGCTTCGAAGCGGAAGTCATCGATTCCAGCCCGGGCGAAGTTGCCGGCATGAAAAGCGCGACGCTCGAAGTGCGCGGCGAAAATGCCTACGGCTGGTTACGCACCGAGACCGGCGTGCATCGATTGGTGCGCAAGTCGCCGTTTGATTCTGGCAATCGCCGTCATACCTCATTCGCCTCGGTGTTTGTGTCGCCGGAAATTGACGACGACATCAACATCGAGCTGAATCCGGCGGATATTGAGATGGATGTGTTTCGTTCTTCCGGCGCCGGTGGTCAGCATGTCAACAAGACCGAATCCGCAGTGCGTCTGCGCCACCTGCCGAGCGGCATCGTCGTTGCCTGCCAGAATGAGCGCAGCCAGCACAAGAATCGCGCGACCGCGATGAAAATGCTCAAGGCCAAGTTGTACGAACTCGAAGTCAACAAGCGCAATGCGGCGGCCAAAGTGCTGGAAGACTCCAAGTCCGATGTCAGCTGGGGTCATCAGATTCGTTCCTATGTGCTCGACCAGTCGCGCATCAAGGATTTGCGCACCAACATCGAAATCGGCAACACCACGGCGGTCCTGGATGGCGATCTCGACGTATTTCTCGAAGCGTCGCTGAAGGCGGGTGTATGAGCGATGACGAAAACAAGCTGATAGCCGAGCGCCGCCAGAAACTGGCGGCGATTCGCGCCCAGGGCGTGGCATTTCCCAATGACTTTCGGCGCGATACCCTGGCGGCCGATTTGTTAGCGCTGTACGAAAGTGTCAGTGGCGAACAGCTGGAAGCGCAGCCGGTGCAGGTCAAAGTGGCCGGGCGCCTCATGGCCAAGCGCGTCATGGGCAAGGCCAGCTTCGCCAAGATCCAGGATCCCGGCGCACAGCTGCAGCTTTTTCTGCAGCGCGAAACGCTGGGCGACACCTACGAGGCGTTCAAGGGCTGGGACGTCGGCGACATTATTGCTGCGGAAGGCCGTTTGTTTCGCACCAAGACCGGTGAACTGACGGTCCGCGTCAGCCAGCTGCGGTTGTTGACGAAGTCGTTGCGGCCGCTGCCGGACAAATGGCACGGACTGGCCGACACTGAAGTGCGTTACCGGCAGCGCTATGTCGACCTCATCATGAACGAGGACAGCCGCCGGCTGTTCAAGCAGCGCACCGCCGTGGTTCGTTTTCTGCGCGACTACCTCGACCGGCGTGATTTTCTCGAAGTCGAGACGCCGATGATGCAGCCGATCCCTGGTGGCGCAGCGGCCAGGCCGTTCAAGACCTGGCACAACGCGCTGGGCGTCGAGATGTTCATGCGTATTGCGCCGGAGCTGTACCTCAAGCGGCTGGTGGTCGGTGGTTTCGAGAAGGTCTACGAGATCAATCGCAATTTTCGCAATGAGGGGCTGTCGACCCGGCATAACCCCGAGTTCACGATGCTGGAGTTGTACTGGGCCTATGCCGACTATGACGACCTGATGAATCTGGTTGAAGAACTGCTGCGCGGACTGGCCACCCGGGTGTTAGGCAGGAGCACATTCGAATCGCAGGGCCGCCAGTTCGATCTGGAGCCGCCGTTCGCGCGCCTGACCGTGGCCGAGGTGATCCTGCGTAACAACCCGGGTCTGGATGCGACCCGGTTGCGCGATGTTGGCTATCTGCGCGAGCAGTGTGCCGGCAAGGGCGTCGCCTTCAAGGACGGCGACGGCGCCGGCAAACTGCAGATTGAGCTGTTTGAGAAGACCGGCGAGCACACATTGCAGGATCCTACCTTTGTGTACGCTTATCCTGCGGAAGTATCGCCGCTGGCGCGGGCCAATGACCAGGATCCGTTCCTGACCGATCGCTTCGAATTTTTTGCCAGCGGTCGCGAGCTGGCTAACGGATTTTCCGAATTGAATGATGCCGAGGATCAGGCGGCGCGGTTTCGAGCCCAGGTCGAGCGCAAGGATGCTGGCGATGATGAGGCCATGTTCTACGACGGCGATTATGTGCGCGCTCTGGAATACGGCATGCCGCCCACGGCGGGACTTGGCATTGGCGTCGACCGCGTGGTGATGTGGCTGACCAACGCGGCTTCGATCCGCGATGTGCTGCTGTTCCCGCAGATGCGGCCCGAGGCCGATTGAACGCCACTGCCCGAGCGCTTCGCGCCGTCGCGCCGATCGGTGTTTTTGATTCGGGCATGGGCGGGCTCACGGTGTTAGCAGAATTGCGGCGCGAACTGCCGCAACAGCGGTTCATTTATCTGGGCGATAGCGCGCGCCTGCCTTATGGCACCAAGTCGGCCTCAACCATCGTGCGCTACGCGCTGCAGGCGGCCGAACTGCTGGTCGAACGTGGCATTGGCGCGCTGGTGGTGGCCTGCAATACCGCGTCGTCGGTCGCGCTGCCGGCGTTGCGAGAGCGATTTGAAGCGATCAACGTCATCGGGGTCATCGAGCCCGGTGCCGCCGCAGCCTGTGCCCAGACTCGCAACCGCCATGTCGCCGTCATCGGCACCGAGGGTACGGTGCGCGGCGGCGCCTATGCAGGTGCGATCCATGCCATCTTGCCGGATGCTCAGGTTTCGTCACTCGCCTGCCAGCTGTTTGTGGCGCTGGCCGAGGAGGGCTGGGTGGATGGTGCCGTAGCCGAAGCCGCGGTACATCGCTATCTCGATACCTGGCTGGCATCCATGGCCGTGCAACCCGACGTGCTGGTGTTAGGTTGCACGCACTTCCCGGTGCTGGCGCCCGCCATCGCGGCGGTCGCGGGGCCGGGCATCCGGTTGGTGGACTCGGCGCGGACCACCGCCGCCGCGGTGCGTGCGCTGGCCGCTCAGGCGGCAACGCTGCCGAGCGCTGGTTCGCAGGCCGGCATTGAGTTTCTGGCTACTGACGGAGTCGAACGCTTTGCCCGGATCGGCAGCCGTTTCCTCGGCGAGGCAATCAGGGACAGCGAAGTCGAATTGGTGGAGTTCTGATCAGGCATGATTGAGGCATCATGATTCTGCCGCGTTACATCCTGCGCGAATTTCTCGGCAACTGGCTGACGGTGGCGTTGTCGGTCTCGGTGCTGGTGCTGGGAAGCCAGCTGACGCGCTCGCTGGAGCGCGCCGCCGACGCTAATCTGCCCAGCGACATTGTGCTCAAGCTGACCTTGCTGACGTTCCTGCAGACCGCCCAGATCACCATGCCATTGGCCTTGTTGTTAGCCATCGTGCTGACCTACGGCCGGCTGGCCCACGATGGCGAAATGAGTGCGATCCGCAGCAGCGGCATCGGTCCCTGGCAGTCGGCCCGCGGAATCCTGCTGTTCGGAATCGCCGCGGCGCTGCTGCTGGGTTCAGTTACCTTGTATTTCGCGCCGCAAATGGCGGTGCGCGAGCAGTTGACCCTGAGCGACGCCTACCGCCGTTCGCAATTGACGGCCTTCGAGCCCGGCCGCTTCACACAGCTGCCGGGGACGGGCCTGGTAGTGCATGTCGGTGCGGTTGACGCCGACGGCGGGTTGCGCGATGTGCTGTTTCTGCAGCGCGATGGCAAGATCCTGGAAGTGATACGCGCGCGCCGTGCCACCTATGCACTTGACGCAGGCATCCACAATCTGAGTCTGCACCTGGAGCAGGGCGAGCGCCTGACCGGCGAGGCGAATGCCGCGGCGTCGCAGCGCATTCGATTTGCGGCGCTCGAACTCGCGGTGCCGCTGCCCTCGGTGGAGCGCAGCCGCACCAGCCGCGACATGTTGTCCACCTCGGACTTGTTAGGCTCCACGCGGCGCGAAGATCAGGCTGAGCTGCAGTGGCGCGGCTCGGTTCCGCTGATGTGCATGCTGCTGATGATCGTTGCCGTGCCGTTGTCGCAGCTGCGACCCAGGCAGGGGCGCTATACGCGCATGGCCCCGGCACTGCTGCTGTTTTTTCTGTACGTCAATCTGCTGGTGGCGACCCGTAGCAGCATTGCGCGCGGCACGTTTCCGTTGTGGCCGGGGATGTGGACCGTGCATCTCAGCATCGCGGCGGCAGCACTGCTGTGGTTCACTCGCAAACGCTGGTGGCGGGCCAGGGTCGCGACATGATTCTGGTGCGCTACATCCTGCGTACCGTGCTGACGCACATGGCGACAGTGCTGCTGGCTCTGCTGGGACTGATCGCAATATTTAACTTCATCGAACAGCTCGATGATGTCGGCACCGGCCGTTACACCATGGCGTCGGCGTTGCTGCATTCGTTGCTGATGCTGCCGACCTGGGCGCTGGATTTCGCGCCGGCGGCTGCGTTGTTAGGCGCTTTGTCCGGACTGGGGCGCTTGCAGCAGGACAGTGAGATAACGGTGCTGCGCGCAGCGGGTTGGTCGATCTGGCGGCTGGCGGGCATTGCCGCGCTGGCAGGGGTGATGCTTTCCGGAGGTGCCGCGGTGATCGGCGAATACGTGGCGCCAGGGCTCGCCGAGGCCGCCAATCGCATGAAGACCGAGCGGCGGCTCGGGCCCGGCGTGCTTGCCGGTAGCAGCGCCTGGTGGACCATGGCCGGTTCGCGCATTATCGGCGTCGACCGCCGGCCGGAGTTTCCCGCCGCAACCATCATCGAACTCAATGCGGCGGGTCGCGTCAGTGGCCTGGCCGAGGCGGCGGTGGTGGCGCTCGATTCCAAGGATCGCATGACCTATCAGCGCTATCGCGCCGTGCATTATTCCGACTCGGCGGCATTCGTCGAGCAAAAACCGCTGGTCGAGGAAGTCAGCGTGGAGGCTAAATCGCTGCTGCGGGTGTCACAGGGTACGCGCCGCTACTCCTCATTGCGGCAGCTGGCTGCGCAGCGCGCGGAATTGCAGCGGGCGCGGCTGCCGTATGCCAGGTTGGTCTACAAGTATCATGAGCGGCTCGCCAAGCTGGTCACCGCACCGCTGCTGGTATTGTTAGCTTTGCCCGCGGTCCTTGGACTGCTCCGCTCCGCCAGGCAGGGCGCGCGCCTGGTGCTGGGGCTGATCGTCGGGTTTTCATTGTCGATGCTGCAGGATGTCGCGAGCAGTCTGGTGACCGTGTATGACGCGCCGCCGGCGCTGGTGGCATGGATTCCGGCAATACTGACAGCCCTGGTCGCGGGCTTCCTGTTGTGGCGTCTGACCGCGCGTCCGACCGTCAGACCCTAGAGCTGCGGCAACTGGTACGGCAGTGGCAATGCCCCGGCCGCGCCGATGCCCGCGACCGCGAGAAATTCATTGCGGTTGGCATCTACGACCTGGGCCGATTCGCCAGAGGCCAGCGTGACGCTGGCGCCAGGCGCAGGCGCCGTAGCGGAAGCAAATGCAAAGCGTTGCAGGCGCCGTTTGACCCGCCCGCGATAGTGGGCGCGCGCGATGATCTCCTGGCCGATGTAGCAGCCTTTGTCGAACGCGATGCCACCTAGCAGATCGAGATTCAGCATCTGCGACACAAACACACCCTGACTGCTGGCGTAGACCTGCGGCACACCAGCCGCAATGTCCAGCGCCCGCCAGTCGTCCCGTGATCGCAGCAACTCGCTGGCGGTCGCGGCGGCTTCGCGCAGCAACATGCAGCGGCCGCTGGCGTCGACCCTGGCGTGCATGCTGTTAGGTGGTGCAGCGCTCGCGCCCAGCACCTGCCAGTCTGCACTCGCATCGGTCAGCGTTACCCTGGCGCGGAACAGGCGCTTGCGCAGGGTTGCAAGAACATCGGCGTTCAACTCGCGCGGTAGAACTGCGACCCACAGGGTTTCGTGGACCCGAAACAAACGCAGCAGCGCCTGCACGCGTCCCTGCACCGTATGCAGCGCGGTCAATTGCGCCTCACCGGTTGCCAGTTTCGCGACCTCGTTAGACAGCTGGCCTTGCAGAAATTTGCCTGCGTCAAGGCCTGCTGCTGACAGCACGCCCATATCTGGCAGTGAAAAGTACTCAATGTTCAACGTGCGGTCCGCCATCTGCGTAGTTCTTTAACAACAATTCTGGCAGAATTACCTCTAATGCAGCAGCCCGACCCAGGTCTGCCGACGCCTGAAAGCCCTGCGCCTGCGGCGCCGGCCGCAACAGCCACTCCTGCCGTGAACAAGTCCCCCGCGCCGGTTGCAGAAATCGGCGGCCGGGAAGGCCCCGATCCCAGTCGCTTCGGGGATTGGGAACGCAATGGCCGCTGTATAGATTTTTGAGTATAGATTTTTGAGTATAGGTTGCAGGACAGTCGTATGCCCACCAGACCGTTATCGCCACACGCGACAATTTACCGCAAGTTTCCGAACATGGCGCTGTCGATCATGCATCGCGTTACTGGCGTCGCCCAAACCGTGGGCCTCGCATTGCTGGTCTACTGGCTGATGGCTCTCGGCTCCGGCCCCGCGGCCTACGGCAACGCCCGCAGCCTGCTGGGCCAGGTCTGGGTCAAGTTGCTGCTCGCGGGCTGGCTGTTCGCATTTCTCTATCACCTTTGCCATGGCATCCGTCATCTGTTCTGGGACACGGGCCGGGGTTTCGAACGGGCCGATTCGCGTCGCAGCGGCTGGATCACTTTGTTCTCGGCGCTGGCGCTGTTGGTATTTTTCGCATGGCGCGCGTTCTTCGCCGGAGCTGCGCCATGAGTCTGCGCAGTCCGCTGGGCGCGGCGCTCGGCAAGGGCGCGGCCGGCGGCGCTGCACAGCACGGCTGGCTGCAACTGGTAACCGCCGTGGCGCTGGTGCCGCTCATGCTGTGGTTCCTGGTTTCGCTGTTAGGTCTGCGGTCGTTCGAGTTTGCCGCCGTATGCGACTGGCTCAGCAGTGGCTGGACGCCCGTGTGGATGATCCTGCTGATTATCTGCGCGGCCTGGCATTCGATGCTGGGTGTGCAGGTCATCATTGAAGACTACGTGCCGCGCAAGTCCGTCAAGACCGTGGCACTGGTGGTGTTGAAATTTCTGCATGCGATCGCGGCAGTCGCCGCGGTCTTCGCGGTGCTCAAAGTCGCATTGCAGTCGCCTTAGGAAAATGCCGATGAGTGCTTATCAGTTTGTCGATCACAGCTACGACGTCGTGGTAGTTGGCGCCGGTGGCGCCGGGTTGCGGGCCGCGCTGGGCCTGGCCGAGGCCGGCCTTTCGACCGCCTGCGTAACCAAGGTATTCCCGACGCGCAGCCACACGGTCGCCGCGCAGGGCGGAATCTCCGCGGCGTTAGGCAATATGGGCGAGGACGACTGGCGCTATCACTTCTACGACACCATCAAAGGTTCGGACTGGCTCGGCGACCAGGACGCGATCGAGTTCATGTGCAAGGAAGCGCCCGCCGCCGTCATCGAGCTCGAGCATTACGGCGTGCCTTTTTCGCGCACACCGGATGGCAAGATCTATCAGCGACCCTTCGGTGGCATGACCACGCAGTATGGCTAGGGTATTGCGCAGCGTACCTGCGCCGCCGCCGACCGCACCGGCCACGCGATGCTGCACGCGCTCTATCAGCAGTCGCTGAAACACGCCGCGGAATTTTTCATCGAATATTTTGCCGTCGACCTCATCATGGAAAACGGCGTTTGCCGCGGCGTGGTCGCCATCGACCTGGCCGCGGGCACGATCCACCGTTTCCGCGCCCAGCTGGTGATTCTCGCCACCGGTGGTTATGGCCGCGCGTATTTTTCCTGTACCTCGGCGCATACCTGCACCGGCGACGGCGGCGGCATGGTGTTGCGCGCGGGTTTGCCGCTACAGGACATGGAGTTCGTGCAGTTTCATCCTACCGGTATTTACGGCTCAGGCTGCCTGATCACCGAGGGATCGCGCGGCGAGGGCGGTTACCTCAGCAATTCCGCTGGCGAGCGTTTCATGGAACGTTATGCGCCTAACGCCAAGGACCTGGCTTCCCGCGACGTGGTGTCGCGCTCCATGACCATTGAAATTCGCGAAGGCCGGGGCGTCGGTGCTGGCAAAGATCATATCCACCTGCATCTTGAGCACCTGGGACCTGACGTCATCAAGCAGCGGCTGCCCGGTATCGCGGAGACGGCGCGCATTTTCGCCGGCATCGACGTCAACAAGGAACCGATCCCGGTGCTGCCGACCGTCCACTACAACATGGGCGGCATACCCTGCAATTACCACGGCGAAGTGGTCACGCGCGCGAACGGCGCCGATATCGTCGTGCCGGGCCTGATGGCCGTGGGCGAAGCGGCCTGCGTCTCGGTGCACGGCGCCAACCGTCTTGGCTCCAATTCCCTGTTAGATCTGGTGGTTTTCGGGCGCGAGGCGGCGCGGCACGCGGCAACCGTGGCAACGCCGGGCGGCAAGCAGAAGCCGTTGCCCAGGGATGCCGGGGACCTGGCGGTGGCGCGCATCGACCGCTATCGCAATGCCAGGGGCTCGCGGAGTACAGCGGCGGTGCGTCTCGCCATGCAGCGCATCATGCAGGACGACGCGGCCGTGTTCCGCAGCGGTGCGAGCCTGGCTGCAGGCGTCGCCAAGCTGGCCACGACCGCGGCGAGTTTCGCCGATGTTGGCACTACCGATCGCAGCCTGATCTGGAACACGGATCTGATTGAGACTCTGGAACTCGACAACCTGTTAGGCCAGGCGCTGGCGACCATTAATTCTGCCGCCAACCGCACCGAAAGCCGCGGCGCACATGCGCGTGAGGACTTCAAGGGCCGCGACGATGTGAACTGGCTCAAGCACTCGCTCGCCTGGGTTGAAGGCAGCCGCGTCACCATGGACTATCGGCCGGTGCAGCTGCGCACGCTGACGGACGAAGTCGCAGCCATTCCGCCGAAAGTACGGAGCTATTAGATGGTTGAGTTTGCATTACCCGCGAATTCCAAGATCAGCCGCAATGGCAAGACCTACGCGGCGCCGGCGGACGCCAAGCGCGTGCGCAAATTTCGTATCTACCGTTTTGATCCGGATTCCGGCCAGAACCCGCGCATCGACACCTATGAAATCGACATGGCGAGCTGCGGCCCGATGGTGCTGGATGCGCTCATCAAGATTAAAAACGAAATCGATTCGTCGCTGACGTTTCGTCGCTCCTGCCGCGAGGGAATTTGCGGCAGCTGTGCGATGAATATCGACGGCGTCAACACACTGGCCTGCATCAAGGCCTGCGACGAGGTCAAAGGTGACGTCAAGATCTATCCCTTGCCGCACCTGCCGGTGGTCAAGGATCTGGTCCCGGACCTGACGCACTTTTATGCGCAGTACGCCGCGGTCAAGCCCTGGCTGCAGACACGGACACCGCCGCCGCCGGATCGTGAGCGCCTGCAGTCGCCAGAGGACCAGGAAAAAATCGATGGTCCGTCGGCCTGTATCCTGTGCGCCTGCTGCTCGACCTCCTGTCCGAGCTACTGGTGGAACAGCGATCGTTATCTCGGGCCGGCAGCTTTGTTAGCCGCGTATCGCTGGATCATCGACAGCCGGGATGAAGCCACCGGCGAACGGCTCGACGCGCTCAACGATCCCTTCAAGTTGTATCGCTGCCATACCATCATGAATTGCACCGAGGCCTGTCCCAAGGATCTCAATCCCGCCAAGGCCATCGCCGCAATCAAGAATATGATGCTTGAACGCTCGCATTGAGCGTAGTCATTGATGGCTGATAACCTGGATGTGCGTTGGCGGCGCCTGCACTGGCGCTGCCGCCGCGGCATGCGCGAACTCGATGTTGTGCTAACACGCTATGTTAACTCCTGCGCGGCGCTGCCCGCGGCCGAGGGGATGCGCGAATTGGCGCTGATCGAGCAGTTACTGGAGTTGCAGGATCCGGAACTGCAGCGTTATCTGCTGGCCGGTGAAAGTCCCGAAAATCCCGAGCTGGCGGCGCTGGTGGCGCGGATTGCCGCGCCGCCTCGGCTTCGCTGACCCCGGCCTGCTGGTCGCCGAGGGCAATGACCTGGTTTGCGCCTGCGCGCGGCCCCATGCCTTGCGGCCGTTGCGGGTGTCCTTTGTCGCGCCTGCGGTAGCGGTCGTGGTGTGGCGCTGTCAGGGCGCCAGGCGCTATCTGTGGTGCTCCAGAGGGTCCCTCGGTGCGTCCAGGCTCGCCGCGGTTTTTCGGGTTGCCAGGACCGCTGGGTGATCGCTGCTACAATCGGACGCAGGACTTGGGGCCTGTATCACAACGTGGCGGCGGCAATTACCTGACATGGCCGAACTTTCCTCCTGGTTCAGAGTCTATTCAGCCGCTTGGACGCGATCGCTGCAATTCCCCGTACGCCCCGTATCCTGGTGCCCAAGGCGCCAGTCCCGGCGATGACTCTGGAGGAGACCGACGGCAGCCTGGTGCGCCGCGTGCAGCGCGGTGACAAGACCGCCTTTGATCTGCTGGTGCGCAAGTATCAGCACAAGGTCGTGAAGCTGGTCATGCGCTATGTGGGCAATCAGGCTGAGGCGGAAGACGTCGCGCAGGAAGCATTCATCAAGGCCTATCGGGCGCTGCCCAATTTTCGCGGCGACAGCGCCTTTTACACCTGGCTCTATCGCATTGCGATAAACACCGCCAAGAACACCATCGGGTCGCGCGACCGCCGCACTCTGCCAATTGAAGGCGGCGACGATGACGAGGGCAGTTACGACCTGCAGGATCGCCTGCAGGACAACGCGACGCCCGAAGCGCTGGCAATGACCGATGAAATTCGGGACACGGTGAATCAGGCCATCGCCGCGTTGCCGGAAGATTTGCGCACGGCGATCGTGCTGCGCGAGCTGGAAGGCCTGAGTTACGAAGATATTGCTGCCACCATGGCCTGCCCGGTGGGTACCGTGCGGTCGCGGATCTTTCGCGCCCGCGAGGCGATCGATGCGCGCCTGCGGGAAGTTTTTGAGGGTGGCCTGGGCCGCTCGGAGGAAGTTGGATGAACGAGGAACGCGACAGCCAGCTGTCGGCGATGTTTGACGGCGAGTTGCCCCAGGCAGAGTGCCAGTTGTTAGCTCGGCGACTGACCCGTGATGTCAATCTGAAAACGCAGTGGTCGCGTTATGCGCTGATCGGCGCGGCCTTGCGCGGTGAACCGATCCAGTCGGCAGGGAGTGCGGGCGGTGCGCCCCGCGTGCTGGCCGTGGCCGATCGGGTCGCACAAAGCGTCGGCGCCGCAGCACCACAGGCTGCGGACGTCGATGGCCAGTACCCGGCCGCTCCGATGCGCGCCCGGCTCGAGCGCTGGGCGCAGCCGGTCGTGGGCATTGGCGTCGCGGCCGGTGTCGCTGCCTTGTCGATCATCTGGTTGCAGGCCCGCGTAACCGATAGCGCGGCTGCGGTCGTGGCGCAGACCGCCGCCGGCGCCAATGGCGGCGAGGTCGTGTTAGGTGGCGTGGACCTGCCGGAGATGCGTGATAATCTCAGTCTGGCGGCTGCGAGTGCGGGCGGTGGTACGCGCGCGATTCCGCGCCTCGTCAGTAACGGTGAGCCTGAGCGTTACACGGTACCAGCGGCGGGCCGCAAAGCAGGAGCTGGCCTGGCTGCGGGGCAGTTTGCAAACTATGTCGTGGCGCACAGCGAATATGCCGCACCGCTCAATCGACGCAATGTACTTTCTGCCCTGGTCGCCAGTGAGTCAGTCCTGCCATTGACACCGGCGCCATTGAAATCGATGAAGGCGCCAGCCAGCCAGCCTGATGGAGGCCAGCGCTGATGCGCACGCTGCGTTCGCATTGTCTGCTGCCGGTGCTGTTGCTGCTGACGCCCGGGTGGGCCAGCGCCCAGACGGGCACGGCGGGTGCGGCGTTTGCCGATGATGCCAATCCGCTGACCTGGATCAGGCGCATGAACCAAGCGCTTGCCACGCGGAATTACGACGGCGTGTTTTTCCATGTGCGCGAGGGGCGGGTGGAAACACTGCGCATTCTGCATGGCGTCAGCGACGGCGCGGTGCGTGAACGACTGGTGTCGCTGGACGGTTCTGGACGCGAGTTCGTTCGTAAGGGCGACGAGTTGATCTGTTATTTGCCGGACCAGCGCACCGTGCTGGTTGAGCCGCGCAAGGACAGCAGCTCTTTGTTAGGCGCCTTGCCGAATGCCGGCGCCGCGGCCAGCGACAACTATGATCTGACTCAACCTGGCCGGGCGCGCCTGATGGGCCGCGATGCGAGGGTCATCGAAATAAAGCCGCGCGATGAATTTCGTTTTGGTTACCGGCTGTGGATCGATGAGGCCACTGCCATGCCGCTCAAGAGCCAGCTGTGCGACGCCAATGGCGCGGTGCTGGAGCAGATTGTGTTCGCGCGGCTGAGCATGCCGACGCGGATCGCCGATGACGCCTTCAAGCTGCCGGCCGCAGCCGATACGTTTCGCTGGCTGCGGCCAGAGCCGCAGCCGCGATTGGCAGCCGGCAATGCAGCTGCTGCTGAAACCACGCCCGGCGGCGAACAACGGCTCTGGAACGTGATGCGGCTGCCGCCAGGTTTTCAGCTAACAATGCGCAGTTCTCAGTTGCTGCCGGGCGCCAGCCAACCGGCAACACATCTGGTTTTCTCGGATGGCATTGCCACTGTATCGGTCTTTGTCGAAACGTCTGATCCTGACTCGCAGGCGCCTGCCAGTTCCGGGCAGATGGGTGTCTCCAGTGCCTACAGACTGAGGCGCTCGGGCGTGCAGATCACTGCGGTCGGTGAAGTGCCGCCGACGACCGTGCGTTTTTTTGCAAGCCAGGTGCGAGCGGAAGCGGTCGAGGGTCTGGAACCGCGCCGCACTCCGGATTTACGCCCTGGCCGGCAGTCCTTGCCGCAGGTCGGTGTGCCGGCCTTTGCGCCGTCGGCCGCGCCACGTCGCTAACATCAGAGCGCCACATGGGTCTCACCCTGGTGACTCGCGCGGATTGCGAGCTGTGCGAAGTCATGCAGGCGGAATTGCGCAGCTTGTCAGGCGTTCTCAGCTTGCCGGCACTGCAACTCGTCGATGTCGATTCGGACCCGGAACTGCAACGCCGCTATGGCCTCAAGGTGCCGGTGCTGCTGCTGGACGGAGCGCAGGTTTGTTATGGCCGATTGCAAGCCGATGAGTTGCGGCGGGTGCTGGCCAGGCGCGTGCCGTCCTGAGGCCCGGATTCCCTTGGGACTCGAAAAATGGCGTTCCGTTTATAATGGTCGTTTAACTTCGGTCCGCCCGTGCAACGCATTCGAAATTTCTCCATTATCGCCCACGTCGATCACGGCAAATCGACGCTGGCTGATCGCCTGATCCAGTTGTGCGGCGGACTTGCGGACCGCGAGATGCAGGCTCAGGTGTTAGATTCCATGGATCTTGAGCGTGAGCGTGGCATTACCATCAAGGCGCAAAGCGTAACGCTTTTCTACGACGCGAACGACGGCCAGCGCTATCAGCTGAATCTCATCGACACCCCCGGCCACGTCGATTTTTCCTACGAGGTGTCGCGCTCGCTGGCCGCCTGCGAAGGCGCCTTGTTAGTCGTTGACGCGTCCCAGGGCGTGGAAGCCCAGAGCGTGGCGAATTGTTATACGGCGATCGAGCAGGGCCTTGAAGTGGTACCGGTGATCAACAAAATCGATCTGCCGTCGGCTGACCCGGCCAAGGTCATGCGTGAGATCGAGGAAATCATCGGTATCGGTGCGCAGGACGCCTGCCGCGTTAGTGCCAAGACCGGCGAAAATGTCGACCTTTTGCTAGAGGCGCTGGTGGCGCGCATTCCACCGCCCCAAGGCGACCCCGCAGGTCCGCTGCAGGCGCTGATCGTCGACTCGTGGTTTGATAACTATGTGGGCGTGGTGTCACTGGTCCGGGTAGTCAACGGCGGCATCAGGATTGGCGACAAAATCCAGGTGATGTCCACCGGACGCAGCTGGCAGATCGACAAGCTGGGGCGTTTTACACCCAAGCCGGTTGCGGTGCACGAGTTGGCGGCGGGCGAAGTGGGATTCGCCATTGCCGGCATCAAGGACATCTACGGCGCGCCGGTCGGTGACACGATCACGCTGGAGAATCGGCCCTGTGCCGCGGCCCTGCCAGGATTCAAGCAGATTCAACCGCGGGTTTTCGCCGGGCTGTTCCCGATCAATTCCGAGGACTACGAGTCGTTTCGGGATGCGCTGGCCAAGCTCAAGCTCAACGATTCAGCGCTGCATTACGAGCCGGAAGTCTCGACCGCGTTAGGTTTTGGTTTTCGTTGCGGGTTTCTCGGCCTGCTGCACCTGGACATCGTGCAGGAACGCCTGGAGCGCGAATACCAGCTCGAACTGGTCACCAGCGCGCCAACAGTGGTGTACGAAGTCGGGCTGTCCGATGGCGCCAGTCAGCTCATCGACAATCCTGCCAAGCTGCCTGCACCTAACAAATTGGCCGAGATACGTGAGCCTATTATCATTGCGAACATCCTGGTGCCACCGGACTATGTCGGGTCGGTGCTGCAGCTGTGCGAAGAAAAGCGCGGCGTGCAGAAGAAAATGCAGTACCTGGCGAACCAAGTGTCGCTGCAATATGAGTTGCCACTCGCGGAGGTGGTGCTCGACTTCTTCGACCGCCTGAAATCGTCGAGCCGCGGCTATGCGTCATTTGACTACGAGTTCAGTCACTTTCAGGCGGCGCCGCTGGTCAAGCTGGATATGCTGATCAACGGTGACAAAGTCGACGCACTCAGTATCATTGTTCATCGCGACAACGCCTATCACCGCGGTCGTGAACTGGTCGACAAGATGCAGGAACTGATTCCGCGCCAGATGTTTGAAGTGGCGATTCAGGCAGCGATCGGCACCCACGTGATTGCGCGTGCCACGGTCAAGGCACTGCGCAAGAACGTGCTCGCCAAGTGTTATGGCGGTGACATTTCACGCAAGCGCAAGTTGCTCGAAAAGCAGAAAGAGGGCAAGAAGCGCATGAAGCAGCTGGGTCAGGTCGAGATTCCGCAAGAGGCCTTCCTGGCCGTGCTCAAAATTGGCAAGAAGTAGGACCCATGTCATCCACATACAGTGAATTGCTGAATCAGGTTATTTCGTGGCTGGCGCTGCTGGCCGTGCCGTTAGGCATTGTCTGCGTCGTTGACGACTGGTTTCTGCGCGCCAGGCGCCTGGCCAGCGCCCCGCTCGGGGCATCGGTCGATCCCTGGTGGCTGAAAATCGCCTACGCGCTGCTGCCCTTCACGGTGCTCGCGACCCTGTGGCAGTTGTTTCGCAGTCAGCGTACCGATTTTGGCTTCGTGCTGGTGTCGGTCACAGCGCTGTCAGGCCTGGTGTGGGCGTTCGATCATTGGGTGTTGCGCCGCGGCAGACGCGCGCTGTTTCCGGCCGAGCGTCCTGAGGGCCTTGCGACCGACCAACCCTGGCCTCCGGAACCGGCGACACTGGATTACGCGCGCAGTTTTTTTCCGGTCGCGGCGGTCCTGCTGGTGCTGCGATCGTTTATTTTTGAACCTTATCGCATCCCCTCGGATTCGATGATGCCGACCCTGCTGGACGGGGACTTCATCCTGGTCAACAAATATGCGTACGGCATGCGGCTGCCCGTCATCCATCGCAAAATCGTTGAGATTGGCAGCCCCGAACGCGGCGATGTTGCGGTGTTCCGGTTTCCTGAGGACCTTGGGGTCAATTTCATCAAGCGCGTTGCAGGACTGCCGGGCGACCACGTCATCGTGCGATCGGACCGGCTGATCATCAACGGCCAGCCGGTGCCGTTTCGCGATGTGGAGACTTTCAATGACGGCTGTTATGTCGGCATGCAGCGTGCGCTGGAAAAACTGGGTCAGGAAGAGCATCAGGTGCTCCATTGCCTGAGTGCGCAGTCGCATGATGTTGCGCCTGGCTTGCCGGGCTGCAACCGGCAGGTGATGGCTTCGAACTACCTGTGCGAGCCGGGCCTCGCGCCGGGCGAGTCGGATTCGCATGACTCCGGTCATGACCCGATGATGCGGGTGCCGGAGGAGATTGTCGTGCCGCCCGGCCAGTACCTGATGCTGGGCGATAACCGCGACAATAGCCTGGACAGCCGCTATTGGGGTTTCGTCCGTGAGGAGTACCTCGTAGGCAAGGCGACGCGAATCTGGTTCAATCTCGACTTCAATCGGCCCGGCAAGCGCATTCAATGGGACCGTCTGGGTCAGAAAATACAATGATAGATTGTTAGGAGCAGATCATGCACTCTGAGCTTTCAGCACATCGGCAACGTGGCGTTACCGCCATCGGCTGGGTTTTCCTGCTGTTGCCCATATTCCTTCTCGGCTACGTCGGAATGCGCTGCATTACGCCATTCAACAATTATATAGCGGTAAATCGGGCGCTGGATAATTTTGCCAAGGACAATGTTGGCAACGGCGCTCTGACCAAGGACCAGTTGAAGGACTATCTGTCACGCAAATGGGTGGTGGAATATATCGATCGACCCGATATTGAAGAACTGGCGATCACGCGTAAAGAGGGCGGCTGGCAGATTGCAGCCAACTATGAGCAGGTTGTGCCGCTGTTTTACAACGTGTCGCTGCTGTTTGAATTTGAGAAGTCGGTGGAGTTCAAATAGCGGATGAATTCATCCCGCGGGCCAGTGTCGAACTGGCTGGCTGCGCGCTTCGGTTACACGCCGTTGCGTGAAGAATTGTTCACCATGGCGCTGACGCACCGCAGCGCGTCCAGCACTAACAATGAGCGCCTCGAGTTCCTGGGCGATGCGGTACTCAATCTGCTGGTTGCCGAACACTTGTACGAGCGCTTTGCGGATGCCGACGAAGGCGACCTGAGCCGGCTGCGGGCACGCGTCGTCAGTGCGGAACCCCTGGCGCAACTGGCCCAGGGACTGGGTATCGGTGAAGTACTGCAATTGGGCGGCGGCGAATTGAAGACCGGCGGATTTCGCCGGCAATCGATTCTGGCTGATGCTCTGGAGGCCGTGATCGGCGCGGTTTTTCTCGATCGTGGCATGGATGCGGCGCGCGCCCAGGTCCTGCCGCTGGTGGCGCCTGTCATTGAGCAATTGCCCGATCCGGCGGCGCTCAAGGACCCGAAGACGCGCCTGCAGGAGTGGTTGCAGGCGCATGGCGAACCCTTGCCGGAGTACCGCGTGGTAGCGGTATCGGGCGAGGCCCATGAGCAGAATTTCGTCGTGGAGTGCGCGCTCGACACCCGTGGCTGTCGCGCCGCAGGCGCGGGAACCAGCCGGCGCCGCGCCGAGCAGCAGGCCGCCATCAAGTTGCTCGAGGTGCTCGAGTCAGGTAAACGAGCATGAGCGAAGATCCGCAGATTCACGCAGGATTCGCCGCACTGATCGGCCGGCCAAACGTGGGCAAGTCAACGCTGCTGAACTCGCTGATCGGGCAGAAATTATCAATCGTCACGCCGCGGCCCCAGACCACCCGGCATCGGGTGTTAGGCGTGCTGCATCGCCCGGGATTGCAGATCGCCTTTGTCGATACCCCGGGCCTGCATCTGGGAGCGAAGCGTTCACTCAACAAAGCCATGAACCGTTCGGCCTCCGCAGCGGCCGTCGACGCCGATGTCATTCTGTGGGTCGTCGAAGCATTAGGACATTCGCCGGATGACGCGCTGGCGTTGCAGCGTGCGTTGGCTGCCGGCCGGCCCGTGATCGCTGTCGTGAACAAGGTCGATCAGGTCAAGCCGCGCGCCAAACTGTTGCCCTTTATGGAGGAGTTGGCAAAGCAAGCCGAGTTTGTCGATGTCGTGCCCGTGTCCGCCGCCCATGGCGACAATCTGGAACCCTTGATTGCGGCGATTGCCAAACATTTGCCGCTGTCGCCGCCGCTGTTTCCACCCGACATGCTAACGGACCGCGATTTGCGCTTCAGGATTGCGGAACTCATCCGCGAGAAACTCACGCTGATGCTGAACCAGGAATTACCGTACGGTATTGCGGTCGAAATCGAGTCCCTGGAGCGCGAACCCGAGCGCTGGGCGGTATCCGCTGTGATCTGGGTGGATCGTGAGGGGCAAAAACCGATCGTCATCGGCAAGGGCGGGGAGCGACTCAAGAAAGCAGGAACTTCGGTGCGTCGCGAACTCGTACACATGACCGGCGAGCGGTTTCACCTGACGCTCTGGGTCAAAGTGCGCGCAGGCTGGGCAGATGACGCGCGCGCCCTGAAGTCGCTGGGTCTCGAATGAATCGCGCGGCGCGGCGCGTGCAACTGGCCGAGGGCTATGTGCTGCATCACCGGCCGTACCGCGACAGCAGCCGGATTGTCGAGGTTTTCACGCGCGAGCACGGCCGGCTGACACTATTCGCGCGCGGCGTGCGCGGGCCGAAATCGCGGCTGGCCCCGGTGCTGCAGCCTTTTCGGCGCCTGCTGCTGTCATTCGTGTTAGGTCGCGGCGACGCCGCACAGCTGACTGGCGCAGAACTGGCAGATGCCGCCGCGCCGACACCACGCGCGCAAACCCTGATGTCGGCCTACTACCTGAGTGAGTTGCTGCTCAAGCTGACGGAGCGCCTCGATGCGCAACCGGCCTTGTACGAAGCGTACTCAGAGGCGCTGCAGCAGTTGTGCGAACCGGGCCTGGAGGCGCCGGTGCTGCGCGAATTTGAAATGCAATTGTTGCAGGCCTGCGGCTACGGTATCGACTTCGCCGGACTGGAGCCCACACGGCGCTATCTGTTTACCGCGGGCGTCGGTTTTACGCCAAGCCAGGAGCCAGGCCGGCAAGAAGCGTCGCTCAGCGGTGCGGCGCTGTTGGCGGTAGCAGCCGGTCACTGGCATGACCCGGACGGCCTGGCAGCCGCCAGCCGCATCCTGCGGGCCGCGCTGGATCAGTGTCTCGATGGCTACCAAATTCGCACACGGGCAGTTGCCAGGTCAGTGCGCAGACAGGTCATGCGATGATTTTCGGGATTGGCGTTGATGTGTTGCAGGCCAGCCGGGTGGCTGGCGTGTATCGGCGTTTTGGCGAGCACTTCGTTACGCGCCTGCTGATGCCGGGCGAGCTTGCCCAGCTTTCACGAACGAAGCGCAAGGAGCGCTTTCTGGCGTTACGGTTCGCCGCCAAGGAAGCGATTGTCAAAGCCATGGGCACCGGATTTGGTCACGGCGTATGGATACGCGATGTCGGTGTGGTGCAGAACGCCTGGGGGCGACCGGAGGTCGTCTATTCGCCCCGCGGCGAACGCGTGCGCCGCCGCCTGGGCATCGGCGATGGGCATGTCACACTGACCGATGAGGCTGGATTGATCGTCGCCGTTGCGGTGCTGGAGACGGTGCGACGCCGGCCGGCCGGGAAAAAGACCAGCCCGAAGCTTGCAACCAGGAAGCGGACAATCAGGAAGCGCACATGAACGTGCTGGTATTTGATATCGAGACGGTGCCTGATGTGGTCTACGGCCGCGCGCTGTTAGGTCTTGGCGACCTGCCGGATGCCGAGGTCGCCAAGGCAATGGCGGCGCAGCGGCGGCAGCAGACCGGTGGCAGCGAGTTTCTGCCGCTCGAGCAGCATCGCATTGTGGCGATATCCTGCGCCTTGCGCAGCGCCGAGCAACTCAAGGTCTGGAGCCTGGGTGAGGTGGAGTCCGGCGAAGCAGAACTGGTACAGCGTTTTTTCGACGGTCTCGAGCGCTATCGGCCGGATCTGGTCTCATGGAATGGCTCCGGGTTTGATCTGCCGGTTTTGACCTATCGCGCTCTGAAACACAACGTACAGGCGCCGCAGTTCTGGGAAATGGGCGACAGTGACAACGCGTTTCGCTGGAACAACTATGTCAATCGCTACCATGCCCGGCATACCGATCTTATGGACGTATTGTCATTTTATCAGGGACGGGCGCGGGCGTCGCTGGCTGATATGGCGCTGTTGTTAGGTCTGCCGGGCAAGCTGGGATTTTCCGGCGCGCAGGTCTGGGATGCCTGGCGCAGTGGTGAGGCGGTGGCGGTGCGGCGCTACTGTGAAACCGATGTGCTCAATACCTACCTGGTGTTCCTGCGTTTTCAATTGTTGCGCGGTGTCCTGGATCGCGGGCAATTTCAAGCCGAGACCGCACGCGTGCGCGAGTGGGTGATGGCGTCCGCGGATCCGCATTGGCGCGAGTTCCTGGCAGCGTGGCCCGAGGCCGTGCATTGAACGCCGTGCCCGACGAGGAGGGCCTGGTCGCCGCGCTCAACCACGACGCCGAAGGGGTCGTGCGCGCCGGCAAAACAGTTTTTGTGCCCGGCGCCCTGCCTGGGGAGCGCGTGCGCTTTCGCCGGCGCCGGCCGCAAAAGCAGTTCGATTATGCCGACCTGATAGAGATTGTCATCCCGTCCAGTGACCGGGTTACGCCGCGCTGCAGTCATTTCGGGATCTGTGGTGGCTGCGCGATGCAGCACCTGGCGCCGGCGGCGCAGCTGCTTGCCAAGGAGCAGGAGTTGCGCGAAACCCTGCAGCGGGTCGCGCAAATCGAGCCGGAACGCTGGTTGCCGCCCCTCAGCGGACCGGTGTGGAACTATCGGCGGCGCGCGCGGCTCGGCGTCAAGGATGTCGGCAAGAAAGGCCGGGTCCTGGTCGGGTTCCGTGAGCGCGCCAAGCCCTACATCGCGGATCTGACGCGCTGCGAAATTCTCGCCGAGCCGGTCGCCAGCCTGCTGGAGCCGCTCGCGCGGCTGATAGAAAAACTTACGGTGCGCGCGCAGCTGCCACAGATTGAAGTGGCGGTCGCCGACAATGCGACGGCCCTGGTGCTGCGCATCCTACAACCGATAACGGCTGCTGACCGCGAATTGTTAGGCGAGTTTGCAACAACCCACGCGGTCGAATTTTTGTTGCAGTCCGGGGGGCCGCAGACGGTCACGCCGCTGGCGGAAGCGGCGGCGCCGCTCTGCTACCGGCTCGATGAGTTCGCTGTGACGCTTGAATTCCAGCCGCTCGACTTTGTGCAGGTGAACGCGGGGCTCAACGCCAACATGATACGCCAGGCGCTCGAATTGTTAGGGGCCGGACCCGGGGACCGGGTGCTCGATTTGTTCTGCGGGCTCGGCAATTTCAGCCTGCCGCTGGCGCGCCGTGGCGCTGACGTGGTCGGAGTCGAGGGCGACGAGGGCCTGGTGAGCCGTGCCCGCGCCAACGCGGCCCGCAATGCGCTCCCTAACGCCGCGTTTTTCAGCGCCGATCTCAGCCAGCCGGACCTGGATGCAGGTTGGTGGCAGGGCGGATTTTCGCACCTGTTGCTCGATCCACCGCGTGCCGGGGCGCGCGAAATCCTGGCGGCGATCGCGCGACTGGCGCCCGGGCGCATTGTCTATGTGTCCTGTCATCCGGGTACGCTGGCGCGCGATTTGGGCGAACTGACCCAGCAGCACGGCTATGTGGTGCGTGCGGCTGGCATGCTCGACATGTTTCCACACACGACGCATATGGAGTCCATGGTGGTCCTTGAGCCGCGCCGCAGCCCGCGTGATCGCGCCCGAGTCGCCGCATGACGCTCGGACCGCTGATGATCGATGTGGCGGGCCTGCAGCTGGCGCCGGAGGATCGTGAAATCCTGGCGCACCCGCTGATCGGCGGGGTGATCCTTTTTACGCGCAACTATTCGGATTCCGGACAGCTCGCGGCCCTGGTGGCCGAGATTAAGGCGGTACGCAGTCCGCCGCTGCTGGTGACCGTGGATCACGAAGGCGGGCGCGTGCAACGTTTTCGCCGCGGTTTTTCGCTGCTGCCGCCGGCGCGCCGCATCGGCCATGAATTTGACGCCGATCACGCGTCCGGCATCGCGCTGGCACGGCGCCTGAACTGGTTGATGGCCGCGGAACTGCGCGCGGTTGGGATTGATCTGTCCTACGCGCCCTGCGTGGACCTGGACTACGGTGTTAGCACGGTGATCGGAGATCGCGCCTTGCACCCCGACCCGGAAATCGTCGGCCGGCTGGCGGTGGCGTCGGTATTAGGGATGCGGGATGCCGGAATGGGCGCGGTCGCCAAGCATTTTCCGGGCCATGGTGCGGTGGTCGCGGACTCGCATCATGCACTGCCGGTGGACCGCCGCGGGTTCGCAGATCTGGAGCGCGATCTGCGGCCCTATTACACCCTGATCGCGAACCACCTGCCGGCCGTGATGGTAGCGCATGTGCTGTTTCCGGAAATCGATTCGCTGCCAGCGAGTTTGTCGCGGCGCTGGATCCAGGGCGTGTTGCGTGGCGACATGCATTTTGGCGGCGTTGTATTTGCCGATGATCTGTCGATGGCTGGCGCAACGCAATTTGGCGGCCCGGTGGAACGCGCGGCACTGGCGCTCGAGGCCGGTTGCGATGTATTGCCGATCTGCAATCGTCGCGAGGACGTGGTCGCCGTACTCAATGGCCTGCGGCGCCCGATTAATCCGGCACTGTCGCTGGGTCTGGTGCGCCTGCGCGGCCGAGGGCCGAAACGCAATCTTGCCGAACTGCAGGCAAGCGCGGACTGGCAGCAATGCCGTGAAATGCTGGCGCGTTGCGAGGCGCCACCGAGTCTGAAACTGGGGTAGGTTTTCGGTTGGGGAGACGCTATGGGATTTACACGACGCGAGTTATCCGGTTCCTTGTTAGCAATGAGCGCTGTGGCGGCCGTCAGCGAAACACGTGCGGGTGCGGCCGGGCTGGATGGCGCCACCGATCCTTTGCAGGTCGCGAGGCTCCACCGCCAGATGCGGTTTGCAGGTGACGGCCAGGTGTTTTTCTGGTGGTTGCAGGGGCGCCGCTATGGCCTGGTCGATAACGTGCTGACACCTTTCTTCGACATGCATGTTGGCTCGGTACACCGCTGCATCGATCAGGGCGATGGCCGCTATCAGGTAATCGGTGCGCAAATGGGTTACTACACCCATCTTGAAACCGGTGCCTTGCTGGAAAATTGGCTGAATCCGATCACCGGCGCCAATGTTGCGCTGGCTTATGCGCCGCCGCGCGCCAACACCGGCAATTTCGATCCGACCGGTACTGTGGAGCCCGCGTCCGCAAACGGTGCGGAGCGGCGCCATGTGTTAGGTCCGGTCAGCGTGGTCGGCGACTCCGTGTGGTTGCGCGAAGAAACCTATGTCGTGGTGCCGGCGTCCGCAGCCGTCGCTGCCAGCGGTGGTAGCATCGGCGCTTCGCGGCCGCTGCGCGTACACGACATGTATACGTTGCAAAGTCCGCGCGCCGCGCTCAGGGATTCGGGCGCACTGCCGCGCTGGGTTCCGGCGCTGGGTCAATTCAACGATTTCAACAGCTGGTCGCCGCGATTTCAGATGGGCGACCGTCCGGGCACCAGCCTGTCGCGTTGCGCCGGCCGCAAGGAACGCCGCTGGCGCGACCTGCCGGAAAAATTTCGCGCTCTCGCCGCGCAAGTGCATCCGGAATGGGCGCGCGCGCCGGCCAGGATACTGGGCTAGCGGCGCCGCTGACGATAGCTAACGCCCGGGAGGCTTGGCGCCCTGCGACGGGGTCACCATGGCTAACAGGCCGATTGCGGGGTGGTCGTAATACTGTTTGTCGTAGAATTTGATGCGCCGTGATTCGTCAATGCGGTAGGTCGGACCGCCTGCGCTGTACGCGATATTGACGCCCAGGTGCAGGTAAGTGCCGCGTTCCAGATAAACGAGGCCCGAGAGTCCGTTCGCCTGGGAGCCGAGCCGCGCCAGCGTGAATCCTGCCCGTGTGCCCCAGGTGCTGGCCGTTTGCTGCCACGCGATATGCGTGAGGATCTGGTAGCGCCCGCTGGCGCGCAGCTTGGCAACTTCGTTAGCCAACTGAAACCGGGATGGGGGCATTGCGGCCACGAAGCGGCCGACCTGCGCGTTGCCTGAACTGGAATCACCGCCGCCCGCAGGCGCTCTCGCGCCTGGCGTGCCCCAGTCTTCACCCGGACCGCCGTTGCCCGAGAAAACCACCAATTCGACGTTGTAGACCGTTGCCGTTGGCGTTGCCGCGGCGGGAGCCGGCGCCTGGGCCGTAGCCACGGTGGCGACTGCGCCGAGCAGCAGCGCAGTGGTCGCAACGAAGATGCGCCGGGAACTCATGTTGGTATTTTAGCGCAGCTCACGCAGCAATCGTTCGGCAAAGTCAAATCGTTCAGTTACGGTGTCAAAGTCACGCAGGATGCGCAGTTTCAACGGTCCATCGAGGCGGAAGTCGCGCGGCTGCTTCTGCACCCGCTCGATGACCTTGCGCGGATCAGCATGATTGACCGGCTCGAACAGCAGATAGCCGCCCAGCTCGCCGAGTTCGAGTTTGCGCACACCTAACGCGCGCGCCAGCAGCCGCAAGCGCGCCGCTTTCAGCAGAGCGCTGCCCGCTTCGGGCAATGGGCCAAAACGGTCGATCAATTCAGCGTGCAATTCGTCGAGATCAGCGTCACTGGCGGCGGCGGCGATGCGCTTGTACAGGGTCAGGCGCAGGTGCACGTCGGCTACGTAGGTCTCGGGCAGCAGCGCCGGGACACGCAGCTCGACTTCGGTGGCGGCGGCGAGCGGCTGCTCGAGTTGCGGTTCGCGACCGGACTTGAGCGCGCGCACGGCGCGATCCAGCATTTCGAGGTACATGTTGACGCCGATTTCGGCCAGTTCACCGCTCTGCCGTTCGCCGAGCAGCTCGCCGGCGCCGCGAATCTCGAGATCATGCGTGGCTAACACGAAGCCCGCGCCGAGATCCTCCAGCGACTCAATCGCTTCCAGCCGCTGCAGCGCATCCGGCTTGAGGCTCTTGCGCGGCGGAATCAACAGATAGGCATAGGCGCGGTGGTGCGAGCGGCCGACCCGGCCGCGCAGCTGGTGCAACTGCGCGAGGCCAAAGCGATCGGCGCGATCGATCAGGATCGTGTTGGCCGTAGGCACGTCGATACCGCTTTCGATGATCGTCGTACAAACCAGCACATTGAAACGCCGGTGATAGAAATCGACCATCAGCTGTTCGAGTTCGCGCTCGCGCATCTGGCCGTGACCGAAACGGATCTGCGCTTCGGGCAACAGTTTCGCCAGGTCCGCCGTGAACTTTTCGATGTCCTTGACTTCGTTGTGTACGACATACACCTGGCCACCGCGGCGCAGCTCGCGCATCACCGCTTCGCGTATCCCGGCAGGGTCCCACTCGCCGACAAATGTCTTTACCGCCAGGCGCTCGGCCGGAGGGGTCGCGATGATGGACAGTTCGCGCAGCCCACCGAGCGCCATGTTGAGTGTGCGCGGGATCGGCGTGGCCGTGAGCGTCAGGATATGCACCTCGGCACGCAGCGCCCGCAGTTTTTCCTTGTCGCGCACGCCGAAACGATGCTCTTCATCGATGATGATCAGTCCGAGATCCTTGAAGCGCAGCTGTGCATGCAGCAGCCGGTGCGTGGCGATGACGATGTCGACCTGGCCGCTTTCAATGCCCGCGATGACCTGATTCGCCTCCGCGTCGGTGCGAAATCGTGACAGCATTTCGATGCGCAATGGCCAGTCCGCAAAGCGGTCACAAAAATTCAGAAAGTGCTGCGATGCTAACAATGTTGTCGGCACCAGCACCGCGACCTGTTTGCCAGCCTGGGCCGCGACAAAGGCGGCGCGCATGGCAACCTCGGTCTTGCCGAAGCCCACATCGCCGCAGACGATGCGGTCCATGGGCAGATCCTTGCCCAGGTCGGCCAGCACCTTGCGGATGGCGTCGCCCTGATCGGCGGTTTCCTCGAACGGAAACGCATTCGCGAAACTCTGGTATTCCAGTTCGCGCAGCGGCAGCGCGAGCCCAGGCTTCGACTGGCGCCGCGCGTACAAGTCCAGCAGCTCTGCCGCCACGTCGCGTACCTGCTCGGCCGCGCGGCGGCGCGCCCGGGCCCACTGATCGGTGCCCAGTTTGTGCCAGGGCGCGCTCTCGGCATCCATGCCGCCGTAGCGGCTAACAAGATGCAGCGCGTGCACCGGCACATAGATGCGGTCGCCATCACGGTATTCGAGGGCCAGAAATTCCCCCGGCTGGCCGCCGATCTCCATGCTCTGCAGGCCCAGGTACCGGCCAACACCGTACTGCTCATGAACCACCGGAGCGCCGGCCGTCAGGGTTTGCAGGTCGCGCAGAATCGCGGCCGGGTCGACCTGGCTGCGCCGCCGGCGTCGTTCCTGGCGCGCGCGCGACCCGAACAGCTGGTTTTCCGTGAGAATGGTGATTGCCGGATTGGCGCAGGCGACCGGCCGCAGTTCCGGCGCCTGGATCATCGCGAGCGCAGCGTCGCCGGCCAGAAACTCCTGCCAGCTGTCCACTGCGACCGCGCGCAGACCATGCGGCCGCAGCATCTCGCTCAGCACTTCGCGCCGGCCGGCGGAATCGACGGCTAACAGGACGCGGCCCGGCTGTTCCTTCAGCCAGCGCGTCAGCGGTGCGAGCGGTTGCGCGGCGCGCGCATCCAGCCGCAGCTCCGGCGGTGGTCGCAACGGCAGGTTCTGGCTAACGCCGGGGACTTCGTGCTCGGTCTTGAAGGTGTCGAGTTCCAGGCACGCGGTGCGTGCGAAGATCGCGAGCATGTCGGCCGGCGGGACCGCAATTTCCACCGGTGCCAGCAGCGGCCGCTCAATGTCGTGGCGCCGATCTTCGTAGCGGCTGACGATTTGCCCGAAACTCTGTTGCAGCGCGCCTTCCCAGCCGCGATCCATGACCAGCACCGGATTGGCCGGCAGGTAGTCGGCGAGCGTCGCGCAGCGGTCGAAGAACAGCGGTAGGTAATATTCGATGCCGGGCGGCGCCAGCCCCTCGCTGACGCCACGATAGATCGCCGTACGGGTCGGGTCGCCCTCGAAACGCGCGCGGAAGCGTTTGCGAAAACCGCGCACGCTGGCCGGATCGAGCGGCAGCTCCCGTCCGGGAAGCACTTCAAATTGCTTCAGCGCATCGAGCGAGCGCTGGGACTGCGGATCGAAACGGCGGATTGAATCGATTTCGTCATCCAGCAGGTCGATGCGCAGTGGCGTTTCGCCGCCCATCGGGAACAGATCTAACAACGAACCGCGGATCGCGAATTCGCCGGGCAGGGTCACCTGGCCGACTGCGACATAGCCCGAGGCGACCAGCCGCTGGCGGAACGGTTCCAGCGCCAGCTGCTGACCGGGACGCAGCTGAAAACTGCGACTTTCGATGTACTGCCGCGGCGGCAGTCGCATTGGCAGGGTGTCAATGCTAACAAGCACGATGCCGCGCGTCAGATGCGGCAGTGCGGCCAGCGTGCGCAAGCGGTCCGAAATCAGGTCCGGGTGCGGCGCGAAGGAGTCGTAGGGCAGCATTTCCCAGTCGGGCAGCTGCCAGAGCGGTAAATCGGGCCCGCCGTAGAACCGCAGCTCAGCCTGTCGTTGTTCGAGCGCCTGCGCGCCGTTTTCAATTACCAGCCAGGGGCGGGTGTCGGCGCATGCGGCATCGGCGATTGCAAGCGAACTGATGCTGCCCGCGAGCTGACACCAGCGAGCGGGTTCAGCGCCGGTGCGCGGTGACGGGAGGTGAAATAACGGCGCCATGAAGGCGCCGCAGCATAGTTACTTGGTAGCCGCTGGCAAGCGCGAAATGAATCAGGCGCCGGCGGCGACCGCGTGGACCACCCGGTCAAATTCGAAATACACCGAAAATCCGGCATAATCCCAGCGCGTAATGGGCGGTTTGCCGACCGTACCGCGCTTTTGGGCCGGCGCGCCGAATTGGGTCTCGACCGCCTGCATGGTCATGCCGGGGCTGGGTTTGGGCTGGCTGTCGGCACGCAGCATGGGTTTGCCATCGACTGCGACTAATTCGGCCCTGGCCGACGCGGCAGTGGCAGCCAATGCAACGGACAGCAACGCGATTTGCAGTGCTTTCATAGGTCTTGCCTTGATCTCAAGCGCGAGTGGCTATGTTAACCCCGAATTGGCGGGAAAACGTGAGCCGGGTCGCTATTGTTAACCCCAGAGTACAATTCACCGGATGTTTCAACCGCTGTCGCTGTTTGTCGGACTGCGTTATGTGCGGTCCCGCGCGCAGAAATTCTTTGTGTCTTTCCTGACCTGGATTGCCGCGATTGGCGTCGGATCCGGTGTTGCGGCGTTGATCGTCGTACTGTCGGTCATGAACGGATTTGAAAACGATATCCGTGACCGCCTGGTCGCCCTGAGTGCACATGCGCGACTGCAGCCACTGGCAGCCGGCGCCGATGTCGGGGCGCTTGCTGCGCTCGCTGCGAAGTTTCGCACGCAGGCTGGTGTTGCCGCGGTTGCGCCTTTCGTGCAGCTCGAGGCGGTCGCGGTCAATGGCGCCGAGTCGCGGCCGCTGATGCTGCTGGGCATAGACCCGGCGCAGGAAGTCGCGGTGTCGGACCTGTCCGCGGCTTTGCGCGTTGGCCGGCTGCAGGATCTCGCCGAGGGCGATCATATTGTCCTGGGTGTGTTGCTGGCCGATCGCTTGGCCGTCGGTCCGGGCGATTCGATCATGATTCTCGTGCCCGCCGTTGATGATGGAGGCGTCCCGTCACCGCGCTTGCGGCAATTCGACGTGGTCGGGCTTTTTGAAGTCGGCGCCCAGGAAAGCGATGCGGTGCTTGCTTACACGAATCTCGACGCCGCACGCGCGCTCACTGGCGGCGATGCCCGGGCTTCGGGCCTGCGGTTGCGGTTTGATGAGGTGCTGAAAGCGCCGGAGCGCGCCGCGACACTGCGTGCCCTGGTTCCGTCCGGGTTCGAACTGCGTGACTGGACCCAGGATCATGCGAATTATTTCCGCGCCATTCGCATCGAGAAGACCATGATGGGGTTGATCCTGCTGCTGATCGTCGCGATCGCCGCGTTCAACCTCGTGTCGATGCTGGTAATGGTCGTCAATGACAAGCGCACCGATATTGCGATACTGCGTACCATGGGCGCGACCGCGACTACGGTGCAAAAGATTTTCCTGACCCAGGGGCTGGTGATCGGCTGGGCAGGCGTGCTGCTTGGCGTCGTCACCGGCGCACTGATCGCGGGCAACGTCGCCGTGATCGCCGGCAATCTCGAGCGCTGGTTCCACTTTGAATTCCTGGACTCCAGCGTCTACTACGTGACGCAATTGCCGTCGGAAATACGCCCGCCGCAGATCGTACTGGTGGCTCTGTTAGCTCTTGGCTTGTCGCTGCTGGCGGCCTGGTGGCCCTCCAGGCGCGCCGCCTGGGTCGCGCCCGCTGATGCATTGCGCTACGAACGGCTCTGATGGCCCGCTATGAATTCATGCTGGCGCTGCGCTATCTCGGCATTACCCGCCGCCATGGCTTTTTGTCGTTCGTGGCCGGGGTGTCCATCGTCGGGCTGATGCTCGGCGTTGCGGTGTTGATCATCGTCTTGTCAGTGCTCAATGGGTTCGAGCGCGAGTTGCGGCAGCGCCTGCTGGCTGTGACCGCGCATGCGACCGTGCGGAGTGAAGAGCGGCTGCTCGGCAACTGGCAGTCGCTGCAGGCGCTGGCGCTGGCTGATAAAGACGTGCAACGGGCTGCGCCGTTCGTGGAACAGCAGGCGATGCTGAGCGCCGGGGGCCGGACACTGGCACTGAACCTGCGGGGCGTTCGCGTTACCGATGAACTGGCCCGTGGCGCAGACAGTTTGTTAGCCGCTCCGCGCCTGCAGAGCGGCCCCGCGGGTGGCGCGGCGCTCGCGAGCGGCGCCTACCGGCTCTATCTCGGCGAGCAGCTGGCGCGCGAATTGGCTGTCAAGACGGGTGACAGCGTGATTGCGATCGCGCCGCAGGCGACGGCAACACCCGCTGGCCTGGCGCCGCGGATGCGGCGCTTTGTGGTGGCGGGCACCTTTGCGTCCGGCATGTTCGAATATGATCGCGGCCTGGCGCTGGCGGAGATGCAGGATGCGGCGCGTTTTTTCCAGATGGGCGGCGCTGTGACCGGGGTGCGCCTGAGCCTGCATGATCCCGGGCGCGCCCCGGCGTTGGTCCGCACGCTTGCGCGCCGCATGGTCGATCGCGATGGCGGCACGCTGATCGTCTCGGACTGGACGCAAAGTCATGCGAATTTCTTCCGTTCGATCCAGCTGACCAAATCGATGCTGTTCATCATACTGCTGCTGATCGTCGCGGTCGCGGCCTTCAACCTGGTCGCGAGCCTGGTGATGATCGTGCGCGACAAGCAGGGCGACATCGCCATCCTGCGCACGCTCGGCGCCGGGCCCGGCAATGTGTTGCTGAGCTTTGTCATGTCGGGCGCGCTGATCGGCGGTCTCGGGATCGTAGGCGGTGCGTTGTTAGGCGTCATCGGCGCCTGGAATACTGAAGCCATCGTTCGCTGGCTCGGGCGCTTGAACGGCGCGCCCTTGCTCGACGCGCAGGTCTATCTGATGAGCGACCTGCCGGCCGATGTTCAGTGGGCCGATGTCGTGAAGGTCTGCGGGGCGGCGCTCGCACTGTGCACGGTGGCGACTTTGTACCCGGCCTGGAAGGCGGCGCGCACCGTGCCGGCGGAGGTGTTGCGGCATGACTGAGGCGGCGAAAATATTGCTGGAAGCGCGGGCGTTGCGGCGCAGCTTCCGCCAGGGCAGCAGCGAGCTTGCCGTGCTGCAGGATGTCAACCTGCAGATCATGGCGGGCGAGCGCGTTGCGGTGGTCGGCGCATCCGGTTCCGGCAAATCGACGCTGCTGCAGTTGTTAGGCGGCTTGGACATGCCGAGTGCAGGCCAGGTGCTGGTTGATGGCCAGGATGTCGCAACCCTGACAGAGTCGCAGCGCGGCGCGCTGCGCAATCGCGCGCTCGGCTTCGTTTACCAGTTCCATCACCTGCTGGCGGAGTTTTCCGCGCTGGAAAATGTCGCCATGCCACTGCTGGTGCGGCGCGCGCCGGCTGGTGAGGCGCAGGCCGCGGCCATGGCGATGCTGTCGCAGGTCGGATTGGCGAAGCGGCTGACCCACCGGCCGTCCGAGTTATCGGGCGGCGAGCGCCAGCGTGCTGCGGTGGCGCGGGCACTGGTGACGCGCCCGCGCATCGTGCTCGCGGATGAGCCGACCGGCAATCTCGACGGCGTCAATGCCGATGCGGTGTTTCAATTGTTGTTAGATCTGAACCGCGATGCCGGCACGGCGCTGGTGGTCGTAACCCACGACATGACGCGCGCAGCGCGCATGGACCGGATACTGCGACTGGAGCGCGGCCGCCTGATCGGCTAATTCTGGCCGGAGCGCCGCGATTTGCGCGGCGGCGCGGCGGCGCGGCTGCGATATTGTTGCTGCACGCGCCAACGCCACAGCAACTCGACGCTCAGCCATGCTGCCATCCCAGCGACTATCGAACAAATCAGGCAGCCGACCAGGAACGGTTTCCACAGCGGGCCCAGCCCGTGCTCCAGCCAGGTCCAGCTCATTTCAAAGCGAAATTTCTGCGGCGCAAAACCGGTGGCGAAGGCGCCGACGCGATAGGCAAGGTAATACGCCGGCACCAGCGTGAAGGGATTGACCGCGAATATCCCGAGTATTGTGGCCGGCAGATTGATGCGCGCGATGATCGCGACCGCGATGGCCACGGGGATGTGGATCGGCAGCGGCAGGAAACAGATGGCGACGCCGGTGCCCAGGCCGCGCGCCACCGTACGACGCTGGAACGACCAAAGCTTGGGATCTAACAAGCGGTCGCCGAACGGCGCGATGTACCAGCGATGACGCATCGCGTGCACGCGACTCGCCAGTCGCCGCAGCAGGGGTTTCAGCATGATGAGATCATTGTCGTTGAGCCCGGCGCCTTAAGCCAGCCTGCCGTGAGTTACGCGACCAGATCGCTGCTCAGTCCACAGTCGATCGGGATTTTCGCAGCCAGCGGCATGGCGGTGGTGCTGGCGGTTGCCGCGGGCGCATCCGTGTGGATGTTGCTGCCGGCTGCGCTGCTTTGCCTGCTGGTCGGTGCCTGGCGACGCTCACCGGCCGGTAGCGCCGTGGGTCTTGGAGTCTTGTGGATTTGCGGCGCGCTGCAGAATCATCAGGCTCCAGACTGGGAGGATGCAAGGCGTGGCGAGCGCGTGCTCGCCGCGGTGCAATTTCCAGGCCTGGTGAATCGCAGCGGGGCCGGCTGGCATGCCGACGCCGATCTGCAAGTGCTGAATACGCTGCGGCCGCAAGAGCCGGTGCACCGGGTCCGCATCAGCGCGAGCACCGCTGTTTTGTTAGCGCCGCAGCCCGGTGAACGCTGGCAACTGGCGCTGTCGTTACGCGAAGCGCGGGCGCAGTTGAATCCGGGCGCGGTGGACATGGAACGGGTGTATTACGCCGCCGGCATCACCGCGCTGGCCACCGTCCGCGCGTCACCGCTCAATCAGCGCCTGACCGCCGCCAAGGGCGCGTGGCTGGCACGTGCGCGCCAGCAGCTTGCGCAATGGGTGTCGGCCGAGGGCTCGGATCGTAACGCCGACGCCCTGTTCCTGGCGCTCGCGGCGGGCATCACCGAGGGCTTCAGCCCTGATGACTGGCGCGTGTTCAATGCAACCGGCACCACGCACCTGATTGCGATCTCGGGCACGCATGTCACCGGGCTGGCAGCCATGCTGTATTTCCTGGCTGCGGCCTGCTGGCGGCTGCCGGCGCGTTGTGGTTATCGCATGGCGCGCGATCATTTTGCGGCGACGCTGGCGCTGATCGGTGCGTTTGCCTACGCGCTGTTCGCCGGATTTTCAGTTCCCACCCAGCGCACGCTCCTGATGCTGTGCGTCTGGCGCCTGGCGCGCGGTGGCGCACGCCATGTCGGTGCGCTGCAGACCCTGGCGCTGGCCTTGTTAGCCGTGTTGATTGTCGATCCATTTGCACCATTGTCGGCGGGCTTCTGGTTGTCGTTCAGCGCCATGGCGGTGCTGCTGTGGCAATTTCCGACGGCGTCCGCTGCGCTGCACCGGCCGGTGCAGTGGCTCAAGGACTATGTCCGCAGCCAGTGGGTGATCACCTGGGCGCTGGCGCCGCTCACCGCGATGATTTTCGGTTCGGTGCCGATTGCAGGCCTGTGGGTCAATCTTCTGGCCATTCCGGTATTCACTTTCCTGCTGGTGCCACTGGCATTGTGCGGTTCGCTGTTGCTCTGGGCCTGGCCGGCCGCGGGCGCCTGGTCGTTAGGCATCTTCACGGCCGCGCATGATTTGTTAGCAACCGGGCTGGATGCTGCGGCCGCAAGTGCCTGGGCGCTGTGGCATCTGCCGGAAGGGGCCTGGCCGGTCCTCGGCCTGCTGCTGGTTGCCTGCTGCCTGGTGCCGCTGTGGCCGTGGCAAACACGCGCACTGGCGCTGGCTCTGTGCACCGCAGTGTTAGCCGTCGGTGCCGCCCGGGCGGCTCGCGACCGCCCGGTGGCGCAGCTGCTGGCATTGGAGTCCGGCAATGGACTCGCGATCATAGTGCGCACCCGCGGGCACGCGCTGGTGGTCGATACCGGTGAAAGCTGGCACAGCCGCGGTTCAGCCGCTGCACAAAAACTTGTGCCGGCGTTGCGCGCCCTCGGCGTCAGCGCCGTCGACATGCTGGTGCTCGGCCGCGCGAACCAGGATCGCGGCGCGGGCGTTTCACAGCTAACAAAAGCCATGCCGGTGCGCGAATTGATCGCGCCACCAGGCTGGCATGCGGGGCCACTGGCGCTCGCATCGTGCAGCCATCGACAGTGGCAGTGGGAGGCTGTGCGGTTTGAGATGCACCCGGCTGGCGAGTCCTGCGCGCTCCATGTGCAGGTCGAGGGTCAGGGCTGGTGGATCGTGCACACGGCGCGCCCGGACGATGAACTCGCACTGGCGCAGGCCTTGCGACTGCCCGTGGTCCGGGTTCCGGTGCGCACCCAAGTTTTGGTGCTGCGCCGTGGCGCCGTGCGCGCGGGACCCAATCATCCGCTGTGGGGTTTGCTGCAGCCGCAGTGGGTCATCGCGGCAGGTCGCGCCAGTAGCCTCAAAACGCTGCCGGCTGCCCAAGTCTGGCGAACCGGAGACCACGGCGCGCTGCGCCTCGCTGTGTTCGCGGGCGGGCGGACTGCATTGAACTCGCAGCGCGAGGACTCCTGGCAGTGGCCCTGGCGGCGTCCGAACGCGGAGTCGGGTCCGTGAATCTCGCCGCGGTCGTCGCGCGCCGAAAGCCGCTCCGGTATGATGCGCGCGGCGCCAGTTGCGGGTGTAAGTCAGATGTGGGAAATCGTGCGGGCCGGCGGTCCGCTGATGTGGCCGATCATTCTCTGTTCCGTTCTGGCTGCAGCCATCTTCCTGGAGCGCCTGTGGACGTTGCAGGCGCGCCGCGTGCTGCCGCCGGAATTGACGCGCCGGGT
>JANLTW010000089.1:0-17057 GCA_031363155.1 Gammaproteobacteria bacterium | reverse complement strand
GCCGCGCGGTCGTCAATGCTAACGGCGTCGTGACGGGCCTGGCCGAAGGCACGACGACCATCACAGCGCTGTTCCAGACATTTTCGCTGCAGCTAACAGTACAGGTCAATGGTGCGTGGATTGCGCGAACATTGCCGGTGCCAGCTCGTGAAGTTTGCCGATGAGCGGCAGATTTTCGCTGTGTTTCTCGAGGGCACCGGCACGCTGCAGACGTTCAATGCCGGCGCCTGTCGCGGCACGGCTCAGTCGCAGAACGTCGATGATGTTGCGTAGGCACGCGCGGCAATTACCGACGTTCGCGCGAACTACAACATCGATGCGGCACGCATCTATGCGACCGGCTTTTCCAACGGCGCAATGCTGGCGCATCGCCTCGGCTGCGGGCTCGCCGATCACCGTGCTGCACATTCACACCGTCAACGATCGCAACTACCCGTACGCGGGTGGCGTCGGCAACGATGGCATCTCCGCGACGAATTGTTACGGCGTTGACGCGACGATCACGAACTGGATCGCCCGCAACAACGTGACGAACCAGGCTACCGAGGAGCGCATCGGTGCTTCGACGGCATGCAGGCGCTACGCCACGCCATGCCAGCCAATGGAATTCAGCCGAGTGCGCCGGTTTTCATTTGCCGGTCCGATCCGCCGGACGTCTATGACGCTGTGAATCGCATTGTGTTCGGCGGTGGCCACTCCTGGCCGGGCGGTGTGCGATCGCCGAGCGGCAGCAGCGATGTGCCGCTTCCGGACTTCAACGCGAACGCCTACATGTGGACCCAGCTCGACCCCTGAGCCGTTAGCTGGTCAGTGAACCGAGCTTGGAACGGATCAGCAGCACGTACTCCCGGCTCTTGGCCGGTATTTTTCGCAGCGCTGCAGCGCTCGGATCGAGTGGCGCAAACGGGATCAGAAACATCAGCACCAGGTAGAGGACGATCATTGCGCCGCCGGTTGCGAACAGCAGAATCACCGCGATGACGCGCAGCAGCGTGACGTCGATCGCAGCCGCACCTGCGAGACCCTTGCATACGCCGCTGATCATTGCGCCTTCACTGACCTGCTGCAGTGCTCCAGTGGCGTTCGGTGCGGCGCGCGCGGCAGGTTCAGCGGCGTCGGGCACTTCCACCGGCCCCATTTCTTCCAGTGCTGGCCCGAGCTCCACCAGCGTAATGACAGTCTGGCCCGGCAGCATGCGGCGTTTGCATTGATCGGCCACCGCCTGTTCGAGGTCGAGCATAATCTCGGCGCGATCGGGGTTGGCTGCGAGCGTCGTGCTCGCGTCTGCAAGGTAGGCTGACAGGCGTGCATGCGCATCCTCCTCGATCTGGACGGCGGTGCGATTCAGGCTGACATTCATCACGGGTTGCATGGCTTAGCGTCCGATGTTGGAAATAGTCTTGTTGATCTGGGCCCAGTACTCATCAAAGGCCGCGAGCTGTGCCTTGCCGGCTTTTGTTAGCCGATAGTACTTGCGTGGCGGTCCGACGTCGGATTCCTGCCATTCGTACTGCACCAGTTCTTCGCGGCGAATCTTGCTGAGCAGCGGATAGAGCGTTCCTTCCTGGGTTGCAAACTCCGTTTCCGCAAGCTTGCGCAGGATGTCTGGCACGTAAACGCTTTCAGTACCGACGATCTTCAGCACCAGGAACTCGAGGAGTCCTTTGCGGATGGGCGCGAATTTTGCTTCTGCTTGCATTGGTTTATCAGGTACCTTGTTTTATAAAGGTACATGTGTGTAGAATTCTTGTCAATAGTTAGTTGCTGACGGTGAGATCTCCATGAAAATACTTGTAGCTTTAATCGCCTGGTGCATCCTGCTGGCAATCGCATGGCCGCTGGCGCTATTGGTGCTGGTGCTGTTTCCGATCCTGTGGCTGCTCTCGATTCCTTTGCGGATTGTCGGGGCGCTGCTCAAGGGATTGGTGGCGCTGCTCAAGGCAATCTTTCTGTTGCCTGCAAGATTACTGGGTTACCGGCCGGCGCGCTGAGCGCGCCGCAGCGGCCTGACAACGTTGAGCAATAAGCCCCGGCAAGTCTTGCGACGTTGCCGGGACTCACGCGTGGCTATTTACCGAAGAACCGCTGGTAAATATTGTTGAGAATGACGTAGAGAGCGGCGCCGGCTGCGACATGGCCCACGCCTCTGACAAAAGTGCTCAGGTAAGTGCCAGCACCCGGAACCGCTTCAAACGCGTCCGCAAACATGCTGAGCGCAATCGCGCTGACAATTACGCGCACGTTGTGGTCCGCTATTACGCCGTAGCCGACTACCAGGCCCAGCACTAACAGGACCAGCGCCCCGTACGGGACAACTACAAACGCCCCGGCGAGGGCGACCACCAAACCGAGTATTCCCGCGATCTTGTGAAGATTCATCGTTTTCCCCCTGATTGTTATAATTGTAATGCCCGCTTTTCATCAAAGCGAGCGCAGCAAACAGAACACATCCGGAGCCAGGAATCAAATATATACAGCCACCAGCAGAATATCGCTGGCTGGGCGTAGCGTCGCGCAGGTGTGAGAAAATCGACACAGGCGCACTGTTGAAAGCCTGCCCGAAGCCTTATATCAGCATAATTCCAGTGTCGAGGGCCTTGCGGTCGTGAAACGCCATTGTTGCATAATTTCCACAGCTAATTTTCACGGCTGCGCAGGCGTTGCCGCCGGTCGCGGCATGGCGATCTAACAGAAGACACGCGCAATGGTGCTAACGCGGCAGCCGGAGGGCCGCAATGGCCACCGTATGCCAGCGCCCGCCATGCGCGCGTTTCGGCTATTCTTTGATGCAGGTTTGTAGATTTATCCAATGCGCAGCAAAAAAGAAATTGTCGATAACTGGCTACCCCGATACACAGGAACCCAGCTGGTCGATTTCGGCCAACACATCCTGCTCACCAATTTTGGCAACTACGTCGATATCTTCGCGCGCCTGATGGGCGTTGAGGTGCTGGGCCGCGACCGGCCCATGCCTAACGCGACGGCCGACGGGATCACGTTGATCAACTTCGGCATGGGCAGCGCGAACGCTGCAACCGTGATGGATCTGCTGTCGGCGATCGCCCCGAAGGCCGCGCTGTTTCTTGGCAAGTGCGGCGGCCTCAAGCGCAAGAACCAGATCGGTGACCTGGTGTTGCCGATCGCGGCGGTGCGCGGCGAAGGTACGTCCAACGATTATCTGTTGCCCGAGGTTCCGGCGCAGCCGGCCTTCAGCCTGCAGCGCGCCGTCTCAACGATTATCCGCGACCTGGAACTCGACTACTGGACCGGAACGGTGTTCACGACCAATCGCCGGGTCTGGGAACACGACGATGACTTCAAGGAGTACCTGCGGCGCACACGTTGCATGGCCATCGATATGGAGACCGCGACCTTGTTTGCCGCAGGCTTCGCCAATGCGATTCCATCCGGCGCGCTGCTGCTGGTCAGCGATCAGCCGATGATCCCGGAGGGTGTCAAGACCGAGACTTCGGATCGCAAGGTGACCGATGCCTTTGTCGAACAGCACCTCAGGATCGGCGTGGAAGCGCTGAAGCTGATCCGTCGCCATGGCAAGAGTGTCAAGCATCTGAGGTTCGACGAATGAAGCGATTGCCGCCTTTGTTAGTACTGGCGCTGCTGACCGGCTCGACACTGGCAGCGGATGAACCCGCCGTCACCCTGGTAATACGTAATGCGCGGATATTCGACGGCCGCGCCGCGCAATTGCGCGAAGGCGCGGACATCGTCATCGCCGGCAACAAGATTGTTTCGTTAGGCGTGGCAGCTGACATACCGGCGACGGCCAAAGTAATAGATGCCGGCGGCCGGGTGGTGATTCCCGGCCTGATCGATGCGCACATTCATCCGTCGGTTGCCGTGCCCTTTACCGGTCTCAACGACAGTGATGCTTCGTATGTCGTCGCGCGCTCGATCGTCGAGGCGCGCGGCATTCTGCTGCGTGGCTTCACCTCGGTGCGTGACATGGGTGGGCCGTCTTTTGGTCTCAAGCGCGCCATCGACGAAGGCCTGGTGGAAGGCCCGCGGATTTTTCCATCGGGCGCAATCATCAGCCAGACCGGCGGCCATGGCGATCATCGCAACCGCACCGATTCTCCGCCGCGCGTCTGGAGCGGCCGCACCGACATCGCCGAGCAACAGGGCTATGCGCTGACCGCGGACGGCCCGGATCAAGTACTGGCGGCGGTGCGCGAGCAACTGCGACTGGGCGCCACGCAGATCAAGCTGACTGCGGGCGGCGGCATCTCATCCGCCTGGGATCCGATCGACAGCGTGCAGTTCCTGGCGCCGGAACTGCGCGCCGCGGTCGAAGCCGCCAGCGATTGGGGTACGTATGTTGCCGTGCATGCCTATACGCCGCTGGCGATTCGCCGCTCCGTGGAAGCGGGCGTGCGCAGCATCGAGCACGCGCATCTGATTGATGAGGTGACGATGAAGTTGATCGCGGAGCGCGGCGTCTATTTGTCACCGCAGGCTTATCTTTTCGGCGGTGGCGGCAGTCCCGGTGCACCGCCGACTGCGGCGGCGGCGCCCCTGACGCCGGTCCAGGTGTCGCAACGCGAAAAGGCGGCGCTGGTGGCCAGTGGGCTGGATCGCATGATGCAGCTCGCCAAAAAGTACAACGCTAAAGTCGCCTTCGGCACCGACGTGTTTGGCAGCCCGCGCGCCTTTGCGATGCAGAGTGGCGAATTCGGCGCGCGCCTGCGCTGGTTCACCGCTCTGGAGATCCTGCGCCAGGCAACTTCCATCAATGGCGACTTGTTAGCAATGTCGGGGCCGCGCAATCCCTATGGCCGGCTGGGCGTCATCGAGCCCGGTGCGCTGGCGGATGTGCTGATCGTGGCCGCGGACCCGCTGCAGGATATCCGCGTCCTCGAACAGCCCGACCGGAATCTGTTAGCCATCATCAAGGACGGCAAGGTCGTTCGAAGCCGTCTCTAGGCTGCTGGCAGTGTCCCGGGCGCGACGCGACGCGCCGGCGCCAATTTGCTACCGTGATACCCCATGGAAGACACACACGTCATCGTGGTCGGCGCGGGTATCGGCGGTCTGGCAGCCGCGCTTGGATTGGCGCGTTCCGGCCAGCGCGTCACCTTGCTGGAGCAGGTTGCGGAGCTCGCTGAAGTAGGGGCCGGGCTCAGCATCACGCCCAACGCGGGCAAGGCGCTGATCGCGCTGGGTCTCGGCGCTGAACTCGAGCGCATCGGCAGCCGCCCGACCGAGGGCGCCATGCGTCACTACGCCAGCGGCGAAATCCTGGTGCGCCTGCCACAGGATCGCACCGCCGAGACCTATGGCGTGCCGCTCTACCACATGCACCGCGCCGATCTGCATGCTGCCTTGTTAGCAGCATTGCTGCGCCTGCAGCCTGCGGCCGTGCATGTCGGCACGACTGTGGTGGGCGTCGAGCAGGGCAGGAACGCCGTTAGCGCGCTGCTCAGCAACGGTCAGCGCATCGCTGCGCACTGGCTGGTGGGGGCCGATGGCGTTCACTCGGCGGTGCGCGCCGCGCTGTTCGGACACGATGCCCCGCTGTTCACGGGCTTTGTGGCATTCCGTGGCCTGGTGCCGGTGGCCGGCACACCCGCGTCCTTGTTAGATCCACCGCTGTGCATGACCATGGGCCCGCGCCGTCTGCTGATGCGCTATCCGTTGCGCAACCGGACGGTGATCAATTTCGTGGCGCTCGCGCATCGCAGCGCCTGGATGGAAGAGGGCTGGAGCGTACGCGCCGGTCTTGCCGAACTGCAGGCCGAGTTTCACGACTTTGAATCGGTGTCGCAGCAGTTGTTAGCATTGACGCCGCGCGACCGGCTGTTCAAATGGGGTCTATTTGATCGCGACCCGCTGCCGACCTGGACCCGCGGCCGGGCCACGTTGCTGGGCGACGCCGCCCATGCGATGCCACCCTTCACCGGGCAGGGCGCGGTCATGGCGCTGGAGGACGCTGCGGTGCTGGGGCGCTGTGCCGCGGTCGCGGGTGATCCCGACGAAGCCATGCAGCGCTATGAAAAGGCGCGTCACGCGCGCGTGGTGGCTGCGCTGGCGATGTCGCGCGCGCGTCCCGAGGTCTATTTTGCGCCCGATCCTGCGGATCAGATCAAGGCGCTGGCGAGCGGCATGGCGGAGGTGCGCACGCTATACGCCTACGATGCGGGATCGACGCCCGTTTGAACTTGCCCGGTGCGGCGGCTTGCTCAGTCGAGCCGCCTGAGCCACAACCATTCGGTCGGATTCGGCGTCGACTGGCCACGGCCGCCACTGGCGGGAAAGTTGTTGTCGTTGACAACGAGCCAGTTGCGCGCGTCCAGCGCGTAAACCGATTCGAGCGACTGGTACGGAAAGCGGAAAACACTTGCCGGCCCGGCGAGATGATCTGGATCAGCTAACGCCAGCAGATCGATCAGCGGAGATTTTTCCAGAATCGCGCCCTGCGCCGCGGGGTTCGGATTCGGCAGCTGAAATATCATTTTGGTCCGGGCCGCGTCACCCTGCAGATTGTCGTGCTCGAGGGCCAGCAACCCGCCATCGGGCGTGCTCGCGAGTTCGCCGGCCCCGAACAGCGGCGAATTCAGGCGATAACGCCACCATCGTCCGGTCCATTGCAGTTGGCGCGGATCGAATTCCAGCAGCCGCAGATTGTGCTGATCGCTTTCGGTCGGCAGGGGTTTTTCGAGCAACGCATGGAGTTTCAGCGCGGCGCCGCGACCTGACGCCGCCAGGCCCTCAAACCCGCCGGAGGCGCGCACATTGGCGGACGCGCGCCCTGCCAGGACCTCCGGGTGATTGGGCGAGCGCAGCGTGCCCAGATCAGCAACAACCGTTGCGACCGGAGCAGCTAACAAATGGCCGGCGGCCGAGAAATGCAGCAGCCACGGGCCGATTTCGTCGCCGATCCAGAATGTGCCGTCCGCCATGACGACCATGGATTCAGGATCGATGTCGCCGCCGGTCAGAGGTCGCGCCGCGTCTGCCTCAAGAATCAGCCGGTGCGGAAACCTGCGCTGTGGATCGCGTAGCTCAATGCGCTTGAGCAGCTGCAAGCGTTCATCGAACAGGTAGATGCAGGTGCGATAGTCCAGGCTGTTCCATTTGCTGCCAAAGCCGTTGTCGGACAGCGCCCACCAGGTGCCGCGGCGCGGACCTGGCTTGATGGAACTGATGCCCTGCACCGGCTGCTGCGCAAAGCGCGGGCGATCGAGCCGCAGACCGTAACTGCCCTGGTCCTCGTATTGTCCCGTCGGCGGACCGCCGGCGAAGGTCTCGGCCGGCATGACAACGCGGCGCACCAGCACGACATCCGCTGGCGCGGCAACGGCCGAGCCAGCTAACAAAGTTAGCGCGTAGAGTGCGCGGCGCACGCGGGATGCCGCGCCAAACGTCAGGAGATTTCCTTAGAGGAAGGCGGCATAGGACGCATCGTTGTCCTGGCTCAGACGGTCATCGACTTCCTCGCGATAGAGGTGGAACAGCCGCTCGAGAAATTTCTGTCGCCAGGCCTCACGCGCGCCGGCCTGGAATTCACGATCGACACCAGATGCGCTGCGATAGGCAGACGGCGCCATTTTGAATTCAACATTCTCGCGGGCGAAACCCGCCTTCACGCTTTCCTCGATCTGATCGACGGTGCGCATCGCGTGCCTGGCCTGCGGCACGAAGGCAAACGAGTTGGCTTGGTCGCCCATCAGGCACCTGGCTTCCAGATACCGAGGAACGCGGAAATCGCTACGCCTGCCCAGATGGCGAGCACGTAGGGCCGGCAGGCACTCATGCCAGCCATCATCTTCTGATCGCTCTCCGGCGTCGCACCGGTGCTGGCCAGTGTGCGAAAGCCTTCGATGAACGGCGGAATTTTCACGCGGATCATGAAGCCACAGAAAATCAGGAAGGCGAAGATAAGCAGCTTGGCTGCCATCCACGGATAGGGTTTCAGGAGCCCGGTGCTCCAGTGGTAGATCACCGAGGCGATGATCGCGAAGATCATGAACAACCGGAATCGCTTGTCGATCGTGGCCAGCGTCTTGCCGAACTCAGTGCCTTCCTTCACATGAATGGTGTGCACCACCCAGACCCAGACCGGACCTAACACGACCAGGCCCCACAGCATCCAGGGTTCGTGCTGGTAACCGACGAACTCGGCGAGGATTCCGCCGACCGTGAGCATCAAGGCCAGGCAGTAGCGCGGCAGCATATCCAGGTTGACGAAGATTTTGAACGCGGTGAGACGCTGTTCTTTTGTCAGCTTTGGATTGACCACGAAGCCGGACGAGTAGAACACGCCAGCGTCGCCGCCGAGCCAATAGACAAACAGCAGCACATGCAGGAACTTGAACGCCGCGTGCGCAAACAGCAGCGTGTGTGGTTCGGCCAGATCGGACATGACTCCCCCCTTTTTAGGGGAGCTTACCTCAGGCCTTGCGCGCTGATGCCGTCAGGATGCCGGTGTATCCGAATTCCTCGTTATCGGGGCAGGGAATCAGCTGCACGTCGATGCTGCCGTCGTCGAAACCGTCTTCCAGCAGGGCGTCTCGGACGTCGTCGACGCTAAGGTCGGCGCCCGGGAACAACCGCGGCCCGCACTTATATGCGGTGCAACGATGCAGGAAGTGCAAAACCACGAGGCCCTGCGGCGCAACCATCGACAGGACATTCTGCATGCAGTTGCGCCACACTTTCTTGTCGTCGGAAATCGCATCGAGACAGAAACCTGAAATCAGGAAATCGTAGAAACCGCGATGCCGCAGGCCGAGCGGATCCCGCCAGCGCGCATCGCTGACATACAGCCCGCGGATGCTGCGGCGAGTGCGTTCCTCACGTGCCAATGACTCTGCGTTGCCAGCACCGGGGTTGCCTTCGAGCGCCAGTGTGTATTGGGTGAAGCGCCGCCAGTCCTCGTTCTGACCATCCGCCGCCACCCACTCACTGACTGCGACCAGGTTGTCGGCGAGCCAATCGCTCATATCGATACGATTGACATAGCCGCTGGCTGCAATCGCGCGGTGCAGGGTTGGACCACAGCCGTATTCCAGCGCCCGCTCAAAACGGCGTCCCGCCGAGCGCAGCGCGCTGATCTGATAGGACAACACGGCAAGCTCATCCGGCAGGATGACCTGGCTGTAATAGGTGTCGTAATAGTCCCGCGGCCGCCACTCTGAATAGTTGGCGACGCGCGAATTGCCCGTTGCGGCATCCGCCATCTCGCTGCTCCTGTTCTTCTTCTGGTCGCAGTCTTGTTATTGTTGCGAAGCAATGTTAATGCTCCGCTTGACATAAGAATATCAGGGTAAGCCCCTGATTATGAAAAATACTTGACCCGGGGCCTATTTACATAATCAGGGTTGCCCCGAGTGATTTTTTGGCCGGTAGGTGGTTCTATTGCAGAGCCAATGAATTTACCGGCCGCGCCGCCGACTTTGGACACGCCGTTGCGCCAGTCAGGCAACACGGTCGGATTCTGGCGCGAAGATTTTACTGTCCGCTCTTTTTCGCTCGAGCCCCAGTGGCGCGAAGATCACGGTGTTGCACTGCAAGATGGCGCGGACTCGGCGGTTAGGTGGCTGCAGCTCGTGCACCCCGAAGACCGCCATTCCGTCAGCCATGCGCAGCAGTCGATGCTGACGACCCGGCAGGCGGAGCTGGATATCGAGTACCGGGTGCTGGCGCGCGAGCGCGGCTGGTTCTGGGTCGCGCAGCGCGGGCAGATTGTCGATCGGGGCCAGGACGGCCGGCCGCGAACGGCGGCGGGCGTCATCATCGACATTGATGGTGAGAAGCGCGCGCGCATCGCGCAGCGCATGGCCGAGGCGCAGCGGGACATAGCTCTCTGGGGTAGTGACCTCGGCCTGTACGACTGGAACCTGCTGACTGACGGCATGCGCTGGTTGCACGGCTGGGAAAATCGGACCGACGTTGATGCCATCGCCGGCCTGGAAGTGAGCGCGCGCTGGTTGACGCACACACACTCCGATGATCGGGCCATGTTAGCTGCAACCATGCAGGATTTTCGAACCGGGCGTGTACCCGAGCTGCGGGTCGAGTACCGCGTTCGCTCACGCGCCGGCCAATGGCTGTGGCTGGCGGACCGCGCACGCGTCATCGCCCTGGATGATCGCGGTCAGCCTTGGCGCGCGATGGGCGTACGGCTGCGCCTGCAGGCGCGCGACGTCGCTAACACCCAGCGGCAATTCGACAAGGATTTGCTCGATGTGGCAAGCCGCGAGCAGGAACGCATCGGCAGCGAACTGCATGACGGCCTGGGCCAGGAGCTAACAGGCGCGGCCCTGATGCTGCAGGCCTGCCTGCGGGATCTGCGTGCCGGCAATTCGCCGCAGGCCGCGGCCGTCAGCGAAGTCCTGGCGCAGCTCAACAGCACGATCGAAAATACCCGGACTCTGGCCCGCGGCCTGTGGCCGGTGGCGAACGAGCCGGGTGGTCTCGTCGATGCGCTAACGAACCTGGCGACGCGGCTCGACCGGCGTTCCGGCCTGCAGATTCGATTCGTGAATCGTCTGGCCGAGTTTCCGGCGCTGCCGCAGTCCTCCGCGCATCACCTGCTGCGCATTGCGCAGGAAGCCGTGAACAACACGCTGAAGCACAGCGGTGCAACGGTCGTGTTCCTCGAATTGGGGCCGACCGACGATGGAATCTACTTGTGCGTACGCGATAACGGTCGGGGTTTCCCCGATGCAAGTGTTACAGGCAACGGCATGGGCATGCGCCTGATGCAATATCGCGCGCGCCTGCTTGGCGCAGATCTGCGCACGCATTCCGCACCGAATCAGGGCGTCACCATAACTTGCCGATGTCCTGTACACTCATCGCAATCGCAGACAGATTTTTCGGGGAGCGGAGACGTGCGATGACCATGGTCAACAGCAGCGGCATGACAGCTAACGTTCTACCAGTTACTAACATCCGGCGGCGCGTCCTGATCGTCGATGATCATCCGATCGTGCGTCAGGGGTTGAAGCGCATGATCGACGCCGAAGCGGACCTCGAGGTCTGTGGCGAGGCCGACAGCGAACCTAACGCGCGCATTGCAGTTCGTAACCTCGAACCCGACATCGTGGTCGTGGATTTGTCGCTGCAGGATGGCGATGGACTCGAATTGGTGCGGGCAGTACATGCGCATCACCCCGAAGTTCCGATGCTGGTGTTGTCGATGCACGACGAAGCCATTTACGCCGAACGCATGCTGGCTGAAGGCGCCAGCGGCTACATCATGAAGCAGGCTGCCGCCGATCAGCTGCTGACCGCCTTGCGCACCGTGTTGCAGGGCGATACCTATTTGAGTGCCGAGATGGCCGCCGTCCACAAGGAGGCGACTAACAAAATGGGTTCCGACCCACTGCAGCGCCTGTCCAACCGCGAACTGCAGGTGCTGAACCTCGTGGGCCGTGGGGTCAGTTCGCGGGACATCGCCAGCGAGCTGGGCCTGTCGGTCAAAACCGTCGAATCCCACCGCCAGAGCATCAAGCGCAAGCTGCACCTGCTGACCAACTCGCAGCTGATCAAATACGCGATGAACCTGCACGCCGGACGTCGCGAAACTATTTGAGCCCGCCGGCCGCTCGCCTTTAAACCTTCGGACCATCGGGATCCTCTAACCTGCAGGGAGAGAGGGTTTCATGGCGGCGTCCGTAACGGCATTTGAGTCGATATACCGGGAGCATTCCCCAACCGTATTCGGTCTGTGCCGCCGGCTGACCCGGGACACTGCGGCCGCCGAGGATGCCACCCAGGAAACCTTTCTGCGCGCCTGGCGCGCGTTTGCCCAGTTTGAGTCGCGCTCGGCCATCGCAACCTGGCTGCATCGCATCGCCGTCAATGTCGTCATGGAAACACGGCGCCGCAAGTCGGCGCAGATGCTGACTTTTGTAGCGGAACCGCTGCCGGAGCGCGATGGCGAGTGGGTGCTGGACACGCCGGTGGAAATGGCCGAGCTCGAGGCCGCAGTGCTGGCGTTGCCGCAAGGCGCGCGCGATGTGCTGGTGTTGAGCGGAATTTATGAATATTCACACGAGGAAACGGCCGCGATGTTAGGTATTGCGATCGGCACCTGCAAGGCGCAGCTGCATCGGGCGCGGCGCCTGCTGACTGACAAACTGTCACCGGAGGCTGCAGCATGACAACCGAAATTACACTGCGAGTGCGTTCGCTCGCCGAATTGCCGCGCGGCATCGAACCGCCCCGCGACCTGTGGCCGGCGATTGCGGCGCAGATCACCGGTGAACAGCGCCAGCCCGAGGCCCAGCCGCGGTGGCAATGGGCCCTGGCCGCCGGCCTTGCCGCCCTGATGATCGGTGTGCTGTTAGGCCGCATGTCGGTGACGCCACAGGCCGAACTGGTGGCGCGCAGCGCGCTTTTCGATGCGAAATTTGTCACGCAGCGCAATCAGTTGCGTAGCTCGGTGCTGCAGCAGGTGGCAGCACTGCCGCTGGCGGAGCGCGACAAGCTGCTGCGCAGCGTGACGGCGTTGCGGCGCGCGGTCGAGGACATTCAGAGCGCACTCGGCCAAGACCCGGGCAACGCGCTGCTGCAGGAATTGCTGGTCAATGCCTGCCAGGACGAGATGACCAATTTGAGCGATATCAGGAATTCGGAGATGAAACTATGAAAACTTCCATACCGGTAATTTTGTTAGCAAGCTGGTCCACGATCGCCGGCGCGGCGACGCCGATCGACAAGCGGGTCGCGGCGGCGCCGGGCAATGCGGTGCGCGTGGTCAACGTCGCGGGCGCCATCAATATCATCGGCGGCACGCAGCCCGAGGTGCATGTCACCGGCACCGTCGGCAGTGGTGTCGAGCGGGTGGATGTCGTCAATGACGCCGGCACGATTGTCGTGCGCGTGGTGCTGCCGAAGGCAACGCTATACAACCGCGATGGCGAAGCCACGCTGACCGTCACTATCCCGGCCGGCAGCCGCCTTGAGACCAGCACCGTCAGCGCGGACCAGGACGTGCAGGGCATCACCGGCGCCGTGCAATTGTCGAGCGTCAGTGGCGATTTTGATGCCAGGCTGGCTTCGAACGATGTGCAGGTCAAAACCGTAAGTGGCGACATCGATCTGCAAGGGTCGGGCAAGACCACCAAGTGGCGGGTCTCGACGGTGAGCGGCGATGTAAAACTGCTGCGGGCGGCGGGGTCCCTGGAGCTCAGCACGGTGAGCGGCGATGCGCAGCTTGAGATCGACCCGTTGACGAGTTTCCGGGGCCGCACGACCTCGGGCGACATGCAGCTGCGAGGACGTGTGTTGCGCGGCGCGGATATCAGCTATGAGTCCGTCAGCGGCGATCTCGGCATCGCGGTGGGAACCGAAGCCGGCATGACCATCGATGCAGCGACTTTCAGTGGCGAAATCAGTACCTGTTTTGGCGCCAAGGGCAAGCCGACCAGCGAATACTCACCCGGCGAGAAATTGTCGACCCGCCGGGGCGAGGGCGGCGCAGCGGTCCGGGTCAAATCGCTGAGCGGCGACGTGAGCATCTGCGATCACCCGTAAGCGTTAAGAAATCGGCGCCGGGCTTCCTTACAATCCAGGGGTGACGTGGACCAAGAGATTTTTGTGGGCGATTCCGGGACTGGCGGCGCTGGCAGTGCTCGGCGCCGTGGTCGTGACGCAATTCGTCGACCCTGACAAGTATCGCGGCACGATCGAAACCGCGGTCCGCGACGCCACCGGCCGCGAGGTACATCTGAAAGGCCGGCTGCAGCTCAGCTGGTTTCCCTGGCTCGCCATTAGCACCGAAGATGGGCAAATCGCCGGCGCTCCCGGGACCCCCATGTTTGTTAGTTGGCGGGAGGCGCGCATCGGCGTGCGGCTGCTGCCGCTGATCGTCGGGCGGCTGGTGATTGATCGTATTCGTGCCGACGGCCTGGTGCTGCAACTGCATCGTGACGCCGCCGGGCGTGCGAACTGGGACAGCCCGCAAGCGGCGTCAGCTAACAAGAGCAGCAACCGGACCGTGACCATTGCCGGTCTGGATCTGCGCGATGCGACGCTCGAATATGTGGACGAGGGGAAGGGCAGCCGCTGGCAGGCCTGCCACATCGATTTGACGAGCTCGGCGCTGCTGACGCAGAAGCCGGTGACGGCCAGGGGTCAACTGACGGTGTCGATCCGCGACGCGGTGCCCTGCGAGCAGGGGCTGACAACCGCGTTTTCCGTCGAGTTCCGCACCGTGCCCGCCGGCTTCGCGGTACGAAACCTGCAGCTTGTGTTCAAGCAGGGCGGCCTGCAGTTCGCGGTGCCCGAGCTGCGGGTGGATACCAAGGCGCAGAGTTACCTGTTGCCCTCCTGGAGTCTGGCCGTCGGCGGCGGCAAAGTCGCGGGCGGCCCGCTGCGCGCGACCCTGATCCCGGCGCTCGCGCTCGGCTCGCCGATCGTGTTCGACCGCTTGTCACTGCGAGAGCTGGCGACTGCGTTAGGTATCGAGTTGCCGCGCAGCCGCGACGCGACTGTGTTAGGCGACATCAACGGAACGGCGTCGTTCACCTGGTACGGAACCGCACAGCAATTTCGCAGCGAGCAATTGCAGGTCGACGACAGCCACCTCAAGGGCTATGTGCGCCGCGGATCGGAAGCAAATGCGCCGTGGGAGTTCGACTGGCAGATCGATGAATTGCAGCTCGAGCGTTACCTGCCAGCGCGCGATCCGGCCAAGCCGCCGTTCAGGTTCCCGTCCGAGGATCTGCACAAACTGCAGGCGCGCGGCCGCGTGTCCGTAACAACACTGCGCTGGCAGGATATCGTCGCGCGCGATGCGCAGCTGGTGCTGGAGTTGCGCGACGGCGAGTGGCGCACCGTCGGCGACAGCAAGAAATGACCGACGTCGCCGCCAGTTTCTCATCCCGTCTGTTAGCCTGGTTTGACGATCATGGCCGGCATGATTTGCCGTGGCAGCAGGATCGCAGTCTTTATCGGATCTGGGTTTCCGAGATCATGCTGCAGCAGACACAGGTGGCCACGGTGATCCCGTATTTCGAGCGCTTCATGGCGCGCTTCCCGGAGGTAGCCAGCCTGGCAGGCGCGCCGCTGGATGCGGTGTTGAGTCTCTGGACCGGGCTGGGCTACTACGCAAGGGCACGCAACCTGCATCGTGCGGCGCGGGCAGTCCTCGAACAACATGGCAGCGAATTTCCGATGGACTTCGAGGCTGTGCAGGCGCTGCCGGGCATCGGCCGATCGACGGCGGGCGCGATCCTGGCGCAGTCACTGGGACAGCGATACGCGATCCTCGATGGCAATGTGCGGCGCGTGCTGGCGCGACGCTATTTGTTAGACGGCGACCTGACGACGCGTGCGGCGCAAGCGCGTTTGTGGCAGCTCGCGGAGGATCTCACGCCGCAGCAACGCCTCAGCGAATACACGCAGGCGATCATGGACCTCGGTGCCACCTGCTGCAGCCGCGCGCGGCCGGCCTGCACGCGCTGTCCGGTGGCCGGGGATTGCGGTGCGCAGCTGGCGGGACGGCAGGTGGAGCTTCCCATGCCCAAATCGAAAGTGGCCGTCCGCAAGGCCCGGCCGCAGCGCCGCACCGTGATGTTGTTAGCTCGTGTGCCGACCGGCGCGGTGCTGCTGGAGCGACGGCCGGAGTCCGGCATCTGGGGCGGTCTGTGGTGTCCGCCGGAGTTCGAGAGCGCCGCCGACGCCCGGGCGAGCGGCGCCAGTCTGTTAGGTATCGACACCTGGCCGGCAGCGCCGCTCGCGACCATACGCCACAGCTTCACGCATTTCGACCTCGACATCGAGCCTTGGCTGGTGCCGCTGGCCGCCACGCAGGCGCCCGGCCGGGTCGCGGACACCGATGCACCGTCGGCCCGCGCCACAGTCTGGTATAACGCAGCGCGGCCCGAGCAGGCGCTTGGGCTGCCGGCGCCAGTCAAGGCGCTGCTCGAGCAGCTGGCTGCTAACAGGATTGAATGACATGAATGCTAACAACCGCACGGTGTTTTGCGCATTACTCAAGAAGGAAGCTCCAGGCCTCAGGGCGCCGCCTTACCCGGGTGCGCTCGGGCAGCGGATTTTCAATGAAATCAGCCAGGAAGCCTGGGGCCAGTGGGTCAGGCACATGACAACGCTGATCAACGAAAATCGCCTGACCCCCATCGAGCCGAAGGCGCGCGCCTTCCTGGCCGCCGAGATGGAAAAGTTCCTGTTCGGCGGCGGATCCGCCAAGCCGGAAGGGTTCAAGGGCACCTCCGACAAATAAAGTCATTGAACGTCAATGACTTAGCGGGCTAGTTGCTTGACGCGCCGCCGGGGCGCCGTTCTAATAGCGCCCCCTGTCCTGGGGCAGCCTCCAAGTCGACGGCCGGGTAGCTCAGTTGGTAGAGCAGCGGACTGAAAATCCGCGTGTCGGTGGTTCAATTCCACCCCCGGCCACCATTCATTGACTTTTTTCCCTCTCCGGACGCTGAGGTTCCACTGGGGTGTCACCTATGCGGGAAACTGTCACAGGGTCCGTGTAGCCACCGCGCTAGCCGCCTAAGTGACTGACGCTATTTAGGATTTTGTCGGCGGCCAAATACAAGGCCCCCACTGAGGCCCCTATCAGAGAGCGGCAGGCCGCGAACTGCGCCGGAAGCTGTGTTTGTTAGGTGCCAAAAGGATTGCTATGCGAAGTTTTAGTGTAGGGGTGCGGACAGGCGCGCCAGCTGGACGCCGATCGGCGCCGCAAGTCGCTGATTATCATGAAGTGCGAGCCAACAAATCTGGTCAATATTCGAAGCCTGTCCACACCACTTGGAAGGTATAAATGGCAAACCTTGCACATGCCTCTCACCTAAGAACTTAAGTGGAGCTTACACGGACGATGGGAATGTTCGACGAAATGTACTGCGACGTGGCGCTGCCCGATGGAGATTGGCCGATAGGAACCTGCTTCCAGACGAAGTCATTTCCAAACCCTTGCATGTTTCGATACCGAATCACCGCAGGAGGACGCCTGATTGATTCTGACGGGAATGACGTCGGACCCGACGGCTACATCACTTTCTACAGCACCGAAAGGGCGAAGCAGAATGGCCTGGATAAGCCTGGCATTTTGACCTGGC
>JANLTW010000058.1:0-4075 GCA_031363155.1 Gammaproteobacteria bacterium | reverse complement strand
AATTTTGGGTGGCCCGTTAGCACTCCTGCAGCGTGGCGAGCCTTTGGAAGTTACCGCCGGGACGTCGGTTTATGCGGTCGTGATTGCTCGCGGTCAGTGACAGCCTGCCGTTGCAGAAGCTTGTGCTCGATGCGATGCATCGCAACGTCAGCGCCCGTTTTCAGCAAACAAAAGACGATTGCCGTCAGTACATTGAAACCGCCGGTCAATGCGCCGCCCGCCAGGATCGTGAGATGCATCGGCACCACACGCAGGTACGGCAGAAACATCAGCGTCCCGATGTTAGGTGTACCGGCCACATCGGCGTCGATGTTCTGCTGGTACGAAAAGCGGTGGTTCCAGGCAAAAGTAATGGCCGCGACGGCAACACCGATCCAATCCCAACGGCCCAGCGCCTCGGCGCGGGTCGCAATAAAAAAAGCGTAGCCCAGATGAAAAAAGCCATAGTGAAGCGCAAAAAACAGGACGGCAGAGTGCTTGGTGGCCTCAGTTGGTTCAACGGGCTGGTCATTGACCAGGACGTCTTCAGTCGAGTAGCGCTCAAGTGCCAGCATGCGCTTGCCGCTAAAATAACCAATCACGACCGACTGAATCCAGTACGGCCAGAGCAGCAGACTCAACGGCCATTGAAAGATCAGCGCCGTGGCCAGCGTCACCGCGTTGGCGATCAGCAACGAGCGCGTGCTTTCTGGTGTAACGACGGGCGGCATCAAATCAACTTTAGCGGCAGCTGTCGCAGGCGTTTACCGGCGGCCGCAAAAATCGCGTTAGCCAGGGCGGGAGCGGCGCCGCGCCTGCGCGCGGGACCAGCGTCAGCGCACAACCTCCGGCAATCGACCAGGTGAGGAATTCACGCCTATCCATCGCGCCGATGCTACGCAACTAACGGCCGATATCCAGCCAGATTTCATTCCGTCGCAAAAACCATGGCATGAACGGCGCGTCATAACGCGCGTACACCGGTTCGCCGGACCAGGTCTCGTTAGCCGATCGCAGCGACTGCTGCAGCTCGGCGAGATGCTGGTTGTAGTTGGTGTCGGACCACAGCCCCGAGAAACGGATGACCGCGACGCGATGCGCCGGCACTGCGCGCAATTTCACCCGCGCATCGAGCGGCTCGGGCGCGCTGTCCAGTGTCACGCCCCGCGGCAACACGAACTGCACGACAAAGCCGCCCTGTGCGGCGCTCTGCGTGACCGGCGCCGTCATTTTCAGTTTCATCGGTTTCACGCTCTGCGTGACCGGCGCGGTCATCGCAAATTTCTTCTGGCCTTTGTTGTTGCCGAAAATGTAACCGGCCAGAATCGGGAATGCCGCATTGCCGGCGTCCGACGACGCGGCGCTGATCAGCACTTCAGCGACGACGTACGGCGAATACTCGCGCACCTCGACGGTGCCGATCTTCCTGACAACCTGGAATGCCGGTTCTTCAATAGCCATGGCAGCGGGGGGCGCGACTAGAATTGCGGCGAAAAAAAGAATCCGGATGCGCATGACTCATTGCTTCTCGAACCGTACCGGTTCCGGTCCAGTCTGTTTCGCACGGATCACCACCGTGCCGGCCAACTTGTCGTGCCAGCCCTGTTTTTTTGCATCGATACCGACCCAGATGAGGCCGAGACCGAGCGGTAATGTCGACACATAGTACCCCAGGTAGCGAATCAGTGACTGACCTAACGTCAGTGGGCCACCGGTTTTCGCGTCCACCACCTTCACCTTGAACACCATTTTACCGGGCGTCGCCTGGCGCGCCAGCCAGAACGCGATGATCGCCACCGCCGGCAGGACCCAGGAAATCAGCAAGGCGGCGGGACCCGCGATCAGGCCGGGCGATTCACCCATGAAGTAGCCCCAGCCGTAGATTTTCGCGAGCAGCGGCGTTGTGATGCATAACACCAGTACCGTATCAATCAGGGAGGCCGCAAAGCGAATCCAGAACCCGGCGTATTCATAATCATCGGACATGTGCTCGCTCCTCGCGGCTAAGTTGGCGCTTATTATCCGGCACCGCAAGCGAATCCTTACGCGTTCTTGCTATCTTCCCCGCATGCCCCACTACAGCAACGAAACCGGCCTCGAATTCACCGCCGCCAGCGCGGCGGCCGTGCAGGCCTTCGACCGCACGATTCACGCCTACGCCAGCTTTCGCCGCACCGTCGCCGACTGCCTGAAGGAAACACTGACCCTCGACCCCAACATGCCGATGGCGCTGGTACTGAAGGGCTGCTTCATGAACTACATGGGCATGAAGCCGCTGCTCGCCAAGGCCGCGCAGGCCGCGGCCGCCGCGGAAGCGCTGGCCGTGGACGGCACGGCGCGCGAACGCGCACACATTGCCGCGCTGCTGGCCTGGACCGCAGGCGATTACCGCAGCGCGATCGCCCGCTGGGAAGGCATCCTGCGCGAGCATCCGCACGACTTCCTGGCGCTGAAGCTCGCGAACTACCTGCAGTTCTATCTCGGCGAGCCCGTCAGCATGCGCAACTCGGTGCGCCGGGTGTTAGGTTCCTGGGATCCAGGCATGCCCTGCTACGGCTACGTGCGCACGTTGTTAGCTTTCGGGCTGGAGGAAACCGGCGACTATGCCGAGGCGGAATCGATCGCGCGCCAGTCGCTGAGCGCCGATCCGCTCGACATCTGGGCCGTGCACGCGGTTGCACACGTCATGGAAGCCCAGGGCCGGTACCAGGAAGGCGTGCGCTTCCTCAGCGGGCGCGAAGCCGACTGGGACAGCAGCCACAACTTCCGCTATCACCTGTGGTGGCACCGCGCACTGTTCCATATCGGGCTGCGGCAGTTCGATGTGGTGCTGGCGCTGTACGATGAGCGCATCTGGGATCCACGCTCCGACGAGTATCTCGATCTCTGCAACGACGCCTCGCTGCTGTTGCGGCTGGAGCTCGCCGGTGTCAACGTCGGTGCGCGCTGGCAGCCCTTGCTAGACAAGGTCAGGAATCGCCACGACGAACACATCTTTGCGTTCGTCGACGCGCATTTCATGCTGGCGCTCGCCGCCTGCCGGGCCGCCGAAGCGCAGCTGATGCTCGACTCGCTGCGCGCGCTCGCCGCGAACGGCAGGACCACGACTGCCGAGGTCACACGCTATGTTGGGCTCGCGCTATGCGAAGCCATCGCCGCCCACCGCGCCGGCGATCATGCGCGCGCCGTCGCACGGCTCGGGCCACTGCGCCAGCGCCTGCAGGCGATCGGCGGCAGCCATACCCAGCGCGACGTGTTCGAGCAGCTGCTGGCGGACGCCGCGGCTCGTTAACGTGTATCCTTTCCGGCGGTAACAACGTCAGGGAACGAACATGATCTCCATTCGACAACTATTGCTTGGCGCCACCGCAGCCCTGACACTCGCGGCCTGTGCACCGGCCACGCCTCCGGCAGCCGTCGAGGCGCCAAAACCCGACGCTGCCGCCGACGAAGCGGCCGTGCGCGCGATCAACCCCGCCTGGTTCAAGGCTCATGCCGCCGGTGATGCGGCGGGTGTCGCCGCGCTGTACGCAGACGATGCGGTCGTCAGCCCACCAGGCATGCCTGCCGCGCGCGGCAAAGCGGCGATCCTCGAGTACTTCACCCGGGAATTGGCCGCCATGTCTTCCGCGGGCGTGACCAATAACATGGGCACCGATCCGACCGAAGTCGGCGTCTCCGGCGATCTCGCCTGGGAATGGGGCACTTACAACGTCACGGACAAAGCCGGCAAAATCGTCGAGATCGGCAAGTTCACGTCCGTCATCGCGCGTCGCGACGGCGGCTGGAAACTGCTCCGCGACACCTGGAACGCAGACAACGCGCCTGCGGCGCAAGCACCGCAGAAGTAACAAGGCCACTGCGGCCTGGCAATGAGGCGCGCAGTGCTGCTCGGCTTCGCCGCCATTGCGACCTATGCCATGGCCGCGCCGCCCGGCGACTGGCCGACTTTCGGTGGCGATGCGGGCGGCAGCCAGTTTTCGCCGCTGCGCCAGATCACGACGGCTAACGTCAGCAAGCTCAAGCTCGCGTGGGTACATCGCTCGGGTGATGTTGCCGGCGCCGACAGTGCCACCGGCGCCACGTCGCTCGAAGC
>JANLTW010000051.1:0-2816 GCA_031363155.1 Gammaproteobacteria bacterium | reverse complement strand
ACCCGGCAGGCGATCCCAGACCAGCGTATGCACCAATGGTCCACCCGGCAACATGCGCAGGTTCTGCGGCGCCGGGCCCACCGGAATCTGCACGCGGGTTCGTGTGCGCGGTTCCGTCGCCGGCAACGGCACTGGTAGAGGCGTAAGCACGGTGCCCGGCGGCACGCGCTGGGCCAGGACATCGGCCAAGAGCGGACCGGCCAGCAAAGTGCCCGCCACAATTGCCACAGCTGTTAGTGCATTATTAGTCTTGATCATATTCAGTTCCCTCTGCGCCCATTGTTGGGTGCTACTACTTCGCCAGCGCGAAAGTCATCTGCTCGCAATACAGTTCGACCTGAATTGGAGATGTCTTGTCAGACGTGCCTGACACGAACGGCACTGGCGCGTAGCGGACAATGCCCAGATTCTGCAACTGCACGCTCGCGACGACGGTTGACAGGTTGGGTGTCAGCCATTCCAGCAGTCCGGGTCGTTCGCCCGCGCCCGTGGCGCCGCTGCCTTTGATAACAAAGCTTTCGAACCAGTTGTAGAAAAGTGCAGCCCGACTTTCCGGCAGGATAAGTGTTATGGGCTGTGCATCGAGTGCAGCGCCCTGCAACTGTTTGGGTGTCCGTTGACCAACGGCGCCGGCCTGGGTCACTCGTTTGACACCCAGCCCTTCAATTTTGCTAACAAATGGGGTGGCCGCTTCGAGACCTTGAATGTTCAGCCTAAAGGCGCTAGTGGTTACTCTTGTTGGTAATCTGGCAGACGCGGTTTGAGCGCTTTTTCCCGATCCGCCACTCCAGCGTGTCGCTTCAGGTGTCAACCGAATCGTCATCAGCATCGGGTCCTTGCCGCCGGCATCGCAATTTGGCAGCGCGACCTCACTGATAATGGCGTTCGAGAACTCGAGTCGTTTCCACTCGACTTGTGCCAAGTCTAAAAAAACGATGGCGCCGCTGCGGGTGGTGGACCCTTTGCCGAGCGATTCACTGATCCAGGATGTAAAGGTCGTTGACCCATCGAGAGGAACTTTCAGCACCAGGTCTTCGTAACGATAGCCACCCAGTCGCTTCGCAGTCGGCACATCCGGTCCCCGCGCTTCGGCCAGCACGTCGGCGACGGCGTTGCCGCCTTCGAACGCATTGACCCAGGTAATCCCGCCATCCAATTCCAATGCCACCGTACCAGTCGAGACTGGCTGAAACGCAGCCAGCGCAGTCCCGGGTTGCAGTAGACCTGAAGATCCGAGCGCCCAAAGGCCGCCGCCCGCCCAACCCATACGCTGCATCACGGTGCGGCGCGATACTTTTTCTGAGCTGTCTTTCATGTTGAATTCTCCCTGTAGTACGTTAGTCGACAATCGAAGTGTGCAGGTTCATCAATCGGCACGGCCGACGATCTGAAACGCGGCCCAGTACATCGGATGTGGAAACTTATTGCGAGTCTCGATCTGCGCCAGGCGCAGCGCCGCGCGTTTGTCATGTTCCTTGAGGTTGCCATAAAAACTGAGCATAAGCTGCGCAGTCGCGGCGTCGTCAACTTCCCACAGGCTGGCCACGATCGAGCGTGCGCCGGCATATAAAAAGCCACGGGTCAGCCCAACCACGTCATCGCCATTGGCGACTTTCCCGAGGCCGGTCTCGCAGGCCGACAACGTGACCAGATCGCTGTCCAAATGCAGGCCATACAAGTCGCCCACCGTCAGTACGCCATCGGCGTCGCGCCCCTTGGCCAGGTACAGGCCGGAAGTCAGTGGCGCGTCAGAATTGAACTTGCCGTGGGTCGCAAAGTGCAGCATCGAAAATCCACTTGCCAGCTCGCGGATTGCGCTCTTGCTGGCCTCGGCGCGCACCAAGGCACGTGAGTCGGGAAACAGGGCGGCAATATTCAGCGCTTCGACCTGGGCGTTAGGCAGGTCAAAGCTCGGATTGCCCAGGTCCGGGTTGCCCAGCGCGAGCAAACGACCGAGCTTGGCGGCGTGGTCGGACCGGATGTAGGTGAGCGTCGCGGCGCTCGGGGTCAAGCGCAGACTGAAGCGATCGAGCAGGTATTGGTCGCCATCCAACAGTGCGCCAAATGGCAGATAGTGCAATACGCCGTGTGGCGATATGGTGAGCCTGCTGCCTGTTAGGTCCTGCGCCAGGGGCCGGATCAAACGGTCGTACAGCGGCCGGCCGAGATCCGCCGCCTTGCCATCGCGGCGTTCGATGGCGCCGCGAAAAGTACGCACTTCGGCATCCAATCCGATGGCCGACAACTTATATCCTTTGACGGTTGAGCCAAGGAGCACCAAGGCGTAAAGATCATCGCCCGTTCTGAAATAGTCGATCAGCGATTCCTCCGCCGGCATGCGGGTCGCAATGTCGGCAATCGACACTTTTTGCGCTGCCACCAGCGACGAGGCGGCAGGTGCAAACTCAGACAGTGCGGCGCGTGACTCAGCGACCAGTGTGATGCCGCGCACCGCCCCGTCGTTGGCAGGCAGTCCAACGCCCGCATCGACCGTCGTCGCCTGCGCAAACAGCGCGCGCACTTTCTCGTCGGCCGCGGGCGGCGCCGCGATGTCGCGGCGCTGGGCTAACAGGTCGACCAACGAGCGCGCCTTGGCTCTCTCGACGATCAGGAATGCCGCGTTCCAGTCGCTTTGGTCCGCCAGCGCGCCGACCAGCGCTGCATAGACCGCCTGCTTGTCGCCGGCAAAACCAATTTTGGCGGCCTCGAAAGAAATGGTACTGCGCACGCTTTCGATGGCTGCGATCGACAGCGTCAGGTACCGGATCGCCTCGTCGCGCTTGCCATCCTGCAGCGCAATCAGGCCGCGCTGATAA
>JANLTW010000161.1:0-1714 GCA_031363155.1 Gammaproteobacteria bacterium | reverse complement strand
CGCCGCACAGCGCCATGCCACAACCGTACTTGGTCCCTGTCATCCCCAAGGTATCGCGCAGTACCCACAGCAGCGGCGTGTCGGCCTCGACGTCCACTTCAAGGGTCTTGCCATTGACGTTCAGTGCGTACATTGCAGTGGATCCTCCAAAGGGATTCTGATTGGGCTCAAGATTGTGCTCCTCCCTCGCCGCCGCAAGCAAGTCGCCAGCGCTTCGGATAGCGCACATTGGCTTCGAGGACATTCAAATCCATGTGATTGCGCATCAAGGCGGTCTGTGGCCTCTGCCTGAGGCTGATAATCCCAGGCTGTAAACTTGCCGTTTGGGTTGGCAGTGTTCACCTGCAACCGATATTCAGGACCAATGCCATGCCTGCCATCAGAAAATTTGAAACCTTCGCAAACGAGTTTGTCTGTTTCGTCAAGCTAACAACCAACTGCGGCCAGGCCGGCTGGGGACAGACTTCGACCTACAACGCCGACATCACCGCGCAGGTATTTCATCAGCAGGTGGCGCCCTGGGCACTGGACGCCGACGCCGTGGACATTCCGGCGTTGATCGAGCGCATCGAAGCCCGCGAGCACAAATTTCCAGGCAGCTATCGCTGCCGCGCTCTCGCTGGACTCGATACCGCGATGTGGGATTTGCGCGGCAAACTGGCCGGCAAGCCAGTCGTCGAGCTGCTGGGTGGCAAGCCGCGGCGCCTGCGCGATCAATTTTGCTTCGATGCATTCAAGTGACGCGTCGCAGCGGAGTGCGGCATGGACGTCGACGAATGGCCCGGGCGCACCGAGGAAATCATTCTGACCGTGTCGCGCTCGATCTCGATGTCACCGGCGGCGAACAGGACTGGGACCTCGCAAGCTGGGAGCGCATGATCGCGCAGCACGTCGTGGATGTCGTGCAGCCGGACGTCATGTACATGGGCGGCATCTGCCGCACGCTGGAAGTGGCGCGCATGGCGGCGGCGGCCGGGATGCCGGTCACGCCGCACAGCGCCAACCTGTCGCTGGTCACGATGTGCACCATGCATTTGTTAGGCGCGATCCCCAATGCCGGCAAGTACCTCGAGTTTTCAATCGAGGGCAGCGATTACTACCCGTGGCAGGACGGCCTGCTCCTCGGCGACCCCTACAGGATCGTGGACGGCTGCGTGACCATACCGTCTGCGCCCGGCTGGGGCGTCGAGATCAACCCGGACTGGCTCGCCCGCGCGACCTACCAGCTCAGCGAACGGCCCGCCTGATCAACATCCGTTAGCTCTTGCCGCGGGACTCGATTGAGCTCTGGTCCGATACGTTGAGTACCGTGCCGGTCACGTTGACCGTGATGTTGGCGTTGATTGTCACTTTATTTGCGGTGACTGTAGTCGCACGGTTGGTCGGCTCGCCGGCACTGACCAAGTCAGCGGTGGTAGTGCCTGTTGCATCCGTCTTGACGCGGGACTTGATGAAATAGGCGATCAGAACCACGGCGATCGAACCGGCGCTGGCCCAGAATTCGCTGGCCAGCTTGGGATCGAATGCCATCTTTGCGAGCACCGCGACCATCGCTGCGATCGCAAAATACGTTGCCCAGGGAAACAGCCACATCGGCAGAATCGGCGCGGGCATTCCTGCGCGCTCGCGCGCGCGGCGCAGGCGCAGCTGCGAGATGCAGATCATCACGTAGATGGAAATAATGATTGCGCCGGTCGCCTTGACCAGCCAGGCG
>JANLTW010000023.1:0-13856 GCA_031363155.1 Gammaproteobacteria bacterium | reverse complement strand
CGCCGGCGTGCCGACCCAGACCACCTCGGTGCGCGGATTGCGCCGCCACTGTCCGATGCGCTTGTGAACATTGCGCTGGACCAGCCAGATATTGAAATCATCGTCGATGGGCACGCCCATCGTCCGGCCGACCGGATAGCCGGCGAGATTGATCGTAAAGACCTGCGCGAACCCCGCTTCGTTGCGCAGAAAATCACGCACCCGCTGCTCGAGATCCGCGCGGCCGGGTGCGACGGACTGCGCCGCGCGCTGATTGGCATTGATTTCCATGCAGCGGAGTCTAATGAGTTCCGTAGCCAAGATCAGCTGTCTTGCGGCCAACCGCTATGCCATCATCGAATCACTCAGGGGGGTGCTATGTCGTTGAGCATGCGTGATGAATTTGCCCGTGGCTGGCGGACACTGGCGGCCTGCAGCCTCGGGAACGGTTCGGGGCTCAGCGGCGTGGCTTTTTATGCTTTCGGCATTTTTGTCATCCCACTGACCGAAGCCTTTGGCTGGAGTACCGGCCAGGTGACGGTCGGTTCCAGTTTCCTGATCCTGGGCACGGCGTTTACCGCGCCGATCGTGGGTTCTTTCATCGACCGCTTCGGCGCCTATCGCGTTAGCCTGCTGTCGTTTTCCGCGCTGGTGCTGGGCTATGCCCTGCTGACACAGCTCGGCGGCCACATCGGCATGTTCTACGTCGCCTGGATCCTGATGTCACTGGTTGGCGGCGGCACGACGCCGGTGGTCTGGACACGCTCGGTCAATCTGTGGTTCGACCGGGGCCGCGGCCTGGCGCTCGGCATCGCGCTCGGCGGGTCGGGGTTGTCTGGCGTGTTAGCACCGCCGCTGATCACCAGGGCGATTCAACACTGGGGTTGGCAGGGCGGCTATCTGGTCGTCAGCGCGTTTATCCTGGTCGTGGCCATTCCAGTCATCGCCATGCTGTTCAAGGACCGGCCGGATGAACTGGCCGTGAGCAGCGGCGAGGTTCGCGCGGCAATCCCCGGATACACGGCCCACGAAGCGCTGCGCCACCTGACATTCTGGAAGATCGCGCTGGGTTTCTTCCTGGTCTCGGGCTTTATCGCCGGCCTGATCATCAACCTGGTCAAGCTGCTGGTGGAAACCGGCATGGATCGGGTCGCAGCCGCTGGTATCGCCAGCATCATGGGCATCGCCGTTGTCACCGGGCGCGTTGGCATCGGCTTTTTGTTAGACCGCCTGCCGGCCCCGGCGGTTGCCTGCGCGCTGCTGCTGCTGTGCGCGCTCGGTTGCTACACGATGAGCATACCGGGCGTACCCGTGTGGGCCTTGTCTTTGTGCGTGGCAGCGCTGGGCCTGGGCGCGGCCGCCGAGGTCGACCTGGTCGCCTACCTGACCAGCCGCTATCTGGGCATGAAGGCCTACGGCAGAGTCTATGGCATGCAGCTCACATCATTCTATCTGGGTGCGGCCATCGGGCCGGCCGCGATCGGCCTGTCTTTCGATCACTTCAAGTCGTACGGGCCCGCACTCTATCTGGCGGTGGGCGGGCTGACTCTAGGAGCGCTGGTGTTAGCCACGCTGGGCAAGCCGCCGGACTTCGGCGGCTGTACCGGGCACTAGCCTCCGACACTCACTCCCTGCATCGGATCACCCGACCGCATGATCGCCGACCAGGAGCGATCGCCGCCGAAGCGGATGCCCCGGAAATCGCCCGGCTTCTTATCTAACACGTTGGTGTAGACCTTCTGGCCCTTGTAGGACCACTGCTGCCTGCCATCCGGCAATTTCAGCAGCACCCAGCTGCCGATGGATTTCGCATTCTGCGCCGCCATGAACGGGATCCACTGCGCATCAACGCAATCGTCAGCTTCGCAGCCCGGCAGTCCGTAATCCAAACGCCGCCGGCCACGTGCATTAATACCGTGTGAATAAATTGTCAGGCCCGCGGCATTCGCAATCAGCTCGCCGGCATCCGACGCCTGTATCGTCGCCCACGGCGGCAGCGGTGGCGTCGGCTCCAGCAACATGACCGTCCAGCCGCGCACGCCATTACCGCTGGCCTCGCCGGGCTTGATATCCGCGCCCGGGCGGCGATACAGCGCCTGGCCCTTGTAGGCCCACTGCCGCAGTCCCGTGTCCCGGGGCACGATGCTCCAGTCGGCAAAGCCATTCGCCAGTGCCGGCGCAGTCACAGGCTCCCAGGTCTTGAGGCAATCACCTTCGCAATCCGCCTTGCTGCTGTAGAGCGTACGCCCGCGATTATCCGTGAGCACCCGGCCTAACACGGTGCGACCGATGCCAATTTCGCGTGGCGTCGTTATCGGCTGAAATGCAACATGCCACAGAGTTTCGACACCATCGCCGAAAATCGAACCGGGGAAAGCGTCCGCTGCGTACAAATAGATCGGCCGGCCGCGAAACACCCATTGCAGCGACCGGTCGTCACGTTGAATCACCGACCAGTCACCCGCTGGTTTCGCGCCGGCGGGCGCTTTCAAGGGCGGCCAGACCGCCGCACAGTCAGCGTCGCAGGATGATTTTCCGGGCGTGCCTTCATCACGATCGAAGCTGTAAAGCGTCATGCCGCGGCCGTCAGCGAACGACCAGCCGTCGCCATGAGGCCGCGAGGTCACGTTGGCCGGCAAGCCGCCTGGGCCCGCAGCCGCTGCGGCGACGGATATGATTCCTCCCGGAATCGATGCCGCGCTGATGGCTAACAAACAGGCGCTGGCGCGCCACCGACGGACTCGGCGCATCAGACCAGTACTTCGCTGATCGGCTTCGAGGTTTGCAGGGACTGCGTGCCCCATTTTTCCGGCGACAGGCCCATCGCCCGCATCGCTGTCAGCCCGACCCGGGTAATCGGGTCGCCATTGCCGACCACATGCATGCCAGTCTTGATGCGCCCGCCGGCGCGGCCGACGGTATAAGCCGGCACGCCGTCGATGGAGTGCACGCGCGCGTAATTGGTTTCGGTCGCGGCGAAAATCAGCACGTTGTCGAGCAGGCTGCCGTCACCCTCGCGTATGGCGGCAAAAGTCTTGATGTACTCCGCGAAGGCTTGCATGGTGCGGCAGTTGAACCAGAAAGCCACCGGCTGATAACCAGTGACCTTGTCCGGCGTTTCCTCGTGCGTCAGCAGGTGGTGCGTGTAGGTCTGGCCCGGCCGGCGCATGTGGGAAAAGTTGTCGCTGAACACCATGTTGAATATGCGCGTCTGGTTGCAGGCCACCGCCATCGCCAGGATCTGCGACATCATGCGGTGGTTATTGACGACCGTTTCCACCTCGAGACCCATCGGCATGTTCTGCTCGGCGCCGTCGCGCACCGGCCTGGGCGGCATATGGCAGGCAAGATTCGGCTGCGGCTTCTGCATCTGCAGATCCAGCTGGTTCTCCAGCTGCCGGATCGAGGTGAAATATTCATCCAGGCGCGCGCGATCGCTGGCGCCCAGTGTCTTGTTCAGGGCCTGGCGCTGCTCGCCAACCGCCGACAACACACTGCGCCTTACCATCAGCTTGGGATCGACCTTGAAATCCGCTTTGTTAGGGTCGGCGAACTCGGCGCCGAATACCCGCGCGTAGAGCCGTTCCGGCGACGCCTCGGCAGCGGCGCGGTTATTGGTGCTGCGGGCACTGTAGTTTTCGCGCGCAATACCAACCGAGGTGACATCCAGCGTGCGGAAACGCGTATTGCCGGAGATCGCATCGCCGATCAGGAGGTCGAGCGTGGGCGCCGGAATTTCGGAATTGCTCGACGGCGCGGAACCGGTGCGTGACGCCACCCAGCCGGTGAAATGGGTGTAATTCGAGCGGCCGTCGAGCGGCATGTTGAAGCCGGAATAATGATTGAGGTATGGCACCAGCGGCTGCAGCGGTGCGCATTCCTGCAGAAAATCGATGCCGGCGCTGGTCTGCGCCTTGGGTTTGATCGCATGGCCCGGCGTATGGCCCAGACCCCAGTACCAGGTGCCGAATCGCACTGGAATCGGTGCGCCGGTGGCGGCCATGGCGGTACCGTTTTCGTTCAGGAAACAATCCAGGAATGGCAGCGCCACGCCGACGGTGGAGCTACCTAACATGCCGCGCAGCACTGAGCGGCGATTGATCGGGCGGGGAATCAGGAATGTCATCGCTTCATCTCCTCTGGTGCGCCGGCGGCCGCCGTTCGCAGCCTGGGTGGCGCAACCGCAAAAATGGCATCGCTGGTTGCAATGTCACGCAACAGAGTCGGCACACGATAATCAGCAGCCGCGAAATTTTCCGCCAGATGCACCAGGAAAGGCCTGTCGCCACGCGCGGGCACGCGCGCGACCGCATAGGAATACAGCCGGTTGACCACGCAGCCGGGCGCTGCCGGGTTGTTGCGCATCGCCAGGCCCAGGCCCGCGGCATCGGTAAATTTCACGCCGTCGAGATCGCCACTGCTGTCGATCGTCATATCGCGCTCCGTCGTTCGCAACTGCCCCGCCCCATCGATACGTTCGAGGGCGAGTCCGATCGGATCGGTGAGTTTGTGGCAGCCGGCGCAGGATTTTTGCGTCGCATGCACCGAGAGCCGTTGCCGGGCGGTCCTGCTGGGTGCATTAGGATCATTGAACAGCGAGAAATCGACGTCGCCCGGCGGATCGGGGATTTTCTGGCACAGCAGGAGTTCGCGCAGCGCGCGGCCGCGCAGAGTCGGCGAACTGCGGCCGGGGTGCGCGTACAGCGCGGCAAAACTCACCTGGGTGATCAGGCCCGCGCGCGGATCGCCTTCAGGAAATTCATACGGCATCCAGCCGCCATCGGGGCGCTCGACCGAAACACGGTAAATGCGACCTAACGGACCACTCATGAAGGTCTTGCGCGTCGTAAAGAGATCGCGGTAGTCGCCGTGCTCGTCGATCAGCAGATGGGTCAGCGTGCGCAGCGTCTGTTCGCGCGCATCCTGTGCAACCGCGGAGCTGAACACCGGATAGATGATCGAGTCCTTCTCGAGCCGGTCCATATCCTCAAACGCAAGCATGTCGTTGAAGAATGACCGCAGGCCCGCCACCAGCTGCGGCGAAGCTAACATCCGGTCGACCTGGCGCTTGATGCCGCCGGCTTTGAACAGCTCGCCATTCTCGGCCGCGGTCAGCAGCAAGTCGTCCGGCGCCGAACCCCAGAGAAAAAAACTCAGTCGCGACGCACGCGAATAGCCATCGAGGCGCAACCTGCCGTTGTTTTCGGGGTCCGGTTCCGCGCGATCGGCGATGAACAGGAATGTCGGCGACACCAACATCGAGCCAAGACCTGTCTCCAGGCCCGCGTAGAAATCGCCAAACTGATTGGCTGCGGCTGCCGCCAGCTCGAGCGGCCGCCGCACCTCATCCGCGTCGAGCTTGCGCCGGTACAACATGCGGCCGACGGACGTAAAGAACTGCTGCGCGCAGGCATCGTCAGCCGTCGCTGCCAACTTCGGCTGGCACGGCACATAGATGTCGCGGTTCTCGGCGCTCAACACCTGTGCGGCAATGGAGCGCGCCATACGGTCGTACTGCTCGATACCGGCTGGCGTGATGTGCGCGGCGGCCGCGCCCACCGTCAGCAGACCATTGGTGCGCACCAGCGGATCGAACGTGCCGCCGACGGAAATATGTTCGCCAAACAAATCAGCAACCACGGCGCGGTATTGCGGCTCCGACAGCAGCCGCAACGCGGGCTCACCGCCTGCCACCTGTGGCTGCGACCTGCCGCAGCCGGCCAGCAGCGCCAATAGCACCGTGCCCGGTATCCAGGCTAACAAACCGCGCTTCATAACAGTCCCCTGATAAAGGCGACGATACGATCAAGGCGGCCCTGGCCATTGCTCGCGGTCTGGCTCGCATCGGGATGGACCACGAACGCCGCCACCGCGCTGAAATTGAATGCCGATGATATCGACGTGCAAGCGCCGGTTTTCGGATCCGGGTAGCCATCGGCGATTTCATGTGCGGCGACATGGATCGCTGGACAATCCGAGATTGCCGTGGAGGAAATGGGTCCCAGGCCGCCGATGTAGAACATCAGCTGGTCGAGGTCGTAGTACCCGGCCTGCATGCCCTTTGCGGTGGCCAGATCCGGCGCGATTTCCAGTCGCAGTCGCATGTCGCGCAACAACTGGTTCATGTAAGTGTAGTTGCCATAGAACGGCAGATTCACATCGCCAGCCGCGGTCGTCAGCACGCCATTTTTGATGCGCCCCTTGAGCGAGCTGCGATAGCGCGGCTGGCCGTTAGGCGCATCAATGCGGTAACTCGCAAAGGGCACAAACTTGCCGCCGGCATCGAGCGTGTACTGGTCGATGGAGCGATAGAATGTCACCTTGACGTCGGCGTCATTGCGGGTGTCGTCGACATCGGTGATTTCGATCAGGGTCATGCCGTTGCCGTTGGACTTGCGGTTCTCGTTTTCGTTGGCTTCGTACTGGCCATAGGAACGAAAACCATAGACGCAGGCCAGCAGTCGATAGAGCTGGTTATCGACACCCGCTGTGCCATCAACGCCGACGAACTTCTGGTGCTTGCAGGACTTGGGCGTGGGCTCGCCATTCGCGGTGCCGTCCAGGTTCATGCCGTAGGATTCCTTGCTCTCGGCCAGCAGCAGCGGCGGATCCTTGACCACCGTGGGGTTCATGCACACGTCTTCGCCATTAGGTCCGCGGCGAATGGCGTTGAAATAGCGGTCCAGCCTGACCTTCAAGCCGTTGCTGGTGAGCCGCGCGCGATCAACCTTGGAAAGTCCGCGCCACCAGATCTCGTCGTAGCCAACGTTGAAACCTTCCGGGCATTCATCGACAAAGCGCGACTCATTCATCGCGATGTTGCGAATGGTGATGACGAATCCCAGCGTCCGTGATTTTGGGGCGCTGCCTGGAACCGCGGCCAGACAAACACCTGCCATCAAGGCCAACGCTGCGATCCGGGTCACCGAGCGGCTACTGCTGAATCTGTAACGGGTTGAACCGGTGATCATCCGAGTCCCTCTGGAAAGCGCCATTGTGCGACTGCCTGACGGGTCACGCCATGAGCGTCTCGCGAGGGTTCAAGCAGTGGTCATCGCATGCAATGACCGATGAGCGCCGCGTGCGCTCACCCGCAGGGCGGTTCATGATAACGCCCGTCCTGACCGCCGCAACCCGGGAGTCCCGTGCTAACGAACCTGCATCTGCGCCGCGCTGCGCTGGCCCTGAGTGCGCTGGCAGTTCTAACAATAGCCCGCGCCGAAACGGCCGAAGATGACATCATTTTCGCCGCTAACCTGACCGCGGACGACCAAAGCACGCCGACCGAGAGCCCGGCCACCGGCTATGCCGAGGTGCGCCTCGAGCGCGCCACGCTGAAGCTCACCTGGAAAGTGACATATCGCGGGCTGACGTCAAAACCCATCGCAGCGGGGCTGTACGGCCCGGAAAACGTCGGCGCTAACGCCGGGCAGGTGATCAATCTCGGCGTGCGCGGGCTGGCAAGCCCGATTCAGGGCTCCGAGGTACTCTCCGACGGCGTGTTCCAATACCTGATCACCGGACGCGTGTACGCGAACATTCACACGACGCGCTACCAGGATGGCGAACTGCGCGGCCAGCTGCGCCGGCAACGCAAACGCTAGCGAGGCCTAGTCGTCGAAATCGCGGCGCCGCAGCAGCGGCACCCAACCGCCCCCCGCGCCGCCAACACCCGCGGCCCATTTGTCGCCACCGATGGCGCCCGGCTCCAGGTCGCGAGCGTGGCTGTAAAGCACGTTGCCTTTATAGGCCCAGACCAGCCCGGCCCCGCCCAAAGGAGGCGCAACGGCAGTCCAGTCGCCCGCCGGCTGCCTGTTAGGCGCGGCGGCAATCGTCTGCCAGTAACGCCTGATACAGTCCTCATTGCACATCAGCTGCCTGGTTTTTTCCAGCTGGCCGGCAAACACATAGAGCGTGTGACCGCGGGCATCAGCAAAAACTTCGCCCATGTCGGAATTCTGCAGCGTCACCCAGGCCGGAAGCGGCGCCGCCGCGTGTAATACCGCTGCCTGCCACTCGCCAGCTGCCGCCCGACCGGCGGTGTCGCCGGGCTTGAGGTCGTCTGCATTCAGGTAGAGGCGGCGGCCGCGAAACGCCCACTGCCTCTGGCCGTCCTTGCGAGCTAACAAAGTCCAGTCGCCCTGCGGCTGCGCGAGCCACGGCGCCTGCAAAGGGATCCAGCTGTCCGGACAGTCCGCGTCACAGTCGGCGTCCTGGTCGCGTCGCCAGTACAGGGTGTGGCCGCGCGCATCGGCGAGGATCCGTCCGAGGTACATCGAACGCAGGGTAATTCCCGGCGGCATCACGATTCGGTTCAGCGCTGCGCGCCAGGCGTTGTTGCCGACGCCGTCTCCTAACATGCCAGCGGCGTATGAATCCCTGGCATAGGTGTAGAGCGGCCGGCCGCGCCAGGCCCATTGCGGTCCGCCATCGGCGCGCTCGATCAGCGACCAGTCGCCGCCGCTGCTGACAGGAGTCGCGGCGCGCAACGGCGGCCAGTTCTTTGCGCATTCGGCGACACAGGCGGACTTTCCCGGTTGGGTGTCCTGCGCATAAAAGTACAGCGACATGCCGCGCGCGTCGGTCAGGAACTGTCCCGCTCCGGACTCGCGCATGCGCACGTCTGCGGGCAGGCCGCCGGCCAGCGCGCCATGGGCGCCCGAAAGCAGGACGCAGGCGATAACGCGCAGCAAACCGGTCACACGAGAATTTCAGTGATGGTCTTGGAGGTCTGCTGGCTGCCCGTGCCCCATTTTTCAACAGGCAGGCCCATGACCTGCATCGCAGTCAGACCGATACGCGAGATCGGGTCGCCGTGACCGACGATATGGTGGCCGGTCTTGAGGCGGCCGCCGGCTTTGCCGATCATCATGACCGGAATGTTGTCGACCGCATGCAGCTTCGCATAGCTGGTTTCTGCGTGCGCGAAGATCAGCGTGCTGTCTAACAAAGTGCCCGGACCTTCCTTGACCCTGGTGAACTTGTCGATGAAGCCCGCGAGCGCTTCCATGACACGGCAGTTGAACCAGAACGCCTCCGGTTGATAACCGAGGTTCTGGTCGACCGCCTCCTCATGCGTCAGCGTGTGATGGGTGTAGGCCGTGCCGGGGCGGCGCAGGCTGGACAGTGCGTTGTTGAACGCCATGTTGAACACGCGCGTCTGGTTGCAGGCGAGCGCCATCACTACCAATTGACTCATGGCGTCGTGATTGGCCTGCGCGACCGGGATCTCAAGGCCCACGGGACCGTCTTTTGGCGCGACGGGTCGGACGCAGGCGGCACCCGCCGGCGTGCCCCGCTGCTGCACGGCGAGCTGGTTTTCCAGCTGGCGGATCGAGGTGAAGTATTCGTCGAGCCGGGCACGGTCGGCCGCGCCGAGGCGGCGTACAAATCGCTGGCGCTCTGCACCGATGCCGCTCAGCACACTTTGCTGCAGCATCAGGTCCGGATCCGCCTTCGCGGCCGCGCTGTTAGCATCGACGCTGGCGCCGAACAGGCGCGCGTACAGCGCCAGCGGCGACACTTCGCCGGCATTGCGGCTGTTAGTGGTGCGCGCCGTGAACGAGTCGCGCGGATTGCCGGTACAGGTCATGTCGATGGACTTGAAGCGCGTACTGCCACCAATCGCATCGGACACCAGCACGTCGATCGTCGGCGCCGGAATATCGCCGGGCGCGATCGGCGCGGTGCCAGTGCGGCAACTGACCCAGCCGGTATGGTGCACATGGTTTGGACGGCCATCGAGCGGTGAGTTGAACTGGCCGAAATAGTTGATGTGCTGGGTGTACGGTGTCAGCGACGCGCACTCCTCGAGAAAGGCCAGCTTGGTCGCATCCGGATGGATCGCATGATTCGGCGTGTGACCCATTGACCAGAACCAGGTGCCGAAGCGCACCGGCAGCTGCGCACCGGACGCCAGCGCCTGGCCGCTGTCAGACAGAAAACAATCGAGAAACGGCAACGCGACACCCAGAGTCGTGCCGCCTATTGCGCCGCGCAGCACTGAGCGCCGGGTCACTGGTTTCTTGATCAGAAAACTCATGTCGCACCTCCTGCGCTCAGCTCGGGCTTCGGTTTCGCAATGGCCTGCAGTGCCTTGCTCAGTGCAATGCGGCGCAGCAAGGGCCGCAGCCGGTAATCGTCGTCGGCGAAACTCTGCTCCAGATCCGCCATCCACTCCCGTTCACCTTTCTCAATCGGCCGTCCCGCCGCGTAACTGTAGGCGCGGCGCACCAGGCACGAGGTCGCAGCCGGGTCCTCGCGCATAGCCTGCCCCAGACCGCGGGCATCCGCAAACTTGAATCCGTTCAGGTCACCACTGGCGTCGATCCGCTCGCCATTCTCCGTCAGGCGAATCTGCCCTGCGCCGTCGAAATTTTCGAGCGCGAGACCGATCGGATCCATCAGTTTGTGACAGCCGGCACAGGCCGGGTCGGTCGCATGGGCCGCAAGGCGCAGGCGCGCCGTCTTGTTAGGGGACTTGGGGTCGTTGAAGCGGTCGAAATTGACGTTGCCCGGCGGATCCGGGACTTTCTGGCACAGCAGCAATTCGCGAATCGCCTTGCCGCGCAGGGTCGGTGAACTCTTGCCAGGGTGCGAGTGCAATGCAACAAAACTCAGTTGGGTCTGGATGCCGGCCCGCGGGTCGCCCGCGTCGAACTCAAACGGCGCCCAGCCGCCGGGTCGGGTGGCCGGCACGCGATACACCATGCCTAACGGCACGGTCATGAAAGTGCGGCGGGTGGTGAAAATATCGCGGTAGTCGCTGTCACGGATCAGCAGCTCATCGAGCAGGGTCCGCAGCAGCTGTTCGCGGGAATCCTCTGCCGCCGCCAGACTGAAGGCCGGGTAGATCAGCGAGTCTTTTTCCAGCGTCGAAAAATCGTCCAGGCTCAGCATGTCGGTGAAAAACGCGCGGACGCCCTGCGTGAAGCGCGGCGACGACACCAAACGGTCGACCTGCTCCTCGACACCATCCGCATCGGCCAGTTCGCCACGCTCGGCCGCATCTAACATCGTGGCATCGGGCGTGGTGTTCCAGAGCATGAAGCTCAGGCGACTGGCACGTGAAAACCCATCCAGCCGCCGCAGGCCCTTGTTAGCCGGATCGGCTTCGGCATTCTCGGTGATGAACAGGAATTCGGGCGATGTGAGCATGCCCTGCAGGCCATACGCGAGCCCGGCATAAAAATCCTGGCGGGCAACTGCGGCCGTATGCGCAATTTTGACAGGCATCGCCAGATCGTCGACGGTCATCGCGCGGCGATACAGCAGCCGCCCGGCCTGCTGCAGGAATTTCGTGGCGCAGGCGTCATCCGCGGCGCCCGGCGCCGTGGGCTGGCAGGGAATCAATAGTTCGCGATTGCCAGTCGCCACCACCTGCTGCGCAATCGAGCGCGCCAGCGCCGCAAAACGCTCGACGCCAGAGGGCGTGATCGACGCGCGGCCTGCGCCAATCGCCAGCAGTCCTTCGGTGCGCACGATGGGATCGAAGCGTCCGGCAACGACGATCTGCTGGCCAAAGATATCGGCGATCGCGTTGCGATACTGCGCTTCGGTCAGCCGGCGCACCGTAACCGGCCCACCCTTGGTCGGCGGCTCGCTGCGGCTGCAGGCCGTCAACAGGGCCACGCCTAACAACAGCACGCAGGCCACACCGAGCCGGGAGCGAACCGGCCTCATTGCCGCGCCGCCACGGGGGTCGTGTGGATCGCAAATGCCGGCAAGGCGTCGATCTTGAAAGCCGAGGAAATCGCGGTGCAGTCGCCGGTCTTCGGGTCGGGATAGCCGTCCGCCAGCTCCCGGGCGGCCGTATACAGCGAGGGACAGCTCCAGTCGCCGGTGGCAATGAGGAACTCGATCTTGAGCATGTATTCCCACCACTTGTCAAAATCGTAATACCCACCCACCAGCCCCTGCACCATGCCCGCGGCACCTGGCGTGAGATCCATGGAAAGGTGCATGTCGCGCAACTGGATTTCCGCAAAGGCGCTGTTAGCATAAAAAGGCAGCTTGGCGTCGATCGGCTCGGTAGTCAGCACGCTGTTGACAATGCGGCCGCGCGCCACCGCGCCGTAACGTGGCTTGCCGGCGTTGCTGTCAACGCGATAGCTTGCATAGGGCAGGATGCGCCCCGCGGCGTCGATCGAAAACGGGTCCGCGGCACGATAAAACGCGACGCGCACAGCCGGCGAATTGCGCGGATCCGTAACACCTGTGATCTCCATCAGGATCACGCCGCGGCCGCTGTTGCGGCGCTCTTCATTGCCAAAGGTATCGAGCACGCCATTGTGCCGCCAGCCGTAGTGGCAACCTAACAAACGATACATCTGGTTGTCGACGCCCGGCGCGCCACGCTCGCTGACAAAATTCTGGTGCGGACAGGACTTGGGCGTGGCCCGCTCATCGTTCGAGCCATCCAGATTGAATCCATACGACACCCTGCCCTGCACGGTGCGCAGCGGCGGCTCCTTGACAACGGTCGGATTCCAACAAACATCCTCGCCCTTGGGTCCGCGCAGCACAGACAGGAAGCGCCGATCTACGGGCTGCACCAGGCCGTTGTCGGTCAGCCGGTCCTTGTCGGCGCGCGACAGGCCGCGCCACCACAGCTCGTCGTTGCCGATCGCGGGTCCTTCCGGACACTCATCCATGAATGCGGTTTCGTAGACCGCATTGTTGAAGTTCGCGATCACATAGGCGAGCGTCTGCGGGCCGCCCGTCGATGGCGCAGCCGCCGCCGCACTGGCCAGCAACAGCGCGAGTCCCGCGCTCATGCATCGGCGTCTCTTGGTCAGCATGGCGTTCATCCTGTCTTGCCCGCCGCGGCCGGCGGCAGCCGCTGGATCTGCCCGCGCAGCTCGCCCGCCGGGTACTTCTGGGTGCGGATATTCACATACATCCGGCCTGCTAACAAATATTGCAGCTGCGCATCTGTTAGTACGGCGGAACCCTGCAGGGCGGCTGCGGGCCGCTTGCCGCCCAGGTCGACCTGCACCCCCGCATTCGTGCCGGGCCGCTGCGGCCCGTGCAGCGCGGCACCAATAGCCGCCGAGGTAAGGCGGCTGAAAGTCACCCGCCAGGACAAGCGCAAGTCGGCGCGTTGCAGCGTGAAATCCGCGCGGCCGACGCCGGAACTCAAGGTTGTCGAACTTTGCTCGTCTGGCGTGAGGTTGGCGTAGAACCGCACCGGCGGGCCGGTATCGACGGCGGCGGACAACACGGGCGCAAGCAACAGTGCTGCCGCGCAGCACCATTGCGCCTGCCTGCTGCATGCCCCGGTGATCATTCGACCGAGGCTAGCGGCTACGACCGCCGGACGCCAGCGATCCGCAGCCGCTATCCCGCTGAGTGGCTACTTCTTGCCCTTGTCCGCAACCGGCGTGCCCTGGGTCGCCCAGACCTGCCAGCGACCATCGCGCCTGACAAAGGTATCGGTGAAGCGCACCCACCGGTCAAACGCCTGATTCTTGTCGTCGGAGCCGGTGACATGATTCACCCCGGTGACCACGGCCGTGTCCCCAGATACACGAACGTCGACGTCCGACAACACGGCCGATGTCAATTTCCGCTTGGGCGAGCGCATGTCCGCGACATCCTCGGCCTTGTCGCTGATCGCGCCCGTGCGGCTCGACACGCTGCTGTAGTCATGGGCCAGGTTGCGTTCATACCAGGCGACATCGTTGTTCACGTCGGCATCGTTCCAGTCCTGCTCCATATAGAAAAGCTGACCCATATCCCCCAGCCGATGGCCGGAATTGCTAACAACCTGCCAGGCGCCCTTGCGCTTCTCGAGCACGTGCACGCTGCGTCGATACTGCGTCCACGACTTGCCGTCGTCGCCGGTGCCGGTGATCACATTGCGATGTGTAATGACG
>JANLTW010000144.1:0-3662 GCA_031363155.1 Gammaproteobacteria bacterium | reverse complement strand
ATGGAGCGGGTGCTGGCGCGCGTGGCGCTGCGCTCGGCGCGGCCGCGGGATCTCGTCGGGCTGCGCCAGTCGCTGGCGGCAATCCCGGAATTGCGCACGGCGCTGGCGGCCGTCGATTCGCCGGTGGTGCAGCAACTGGCCAGCCGGATCCACGAGCATGCCGTTGAACTCTCGCTGCTGCAGCGCGCGATCGCCGCCGAGCCGGCGAACTTTGTCCGCGACGGCGGCGTGATTGCGCAGCGCTACGATGCGGACCTGGACGAGCTGCGCCGCCTTAGCGCCGACACGGATGCGTTTTTGCTGGAATTGGAAGCGCGCGAACGCAAACGCACTGGCATTCCCTCGCTCAAGCTCGGCTTCAATCGCGTGCAGGGATTTTTTATCGAGGTACATCGCAGCCAGGCGGAGCGCGTGCCCGCGGATTACCACCGGCGCCAGACGGTCAAGAGCGCCGAGCGCTTCATCACGCCCGAACTCAAGAGTTTCGAGGACCAGGTGCTGGGCGCGCGCGACAAGTCGCTGGCGCGCGAAAAAGAGCTTTACGAAACTTTGTTAGGTCTGTTGATCGACCAGCTGCCGGCGCTGCAGGACAGCGCCGCCGCAATTGCCGACATCGACGCGTTTGCGGCGCTGGCCGAGCGCGCCGCGGCGCTCTCCTGGAGCGAGCCCACGCTGGTCGCGGAGCCGGTGCTGAGGATCACCGCCGGGCGACATCCAATAGTCGAGAAATTCAGCCGCGAACCCTTCGTGCCGAATGACCTGGAGCTGGATGCGCGCCGGCGCATGCTGATCATCACCGGACCTAACATGGGCGGCAAGTCCACCTACATGCGCCAGACCGCGCTGATCGCGATCCTGGCGCATATCGGCAGCTTTGTGCCGGCGGAACGCGCCGAGATCGGGCCGCTGGACCGTGTGTTCACGCGCATCGGCGCGGCGGATGACCTGGCCGGCGGACGCTCGACCTTCATGGTCGAGATGACCGAAGCGGCTAACATCCTCAACAACGCAACCGCCCGCAGCCTGGTGCTGATGGATGAAATCGGCCGCGGCACCAGCACTTTCGATGGCCTGGCGCTGGCCTGGGCCACTGCGCGGCATATTGCTGTCAGCCTGCGCTCCTTCACGCTGTTCGCGACCCACTACTTTGAACTGACGGCCATGAGCCAGGAGATGGACAGCGTCGCCAACGTGCACCTCGACGCGGCGGAACACAAGGATGGCATCGTATTCCTGCATGCGGTGCGCCCGGGTCCTGCGAACCGCAGCTACGGACTTGCGGTCGCGCAGCTCGCCGGCGTGCCGCGCGACGTCATTGCCAGGGCGCGCGGCTATCTGAACCTGCTGGAGTCGGGCCGCGCGCCCGCGGCGGGCAACGGCCGGCAAACCGAGCTGCCGTTGTTCGCCACCGAACCCCACGCGAGCGAGCGACTCATCGATGAGGCAGCTAACAAACTTAAACTGGAAGTGCAGGAACTGGATCCGGACGCGCTGACGCCGCGCCAGGCGCTGGATGCGCTCTATCGGCTGCGCAAGCTCGCCGACAGCTGACGAACGATCGCAACGTGTCTGGGGTTTGAAAATCAGGACCGGGGCAGCGAATTGTCGGCGGCTCGCGCGCGCGGTAGCGCAAACTTGGTAAATTCAGTTCACCTTGGGAAAAGATCCGTGACGAACGTTTGCGCCCGTGCGCGCGAGCGAACGCGCAAGATCGCGCGTGAGTCTGCGAACCGCGATCTTGCAAGCGCGCCGACACCTGAGCTGCAACGGTCCTGATTTTCAAACCCCAGACACATTGCCCGTGCGTCAGCGTGTCGCGGTCAGTTTGAACCGGCCATTGCGCAGGAAGAACACGGTCTGGCTCGCGACCTCGCGCGACACCAGCATGCCGAAATGGCTGACCGGCAGCGTCAGGCGGTCAGCGGCGCCGGCGATCGCGGTCTCGCGCAGTGCGACGGTGCCATCGTTAGGTTGGTCGAACTGCGCGAAAAACCGCCCGAGACCCATGGAGCGGGTCCCGGCTATCACACCGAGCGCCCGGTCGGCGTGTGTCCACTCGCGCACTGCGCCGCCTTGCCGGCCGAGCACCTCCGAGCGCAGGAACGGCCCGACCAGGCGCCGCCCCGGCGGAAATCGCGCGGTGAATTGCTCGGCGCTGCGACTGCCGGCAGTCGGCGAACCTAACAACACCACCCGGCCGGGCGGCTGCTGCGGATGATGCGCGAACAGTTGCAGTACCGCGAGACCGCCCAGGCTGTGGCCGACCAGATGCAGTGCCCGTGGCGCGCGCTCGCGAATCCGCTCATGCAGCCGGCCGGCGACCACTCCCGGGGACTCACTGGTGGTGCGCCAGGCGAACAGTTCGGCGGTCGCGCCCAGCTGCTGCGCGACGCGGCGCCGAAGCAGCGCGGATTCCGGCCCCGGCATCCACAGGCCGTGCACGAACAGAACCAGCGTGCCAGCCATGAATGGCTCAGCGCTCGACCACATGCACCGCCGCCTGCTGCTCCCGCTCGCTTTGCCGAAAGGTTGCCTGCACGGTGTCGCCGGGCCTGAAGGATTTCAACGCATCCGAAAACTGCGTGAGATTCGCGATCTGCTTGCCGTTCAACGCTAACAACACGGCGCCGGTCTGCATTCCCGCCAGCGCCGCGGGTGACCCGGGCGTCACCGACTCGGCGCGTACCCCTGCTCCCGTGTAGGCATAGTCCGGTACCAGGCCGAAAGCCACGCGGCGTGCTCCACCTTCGCCGGGCGAGGCACCCGCGGTCGGATTTCCTGCAGCTGCGCCTGGGGTGGCAATCGTTACTGTCAGGGGCGTCGGACGCTCGGCGAGATAGCTGACGATTGCGCGCGTCACCATCGCGACTTTCACCAGCCCTGCGCTGTCGACCTTGTCGGCGCTATCGGTGGGCCGGTGGTAGTCGAGGTTGGCGCCGCTGAACAGCTGCACGCCGGGAATGCCGCGGGCGATGAAACTCTGCTGGTCCGAGGACTCGCCATTGCCGGCGATGCTGCGCAGGCTGACACCGGTCTCGAAACCAACGCCCTGCACGATCGGCGCCCACTCGCGCGCGGTACCGGTAGCTAACACGCTGAGCGGATTACTGCCCAGATGCCCGACGGTGTCAAGGTTGACAACCGCACGCAGACCGCCCAGCGGTAGCGGCAACGGATGCTGCACAAACCAGCGCGAGCCCTGCAGGCGCGCTTCTTCAGCGGAAAAGCCGATAAAGACAATCGTGCGCTGCGGCGCACCGGCCGCCGCCATAACGCGCGCCAGCTCCAGCATCACGGCGGCGCCGCTGGCATTGTCGTCCGCGCCCGGATGGATCTGCCCGAGTTCGCTGACGCGCACGCCGGGTCCGTCGCGGCCCAGGTGATCGTAGTGGGCGCTGACCACCAGCCACTGACCCTCGAAGGCCGGATTCGAGCCGCGCAGCATGCCGATGACATTGCGCGAGGTGGTGCCGGGCCTGACCGGCGCCGAGGCCGTTGAGCCGCTGGCCGCCGGCACCGACTCCACCGGAAATTCCTGGAACCAGCCGCCAGCCTCGCCCGCGGGCGTCAGGCCCGCGGCGCGCATCTCATCCGCCAGCCAGTTGCCGGCTTGCAGCAGGCCGGATGAGCCAAGGCCTCGGCCCTCGCGCTGCGGCGCTGCG
>JANLTW010000118.1:0-3984 GCA_031363155.1 Gammaproteobacteria bacterium | reverse complement strand
TACTCCGGGCTTGACAGGCTGGGCACAGGTCAACGGCCGCGACGAGCTTCCTATTCCGCAGAAAGTCGAACTGGATGCCGAGTATCTGCAACGCCGGTCCTTTCTATTCGACCTGCGAATTCTATGGCTGACCCTGGTCAATGTGATCCGTGGCGACGGTGTGACCCACTGACCGGCATTCCATTCAAGAAACTGTAGCCAAATGCCGAAAGGTAACAGTTGCCTGCTTAAGCTACTGCCCTTCGTTAAGCGTTGTGTATTCTAGCCCCCGACTTGTTGCACTGCATACGACAGATAGAATTGCGGTAATTTCATGCCTCATGGAAAGAAGCGATCCGGCTTGGGCCGGTTGCGAGTTAGAGTCATCGGCCTGCCACGCGCCACGAAGCGGCGCCTGCTTCAGATTGCGGATTTCCTGCTCATCCCCCTGTGTCTCTGGGTGGCCATTGCCCCCAAGCACGATTCGCTGGTCCTGGGCTTGCAGCGGTCGGCCCTGCTCTATGCGGTGGCGGCGATCTGCACGGTGGCGATCTTTCACCTGTTGGGCCTTTATCGCGCCATCACGCGTGTCATCGATTTTCGCAGCCTGATGTCGCTGCTGGTGGGCGCGGCCTGTTCGGTCGTGCTCGTCTGGGTTGCCGCGCGCACGCTGGGGGCTATAGCGCTGTTTCGGACACGGTTGCCATTGTCTTGGCCTGAACGTGCTGGTGTGGGCCTCTGCCACGCGCATCCTGGTGCATTGGGCCTTGCTGGTGCGTGGCTCGTCGCTACAGCCGGTGGTGACCTATGGCGCCGGCGACGCGGGTGCGCAGCTGGCCATTGCCCTGAACGCCGGCGGGCGCATGTATCCGGTCGCCTATGTGGACGAGAAGGCCACCTTGCAGGGCGCCACCGTGGGCAGCATCCGCGTTGTGCCGCCGACGGCCCTGCGCGCCCTCATCAAGGATTACGGCGTGACCGACGTGCTGCTGGCCATTCCCGGCGCGTCGCGCAAGCGCCGCGACGAGATCATCCGGGAGATGGTGGACCTGGGCGTGCATGTGCAGACCGTGCCGGACCTGCACGACATCGTCTCGGGCAAGGCGACGCTGGCCGACCTGCGGGATTTCTCGATCGAGGACCTGCTGGGCCGTGACCAGGTGAGCCCGGAATCGCGGCTGCTGGGCACCAGCATTCGCGGCAAGCGGGTGATAGTGACCGGCGCCGGCGGTTCCATTGGTTCTGAGCTGTGCCGGCAGGTGCAAAGAACGACCCAGCGCCGTCGCCCCATCGCGGCGATGAGTGTCGCAAGCCTCAGCTCGTAAACTTGTGGGGTTTCATCTGGATTTGGCATGGGGCGATGGCGGCGCGACGTTGGCACCGGCGCCACTAGAACGCCTTTACAGCCGCAGCCGCGATGGCGATATTGTAAATAATCTGCGTCACCGCCTGCCACAACGGCAACGCCGGCAATCGTTCCGTATCCAATGGCACAACAACAGTGTCGCCTGGATTTACCGCAACTTGCGACCCGCGAGCAAACCAACCTCTACTGCCATTGGCAATCACGCTTCCATCAGCGCGCACCACGTAAATCCGCCGCTTGTCCGCCTTGCGTGTCGTTCCACCGGAGAGCGCTATGTAGTCGTCGCGCGACAGCCCGGCCCGATAGAAATGCGACGTCGAATTCTGCACCTCGCCTATTACTGTCACTTCCTGGCGCACCTTGGGAACGACCAGGCGGTCGCCATCGCGCAAGGACACATCGGTTAACGAACCCACCGGCGCCGCTGTCACGCGATTCAAATCGATCACCAACCGGCCGACAGCCCTCGTCGTTTTGAGCTGAGCCAGCAGGGACTGGCCGACCGCAAGCGCTTGCCCCGCCTGGTTTTGATTGGCCTGTGCCCCCTGTAAAGCTGACGCGGCGAGATCCGTTTGCAGACGCTCAGCGAGCCGGTCTACCTGCAGCTGCTCGCGTTCCTGGAGTTCCCTGCGGGTGAAAACCGCGCCGCTCGGGAATGCCAGATTTGTGAGTCCGCCTGCGCGATCCAGCACGGAACGCAGCGTTTCGCCACGCCTGATGGGGTAGGTCCCGGGAAAACGCACCTCGCCCGTCAGGGTGATCTGCTCTCGCGCAGCCCACTCCGGCACTTCCTTGATGTTCAACAAATCGAACGGCTGCAGCACGATGTTAGCAACGGGATCGCCCGTTTGCACGGCTGCAAGATCAATGTCTAGCAACTCAGTCTTGCGAGCATCGCCGCTGGTTGTGAATCGCGCGAGCTCGGCACGCCCGCCAAATGCTGCATCCTGAAGGCCGCCACCTGCGCGCAACAGGTCGCCGACCCGCATGCCCGGCTCAAGCGGATACTCGCCCGCCGCTTTGATGCGCCCATCCACTCGCACGATCGCACTGGGTCGATCGAGATCCGCCTGGCGACGGAGTTCGGCCAGGAGTGGATCAAGCGACTGCCGGCGCCCGGCCTCGCTGTCGAACACAATGACGCGATCGCGACGCGCAAGTTCCGGATCCGCGCGCGAACCCGGCGACCGCAGCGCCGCTGACAAATCGGCGGAAAGCACCGTGATGCGCCGGTCGGGCGGCAGTTCGCGACGGATCAGGACATAACCGAGATCGGCGTTCGGTTTCAGCTCGTCGACAGAAGCGATGACATCCGAGAGCCGCAATCCCTCGCGCCAGGCAACCGCACCGGGGCGGAATACATGTCCATCCAGCATCACCCCGGAATCGAGTGTGGGACGCAGACGCAGCACGCGCAACGAGTCGCCATTGCGCAGCCGCTCGCTGCGACCTTCGGCCGCGGCCAGCGGCACATTCAGCACCACGCGCTGGCGCTGTTCATTGACGCGCACCATGGCCACGCGGGTGTTGTCCGCCTCGGGCGTAAGGCCACCGGCGAGCTGCACCACTTCAGCGACGCTGGTTTCACCCTTGATTTCATAAATGGCACGACGCTTGACCTCGCCATCGACAGCCACGGTCGAACCCACCGGCGGAATGAATATCACATCGCCAGGCAACAGCTTGGCGTCGTTGCTGGTGTCGCCGCGAATCAAAAGATCGTACAGGTCGATACGGCGAACGACGGCGCCCTGCCGTTTCAGCTGAATGTCGCGCAGCGAACCGATCGGCTTGACGCCGCCCGACGCGAACAGCGCCGAAGTCACACTGCCCAGTCCACTGACCGTATATGAACCCGGACGATTCGCCTCGCCTAACACAAAGACCCGGATCGAGCGGGTGTCGCCCATCGTAACGCTGGCCCGAACACCGATCATCTGGCGCAAGACTCGTGCTTCAAGGTTGGCACGCACGGCATTGAAAGTCTGGCCAGCTACACCGATTGGGCCGAGTTCAGGGAAACTCACATTGCCATCGCGCCCAACAACCAGCTTCAGGTTCTTGTTCTGGCTACCGTAGAGCTGAATCGTCAGTTGGTCGCCGGCGCCCACAATGTAATCCGCAGGAACCGGCACATCTGTGACCGGCGCGAACGTCGATGGCGCCTGATTGAAAAGGTCATATCCAAAAGGTTTGAGGCCCGCCGCGCCCTGCTTGGTGACAGGCAAACCAATAATCTTCACGTTCAGTTTCAGCAGCGACGGTTCAGCCGAGAGCCGCCGTGTCGCCTGCGTATCGGTCAGACCGCCGAGTGGGATGGGCACAAACCCCGGCAATTGCAAAGCGCCACTGCGGTCCAGTGCGTACGGATTGCGTGACCGCACCAGATCAATAAGTCCCTGCAACTCGCTTCGCTCGCCAGATTCATAGACCGGTGCCGGCTCGCCGGGAATTGAAATGGGCGGGAGCCCTGCTACCGGCTGTTCCAGACGCGAGGGTTTGGCCTTGATGAAATCGATTTCGACCAGCACCGTATCATCGGCCTTCAACGTGCTGTCAACAGCCGCAAGCTGCGCGGCGAATGCAGCACCGGATCGTGCCGCCGCATCGCGGTCGCGGGACGCATTGCGGTCATCCGC
>JANLTW010000027.1:0-15225 GCA_031363155.1 Gammaproteobacteria bacterium | reverse complement strand
CCATCCTGTCATCTGCGGCGCATGCCCTCCCCGGAGCGCCGTCACGTGGGAGATTCAGGCTTGTATTTCGCAGATTTCGCCCGTCAGGCGCCGCGCGGCGCCGCCTTGTTGCTGACTTTGGCTTTAGCGGCCTGTGGAGGCGGCGGCTCCAATTCCAGCAGTAGCGGCAGCGGTGGTGGTACCACCACCACCCCCACCGTGGTCACCCTGACTGCGGGCGCCACCGCGCTGGACCCGGGCGCAACCACCACGGTCACAGCGGCCCTCACCGGCCCTGGCGCTGCGTCCGGCGTCACCTGGTCGCTCACCGGTTCAGGTTCACTAGCCAATGCGACCACAACCTCGGTGACCTATGTCGCTCCGGCCAGCTTCCCGGGCAGCGAGACCATCGCAGTCACCGCCCGCGCTGTTGCCGACGCCACGGCCGGCGCCAATAGCCTGATCGTGGTTAACGGTACGCCAATACTGCTCACACCGACGGTCTTCCCCCTCAACCAGAACGTCGCCTACGGCGCACAGTTCGCGGTGGCAGGAGGCACGGCGCCATTTACCTGGGCGATAGCCTCAGGAACCCTGCCCACCGGCCTCGCGCTCGGCACCAGCACCGCCAACAACAACACCATCACCGGCACGCCGACTGCGCTCGGCTCGTCCGTCTTCAGCATCACCGCCACCGACAGCGTCGGCCGGGTTGTTAGCGCCAACCTCACCTTGCGCGTGCGCGAACAGACCGCCTGCCTGCTGGAGGGCAACTATGCGTTCATGTTCGCCGGCTTTCGCGGCGCCGATTTCATCGCGCGCGGCGGCAGCCTCAGTTTTGCAACCGACGGCAAGATCACGGGCACCGAGGACTTCGCCGATGCCGGCACCGCTTCGCTGGCGGCGACCCTGAGTACCGGTACCTGCAAGACCACGGCGCAGAACTACGGCACCAACGAAGTCGCAAGCCCGGCAGGAAACTCCAGTTATGCCTACGCAGCGATCAATAATCTGACCACGGCCTTCTTCCATGAGTCGGACAGCACCAGCGCACGCGGCTCCGGCGAGCTAACAAAAGTAGCGACACCAGTCAGCACCGCACCCAGCGGCTCATTCGCGTTTGGTCTCTACGGCGCCGACACCACCGGCGCCGGGCTCGCGGTTGTGGGCCGGGCCACGTTTGATGCCAGCGGCAATATCACCGCTGGCCGCGTTGATGTCGCCGGCCCGGGCGCGCAAACGGCAGCGGCGCTCACCGGCAATTTCGCCGCACCCAGCGCCGGCAATCGCGGCACGGCAACGCTGACTTTCGCCGGCCGCACGCTGACGGTTTATTACTACCCCGTCAGTGCCGATCGCTTTTATGCGTTGTCAGCAGCAGCGAACGCGCCACGTCTCGCGGGTTTTGTCAGTCGTCAAACCGGCGTGGGCGCAACCACGAGTGCCGCCTTTGCGCAGGCCGGAATCCTGAGCGCCTGGGGTGCGCCGCTTGGCGCCGAACAGATCACGGCGCTGGGACGCATGGCGCTGGCCGGTGCTAACACCGTGAATCTCGTGCTGGACACCGCTCGCAAAGGTGACGCGCCGCGTACCGACACCTACTCCAGCATGACCGCCAGCGTCGAAGCCGATGGTCGCGCGGTGGTGACGTCGACCGATGCGTCGCGCCGCTTCGTGATTTATTTCGATGGCGTAGCCAACGGCTATGTCGCCGAAACCACTGGCGTCGCCAAGTTTGGCCTGCTGGAAGCCCAGGCAGCCGGCCCTTACCAGGCGTTGCAAAACGGCACGTTTGTGTCCTCGACGCAGTACGGCAATCGCGCCGCGACTCTTTTGTTAGCTCCGCAGCTGACTCTTAATGGCGGCCTGCTGTCCGGGCCGGTCACCGGCAGCTACTCGTTCGACCCCGCGACCGGACGCGGTGCCGGCCAGGCAAGCATCGATTATTTCGGCGGCAGTGGCCTGGTGCTCTACATCGTCAACACTGACCGGCTGCGGATCATGGGCGGCGGCCAGCGCGGGCTGACTCCCGTCGGCAGCGCGATTTCGGTCGCGCAGCGCTAGGTACAAACGCTGTCGCAGCTGATCAGGCGCGCTTGCTGGTCTTCTTCCTGCGCCGGTCGACCGGCGCTTTTGCCGCGCGACGCGCGGCGCCGATAGCCTTCTGCGCCCAGATTTTCATGCTGTCGGTGTCGTCAAAGACCTCGGGCGGCGCTTCGTAATAATTCAGCGACGCGGTCACGCCGCGCCGCGGATAGGTAAAGGGCGCCAGATTACGCGCCAGGAAATCGGCGCGGCTTGCAGCGTCGGCTTTGAGATACAAGCGATCATCGGCAATCAACGCAAAGAAGTGTTCGTGCTGGTAGATTCCGAAGCCGCCGAACATTCGATTGCTGCGCAGCCCACGCAACTGCGACATCTGATCGAGGACAAAATCCAGAAATTCCCTGCTGTTCATGTCCCTGCGCAAATTTTCATCAATTGATGCGCGCGAGCTGCAGCGCCAGCGTGATCCACATCGCGAATACCGCCGCCATGCCGAGTACGAAGGCATTGAATCGGTGCATGACCTTGTTGTACGTGATATGGACGAAACTGTGGATCGCTCGTGTTAGCACGAAGATCCAGGCGAGCGACAACTGCAGCGTGGTGACGTTGCCGGTCAGAAACAGGACCGGGCAGATCGCGTAGAAAAGCACCGGGATTTCGAACAGGTTGCGGAAATTATCGGACGCCTGGGTGTTGTGTAGTAACTTTTCCGCTTCCTGCCGGGTCGCGAGCAACTGCGGCCGGACACGCCGTTCCCGCATCTCCGCGACGCGCGTCATATACATGCGAATTGCAACGATCAGGGTCAGCCCGGCCATGACGATCATCGGCCAGAAAATAAGGGATTGTTTCATGCGGCATCGACCTCGCGTATCAAACGTTCGACCAGTCGCTCCACTGGAATACGGTGCCGGCTGATCAGGACCCCGGGCCAGATGAACCCCGCACGAGCACCCGCTGGAGCAGGCCAATGAGGCACTCGCAGCGTCAACTCACGGGTAAGCCGCTGCCATGATCTTCTCTGCATCAGCATGAACGAAATCGCGCGGCAATTCGCGACTCACCATGTGACGAGTCTGCTCTGACAGCTGGTTTCGCAGCAGTCCCAGGAAATGCGGCTCCGCCAGCAGGATGAAGTCGGTTACTCCGCCCGCCTGCCGCAAATGATCGAGCCGACGCGACAAGAACCTGGCAAAACGCATGACTTCGCCGGCATCAGGATCGCAGTCACTGCTGGTATCGTGCGGCGTGGTAGCCGTTCGCTCACCCTGGTCCGCATGGCCACGCGGCGGACGATGAGATTTGCTGTCTGACAATGCGTCGCGCTCAGTTGCAACAGCATGAAGCGACGGCCGCTCCACAGTCGCCGTCTCGACAACATGTCTGGCCCGCGCCGGGCCACTGACTCGCAGCAGCCTGGCCTGGCCTCCATCAGCGACTACGATATAACTGAACATGTCCCGCACTCCTGAATGCCTGCAAACCAAGGCTAACGACGCGGAGTACGCGCGCCTATCCGCAAATGCCGCAAACCGCGATATGACTCTGTAGTTGCGTCAAAATATCATGCGGCACTGAGGTCCGCTCGGTGTTGGCGTCAATGGCCGGCAGATTCTGGCATCGGACGACTGGTTCGACCTGCCGCCGTTGCCAAACCAGCACCGCCACACTCGCCTCGCAAGGATCAAAACCGATGGACACCCGCGTCGCAATCCGCGCCTGCAGCATCGCTGCTGGCGCCTGGCAGGCAATGGCTACGATCCGAATGTAACCCCCTGACGAACAAGACCATGTGGGAGTAGAGTTTTCCGACAGGAGAGCTCTGATGAAGAAGTCGCGTTTTACCAAAGAAAAAATCATATCGATCCTTCGCGAGGCGGATGCCGGCGTGAAAGTGGTGGAGCCGCGGGAATGCCGCGACTTCTCCGCCCGCCAGTTGAGCGTGACAGCCACCCGACTGCTCACGGGCGACGAGCATGCTGTCGTCACGTACCTGGAGCTGGACTGAGTGGTAGAAACATGAAGTTCTCGGCGGAGCCGGCTCCACGGGACGCTTGCAGAGGCTCCTCGATGAGGCGCTGCGCAAGTCCGGAGCCCGTGTGATCGACACCCGTTGGTTCTGGATTCTCAGGCCTAACGAAGCGACGGATAGCGGCTATTTTCTGGCACCTGACCACCACCGCGTAGTTGGCACTGCTAGTTGCCGGGACTCGCCTTTAGCGCGACAGGATCCAAGTGCGGCTTACCATTTGCATTACCGGGCGTTTGGGCTCAACGCCGGACCTTTAGGAAACGGCGTCTCGGGAATGCCATTGGTGTTCTGGAAGCTTGCGATAAGCCATTGTCCGTTAGCTTTTCGCAGCACCTGGAGCTGGATCCCCTCGCGCGGCGGCGCCGGTGCTCCGGGCGGCGCCTTGGCTCCATCCATCGTCCAGCGCACATGCACGATGGCCGTCGCTCGATCGAGAAAACGTGAATGCACGTCAGTGATCGTGAGTTTACTGTCGCGGAACACCCAGGCGAACCCGTCGGCGAGCTTGCCTTGAATCTCCGTGCGCCCCTGCCACCACCAGCCCAGCACGTTGACGATGTCGCCGTCCTGGGCAAAGAGGTTTGCGTACGCGGTCGTGTCGTGCGCGTTCCAGGCGGCTGCCTGTCGCGCCTGCAACTCGCGAATCGCAGATTCGTCGGTTTCCGAAGCAAAGGCGTGGGTAGCCAGCAAAACACACAGCATCAACCCAGACACAAGATGCTTGGTTTGCCAATTCATCGTATCGCTCCTTGAATCCTGAGTTTCAGTCGAACGGTTTGCGTGACGTTAGCTATTACTCGGGGATTTCCGGTTCCACCAGGTTGGCCAGCTGCACCAGTGATTCCTGCCAGCCGAGATAACACATTTCCAGCGGGATGACATCCGGTATGCCCGCTTGAACGATCGAAATCTCGGTTCCGCATGACACCTGTTTCAGCGAAACGGTTACTACCATTTCGCCAGGCAGGTTCGGATCGTCAAATTTGTTCGTGTACCGGATGAGTTTGCCCGGAACCAGTTCGCGATACTCTCCGCCAAACGCATGGCTCTGTTCTGTTGAGAAGTTCTTGAAAGACATCCGGAAGGCACCGCCAACCTTCGGGTCCATGTGGTGTACCTTGCACGTGAATCCGAACGGCGAAATCCATTTTGACATCGCGTCGGGGTCCAGAAATGCGCGAAAAATCTTCTCGGGTTTTGCGCGGAGTACTCGATGAAGTTGAATCTCGCCTGCAGGCATGTACTTTTCTCCATTACTCCAGCGGGATGCGGGCTTTGTTTTCCGCGAGCCAGGTCTTGAATGACTGCAGCGCAGGACTCAGGGTGCGGGAAAGATCCACGCTGCGCACACTGCAAAAAACCTCCGCGAAGTCGCGATTGAATTGGAACATGTTGCCGAGATCATCGGCGCCCGGAAAGCCAAAGCTTCGATACATTTCCGGGGTCACCTCATTGCCGGCCAGGTGTTCGCCGGCAATACCGACGCTCTTGCCAATATATTCCGAACCCTTCGTGAAGATGCCGTACGCACACCGGCCAACGTCCTCGGCAGCCATACCCGGCAATTTCTTGTCGCCCATCGGCAGTGTGAAAGCGAGCTTGCCGTCCGGGCCTTTCTTTGGGCCCATGCCGAAGCCAATCAGGTTGTCCCAGTAGAACGACGTGTACAGGAATGTCGTGGGAACACCCATCTCGGTGAAGAATTTGTTAGATTCTCCCTTGGCGTCGAAGTGCGGAACTTTATACTGGCCCATCAACGTCGGCATGCGGTTGTCCGACAGCGGCACCCACTGGCGCGAGTCTTCAAGCGTCGACCAGATGACATGCTTCAGGCCTGCGGTCTTCGCCGCGGCAGCCATGCTGCGAATTTCGGCTTTTTCCTTCTCGGGAGAAAAATGCTCCCAGAAGAAGGTCACGAAGTAGGCGCCGTAGGCGCCCTTGAGCGCCGCCGCCAGGCTCGCTTCGTCGTCGATGTTAGCAGCGACCACCTCCGCGCCTGCCTTGGCAAGCGCCCTGGCCTTCTCGGAGGTGACGTTTCGGGTTATCGCGCGTGCTGCGAACCCACCGTTAGGATCGGCCAGGATTGCGCGCACCAGTCCGCCGCCCTGCGCGCCCGTGGCACCTACGACTGCGATGATTTTCATTTCGAAATAATCTCTAGGTGACGGAATTTACAGGAGTAGTCGCCGCGTCGCCGACGACCGTCGTCCATGCACGCACATGCCATCGGGTAACCAGGCCGTCCCTGACATAGGGATCAGCTTCCGCAAACGCACGGGCCGCAGCGTCTGTCGGCCCCTGGAAAAGCAACACCGCGCCATCCACCGGATCAGCCAGCGCACCCGCCAAAACCAGCTCATCGCGTTCCTTGGCGGCCCATGCCAACTTGAGATGTTCCGCGCGGTATTGAGCCCGATCCTGCACGTAACTCGGCGCGTATTCATAGAACAACAGGAAATGCACGAGTCCGCCAGGTCCTAACGGTGCCCTATGCGCGCGGGCATTTCTTGAGCGGCACCGCGTTCAACGGGTACCGCTTCGCAAGGTTGAGCTTCAAGACACGCGCGTTGTACGCCCTGAGCTGTGCGTTGGATGCGCCCGGCTGGACGGGCGCGAATTCAACTTGGGCAACTCCCTTCTTCTCATTGACATTGAAGGTTGCAGTCAACGGTTGCTGGCCAGTGAACTCGGTGATGAGCACCGCCGTGATGCCGTTGTAGTCGGGTGGGAAATAGCCAGGGCCGGCCATTTCAATGCCACCGAGCGTTTCGCGGTCGTTGCCATTGACCAGCGTCAACCGATCGCCGGTTATCAAAACAGCCGCAGGCGATGCGCAGGTTGCCTTGGCAGGTACCCACTTTCCCTGCAACTCCGCTGGTACCACGTTCTGGGCTGCAGCGCCGGATGCGCCCACGACTGCGGCAATTGCTAACAAAATGCGAATAACGCTGGCGCGCGAACAAACTGAATGATTCATGGTATCCCTCAAACTTTAGCGAAAACGCCAAGCTCGGCCAGGCGCGGCAACGACAAAAGTCTGAAATCCAGGAACTCCCTGCGACCAGGGCCTACTCCGCAGTGGTAGGGTTGATGACGTTACGAACCTGGGAGACCTTGTTCGCAGGAAACCCGCCCAGCTTGGCGTGCTCACGCACCGCCGCTTCGTTGGGCGCGATGTAGACACAGTAGATTTTGTCGTCGGTGACAAAGCTCTCGAGCCACTGGATCGTCGGCCCCATCCCCTGCAACACTCCACAGGATTTCTGGGATATACCCTGCAGTTCTGCGGCTGTTAGCTTGCCGGCGCCTGGGATATCGCGTTCGATGACGTATCTGGGCATGATCAGCATCCTTGTTGTTGTTGGGGATGGTCAGCCTAAGCCAACCGCCGTTCACGTACAACTGGTTGATCCACGACACCGCAGACCGCACCTGTTACGGGGTCTTGAGGCGCGGATCGTGATGACGGGCCGCAAATCCCAGGATGTTGAACTCCGGGTCGCCAATGTATTAAATCGTGGCGGGACGGTCGGACACGTCGCAGCGCTCGATCAGGGTCGCTCCAGCCGCTTTGGCCCTGGCAACGAGAGCCTGCCGGTCGGTCGCCTCGAAAATGGCCACTACCAGTCACTCGCCCGAGTTATCGACCACCTGCTTTTGCGTCATCGCACGGATGGTCGCCTGCTCGATTCAGATGACCAGATGCCCTCCGCGCTCGAAGCGAACCAGCTTTGTGCCCGGACTACGGGCAGCGGCGTACTCAGCGTTTCGGTAGAGCTGCAGCCCATCGTCGGCGGCATGGAATATCACGGTCTGGGCCCGGATCGCAGCGATTCTTTCGTTAGGCATGGCCGTCTGGTTATCGAAAACGGTACCGGCTGAGCGCGGCGCCACCGGGTTCATGAAATCGATGATCTGCTCAACGAGAGTGCGCTGCGGCGGCGTCAGGCGAGAGATCACCTGTTTGTTAGCTCCCATCAGTTCCATCAACTGCGCCATGAACGCGCGGGAGATGGCCCAGTACAGGAAGTCATGCTGAAAGATCGTCTTCAGCATGTCGCCCTTCTGGTTCGCCTGCGATTGATTCACGCCCTTCGATGCGGCTACGCCCGCTTAGATGAGTGTCAGCGAAGACAACCGCAACCTTCTTGATGCCCAGGTGATCGAGCAGGTACGCAAAGCGCGACGGCGCGATCCAGGCCAGCGGCCGCTTGAACGTGGACTTCATCGCAGATCCTTGCGTGCGACCAGTTTCAGACCGGACCAGGTGTCATCGACCGCGCAGACCTTGATGTCGACCAGACCTAACGGCAGCGCCAGCTCGCGAATCGTGTCTTCAGTGATCGTCGTCGGGACTTTGGATGACTTCTTCGGCCAGGATACCCAGATGCTCGCGTCAGGCCTCAGCGTCTGACGAGTCAGTTTCAGAAACTTATTGAGTTCGGCTTTATCCGTGAAGAACGCGTGGACCAGATCGATCGTCGCGCCGAGCGATTTTTCGAACAGGATGGCGGGCGGCAAAGGCTCCACGAGTGCGCGGTAATTCTTTGGGGCGGCCAGCAGAAACACGCGATTGCAGTCGCGATATCCGAGTTTCTTGGCGAGCGGAGTACCTGAGTATCCCGCCGTTACTGTCGCATTCATTCTGCAAGCGTAAGTGCTTGCAAGGAAACGTGCTTGTTGTTCGGTCCAACGCTTTGCGTGCCGACCTCCCTGAAACCGAGGCGACGGTGCAGCCGCTCAGAGGTAGGATTCGGCGGCTCCACATCGAACTCGCAGGTGATCAGCGTGATGTCTGTGCTGCGCGCAAACTGGAATAAATCTTCATACAAACGCCTGCCAGCGCCGCGACCCTGCATGGACGCCGACACCACGACGCGATCGATGTAGAGAAAATCGGCATAGGTCGAAGTGAACCAGCGATGCGAGCAGGAAGGCTTGCACGGCGCCATCTGCTTGGAGCACGCGGTGATATGGCGCAGCGTGATGCAACATCGTCAAACGATCGAGATCCAGTGGACTCAGAAATTGAACGGATTCTTGGTTGAGCGCAAGAATCCGCGGGAAGTCCATGGTATTGGCATCCCGAATCACGCTATGCCAGTGTTTCTCCATCGAGCAGGCGATTATAGTCTAACGGCTATGCCAAGCCAGACTGAAGACCAAGCACCCATTCGCGTGGCGCTCGATGATCTCGCGCCGGCAACGCTGCGCGCAGTCATCGAGTCTTTTATCCTGCGCGAAGGCACGGACTATGGCCTGCACGAAAGTTCACTCGATGACAAGGTTGCGCAGGTGTTAGCTCAGCTGCGCCGCCGCGAAGCGTACATCGTTTTCGATCCGGGTACGGAGTCGGTCAGCGTGGTTCTGGCGCGAGAGATAAAGTCCTAGTTACGCCGTCACATGACCGGAGCGGCCTGTATTTTAATGGGCGCGATGAAGGCGAAACGTGTATTCACCAGCCTGGAAGCCCGGCTAGACTAGCGAACCGAACGACGTCAAAGACCGGAGCCAAAAAATGCGCTTGGTAGCAGCCACGTTGATCTTCCTCACGGCCTTTGGCCAGGTATTGGCCGCGCCGCCGGAAAGGATCCCAGTCAAGGCGTTCTTTTCCAATCCAGCTATTTCCCGAGCGGCGCTGTCGGCCGACGGCAAGACATTCGCTTTCATCTTTTCCAATGGCGACAAGCAAACCGTATTTTCGTTAGGCGTGGCACCAGGCAGCAAACCAGTCGGGCTGGTCAAAATTGACGACCCGGAGACACGCCTCGCCTGGCTCGCCTGGGCTAACGCCGACCGCCTGCTCATCAGCGCCGAGTCGCGCAATCCGTTTTCGGTCGGTGTGCGTAGTCGCATGCGACAGCTTTTCGGCGTCAATCGCGATGGCAAGAACTTCGGCTGGCTCGGCAAGAAGTGGCAGCGCTATGGTCAGTTGCAGATTCCGGTTATTTATCAGGATCAGATCGTCCATTGGACGCCGGCGGATCCAGACAGCGTGCTGATTGAGTACCGAAATCCCTTCGAGTCGTCGCCCGATGTGATGCGCATGAACGTAAGCAACGGCAGGGTAGCTGTGGCCCAGCCCCGTTTAAATGATATTCAGGACTGGCATGCCGACGCTGATGGCAATGTGCGCGCCGGCGAAGCAACGACTGAAACCAACCTGTACCGGCTGTATGCGCGCGTTGCGCCGAAAGACAAACTGGAACTGGTGATCGAACACCCCATTTTCGGCGACGGCGGGCCTACATTCGCAGGCTTCCACGCGGACGCGACCAAGCTCTACGTGCAAACCCTGCAGGACGGGCGCTCCGCCATCTTCGAGTTCGACATACCAACAAAAAAGATCGGGCCCGAGGTTTTTGCGCACCAACAGGTGGACGTCGATAACCTGCAGCGAGACGCCGGCATGGACGAGCGCGTCATCGGTGCGCGCTACACGGTGGACCGCCCCGAAATACACTTCTTCGATCCGTTAGCGCGTGAACAAAACAGCAAACTTGCCGCAGAGTTCAAACGCCAACTTGGATCAGACATGTTCCACGAAGTTGTTAGCCAATCGGCAGACGGCAATCAGCAGATCCTGGAGGTGAGTTCCGACATCCAACCGCCAGTCTATTATTTTCACGATCGCGCCAAGTGGGGGCTCACTCGCATTCTGGAGTCGCGGCCCGGCCTCGGTCCGAAAAACCTCGCGCCGATGAAGCGCATCACTTACCCGGCGCGTGACGGCCTGACAATTTCGGGGTACCTCACCCTGCCTCGCGGCGTCGAGCCCAAAAACCTTCCCGTCGTTGTAAATGTGCATGGCGGCCCGTGGAGTCGCGACCTCATCCAATGGGATCCGGAAGTGCAAGTGCTGGCAAGTCGCGAAATTGCCGTTCTGCAGCTGAACTTTCGCGGTTCTACAGGGTTCGGCAAAGAGCTCCTGAAGGCGGGCTACCGGGAATGGGGTCAAAAGATTCAGGACGACATTACCGATGGAGTCAAATGGCTGATTGCGAGCGGAATTGCAGGTCCCGATCGCATTGGCATCATGGGCGGCAGCTACGGCGGCTACGCGACGCTGGTCGGCCTGACTAAAACACCCGAGCTCTATCGTGCAGGCGCAGCGTATGCCTCCGTCACTGATATTGGATTTCTCATCAGTGACGACAAATGGTACGACTGGGGCTATGAGTGGCACGAAACGATGGTGGGCGGCGAACGCGGCGATCAAGACCGTTTGCGCCAGGCTTCGCCATTGCGCAATGTTGCAAACGTCCGGGCTCCCGTGTTGTTAGGACACGGAGAGGACGATCAACGTGTTCACGTGCGCCAGTCACGGCGGATGACCGACGCACTGCGCAAGGCGGGTAAGGATGTCGAGTATCTGGAGTTCCCGAATGAAATTCACGGTTTCCTGCTCGAAGCCAACCGCGTGCAATGGTACGAAGCGCTGGTGGCGTTCTTCGAGAAAAACCTGCGTCACCGTAATGAGGCATCAGGTCTTGAGGAGCAGCCGTCCCGTGTAATCGCGCTTGCCGATCGGCAGGCCCTTCCATCGCAGAATGTCGTAGGCCGTGGTCGCGTGGAAGTAAAAATTGGGCTGCGAGAACGACAGCAGGAAATTCTCGGCTACGAAGGGCATTTTGCGTTCGCCGAAAACAAACATGACGTCGCGACCGAGGAAACCATCCACTTCAGCAGGATCAATGGCTTCAAGAGCCGCTATCGTTTGCGCGATCTTTGCCTTGAGGCCGGCGAAGTCAGCGGGTGGCGGCGTCCGGTCCGGTGAAAAAACGCCTGCGCGCACGCCCTCGATCGCGCCCAGTGAATGCGTGGCGGTCGACTTGATCTGATAAGCGAAGGGCAGCATGTCCGGCGCGAGATGCGCCTGGATGAGCTCATCCGGCGGAAGTCCGCGCTCGCTGCACCAGGTCTCGGCCTTGTCGATCAATGCGGCGACTGCACCGAGTGCCTGCAGATTGCCGGGAATAGTTGCCGCATAAAGTGTGAATGTCATCGGAATCCTTCGTTGTTGGAGCGTCAGCGTAAGGCCGCAGCCTCCGGGTTGCGCACGCCCCTGGCGATGCGCACATAGAATTCCTCGCCTGCGGCTTCGATCACGGCGAGCACGCGCATGTCATCGAGCGACAGGCCCTTGCGGGTAGCGTAAACATGTGATCAGTCTAGCGCACGCAGGTCGCCACGATGTGATGTGGTACGTATGACCTTGGTCATAGCCGAGTGTTGTTCTTCCGCCGCGACAGCATCCAGCGGATTGCGAACACGATAACAATGACCAGGACGACAATTGCGATGCGACGAATCATGGCTGCAAACATGGCACAAGTCGCTCCGCTTCGAAAGCCTGATCCCGGCATATCGATAAGTGGGCGGCTGGCATCGTCAGGCCGCTGCCTGGCGAATATCGAGCGCCGTTCAAGGACGGATCAGCGCGCGGCGACCGCCATCATCATGCTCTTGGGAAAAGGGTCTCGGCGCCGTGCGCCCGACCTTGAACGGGAACCCGCCCCTGGCGGGCGCTCGATCCTGAGCCCGGCAGCGGCCTGACGATGCCGGCCGCCCGTTCACCAGCAAACTACCGGTATCGAGCCTGCAGTTTTTCGAGCGCCTTCGACCCCGGCGACAGTTTCGCAAATGGCAGCTGATTCAGCGGCGTATCCGGTGTTTTGTTAGCATCATGGAACTCGCTTTGGGTCTCGCGCAGATGCAGCAGCCCCGTGAGGTATTCGTTCTTCGCCAGGTGATCCTGCACGAACTTGTACGATGAGACCGCATCGGCGGGATCGAAATCCCTGGCCACCTTGCTGAGCACGATGCGGCTGCCGTCATGCAATACGACCGGCATGCGTTCGCCTTCACCGTACTCGGCCTTGATCTCACGCTGGAACGGGATGAAGTCGGCATGCACCGCCGGTTCATAGTGCTCGCGCGTGAACTGGTAGCTCTTGGTCGAGCCTTCGTGATCGTTGAAAGTCACGCAGGGCGACAGCACATCGATCAGCGCGAAACCGCGGTATTTCATGCCGGCCTGGATCAGCGGCACCAGTTGTTCCTTGTCGCCGGAAAAACTACGGGCGACGAAACCGCCGCCCAGCGTCATTGCCAGCAACACAGGATCGATCGGCGACTGGGTGTTCACCTCGCCCTTCTTGGCCTTGGTGCCCACGTCCGCCGAGGCCGAGAACTGACCTTTTGTCAGGCCGTACACGCCGTTGTTCTCGATCAGGTACAGCATGTTGACGTTGCGGCGGATCGCGTGACACAGCTGGCCGAGACCGATGGACAGCGAATCGCCGTCGCCCGAGACGCCGAGGTAGTACAGGTCCCTGTTAGCGGCGTTAGCACCCATCGCGATGGACGGCATGCGGCCGTGCACCGAGTTGAAGCCGTGGCCGCCGTTGACAAAATACGCGGTAGTCTTGGACGAGCACCCGATGCCGGACAGCTTGACGACATTCTCGGGCCGCACGCTGATGCCCCAGCAGGCCTCGACAATGGCCGCTGTTATTGAATCGTGACCGCAGCCGGCGCACAGCGTTGACAACGCGCCTTCGTAGTCGCGGCGTGTCAAGCCGAGCTCATTCTTCGGCAAGCTTGGGTGGGCTACTTTGGGTTTCGACAGAAAAGTCATGGGCTACTCCAGCAATCTTTTTCCAGCAGTCTTGTCAGTCGTTCAGGCCACGCCTGCGGCGCGAGCGGGGCGCAGCTCAGCCAGCACGCCATCGATGATGAATTTGGACGACACCGGCAGGCCGCTGTAATGCAGCAGCGATTTCAGTTTCGATTTTTCGACCGCGGTCTCGAGCGTCAGCAGCGAGCGCAGCTGCGCGTCGCGGTTCTGCTCCACGACAAACACGGTCTTGTGTTCAGCGAGAAACTTCTCGACTTCGGCGCCGAACGGGAAAGCGCGGATGCGCAGGTAATCGAGCGTGACGCCCTGCGTTTTCAGTAGATCCAGCGCCTCGTTGACAGCGCCGTCGCTGCTGCCGATCGCGACCAGACCGACGTCAGTCTTACCGGATGAGCGCAGCAGCGGCTTTGTCACCAACTGTTTCGCTGTCTCGAACTTTCTTGTTAGCCGGTCGAGCACCAGCTGATACTCCACCGAGTCTTCGGTGTAGGTGCCGAACTGCGTGTGTCCGGATCCACGAGTGAAATAAGCCCCTTTTGGATGAACTCCTGGAAAAGTGCGATACGGAATGCCGTCGCCGTCCTGGTCGACATAGCGATGGAATTTTTCCATCTTCTCGAGATCTTCCTTGTTATAAACTTTGCCACGATCGGGCTGGTAGTTGTCATCCCATTTGAGATCGCGACACATCCAGTCGTTCATGCCGATGTCGAGATCGGACAGCACCATGATGGGCGTATGCAGACGCTCGGCGAGATCAAAAGCCTGCACGGCCATGTAGAAGCACTCTTCCGGATTCGCCGGATACAAACACACATGCTTGGTGTCGCCATGTGAGGCGTAGGCGCAGGACAGGATGTCGCACTGCTGGGTGCGCGTCGGCATGCCGGTCGACGGACCAACGCGCTGCACGTCGAACACCACCGCCGGGACTTCCGCGTAATAAGCGAGGCCGAGGAATTCATTCATCAGCGATATCCCCGGACCCGAGGTTGCGGTGAACGAACGCGCGCCATTCCAGCTCGCGCCCAAGGTCATGCCAATCGCGGCGAGCTCATCTTCGGCCTGGATAAAAGCGAAATTCGCGCGGCCGGTCTCGGGATCGATGCGCATCTTGTCGGCGAAAGACTTGAACGCATCCATCAACGAGGTCGACGGCGTGATCGGATACCAGGCCGCAACCGTCGCGCCCGCATAGACTGCACCGAGACCGGCGGCGGTGTTGCCATCGATCAGAATGTGGCCCGCGGTCTTGTCCATCTTCTCGACCCGCAGCGGCAGCGGGCAGCTGACGTTAGCTTTCGTATAGTCGTAGCCAAGGCCGATGGCCTTCATGTTGGAATCGACCAGCTGCGGCTTCTTGCCATAGGTCTCCGCCAGCAAATCGCGGATCTTCGCAAGATCGAGGTCCATCAGCGCCGCGAGCACGCCGGCATAACAGATGTTCTTCATCAGGATGCGCGTGCGCACGCCGTTGAAGGTCTCGTTGCACATGCGGGCCAGCGGCACGCCGATGACCGTGATG
>JANLTW010000079.1:0-10497 GCA_031363155.1 Gammaproteobacteria bacterium | reverse complement strand
CGCATGCCGTTCTTAAACATATCTCTATAACCCTCAGTGGTAATCCACTATTTCAACGTCGGTCGGACCTTCGGGAGTCCAGCGAAAACAGAGACGAAATTGATCATTGATCCGAATGCTGTATTGGCCCTTTCGATCGCCTGCCAGCGCCTCGAGTCGATTTCCTGGCGGCGAGTGCAAGAACTCCAGCGTACTTGCGGCGTCCAACTGCGCCAGCTTGCGGATCGCTACGTTAGCCACGTTCGAAAAACGCCTGCTCTTGCCGGTCTCAAACAAAGCCTGTGTAGCAGCGCAACCAAAGCCCTTGAGCATTCGACATGGTATAACGGATAACGTTAAACGTCCAATTGTGAAGCCAGTTGACCTGCCGCCGCTACAGACGGCCTGATCACTCAATTGCGATTATTTTCGGTGCCGCGCAGTGGCCATTCAGCGCTGGCCCATTGGCGTCAATGGCGGTCGGTCAGCGACGCAAAAGCTATTCCACCGACACCGTTCTGCTGGCGGCCCAGTCGCGCAATGCCGCCACCTGTTCGGCCATCACCACCGACAAGGGCCGCGTAGCCTGCAGTTCATGCGCAATGTGCTTCGCGCTCACCGGTTCGTGGCGACTGAGCGCCGAGTAACGCGCGGCGACCACGGCCTGCTCGATTTCCGCGCCCGAGTAGCCCGCACAGCGTTCCGCGAGCGCCTGGCGCTCGGCCTCCGTGAGCGGCACCTGGCGTTTGTCAGCATGGATGCCGAGGATTTCGGCGCGCACCGCCGTGACCGGCAGATCGACAAAGAATATTTCATCGAAGCGACCCTTGCGCACCAGCTCCGGCGGCAGCACCGTGATGTCGTTGGCGGTGGCGACCACAAACACCCGGGCGCGCTGCTCGGCCAGCCAGGTCAGAAACGTACCTAACAAACGGCGCGACACGCCGCCGTCGTTGTCGCCGGTGGCCAGCGCCTTCTCGATTTCGTCGGCCCACAGGACGCAGGGCGACAGCGCCTCGGCAGCCTGCAGCGACTCGCGCAGGTTCTTTTCCGATTCGCCCTGCCACTTGCTATACAGGGCGCCGAAATCCATCTTGAGCAATGGCACGCCGAACAGCGCGGCGGTCGCCTTGGCCGCCAGGCTCTTGCCGCAGCCCTGCACACCTAACAGCAGGATGCCCTTCGGTGCATCCAGCCCGGTCACGGTGTTGTCGAATGCCGGTTTGCGCTGCTGCAACCATGAGCGCAGGCGCCGCATGCCGCCGATATCGGCAAATCTGGCGGTGTCCGGCTCATAACTCAACTGGCCACCCCGGTTCAGCAGTTCGTACTTGGCCTTGAGAATGCGGGGGATATCGCCTGAGCCTAATGCGCCGTCGTTGAAGATCGCCTGCCGCGCCAGCCGTTCGGCATCCACGGCGCTGACACCGGCCAGGTTCTGGAGCAGCGCTGCATGCGCGGCGCGGTCGATCTGCGCGGGTTTGGCGGGGTAGAGCACCTGCCATTCTTTTACGACCCGCTCGACGATCATCAGCCGCTCGCTAACGGACGGCAGCGCGATGTGAAAGTGCGCCGCCAGATGCTCGAGCTCGGCCGGCAGCGTGATCTCGTAGCTAACAAGCACGAGAGTGCGCGCGACTTTCTCATAGTCCTGGGCGATCTCACGCAGGATGCGCACGTTCAGGGGATCGTTCAGATAGGGATGAAAATCGAGCAGCACATAGATGCCTGCGGTCGGCGTTGCCTTGAGGTGTCGCAGCAGTGCTTCGGGATCGCTGAGGTTCCGCTGCGGGCCTCCCAGGTCCACATCCAGCCGGCTCATGCCTTCGGTGGCCGACCATTGGAACACGGCCCAGCCGCGGGGGCGCCGCACGGTATGGCTGGCGGCCAGGACCAGATCAATGACCCGCCCTTCGTCCCGGCTTTCGACGGCGATCAGGGGTAACCGGGAGGCCAGCAGGTTTTCCAGTTCGGACCGGGGGTCGGCGGGGCTTTTGGCCCGGTTCCCGGGGCTGGTTGTATCCATAAGTAGCATTGGACTGTAACAAAGTACCGGTTCCGGCCCAAAAACCGGTCGTGGATATTGCGATGTGGCTCGAATTCCCTAGAATTCCGGGCTCTCTTTCAGGTGTGCCCATGGTAAAGGTCGAACGTGCGAATTCATTGACTGCCCGCGGCGGCGGGCCGGCGGTAGCGTCGGCCGTGGCGCTGACCCGCCCGCATGTCCCGACCCGGCCGTCCCGATCGCGCAAGGCCCGGTGGATCGACCCGTTCGAGGCCCGCGAGATTCGCCGGCTGGTGCGCGAATTTGGCTCGCCGCTGCTGATCATCGATTGCGAACGCGTGCGCCAGCAGTATCGGCAGCTGAGCCGCGCGCTGCCGGGCGTGCTGCTGCATTACGCACTGAAGCCGATGCCGCATCCCGCGGTCGTGCGCACCGTTTACGCGATGGGCGGCAATCTGGATCTCGCGACCACGGGCGAAGTGGACCTGGTGGCGCGCATGGGCCTTGATCCGCAGCGCTGCATACACACGCATCCGATCAAGCGCGATTCCGACATCGTCGATGCGCTGCGCCGTGGCATCACCATGTTCGTGGCCGACAATCATGACGAGGTGCGCAAGTTCGCGCGTCATCGCGGCAAGGCACAGTTGCTGTTGCGCGTGTCGTTCCGCAGCCCGGGCGCCGTGTGCGACCTGTCGCGCAAGTTCGGTTGCGATCCCGAGGACGTCGCCTCGCTCGCCCGGCTGGCCAGGGATCTTGGCGTTGAAATTCGGGGCCTGTCGTTTCACGTGGGCTCGCAGGCGCAGACCGCCGCGAAACATGTCGAGGCTATCGAAGTCTGCGCGCGACTCATGACCCTGGGCCGGCGCGAGAAGCTCGGCGCCTTCGACCTGCTCGACATCGGTGGCGGCTTTCCGATCGACTACGCGCAGCGCGTGCCGGACATCGGCCGTTTCTGTGCGCCGATCCGCAAGGCGCTGGCCGACCTGCCTAACAGAATCAGCGTCATCGCCGAGCCGGGCCGCTACATTGTCGGTCCCGCCGCGATCGGCGTTGCCACCGTGATTGGCCGCGCGAAACGCGAAGGCCATTGGTGGTATTACCTCGACGATGGCATGTACGGCTCCTACAGTGGCCAGATCTACGATCATGCGCGCTATCCCGTGGAGGCCCTGCCGGCGGTGGATTTCGATGCTGCGGCCGAAAAGCTGCCATCGGTGTTAGCGGGCCCGACCTGCGACAGCATCGATGTGATCGCCGAGAACCTGATGCTGCCCGAGATGCGTGCGGGCGACCTGGTGATCGGCCGCTCGATGGGCGCCTACACCTGGGCAAGCGCCAGCGATTTCAATTTCTTTCCCAAGGCCACCGTGGTCTCGGTCAACGCGGACGCCGGTGATGTCGGTGGCGTCGTACAGGTGTTGCGCTGATGTTGCTGACGCGCCGCCGTTTTGCGCTGCAAGCGGCCTGCGCGGCCGGAGCGTTTGGATTTTCAGCGCGGGCGTGGGCCAGCGACGATTTCCGGCTCGAGCTCTACAACACCCACACTGGTGAGTCGCTGGTGGCCGACATTTGCGGCATGGCTGGCTCGTTCAATGCGGATTGTCTGAGTCAATTTGATCGCCTGCTGCGCGATCATCGCAACGATGCCGTGCATGTCATGGATCGCGGTTTGTTCCCGCAGTTGCTCGCGCTGCCGCGGATGTTAGGTGTGCCGGCGCGCTTCGAGGTCATTTCCGGATACCGCTCGCCCCAGACCAACCAGGCGCTGCGTGCCGCCGGGCACGGTGTCGCGGAGCACAGCCTGCACCTGGAAGGCCGCGCCATCGATGTGCGTCTCGCTGGTGTGGATTGTGCGCAGCTGCGCGATGCGGCGCTGGCTGCATTCGCCGGCGGGGTCGGTTATTACGCCAGTTCCGACTTCGTGCATCTCGATACCGGCCGCGCTCGCAGCTGGGCCGGCTAACGGCGTTGATGCCGTGCCAGCGCGGCGCCCAGCTTGGCGTCGTGGCCGTAAATATCCTCGAAGAACAGCACGTTGCCGGCCTCGGTCGCGATGGCCGTCGCATACATGATGAAAACCCGGACCGGCGTCGCGAGGTTGATGCGTCGCGAGGTTGAGTTCATCGCGGCCGCATCGAGCGCGGCGCGATTCCAGTTGGGGTCGTTGCGCAGCACGAATTCTGCCAGCCGCAGCGGGTCTTCGACCCGGATGCACCCATGGCTGAAGGCGCGCCGCGCTTCCGCAAACAGGCCTTGTGCTGTGGTGCCGTGCAGGTACACGTTGTGACTGTTAGGAAACAGGAACTTGGCCACGCCAAGCGCGTTGCCGCCACCCGGTTTCTGGCGTAGTCGCAGAGTGCCGGCTCGCAGCGCGGCGATGTTGTCGGGCGTGGCAGCGGCTACTTTTCCGTCATCACCTGCACCGGCAACGATTTCAAAATTGTTGGCGGCCAGCCAGGCGGTATTGGCCTCGATGCGTGGCAGCAATTCGTCCCGCAGGATACTGCGTGGCACGTCCCAGTAGGGTCGCAGCACGATGTAGCGCAGGTCCGCGGCAAACACCGGCGTGTTGTTGCGCGGATAGATCTTGCCGACGACCACTTTCATCTGCAGCAACGTGTCTTCGCGATCCGAGGCGGTCGAAAACGCGAACAGCCGGAACTGCGGAATGTTGACCAGGATCGGCGGTGAATCGAGTCGCGGCGGCAGCCAGCGCGCGCGTTCCAGCGAGTATTCGATCTGCCGGACGCGGCGCGTCAGTGGTGTCGTCAGCAGGCGGAACGTGGCAGCTCCCAATGCTCCATCGATATTGACGCCGTGGCGATCCTGGAATTTTCTTAAGGCCTCGGTCAGCGTTGCATCGATCGTGGTGTCGTCTGCGGCCGCCGCGCCCGAGGGCAGGTCGCCCAGCGCTGTCAGCAGGCGACGCAGCGCGGCCGCGCCGGCGTAGCTCTCGCCGGGCTTGACGGTGCGGGTCGGCAGCGGCGGCAGATTGGTCAGCGTTGTGTCCAGTGCGAGTTCCCGGTAACGCCGCAAAGCTGCCTTCAGCAGGTCATAGTGCTGGAAACCCGGCTCGAAATCGTCCAGCACGGCTTTCGGGTCGCGCGCTCCCGCCAGTGCCCGGACCGCGACGCTGAGATCGAGTGCGGCATGCGGGGCATCGAGATCGTGGCCAACTTCGCGGGGCGCGATCCGGCCCGCGTGCAGGTCCGCGACCAGATGCGCCACGGTGCGCGACAGACGCTGCTCCAGCGCCCGCAGCGCTTGGGGGTCGGCCGGGGCCGTTGGGCTTGTTAGCAATTCGCGCAGCGCCGGCAATTCGTAATCGGCGGGATCAAGCCCGCGGGTCTCTGCGGTAGTCAACTCCGCCAGAGCGCGGAGCGCGCTGGCCGTCGGTCGCCCCGCGGCAAACCACAGCAGCGGTGCATCGGGCGCGGCGTAGAGATTGTCGACAGCTTTCTGCGCAGCCAGCGGCACCTTGACGGGCTTGTGCGCGGTTGCCCCCTGGCCCGCAATGCTGAACAGGCCGAGCAAAATCGTCAGCAGAAAAACGCGGGTCGAATGAATCATGGGATTGGATTCTAACGATATGATGTCAGATCGAATGGCGAACGAGCGCGCAGAATACGGGCCAGAGGGCCGCGGGAGCCGGGCGCCACGCGGACCGCATTCATCGATGATCGGGTCGACAATATCGAGGCCGTGCAGCGCCGTGGATGGCATGGCATAGTCCATCGCACGTCGACCGCGACGATCGCGGAACTGCAGCGCCTGGGTTATCTCACCAACTGACATGCCAAACGCCACGATTTTTCTGACCACCACGGGACTTCTGATCCGGTCCAATATCTTCATGACCTTTGCGTGGTTCGCGCATCGGTTACGGCAGCATGAGCCTGGGGCAGCTCAAGATGCTGCAGGAGATCATCACGCTGAGCGTATTCGTGCCATTCAGCATTCTCCACATGCGCCAGCCACTGAAGCTCGATTACCTGTGGGCCGGCCTCTGTTTGTTAGGTGCGGTGTATTTCATGTTTCGCAGCGGCCCCCGGTGATCGCAGGCTTATGACCACCGCCATTCACGCGCGTGTCGAACGCCTGCGTTCCGGCGCCGATCCGACCCTGATCGCAAAGCTCAGCGGTGGCTGGGCAGTGTTCGGCGAGCAGCAATTCCTGCGCGGTTATTGCCTGCTGCTGCCGGATCCGGTGGTGCCGCACCTGAACGCGCTGCGGCCGGCCGCGCGTGCGACGTTTCTCGGCGACATGGCGCGGCTCGGCGATGCATTGTTAGCCGCCACGAACGCCGTGCGCATCAATTACGCGATATTCGGCAACCAGGACCCGGCGTTGCATGCGCATGTGGTGCCGCGCTATGAGTACGAACCCGCGCCACAGCGCAGCGCGCACCCGTGGAGCTACGACTGGACCCAGGCCGGCGCGTTCGATGCCCGATCCGTGAGCTTGTTGCAGGCGCAGATTTGCACCGCGTTGGGAGTGTCGTGAACGAGCTGATCAATCTGTTCGACTTTGAAGCGGCAGCGCTGACGCGCCTGCCGGCAGGTCCGCGGGACTATTACCGGGGCGGCGCGGGCGATGAAATCACCCTGCGCGCCAATCGCAGCGCCTGGGATCGCTGGATGATTCACTATCGGGTGCTGCGCGATGTCGCACAGCGCGACCTGTCGACCCAGGTGCTGGGCCAGAAACTTGACTGGCCGGTATTGATCGCGCCGACCGCCTATCACCAGATGGCGCATGCGGACGGCGAAATCGCCACCGCGCGCGCGGCCGCCAGCACCGGCACTGCGATGGTGCTGTCCACGCTGTCTAACAAACCGATGGAAGAGGTCGCGCAGGCGGCAACCCGGGGATTGTGGTTCCAGCTGTATTGCTACAAGGATCGCGGCATCACCCAGGATCTCATCGCGCGCGCGGCCGCGGCAGGCTGTGGCGCCATCGTGCTCACCGTGGATACACCGGTTGGCGCGGTGCGCGAGCGCGATGTCCGCAACGGTTTCAGTTTCCCGGCGAACCTGCCGATGAGCAATCTGTTGCCGGCGGGCGAACGCTATTCAATGCCGGACCTGGGGCAGGGCGGTTTTGCCGGTTACGCAAATCAGATGTTCGATCCGGCGCTTTCCTGGCGCGACCTCGACTGGATTGTGGCGACCAGCAAATTGCCGGTGCTGGTCAAAGGCATCGTGCGGCCCGACGACGCGCGTCGCGCGCTCGGCCGTGGCGCGCAGGGAATCATCGTCTCCAATCATGGCGGACGGCAACTGGATTCGGCGCCAGCGACGGCCGATGTGCTGGATTCCGTGGTGCGCGCGGCCGGCCCCGATGCGCTGGTCATGGTGGATGGCGGAATTCGCCGCGGCACCGATGTTCTCAAGGCGCTGGCGTTAGGTGCGCGTGCGGTGCTGATCGGCCGGCCGGTGCTCTGGGGCCTGGCCGTCGGTGGCGAGGACGGCGTGCGCCGCGTACTCGACCTGCTGCGCAATGAATTTTCCGTGGCCATGGCGCTGGCCGGTTGCCAGGCGTTGGACGAGATCGAGCGCGCCTTGTTAGGTCGCGCCGGCCGCGACGACTGATCCTCAGTCGTCGAGACCCGCCTGCAGCCGCCGCAGCAGCAGCTGCGGGTCGGTGATCGGCGCATCACAGACCGAGCCGCGGCAATGGTAGGCGATCAGCGCGCCGTGCGCGGCCTTGGCCGCCAGCGCGGCCGGCAGCCCGGCGGCATCGTCCGCAATGGCCAGCACCAGTCGTCGCGGCGCGTACAGCGCCGCGATCTGTGACCGCCAGGCGTCCAGCTCCGGCAGCTTGCCGCGCAGGATGATTATCTCCGGCGGATTCAGGGCTTCTTCGAGTGCGCTCAGCATGCTGGTGTGCGCGTAGGGCGCCTGGTTGAGCGGTTCCCAGGCGGCGCGCAACACCTTCTCCGCAGCGGCGAGATAGCGGGTTTCGCCGATCAGGTAGCCGAGACGCTGCAGGCCGAGCGCGGCAACGGCGTTGCCGTTAGGTATCGCGTCATCGCCGAAGCTGCGCGAACGATGGATCAGCTGCTCGTGGTCGTCGGCGGTGAAAAAGAAGCCGCCCTGGTCCGGAGCTGCGAAATGACGCAGCAACACTTCCGCGAGTTCGATGGTAAAGGTCAGCAGCGATGAATCCCAGCGCTGTTGCAGCAAGCACAGCAACGCATCGATCAGGTAGGCGTAATCGTCGAGGTAAGCCGCCAGATGTGCGCGGCCGTCCTTGTAAGTAGCCAGCAAACGGCCATCCCGCCAAAGCTGTTGCTGCACAAATTGCGCGGTATCGGCGGCGGCAGCGCGGTAGCGTTCGGCGCGCGCGGGTTCACGCCAGCAGGCGCGGGCGGCAAGTGCCAGGCCGCGGATGGCGAGCGCGTTCCAGCTGGTCAGAATCTTGTCGTCGCGGCCCGGCGCTACGCGAGTCACGCGTTGTGCTAACAATGTTTGCCGCGCGGACTGCAGGCGCGCCGCAACCGCGTCGGGCGTGAGCCCGAGCTCGCTCGCCAGCGCGCCGGTCTCTTTGAAAACATGCAGGTGCCAGTAGTGCTGCTCGAAATTGGGGTCGCGATCGAGGCCGAAGCGCGGCGCGAAAACGGCGTATTCCTCCGGCGTCAGCAACGCGCGTACCTCGGCGTGATCCCAGACGTAGAACTTTCCCTCGTGGCCTTCCGAGTCGGCATCGAAACTGGACCGAAAGCCGCCCTCCGGCGCCCGCAGGTCGCGCAGCAGCCAGTCCGCGGTCTCGCACACGACCTCGAGGAACAGGGCCTCGCCGGTCGCGAGCGCGGCATCGGCATACACGCCTAACAGCAGGGCGTTGTCGTACAGCATCTTCTCGAAGTGCGGGATCATCCAGAACGCGTCGACCGAGTAACGCGCAAAGCCGCCGCCCAGCTGATCGTTCAACCCGCCCTCGGCCATGCGCTTCAATGTCAGCGTCGCCATGTAGAGCGCCTGCAGGTCCGGCGTCGAGGTGTGGGCGGTGGCGTTCCAGTCGCGCAGCAGGCGCTCGATGTTGTTAGCATGCGGGAACTTGGGCGCAGAACCAAAGCCGCCAAACTTGCTGTCAAACTGCCGCTCGAGCTGTGCGCGTGCCGCGCGCAGCGGCGCGTCGTTGAGCGCCACGGTCGTGGCCGGAGCTGCCGGCTCCAGCGATGTGAACGCGTCCATCAGCGAGGCGTTTTGGCTGCGGATCTCGTCGCCATGCTCGCGGTGGTATTGCGCGACGCGTTCCAGCAGCTCCTTGAACGAGGGCATGCCGTAACGGGGCGTGTCCGGAAAATAGGTGCCGCCGAAAAACGGCCGCTGATCTTCGTGCGACAGGAACATCGTCAGTGGCCAGCCGCCGCCGCGCTGGGTTAGCATTTGATGGGCCAGCTGGTAAATGCGATCGATATCCGGCCGCTCTTCGCGGTCCACCTTGATGTTGACGAACAGCGAATTCATCAATGCCGCGGTCGCCTGGTCGTCGAAGGATTCATGCGCCATCACGTGGCACCAATGGCAGGCCGAATAGCCGATCGACAGCAAAATCGGCTTGCCGGTGGCGCGCGCCAGCGCAAGCGCTTCGTCGCCCCAGGGGTACCAATCGACCGGATTGGCCGCGTGCTGCTGCAGATACGGGCTGGTTTCCGCGGCCAGCCGATTGCGGGGGCCGGAATAGTTCGAGTTCGTCATGAGCGCTCACGTAAAATGGCCAATGACTGTGACAGAAGCTCGCCCCACGCTGCAACTGAAACGCCACGAGGAACGCCGCCTGCGGGCCGGCCATCTGTGGGTGTTCAGTAATGAAATCGATGTGGTTGCAACGCCGCTCAAGACGTTTGCGCCCGGCGCCATCGCGCGGGTCCTGTCCAGCAAAGGCGAATTCCTCGGCTACGGCTATGTCAATCCCGGCGCACTGATTGCGATCCGGATCGTCTCGCGCCACGAACGCGAGCCGATCAATGCGGCCCTGTTGCGCGCGCGCCTGGTGGCCGCCGCCGGGCTGCGCAGCTTCCTCGGCCGAGGCGTGTTTCATCGCTGGGTGTACGGCGAATCCGACCGCTTGCCGGGGCTGGTGCTGGACCGTTTTGGCGACCTGGTGGTCGGCCAGATTGCGACCCTCGGCATGGAGCAGCTGAAGGACGCGATCAGCGCCGCGGTGCGCGCCACCCCCGGTGTTAGCACGCTGGTCTGGAAAAACGATTCGGGCGCCCGTGCGCTGGAGCAGCTACCGGAATCCGTCGAGCTGGCATTCGGCAGCCTGCCCACGGAGCTAACAATCGAAGAGCCCGTGGCGCCTGCCAAGCTGCTGCGTTATCGCGTGCCGCTGGCGCAGGCGCAGAAGACCGGCTGGTTTTATGATCAAACCGACAACCGCGCGCGTTTTGCGGCTTGCATGCGGCCGGGCGCGCGGGTGCTGGATGTCTGCAGCTACGCGGGCGCCTGGGGCCTGACCGCCATGGCCGCCGGCGCAGGCTCGGCGCTGTGCGTGGATTCCTC
>JANLTW010000077.1:0-2407 GCA_031363155.1 Gammaproteobacteria bacterium | reverse complement strand
CCGCCTGAGATCCTCACCAATCTCGAGCTAACAGATGCCGCGGCGCTGTCCGAGGCTTTGAGCACCGAGCAGCAGAAAGTGGTGGTGCGGATGCCGGCGCGCGGACTGCTGACGCGCTGGGTGCAGCTCGCGGTCGAGAATGCGCACCAGGCGCAGCGCATGCGTCATGTACAGCGCGACGGGGTTGGCGCGCAATTGCAGGCGCTGGCAGGTTTGTTAGGCATGCCGCAGGCGCCGGAACGTCTGGAATGCTTTGATATCAGTCACTCGGGCGGCGAGGGGACGGTGGCCTCGTGTGTGGTGTTTGGCCCCGACGGACCGCGCAAGAAGGACTACCGGCGCTTCAATATTGAAGGAATCACAGCCGGTGATGACTACGGCGCCCTGCGCCAGGCGCTCGAGCGGCGCTTCAAGCGCATTGCTGCCGGAGAGACACCAGCGCCCGAGGTACTGCTGATCGACGGCGGTGTCGGGCAACTGAACGAAGTGCGCAAGGTGTTGCTTGCGCTCGGCTTTGGGAGCCAGCGTGTCGCAGGTGTTTCCAAGGGAGCGGATCGACGGCCTGGACAGGAGCGTTTGCACCTGCCTGACGCTGAGGCCCCGATCGTGCTGGCGGGGCACGCGGCCTTGCCGCTGATTCAGCGCTTGCGTGATGAGGCACACCGGTTTGCGATTACCGGCCATCGGCGGCGACGCGCCAAGCGCTTCAACGAGTCCATTCTGGAAACCGTGCCCGGTCTGGGGCCCGCCAAGCGGCGGGCGTTGCTGAAGCATTTTGGCGGGCTGCAGGGCCTGCTGCGCGCCGGCGTCGACGATTTTTCAGCGGTGCCGGGTGTCGGACCGGTTCTGGCGCGCGCAATTTATGAGCAAATGCATCCAGGTGAGTAGAATCCAACGAGCCCTATGCTGCTAACGCTACCCAATATCCTGACCTGGATGCGGATCTTCGCGATTCCGCTGGTCGTGGTCCTGTTCTATCTGCCGTACCAGTGGGCTGACCCGGCGGCCGGCCTGTTGTTTGGCGCGGCCGGTATTACTGATTCGCTGGACGGCTATTTCGCGCGCAAGCACGGACTGACTTCGCGTCTTGGCGCGTTCCTGGATCCGGTGGCGGACAAGATGATTGTCGCGGTTGCGCTGGTGTTGCTGGTCACCAAGGACCCGCGCGCAATGGTGGTTATCATGGCCGCGATCATCATCAGCCGCGAAATTGCCATCTCCGCGCTGCGCGAGTGGATGGCTGAGGTTGGCGCGCGCACCAAGGTGGCGGTTTCCAAACTCGGCAAGTTCAAAACCATATTGCAGATCGTGGGCCTGTCGCTGATGTTGTTCCGCTGGGATTTGTTAGGTCTGCCGATGTATAACATGGGCCTGATCTGCACCATGGTGGCGGCAGCCCTCACCGTGTGGTCGGCTATCGAGTATTTGCGCGCCGCCTGGCCGGAATTGCGTGGCTCAGCCTGATCCTGGCCGCCGCTGACGATTGCCGCCGATTCTGAACTTGAGCCCATAGTGCGTTGCCTGTGCGCGGTGTGCGACATTCCTGCCGATTCGACCGCCAATCCTGCGCTGCAGATCGAGCGCCGGTCCGCGGCGCTGCTCGGAAAAGCATATCGCCTCGATCCGCTGGGCGAGGGGGTGGGTAGCGCGATCGATCCGGATCCGCGGTGGAGCCTGGACTTTTTTGATTGCCTGTCGCTGGTGGAAACGGTACTGGCACTGCAATTCGGCGCCCGCAACCACTTCATGGAGGCCGATTGGCTGCCACAAAATCTGGCGCGCGGCGTACTGGTCGATGTCACCGGCGCCATGCCCGCGCCGCAGGCTCTGGCCAGCGGCGTTATCACGCGGCGCCAGTGGCTGAAAAATTGCAGACCAATTCGCTGCAGTCCGACAACGGCCAGCTGCGGCACTCCCCGGCAGGCACCAACAGAATTACGGCGTCTCGCTGCGCAGCTGCCCGAATCCGAGACTGTTAGCTTAAGCTATGCGCGGCTGCGCGAACTGGCCAGCCCTGCTTTGGCGCGGTCGGCGCGGTCACCCAAATTTCGCATCTGGGTTTTGTGCTGCATCGAAATGGCGTCGTGGTGTTTCGGCATGCCAGTAGCCGCAGGCTGCGGAGCGGTGTGATCGATGTCCCGTTGACGGGCTATCTGCGCGAAATGCAGCGCACTTATAGTGTTACTGAAATCAAGGTGTTACAGCATATTTGTGAACCTAATTATAAGTCGTCTTGACTTCCCATGATGCGGCCCTACAATCGCGCTTCGCTTTTGCATGCGGGAATAGCTCAGTTGGTAGAGCACGACCTTGCCAAGGTCGGGGTCGCGAGTTCGAGTCTCGTTTCCCGCTCCATATTTCGGCTAGGTGGCAGAATGGTTATGCAGCGGCCTGCAAAGCCGTCTAT
>JANLTW010000002.1:0-21533 GCA_031363155.1 Gammaproteobacteria bacterium | reverse complement strand
GACACTTTTCCACCGGTGCAGCGCCCCAAGGCCTTTGGGGTCTTTCAGGCCGGTGGTTCCGTCGGCATCGGCATCGGCTACCTGTTGAGCGCCGTCGCCCTCGGCATGACCGGCTGGCTGCAGGCACTCTGGCCCAGCGTGTTAGGTCAGATGCGCAACTGGCAGGTGGTGTTTGTCATCGTCGGCCTGCCGGGACTGCTGCTGACCGCGCTGATGATGGTCACGTTTCGCGAGCCGGGACGGTTTGGGGCCGCGCAGCAGCTGCCCGCCATTTCGCTCAGGCCGCTGCTGGCCGAATTGCGCGCGAACTCCTGGGCGCTGGCAGCAGTTATGATCGCCACGGTCATGAATGTCATGATCGTCAATGCGAAATTGTCCTGGTTTCCCAGCCTGTTCATGCGCGTGCACCATTGGGAGCCGAAGCAGGTCGCCTACTGGCTGGCGGGCGTCGGTGTGCCGTTAGGTCTGTTCAGCGCGCTGACGGCCGGCTGGGCGCTTTCCTGGCTCGAGAAGAAGGGCCGTCGCGATGGACCGATGCTGATCATGATGCTGCAATGCCTGGTGTGGAGCATTTTCGGGCCGCTGCAGTGCCTCGCGGCCACGCCGCAGGCGACGTTAGCCTGGCATGCCTGCAGTTCGCTGTTCGCAACCTGGTGCGTGACGGCGGCGTTCACGGCCCTGAACCGCATCACGCCCAACCGCCTGCGGGGACAGGTGATGGCTGTCTACTCGCTGGTGTTCGCGTTTTTCGGCGTATCCCTCGGTTCGCTGTCGGTGGGGGTCCTGAACGACCGGGTGTTTACGGCACCGGGCGGAATCGCCTACAGCCTCGCGCTGGTGTGCGGCGGCATTGGACTTATTGGCGTACTGGTTTCCTGGTTCGGTCGCAGGGCTTACACTAACGCCGTCATCCGCGCAGAGAGCATGGAATAACGCATGTTGCAGAAATGGGTTTTGGCTCCGGAAGATATCCAGCGCATCGCAAGCGCCTGCCGCGCCCATGCCTTGCGTGAAGGCTGGGCGGTCAGCATCGCGATTGTCGATGAGTCCGGCGGCCTGATGTATTTCGAACGACTGGGGGCCCGGGTGTCGACCGTCGCTGTTGCCACCGGCAAGGCCCGCACCGCCGCCTTCACGCGTGCGCCCTCGGCCGCCTTTGCGCAGCGCGCCAAGGACAACACCAATTTCCTGGCGCTGGATGAGTACCTGCCTTTGCAGGGCGGGCTGCCGCTGATGTACAAGGGCGAATGCATTGGCGGGGTCGGGGTCTCCGGCGTGCTGTCCGAACAGGACGAGCAGGTCGCGCGGTCCGGCTGCGACACGCTCGCCGGCTGATTTGACCGGTTCATTTGAGGAACAGTGACATGGCCATCAATCCCGCCTACGTGACCGACATCGAAATGCAGGTCCAGCCGACGCACGACGAACGCGCGCGCCAGAGTTTTGTCAGCACGGTGCGCAAGCACGCGATCATCGACATGCGCAGTAAGGTGCAGGAAGACTGGACCCAGCGCGTGGCTCCCGCGCTGGCGGCGCGCGGCACGGAAGTGCGCGACTGGAAGGACATCCAGAAGGCGATGGAACACGAACCCTCGTACCGCTTCTACAGCTCAACCCGCTACAACGCCCAGGAGATGTGCTACCTCTCGGTGCAGCCGGCGATCGAACGCGCGCTGCCGAAGATGATTGCGCTCGCCAGGGATGCTAACAAGGCCGCCAGGGCCGGCGGTTCGCTGCGGCTCAATCCGAGCATGGAAATGCCACGCTACCTCAGAGCGCTGGACGTGCACCTGGCGCCCGGCTGGACCCACAGCGAATTCACGGCCGACGACGTCGCGCAGGGCGCGGTGGTCAGTTTCGGCGGCAAGGTATTCACCGGCCAGCATCCCTATCGCAAGCATCCGGGCGTGATCGCGCAGACCACGGCCGAATGGCTCAAGCGCAAGTTCCCGGATTTCAAGCCGCAACGGGTGCTGGATCTCGGTACCACCAGCGGCAAGAACCTGCTGCCGTACGTCGAAATATTCCCGGGCATCGAGGCGCACGGCATCGATGTCGGCGCGCCGGTGCTGCGCTTTGGCCATGCGGTGGCGGAAAATGCCGGCATTCCGGTGCATTACAGCCAGCAGAATGCCGAGCACCTGGATTTTCCGGACGGTCATTTCGATTTGATCGTGTCCAGCTTCTTTTTCCATGAAGTGCCGGTCAAGGCCACCAAACAGATCCTGCGCGAATGCCGGCGCCTGCTGCGGCCCGGTGGCCACATGGTGCACCTCGAACTGCCTAACGAAGCGGCGGTCGACAGCTATGCCAACTTCTTCTGGAACTGGGACACGGCTAACAACAATGAGCCGTTTTATACCAACTTCCGCGCGCAGGACCCGATCGCGCTGTGCAGCGAAGCGGGCTTCAAGCGCGAGTCCTGCTTCGCGCAGCTGGTGCCGGACTTTGCATCCTCAGGCGAAGAAAAGTTCGAACGCTTCCTGCGCGGCGAGATCGAGGCGCCGCAGCACGGCAACGGCGGCTGGTTCTTCTTCGGAGCGCTGAACGTCTGATACGCAGGCGTCCTGCCGCGCGGCGTGTTATCGGGCGCTCTGCAGAAACGCGATGATGTCGGCGCGATCGAGTGGATCATTCGCCAGCTGCACCACCATCTTGTTGCCCGGCACGAACGTGTTGGGGTTGCTGAGCCAGCGGTTGAGTTTCGCGGGATCCCAGACGAACTTCTTCTGCTGCAACACCGCTGAGTAGCTGAAGCCGGGAACGCTGGCCACGCGTCGGCCCACGACACCGCGATGCCTCGGGCCGGCGCCATTGCTGTCGAGCGAATGGCAGGCACCACAGCGCGCGAGATACAGCTGCTCGCCGCGCTGCGCATCGCCGGCCAAAACCGGCGATGCGAGCGTTGCGGACAGGATCGCGGCGATCATGCGGGGGAGCATGCGGGCGATCCGTTTCGATCAGGCTCCGTAGCTCAACGCAGCGGCGGGCAGCATGCCACCCAGTGCTTGCGTGAGCGCGGTGTAGTGCATGGTTTCGTCGGCGGCCAGCCGGCCGGCAATCTTGGCGAGCTCGCGATCGCCGAAGGCCGGAATGACGCCGAGGTAGGCGTTCACGGCACCCAGTTCGAGACGCTGCGCAAGTTGCAGCACGCCGCCCTGATCCTTGATCGCGCCCACGTTGAGCTTCGCGCTCTTCACGTACTCATCCATTGACATCGCGGCGATCGCGCTGCCGCCCAGTTTGGCGATGGTGCCGGCGAGGGCGTCGCGATGCGCCTTGTGATGCGACTGAAAGCTGACCGCCACCGCCAGCACGCCGCTCTGCAGCAGGCCGCTTTCGGCGCCGATCTGATAGGCCGCAATCGCTTCGTGCTCAAGAGTCAGGGCGACATTGAGAATAGCGACGTCCGAGGACTTGGCGCCTTTGCTGGCCGCCAGGGCTTCGTTACCGGACAGCAGGGCAATCGCACCGGCCGACAGGGCAACTTTGCCGGCACCGGAGAGCAGCGCGCGGCGGGAAACGAAAGTGTTCATGAAGAGACTCCAGGTGGTGTTGGGTAAAACCGCACTACGCAGCGGCTGCACGCCTGGATGCGCTCCAGGAATTTATTTTTTTGCGTGCATCTGCGGACGGACGGCATGCGTATAGGCCACGAACCAGGCGATAACGCCGCAACCCCATTCAGGAGAATTCAATGTCTATCCAGCATCGTCTCGCAGTCGGCGCGCTCTGTGCAGCGCTGCCTGTGCTGTCCATGGCCTCGAGTCATCGCGAAGCGCCGAATATCACCCGTCTGCCGACGGTCGACTCGACCGATTTCTATCTTTTCAATTCCTATGAACCGGGTCGTGGCGACTACGTCACGCTGATCGCGAACTACATTCCACTGCAGGCTGCGTATGGCGGTCCTAACTATTTTGCAATGGATCCGGCCGCCTTGTATGAAATCCACGTCGACAATGACGGCGATGCGAATGAAGATCTGACCTTCCAGTTTCGTTTCACTAACAAACTGGCGAACAACAACAAAGGTCTGACGCTGCCAATCGGACCCGCCGGACAGCAGCAGAATGTTGCCGTGCCGCTCAAAAATATTGGCCCGATCTCTGCGACCGACAGCTCCGCGCTGAATTTCAACGAGAGTTACTCTGTGACGCTGGTGCGCGGTGATCGCCGCCGCGGCCAGGGCAGTGAAGTGACCAATATCAGCACCGGACGCAGCGAATTCGGCAAGCCCTACGATTTCGTGGGCACCAAGACATTCGGCAGCATCGCCGGCTATGCAAGCTACGCCAGCAAGTTTGTTTACGACATCAACGTACCTAACTGCAGCGCTCCAGGTCGCGTATTCGTCGGTCAGCGTGCCGAAGGCTTCGCCGTCAATCTGGGCCGCGTTTTCGATCTCGTGAATCTGGTACCGGTGGATGGTGACTCTTTCCCGGGCGGCATTCGCCAGAGCAAAGACAACAACATCATCGGTGATGACAACATCACGACCATCGCGCTTGAAATGCCGAACAGCTGCCTGAAAGGCAACGGCAATGGTGTCATCGGCGGTTGGACCTCGGCCAGTCTCCGGCAGGCCCGCATCCTCAATCCGAACGCTACCTTTGCCAGGCCCGAAGTCAACGGCGGTGTCTTCACGCAGGTGTCGCGCCTTGGCATGCCGTTGGTCAATGAAGTGGTTATTGGTCTGCCGGACAAAGACCGGTTCAACGCCAGCGAACCGGCGCAGGACCGCCAGTTTGCCGCTTACGTCACTAATCCGACGCTGCCGGCACTGCTCAATGTGCTGTTTCGCGATCCGGTGAACCAGACGCTGGGAACCAGCATCGCCAATCTCGCGCCATCTAACATTCCGCGCAACGACCTGGTGACGACGTTCCTGACAGGTTTCCCGGGTGTCAATCAACTGATGCGCGTGACGCCATCAGAAATGACCCGTCTCAACACGGGAATTCCTGCGAAACCAGCCGCCCAGCAGAGCACCTTCGGTGTTGCGGGCAACGACCTCGCGGGTTTTCCTAACGGCCGACGGCCGGGCGATGATGTTGTCGACATCGCCCTGCGCGTCGTGATGGGCCGGCTGTGCCATCCGATCCCGGTCAATGGCGCGCCGACCAGTCTCGGTCTGTGCACGCCGGCCGATGCTCCGGTCGGTACCGCGCCGTTTACCGACGGTGCGCCCCTGAGCGCCGCGGATTTCGACACCCGCTTCCCGTATCTGCGCACGCCGAATCCCGGCGCCACGAACTAACGCCGCGCCTGACAGGAGAGCAACATGAAACAGATCAAGACACTATCCGTCCTGGCTATTGTCGCCGCAGCCATTGCTGGCTGCAGCGCCGGGGCCGGCTCCGGCGGGATGCCGGTGCAGCAGGCACCGCAGATTCTGGGTCCGGTGACCGCGGAACTCGACCAGGACACGACCTCGCAACCCCTGAGCTTCAAGATTACCGACAATGACACGGCGTCCGACCTGCTGCAGATCTCGGCCAGCAGTGCTAACACCGATCTGATTCCCCCGCAGGGCCTCAGGATCGAAGGCACAGGCGCAGATCGTGTGCTGCGAATCACGGCGGCGACTGAAGCGGTGGGTACCACGACGGTCACGATCACCGCTCGCGACCTGAGCGGACTCGCGGCCACGGCAAATCTGACGATCAAGGTCAATCCGGTGCTGGTGTCCTTTCGCTCGCTGGCGAACGAGGCGTTTGCGAAACAGGAAACCGCGGATGAATCGAAAGTGTTCGGTGTGACGGTTCAGTCGGATGTCGACAACGATGAAAACGCGTTCGACTCATTGCTGCAATAAGGAGCAGAGGTTGGCCGGCGCCGTTCTGGCGCTGGCCAGCCTATGGCTGTCGGCCTGCGATCTGCAGGCCCGCGGCAAGAGCATTGCGTTCACGCCGGCGTCGGCAGACACGATTGTGCTGCATATCGATAAACGCCTCGGCGGCTTGCCGGCGCAGGCCGCGCCGCTACAGGTCGCCGATGAGCTGCAGTATCAGCACCAATTCGCAGAGGCCGAGACGGTATTGAATGACTGGCTGGCGGCCCATCCGGCCGATGCATTGGCGCTGCTGCAGCGTTCACAGCTGCGCGTCGCACTCGGCAATCCGCGCGCGGCGCTGGCCGACTGCATGCGTGCCGCGCCAAGGCTGTCGGCTTTGGCTGCGTCGGCCTGCCAGGCCCAGGCCCTGGCGGCGCTGGGTGATCGCGATCAGGCACGCCAGATCGTCGAACGCGTGTTACCACAGGAGGCAGGATCCAATGCAGAAATCAGTTGGGCCAGCGGCATCGCCGCGGAACTGGCCGAGAAATCCGGCGACCTGGTGGGCGCAGAAGCCCGTTTGCAGCGCGCACTGGATACAGCAGGCGGCGCACATTACCCGCGTGTCGCCTATGCGGAGTTCCTGCTGCGCCGCCAGCGCCACCACGACGCCTGGCGTTTGTTAGAGGGCGCAGAAGATTCGAGCTCGGTGATGCGCCTGCGTCGCCGCGCGCTGGAGAAGATGTAATGCGCCGCAGATTCCGGGCTTTGCTTGCTGTCGCCATGCTCGTCATGCAGCCGGTCGTCGAGGCGCATACCGGCGGCACCAGCTATGTGGATGTGCTCGCCGCACAGAATCCGGCAACGCCACGCCTTCAGGTTGACGTCGCGATGCCTGATGTGGCCGCCGCGCTGCGACTGGATCGCGATGCCGACGGCCGCTTGCGCTGGCGCGAGGTCACGGCTGCGCAGGTCGAGATTGGAGCCCATCTGCAGGCGCGCCTGCAGTTGAGTTCTGCCGGTCGTCCTTGCCGTCCGGCGGTGATCGGGCCACCACTGCTGGTGGACCGTGACACGGGCCGGCACCTGCGCCTCGTGTTAGCTTTCTCCTGCACTGCGCAGGGCGGTCAATTGTCGCTGGACGCAAGCCCGTGGTTTGCAGAGGTCGCGGATCAGGGGGTCTATGTCAGCTCGGATGGCGCCAGCGACCAGGTTACGTTGCTAACAAAAGACCGGCCCGCAGCCGCGCTGGGCGCGGCGCACCAGCAGGGATTTGGCAGATTCTGGATGCTCGGCGCCCTGCATCTGCTAAGCGGTTATGACCATCTGGCGTTCCTCGCCCTGCTGCTGCTGGGTGCGGTTCGCAAATCGGACCCCGCGATCGGTATCCGCAGCCTGTTCTGGGAAACCACCAAGATCGCGACCGCGTTCACGGCGGCGCATTCGATCACGCTCGCGCTGGCGGCTACCGGGACGCTGCGGGTTGCGGCGGCGTCCGTTGAAATCGCCATCGCCGGCAGCATTTTCATCACTGCCGTGGCCGTCGTTGCCGGCGCAGATCGTTGGACCGGCTGGCCGCCGGCCTTTGGTTTCGGCCTGGTCCATGGCCTGGGTTTTGCAAACGTGCTGGCGGAACTGCTGTCGGGTCGCAAGCTGCTGGCGCCGCTGCTGGGTTTCAATTTCGGCATTGAAGTCGCGCAATTGCTGGTGATTGCCGTCATTGCGCCGCTCCTTTGGCAGGCCATGGCCCGTCCGCGGCTGCTACGCGGTACCAGCACAGTCTCAGCGCTGCTGCTCGCGGGGCTTTCGGTCTACTGGATGGCGCAGCGATGGCCCTGAAAAAAGTCATCGCAAAAAAGATACACCTGAGTGCATCCAGATGACGCATCCTGCCGTATTAGCGTATTGGGTCCCCCAGCATTTGCCGGATGCCGCAAGGCTGGCATCATGGGGCGGGGCCTCGTGGGGGACAATGGCGATCGCGCAGGCAGTGGTTGAGGCTCCGGATTCGTCGCGCGCGACAGCGAAGCGCGGGGCGAGTTGTTTAGTGAGGCCAGCGGCCGGCACTGCAACATTCAGTCCTGCCAGCGACGGCTGGATCGACTCGGCGCCTAACGTGCGAATGAAATGGCTGCGCAAGGAGCAAGTCGGAGGCACGCTGGAATTGCTGGTGCGGCGGGGGCCGGGCGCTGTACATATTGCGCCGCCGGGAAGCCGGCATCCCCCCATCACCACCGAACGTGGCGCGCTGCTGCTGCTGCGTTGCGAATACCCGTTTCCGGTTGGCTGAAATGCTGACCGCGGAACTCAAGGACGAAGAGCTGGCGGCGCTGCTGGCGCGTTGCGCCCGCGGCGAATCCGCGGCGCTGTCCGCGCTGTATCGTGCGACATCGCCGCATTTGTTAGGCTGCCTGGTGCGTATCCTGCGCCGCCGCGCGCTGGCCGAAGAAGCCTTGCAGGATGTCTTCGTGCAGGTCTGGCAGCGCGCCGGGCAATTCGAGCAACAGCGCGGCCGCGTCTACGCCTGGCTCGTGTCGATCGCGCGCTACCGCGCCATCGACATCATGCGTCGCGAACGCATGGTGCAGGTCAGTCCGCTGGAACTGGCGGCGGCGGTGGACGCCACACTCTCGGTCAGCGATGACGAGACCACGCAGGTGCATGCCGGCAATTCCGCTGCGCTGCAGACCTGCCTCGCTGGCCTCAGCCCGGACCAGCGCCAGAGTATCCAGCTGGCCTTCATCAATGGACGCACGCACCCGGAGGTGGCAGTGGCGATGAATCGTCCGGTTGGATCGGTCAAGAGCTGGATCCGTCGCGGCCTCGCGGCGCTCAAGGAATGCCTGGAATCATGCAGTACCCAAGCCACGAACTGATCGACCGGCTGGCCGCCGAATACGTGTTAGGTACGCTGCGCGGCCCGGCGCGCCAGCGCTTCGCGCGCTGGATCGAGTCGGTCGCCAGCGCGGCAGTGGCTGCGCGGCGCTGGGAAGACAGGCTTGCGCATCTTGCCGACGATGTCAGATCAGTCACGCCGTCGCCGCAGGTCTGGCGCGATATCGAACGCCGGATCGCGGAGTCATCGAGCAAGCCTGTGAAGTCCTGGTATGAAAATTGGCGACCGCTGGCGCTGGCAGCGAGCGTGGTGCTCGCGGTCGCGCTGTTCTGGGTGCTGAGCACAAGCGACGACAGCGCGAACCGGCAACTGGCGGCGCAGCTGCGCGACGACAAGTTGCAGCAGTCACTTTGGAAGATTGAGTATGACGCGACCGATCGCAGTCTGCAGGTGAGCGCCGAAGCTCCTTATGCGCTGCCGTCGGGCACCGTGCATGAGCTCTGGGCGCTGCCGGCGAACGGCGCCGCGCCGGTGTCGTTAGGTCTTTTGCCGCAGACGGGTTCGCGGACAGTCGCTCTTGACCCGGCGCAGGCCGCAGCCTTGTTAGCAGCCGGGCAGCTGGCGGTAAGTCGGGAGCCAGCCGGCGGGTCGCCGACCGGCGCGCCTACCGGTCCGGTGCTCATCGTGTCGAAGCGACTGCCGCTCGCCTAACGGGCAGCCAGCAGCTTCAGGGCCTGCTGTTCCTGCTCGGGTGCCGGCCAGCCTGCCTGGGCGCGCCGCTCTGCCGTTTGTGCGCGCCACCACGCCAGGGTCGCGTTCGCGGTCTCGAGCAGCGGGCGGAAGCGCAGCCCGGCGCGCAGCGCGGCCGCACTGTCGAAATGCGGTGTCTGGCTGCTGCCCAGCAGTCCGTCGCGAACCAGCGGTAGCGAGATCCCGGTCTGTTTGAGTATCTCTGGTGTGGCCCACTTGAACTGAATCGGAATGGATGACAGCTTCGTCAGCGGCTGCAGCAGCTGCTGCCAGTTGACCGGTTTCGCAGGTCCCGCCGCGTTGTAGATCCCAGCCTGGTCGCGTTCTGCGAGGTCGATGATCCAAGGGCAGAGATCCTGCACATCGATCCATTGAATTTCGTCACCTGGATAGGGTGGCGCAAGAATCTCGCCACCGCGCGCGACCCGGTCGACCCAGTAGGTAAATCGATCAGTGTCGTCACGCGGTCCGATTTTTCAGCAGTTGCAGCGAATCGCTGACGTGTCGTGGCACGTAGCCGGAATTATCGACGACGACATCCCAGCGCCGATCGCCCTGCAGGGCCGAGAGACCGGCACCGGCAATCTTGTCGCGATCGCCCAGCAGAATCTCGGCGCGCTTGGCGAAGATGCTGGGCGCACTGCGGCCGCGATTGAACAGCGTGACGCGATGACCTCGCGCCATTGCGTACTCGACCTGATGGGGACCCAGGAAGCCGGTGCCGCCGAGGAACAGGATGTCGAGTTTCCTGCGCGCGGCGCGGATCGTCGTGCCGTGTGCCGCCATCGCGGGCAATGCCATCAGGGCCGTGCCCTGCTGCAGTAATTCGCGACGTGTGACCATGCTGATCTCCTGGAACCGGGGACTGTGCGAAAAATCTACTTCGGTGCGTCCGGCTGCAACTCCGGTGCTGCGGCTGCAAATGCAGGCAGGCTTTGCAAATGCGCATCGATTGCGCGCAGTCGCGGATACGGCGCCAGATCGCACTTGAAGCGCCGCGCGTTATACATCTGCGGCACCAGCGTAATGTCCGCCGTGCTCAACCGGCCGCCGAACAAATAGCGATCGTCGGTCGCGTAGCGCGCCGCCTCTTCTTCAAGTGATTGGAAGCCTGCGCCAACCCAGTGCGCGTACCAGGTGTTGACCGTGACGTCGTCGTGACCCAGTGGCTCACGCAGGTAGTTCATGACGCGCAGATTGTTGAGCGGATGAATATCGCAGGCGACTAACAAGGTCATCGCGCGCACGCGCGCCCGGGCCATGGGGTCCGACGGCAACAACGGCGGTTGCGGGTGTACTTCGTCGAGATACTCAATGATTGCCAGCGACTGACCGAGGACTCCCTGGTCGGTCTTGATGCTGGGCACCAGGCCTTGTGGATTTTCGTGCCGATAGGCAGCTTGATTCTGCTCGCCCGCCGCCAGATTGACGGACCAGGACAGGTACTGCAGTCCCTTGATGCCCAGGGCTATCCGGACCCGGTAGGCGGCGGAACTTCGCCACAGCGTATAAAGTGTCAGCATCACTACTCCTTAATCCATGTGATCATCGTAGCCGGAGGACATTGAAAATGAAAACACGCGCTGCGGTGGCCTGGAAAGCGGGCGCCCCCCTGACCATTGAAACCGTGGACCTCGATGGCCCGAAGGCCGGCGAAGTGCTGGTGGAAATCAAGGCCACCGGTATTTGCCACACCGATGAATTCACGCGCTCGGGCGCTGATCCGGAAGGCCTGTTCCCGGTAATCTTCGGTCACGAGGGTGCGGGTGTCGTGGTCGATATTGGCGCGGGTGTTAGCTCGCTGAAGAAGGGCGACCACGTGATTCCGCTCTACACGCCCGAGTGCCGGCAGTGCAAAAGCTGCCTGTCGCACAAGACCAACCTGTGCACCGCGATCCGCAGCACGCAGGGACAGGGCGTGATGCCGGATGGCAGCAGCCGTTTTTGCATCGGCAAGGAAAAAATCCATCACTACATGGGCTGCTCGACCTTTTCCAACTACACCGTGCTGCCGGAAATTGCGTTGGCCAAAGTGCGCCAGGACGCGCCGTTCGACAAGATCTGTTATATCGGCTGCGGCGTTACGACGGGCATCGGCGCGGTCATCAATACTGCCAAAGTCGAGCCGGGCGCGAACGTGGTCGTGTTCGGTCTGGGTGGCATTGGTCTGAACGTCGTGCAGGGCGCGCGGCTTGCCGGAGCTAACAAAATCATCGGCGTCGATCTCAACCCGGCGCGCAAGCCGCTGGCGGAGCGCTTTGGCATGACGCATTTTGTGAATCCCAAAGAGGTGCAGGGCGATCTCGTGCCTTACCTCGTCTCGCTGACCGACGGCGGCGCTGATTATTCCTTCGAGTGCGTTGGCAATGTTGATCTGATGCGCCAGGCGCTGGAGTGCTGCCATCGCGGCTGGGGCGTGTCAGTCATCATCGGTGTCGCGGGCGCGGGCCAGGAAATCAAGACGCGGCCGTTCCAGCTGGTGACGGGACGCGTCTGGAAAGGCACGGCCTTTGGCGGTGCGCGTGGCCGTACCGATGTGCCCAGGATCGTCGACTGGTACATGGACAAGAAAATTGAAATTGATCCGCTGATCACCCATCAGATGCCGTTGGAGCGCATCAACGATGCATTTGACCTGATGCATCGCGGCGAGTCGATCCGTTCGGTGGTGACGTTCTGAGCGCCCGTCAGGGTTTGGACTGTGCACCTGCCTCAGCTACATAACAAACGACTGCAGCCCGGTCCGCGGGATCCTTCACGCCGGTAAACATCATGGTGGTGCCGCGCACCGCTTTCCGTGGTGCTGCGAGAAACGAATCTAACAAGCCGCTCGACCAGTTCCAGCCCACGGCGCGCATGCCGGGGGAGTAGGCGAATCCGCTGGCGCTGCCGGCTTTGCGTCCGATGATGCCCGCAAGGGTCGGGCCTTCATGTCGTGATTCCGGCGCGGTCAGCGCGTGACAGGCTGAGCACATTTGAAACACATCCTTGCCGCGCGGCAGGTCGCAGCTGGCGGGCGCCTGTGCGAGGGCGGCCGCACCCGGGAGCCACATGACTAACAAAGCAATGCCGGCGAAGGATTTGTTCATGCCCGGAACTGTAGGGCGGCAGGCGCCAGCGTGCAATGGCGGGACGCGTGGTGGCCACAGCCCGGACCACAGGCCCAATGACTTGCAGGCCGCCGGAAATGCCTCTAGGCTGAGTTTTGAGGGACTCACTATGAACAAGAAACCACTGCTGACCCGGCGCGGAGCGCTGGCAGCGACCGCGGGCGCCGGAACGGCGGGATTGTTAGGTCTGGACATGGCAGCGGCGCGCGCCGCCAAGGTTCAGCGCGCGCAACGCGTGAATCTGGACGATCCGGCCGAGCGCGCGCGCATCCGGGCCATGGTCAGCGGCTCCTGCGGCGCCGAAACGGTCTACACCTTTTGCCGCTTGCATCTTTACCTGTGGTTCAACGAAGCGAACCTGATTCCCATGGTCAGCATGGCGAATCTGAACATCACCGCGTGGCAGCCGCTGCCGAACGGCAACTACAAGGGCAAGGTGCACGAAGTCGGTGTCTACACAAAATTCGATACTGATGAGCTGATCGACACCTGGAAGAATCCGGTGACTGGCGAGGAACGCGAAGTCTGGCAGTTCGTCGGCGGCCCCTTGTCGGTAGAGATCGGTTCCGACGGCGTGATCACCGGTCCGGAAGCGACGCTGAAACCCAAGACCATGCGCATCGAGCAGTTCGGCGACCTGGTGCTGGTGCCGTCGCAGTCCGCGTTTTCATTTCCCAGCCCCATGAAACCTGAGAGCTGGCCGAAAGAAGCAGGCGCTCCGATATTTTTCTGGGACTCGCATTATGTGTTCGGCGCCCGGGCCGCGGATGTGATGAACCGCCGCGTCACCAGCGCGCCGGCATTCGTCCAGTTCCAGAATCTTGTTAGCTTCCATCCCTGGATAGGCATGGGGCAGAAGCCCGGCCGCACCTACGGCAAGGCCTATGGCGCCAAGCTCGCGTCGCTGGATGAACTGCCGCCGCTGGCGCGTGCCAATCTCGAGCGCAAAACGCCGGAGATATTTGACATTGCCAGCTGGACCAAGCCGCGGCTCGATTTCATCGAGTACCTGCAACAGCGCAAGCCGACTTGAATTCCGAGTACCGATTCGGCGACGAGATCCGGCGCGAATGGCGCGTACTGGTCGCGACGATCATGGGCATGTCCTGCGCCATCGCGACGCTGGGCCTGCCGTATTCTATCGGCGTGATGATCGAGCCGTTGCGCAAGGAGTTCGGCTGGACGCTTGCAGAGATCTTGGTTGTGCAGCCCATCGTCGCGGTCTCGGTGGTGCTGATGTCGGCGCTGGTGGGGTACTGGGTCGACCGGCGCTCAGCCCGGCCGCTGATCGTCGCCTCGCACATCGGCTTCGGCAGCAGCATGATTGCCCTGGGGCTCTTGAGCCAATCGATCTGGTCATTCTACGGCATCTACTGCATCGCCGCGTTGTTAGGTGGCGGCATGCTCGCCGTGTCCTACATGAAGATGGTGGTGCCGCGATTTGATCGCGAGCGCGGTCTGGCGGTCGGTATCTCGCTGATCGGCAGTGGCCTCAGCAGTTTTCTCTACCAGCCGCAACTGGTGCGTATTGTCGATCACTGGGGTTGGCGGGCGGGGTATGTGGCGATCGGACTGTTGATCCTGCTGGTTGCGCTGCCGGTTGCGCTGGCCTGGGCGCGCGACCCGCCGCGTACCATGGCGGTTGCCGACGCGAAAATCCTCGACGAAAAGCTGCCGGGCCTGTCGCTGGGCCAGGCGCTGTGCGGCTATCGCTTCTGGGCGCTGTTCGGCATTTTCTTTCTGTTCTCCGGCGGCATAACCGGCGTCCTCACCGGTTTCGTCGCGATATTGACCGAACTCGGCTACAGCCGCTCCGCGGCCGGGGACACCGCCGGCATGGTCTTCGGCCTGTCGTTGATCGCCGGCCGCATATTCATCGGCCTGATGCTCGATCGCATTTGGGCGCCGCTGGTCGGCTGCGTCTTTTTCCTCGCGTCGGCCACCGGCATTGCGTTGCTGGGTCAACCCGGATTCGGGCCCGGGTCCCACATGTTCTTCATTGCGCTGTGTGGCCTGGCGGCGGGCGCCGAAGTCGATCTGATGGCCTATCTGGTGTCGCGTTATTTTGGCGTGCGCGAACTCGGAAAAATCTATGGCGGGGTCTACATCGCCTTTGCGCTCGGACCCGGCCCGCTGGTGCCGGTGTTTGGCTGGCTGCGGGATACGACCGGCAGCTATCAGACCGGTCTGCGGTGGGTGGGCGTTAGCCTGGGATGCGCCGGCCTGCTGCTGCTGACCCTTGGGACCTACCCTGCGGCATTTCGACCGCGCCACTGAGACCGGGTATGCTGGCGACATGCCCCGTGAGCTCCTGGTCCGCCACTATCGCCAGATCGTACTCTGGCCTTTGCAGCTGTTGCCGATCCGGCCCGGCAGCCAGGTGCAGCGGCATTGGGAAGCGTTGGAGTCCATCAAGACTGACAATCCCTGGGCCGTATTGGCGGATGAGTTCGGTGCGGACCCGCGTGCCTTCGAGGAGCGCCACTACAAGGAATTCGTCACTTTCCTGCCCTACGTGCAGCGTTTCCTCTATGGCTCGCGCGCCGGACAGGAATCCTCGAGCCGCGATGGCGAACCGAGTCTGCATGTCTATCGGCGCAACGATATCCGCGCCGCGCGTGTCACGCTGGATCCTGATTCGAGTCCCATCGTCTGTCAGATCGCGCGTATCGATCTGCATTTCTTTCTCGATGCCGACATCGCGGTGTTGGCAGTCGAGATTGCTGCCGATGATCTGACGCTCGATCAGGTGCAGGATCTCGGCTTCCGCTTCGGCCGCGCCTATCCGGCTTTCTGGGACAATCGTGGCGACGGTGGCAACTGCCCGCATCGCGTGGAATGGCTGGACGCCCTGGGCGCGGTGTTAGCCTGCTCCGACTATGGCGATCGGGCCCGCTATCTCGAATGGGTCGGGCGATTTCGCACGCCCCGGGTGGCAAATCACTGGGAATACCTGCTGCAGCCCCTGTTGCTGGAATATCCGGGGCAGGTCGGGCTGTTGCGCTATCGCCAGCTCGAGTACTACCGCATGCCCTTCATGGCCTATTTTGCGGTCGATGATCCCAAGCAGCTGACGCGCGCGGATTTCGTGCGCATGGCGCTGGTGACGCGCCCGGGCGGTCCCGATGACCTGCCGTATTCCGCGGAAACCTTGCGCGAGTTCGAACGCCAGCACTGCGACGACCGGTTCTGGAATCGTAGCGGCGAGCAGGTGTCGGCTGACACGCGCATCATCGTCGGCGGCCATACCATGGCGCTGGTGGGTCCGCACGGCGACCCGTTTTTTTCCGGCCGCGACAACGGCCTGCTGAGCCAGTTCCGCCATCAGTACTTTCTCTTGTTCCTGATTGCGCATTTTCACAAGGCGGCGATGCTGTCGATCTCCGACGAGCTGGCAGTCGCAATGAATCGCCTCACGGTCGGCGACAAGGAATCGGTCAAGGCCTTCAAGCGCACCATTCGCCAGATGATGGAAGTGTTCCTGCGGTTCACGCACCGCTACTGGTTCCACCAGGTCTCCAACCAGGCGCTGGCGAGCAGCGTGTTCGGCCTGTTGCGGCGCCATCTGGGCAACGAGGAGCTGTACAACGAAGTGCGCACTGAGGTGACCGATATGAACGATTACCTGGACTCCGACAGCGCGCGCCGCCAGGCTAACACGGTGCTGCGGCTGACCGTGGTGACGATCCTGGGGTTGATCGGCACGATCGCAACCGGCGTGCTCGGCATGAACCTGATCGACGCAGCCGCCAAACCGTTCGCCGTACGTATCGGCATGTTCGTGCTGGTGTTGCTGGCAACTTTCGCCTTGACCGGCATCACGGTTGCGCGCTCCAAGCGACTTGCTGACATGCTCGACGCGGTCTCCGATGACGCCACCCACTGGCGGCAAAAATGGGCCGCGCTGCGCGCGCCGCCGGCGCAAGCCACCCGCAAATGATCCGGACTGTCGCTGCCAGGGAACTGCGTGGCGCACTGCGCGATGGCCGCGTGCTGGCAGGCGGCCTGGCGCTCTTTTTGTTAGGTCTGGTGGCCTTGATCAGCGCCGGCGTGCGCTTCGAAGCCTTGTCGCAGGAGCGCGCCGCTGCGCAGGCGGTGGTGGCCGAGCAGTGGCGCGAGCAGGGCGAGAAGAACCCGCACTCGGCGGCACACTATGGCCTGTACGCGTTTCGTCCGGCGCTGCCGCTGGGGTTTTTCGATCCGGGCGTTTCCGCGTATGAAGGCGTATCCATCTGGCTGGAAGCGCACAAGCGTAATTTTGCGACCGGGCGGCCGGCGGATGACATGACACCGCTGTTGCGGTTCGGTGACTTGTCGCTGGCGTTCGTGTTTCAGACGCTGGTGCCGCTCGGCCTGATCCTGATGGGCTATGCCGGTCTGTCCAGCGAGCGTGAGAGCGGCACGCTGCGGCAACTGCTGGCGTCCGGCGCCACGCCGGGGCAGTTGTTCGTCGGCAAGTTTCTGGGACTGGCGCTGGCGGCGTTGGTCCTGATTGCACCGCTGTTGCTGCTGTGCGCGCTGTCACTGGTCCTGGCCTCCGGAATGACCTGGCTGCCGTCCGCGCTGGCGCTGGCTGCCGTCCATGGGACCTATGGCGCGTTGATCCTGTTGCTCGCCCTGATCGTGTCGGCCCGGGCGCGTTCGTCGCAGGCCGCGTTGCTGGTCTTGTTAGCATTCTGGGCCATGACCAGTTTTGTGTTGCCACGCATGGCGGCCGACCTGGGTCGCGTGCTGCATCCCACACTCAATGCCCAGGAATTCCTGCGCGCGGTGGATGCCGATCTGGCAACCGGGCTGGACGGCGTGCCGCCAGCCGTGCGCATTGCGCAGCGGCGTGACGTATTGTTCAGGATTTACAAGGTCAGTCGCGATGAGGACCTGCCGGTCAATTTTCAGGGCGTGGTATTCGGCATCCAGGATGACATCGGCAATGCCGTCTATGACAAGCACTTCGGTTCGCTGGCCAATGCCATCGATGCGCAGATCGATGTGGTCGAGGCCGCCAGTATCCTGTCGCCGCGGCTGGCGTTAGGCGCGATCTCGCAGGAGATCGCCGGGACCAGCATCGAGCACCAACGGCAGTTTGCCTGGGGCGCAGAGCAGTTTCGTCGCCGGCTGATGCAGGTGCTCAATCGCGACATCACCTTCAATTCACGCTCGGGCCAGAACAACTATCGCGCCGGACCGGACTTATGGCGCAAGAGTGGCGAGTACCGGTTTGCCGCCGAGTCCCTGGCGGCGTCGCTGTCCCGTTGCGGTGGGCCCGTGACGGTCCTGGTGTTGTGGTGGGTGGCTTTGCTGGCGGCCGCGATACTGACCTGCCGCCGCCTGCAGGTGCTCGCGGCATGACGGCGCGGCATGGCATGTTAGGCGAGGAGCTGCACCTGTTGCGGCGCGAAGGCGTGGCGATCTGGGCGGTGCTGGCGCTGGTCGCGCTGGTGCTGGCTGCGGCGCTCAATGGCCGCGCGCTGATGGCCGCCGAGGCGCAATCAGCTGCTGCGGCAAGTGCCGAGGCAGATGAGACCCGCGCGGCGATGGCGCAACAGGCGGGCCGTGGCGTCGCCAGCGCGCGTGAGCCGGGCGCCGCCGGCTACAGCGTGTTAGCTGCGCCGGTCATCCTGCCTGCCGCAGCGCTGGGCCCGCTGGCCATCGGGCAAACGGATCTGCTGCCAGGGCGCTACCTGGTCACCGCACGTGGCGTCCACAATTTTCTCGGCAACGCCGGGATCGACAATCCGCTGCGCCTGGCGCTGGGTAATTTTGATGTCGCTTTTGTCATCGTCTGGCTGTTGCCGCTGGCGGTGATTGCGCTGACCTTCAATCTCGTGTCGGGCGAGCGCGAGCGCGGCGTGCTGGCGATTGCGGCGGCTGCCGGTTCCGACCTGAGCCACTTCATTGCGGGCAAGTGCTGGGTGCGTGCGCTGGTGCTGTTAGTAACGCTCTGGGTTGCCTTGCTGCTGGCGGCGCTGGTTGGCGGCGTGTCAATCGCCAGCGGCGCGGGCCTGGCGCAGTGGCTGGTGTGGACCACGACGGCAACGCTTTATGGCGCGTTCTGGTTTGCATTGGCCATCTGGGTGAATACCCGCGGACTCGCGTCGGATCTCAATGCCAGCGTCCTGACAGGCGCCTGGCTGCTGTTTGTGGTGCTGGCGCCGGCGCTGACCAATCTCGCCGCCACCACAGTCTTTGCCGCGCCATCGCGCGTGGCGCTGACAACTGCGCTGCGTGAAGCGACCGAGGCCGCCGACCAACGCGCGGCCGGCGAGCGTGACCAGTATTTCTTCGATCACCCGGACATGCGCGGCCAGGACATGAACATGAGTGCCTACTACCGCAGCGTGGCGCGCTCGGAGCGCGAAATCTCGGATGCGATGCTGCCGTTGCTGGCAGCGTTCGATACCCAGGCCGGCCGTCAGCAGCAACTGGTGGGTCGTCTGCAGTATTTGTCACCTGGCACGCTCAGCTACGAGATTCTCACTTCGCTGGCGGGCAGTGACGGTACGCGGCATCGGCAATTGCGCGCGGCCGCGCTCGATTTCCACTCGGGCTGGCGCGATTTCTTTGACCGCCGGCTGCTGTCCGGGACGCCGCTGGATGCCGGCGACTATACCCGCATGCCGCAATTTACTTTCAAGGAACCTGCTGTGGCGGAGATGCTGCGCCGTAATCTCGCACCGCTTGCGGCACTGCTGGTCATGGCCGGCGGGCTGCTGGCCTGGGCGCTGCGGCGGTTGCGGCGCGTTTCTATCATTTGAACTGGAATATTGCTCATGCTTGAAGCCCGTCAACTATCCAAGAATTACGGCGAAGTCGCGGCGCTCAAGTCGCTGGATCTCAGCGTCGGACCGGGTGAGATCTATTGCCTGTTAGGGGCGAACGGGGCCGGCAAGACCACCGTCATCAATTTGCTGTTAGGTTTCATCGCGCCCAACGCCGGCCAGGCGCTGGTCGGCGAGGTCGATGTCGCGCGCGATGCCGCCGCCGCGCGCCGGCAGTTGGCGTACATTCCGGAAACGGTGATGCTGTACGGCGCACTGAGCGGGCTGGAAAACCTTGAATACTTTTCCGAACTGAGCGGCCAGCACCACGATGACCCGGCGTTGCGCGGCTTTTTGACGCGTGCCGGCCTGGCGCCCGATGCCCATGCTCGGCCGCTGAAGGGCTATTCCAAGGGCATGCGGCAGAAAGTCGGCGTCGCCGTTGCGCTCGCGAAACAGGCCCGCGCGTTGTTGCTGGATGAGCCGACCTCCGGTCTCGATCCGAAGGCAAGCAATGAGTTTTCCCACCTGATCCTGGACCTGGCGCGCAACGGCGCCGCAATCCTGATGGCGACGCACGATCTGTTCCGCGCCAAGGAAACCGGCACCCGCATCGGCATCATGCGCGAGGGCGTACTGCTGGCCGAATTTGCGGCCGCCGATGTCAGCCATTCTGAGTTGGAGGCTGCCTATTTGGAGCACATGGAAGACTAGCCGCAGGTTGACCGTCGGGCGTTACCAGGGTGGTCAGCCGGGCCGGGGGGCGTTACAGTTCCGGTCCCTGAAACCGTTATCCGACCGGAGATTCGTCTCATGAAACGCACCCTGACTTTGGCATTCTGTGCGGGCGCCAGCATGCTGGTCGCCAACCTGGCCTCGGCCCACAACACCCTGACCTCGATGTACGGCCCGGCCGGCTACGTGCAGGACCTCGAAATGCGCGTCACGCATGGCTGCAAGGGCAGTCCGGTAACGGAAGTCCGCGTCAAGATTCCCGAGGGCGTCTATCGTGTCAGCGCAGGTGTCAATCGCGACTGGACGGTCGAGGTCAAGATGCGCAAGCTGCCGAAGCCCATCCCCGGCGAGGGTGGCAACATGATGACCGAAACGGCCGATGAGATTATCTGGAAAGATCCGAAGTCGCCGATCCCGGCGATGGGCTCTTTCGAAGGATTCAAATTCCGTGGCGCCCTGCCTAACACGCCGGGGCAGATTCTGTTTTTCCGGACAGTCAACGTCTGCGCCGCAGGCGATGACAAATACATCGACCTGCCCAAGGAAGAACTCAAGGCCAATACGCCGGGGCTGCCGGAAAAGTTGCTGAAGTTCATGTCCGCGACGCCGGGGCCATCGCCGTTTTTGATCCTGGAAAAACCCGCGCGCCCGCAGTATCCGTTTGCAGCACCGGCGGCCCCCAAGCCCGATGCAGCGAAGCCGACGGCGGGTCGCTAACAGATCCGGTATTTGCCGGTGCAGAGACCGTGTGTCAGGGCCGGCCGCGCCCTGCTGGCAGCCTGTCTGCTGTATGGCTCGCTCGCGCCGCAGGGTGCGTGGGCGCATGCCGTGCTGATGGACTCGTCGCCCAAGGCGCAGCAGCAGCTCGACGTCGCCCCGCAAGAAGCGACGGTGACCTTTAACGAGAGCGTCGGGCCGATTTTCTTTCGCATCATCGACAAGACCGGTACTGAAGTCGGCAAGCCGGGCGAGATCCGCCTCGACGGCACGAGGATGCTGATGTCACTCGGCACCAACCTGCCTAACGGGACCTATGTGATGACCTACCGGGTCATTTCCGCCGATACCCATCCGGTCGGCGCGACGATCCCGTTTTCCATTGGCGAGCCGATCGGTGACCTGAGTGGCGCCAGCGCCGCGACCGCGGCGCCCACTTCCATCTGGACCACGCCGGTGGCCGTCAACCGCTGGTTGCTGTACAGCATGATGTTGCTCGCAGCCGGTTCGGCGCTGTTTGTGCTGTTGATGCCGGCCGCGCCGGCGATCGCTGCGACGGCACTGCGTGTCGGGCGGCCGACCGCGCTGCTCGCGGCGATCAACTACCTGCTCGCGATCGGCATGGGCGGCGCCGAAATGGTGTTGGGTGACGGCAGCGCCTTGTTCGGCGCCGCGGCCTGGGCCCGCGGCTTCGATAGCACGCTGGCACCGAGCGCCGCGCTCGGCGTGCCCGCGATGCTGTTGCTGTTCTGGGCCTGCGGCAAGGGCGCCACGCCACCGCGCGGCGGCGCGTTAGGACTGGGCGCGGCGCTCGGCATCGCGAGCTTCCTGGTGACGGGGCACGCAGCCAC
>JANLTW010000022.1:0-10625 GCA_031363155.1 Gammaproteobacteria bacterium | reverse complement strand
CTTTCATGGGCAGTTTCCTGATCTATACGCTGGCCGGCGGGGATGCCGGCATGCGCCACTTCATGGCGCAGTTCGGCCCGGCGCTGAAACTGCCCTGGACCAGGCTGGAGGCACCCGTACTGACACCGGCCCTGATCGATCGCGTGGTCGAGGGCACGTCCGGGCAACTTGGCAAGCACAGCATCGCCGACCTGGAGCGTTACCGCGACGACTGCCTGCTGGCGGTGCAGGCCGCGGTGCACGCCACCAAGATCAAGCACGGCATTGCGCTCGATGAGTGACCTGGTCGGACAGCCGTTGACCACCTGGCGCGGGCCGGTGGTCCAAGACTGGGTGGACTACAACGGCCATCTGCGCGACGCCTATTACACGCTGATCGCCAGCGCCAGCATCGATGCGCTGATGGACGATCTCGGGATCGGTGCGGCCTATCGTCGCGACTCGCTTTGCACGCTGTACACGGTCGAGATGCATGTGCGCTACATGCGCGAAGTCAAGGGCGACGCCGCAGTGTATTCCCATCAGTACCTGGTCGATTGCGATACCAAGCGCATGCGCCTGCTGCTGGCGCTCTGCACCGCCGGGACTTCGGACCCGGCGGCCGTCATCGACGTCATGCTGCTGCACGTGCATCAGGGTGCAACCGTGAGCAGTGCGCCCTTCCCCGAGGCGATACAGGCGCGATTGGCCGCCTGGCGCAGCCTGCCGGTTGCCGAAGCCCTGATCGCGCTGGGCTCGCGGCCGATGCTGTTAGGTCGCAAGCCGTGACGCGAGAATGGCTGCAACCGCTGCTGAATCCGCGCAGCATCGCGCTGCTTGGCGCCACCGACTGGACCGATGCAGTCGCCGCCGGTGCGGACAAGCTTGGCTTCCGCGGCCAGATCTGGCGGGTCCATCCGCGACGCGAATCAACCGCGCAGAAAACCTACTACCGTTCGGTCGAGGAGCTGCCGGGTGTACCGGACTGCGCATTCCTGGCGATGTCGGCGCAGGACGCACCGGCTGCGGCACGCGCGCTGGCGGCACGCGGCTGCGGTGCGCTGGTCGGATTCAGCTCCGGGTTTTCTGAAATCGGCACCGCGCAAGGTGCGGCACTCAGCGAAGAACTACGGCGCGCCGCGGGGACGCTACCCTATTTGGGACCCAATTGTTATGGCATGGTCAATTTTTTTGATCGCGTCGCGCTCTGGCCGGATCAGGTGGTCGGCGAATCGCCGCAGCGCGGAATTGCGCTGCTGTGCCAGAGCGGCACGCTTGCGCTGACACTGATGTTCAACGATCGGTCCTTGCCTATTGGTTACCTGATCACGGTGGGCAATCAGGAACGGCTCGCCGCGGAAGATCTGATCGAAGCTCTGTGCGCCGACACGCGGGTAACCGCCATCGGCCTCTATCTCGAGGGCATCAAGGATGTCGTGCGCTTCGCCAAAGCGGCGCAGCTGGCCCGCGAGTGCGGCAAGCCGATCGCAGTCATCAAGAGCGGGCGCAGCGCGGCAGCGGCCCGCACCGCGCATAGCCACACCGGCGCCATGACCGGCAGTGATGCCGTGTTCGAGGCCTTTTGCCAGCAGGCGGGAATTGCGCGCTGCCACACGCTCGCCGAGCTGTGCGAGACACTGAAACTGCTGCATGCCGGCGGGCCGTTGGCAGGCCGGCGCGTCATCGTCATGGGCTGCTCCGGCGGTGACATGGCGATGAGCGCTGATCTCGCCGAACCGCTGGCGCTGGAATTTCCGGCTTTCGACGCCGACACGGCCGTTTCGCTGCGTGCGCTGCTGGGCGATCGCGTAACTATCGCCAACCCGTTTGATATCCACACTTACACCTGGTTCGATCATGTCGCGATGCGCGGAATTTTCGACAATGTCTTCGGTTCCGATGTCGACGCCGTTGCTTTCATGCTGGACTGTCCGCCGCCGGACCGCGCAGACGATTCAGCCTTTGTGCCGGTGATCGATGAATTCATCGCGGCGGCGGCGAATGCCGGACCGCGTGCGGCTTTGTTAGCATCACTGCCAGAGACCCTGAACCACGCGATCCGTGAGCGCTGCATCGCGGGCGGCGTGGTGCCTTTGCAGGGCCTGGATGAAGGACTGAAGGCGCTGCAGCATGGCGCAGCCACCGCCGCAGCATGGCACCGGGATTTTCCGCTCATCGAACCACCGACCCACCTGGCACGGCCGGCGCACGTGATCGCCGAGCGGGCCGCGAAAACGCGGCTCGCGGGTTTCGGCCTCAGTGTTCCAGCCGCCGAGATTGCCAGTCCCGCCACAGCCGCCGCCGCCGCGCAAGCGCTGGGATTTCCGGTGGCCATGAAGATCTCCGGCGGCGATTTTGCGCACAAGAGCGATCGGGGCGGCGTGATACTCAATATTCGCTCAGTCAGCGAGGCCGAGCATGCGGCACTAAAACTTGGCGGACTCGCGTCCGAACTGCTGATCGAGAAGATGGTCGAGGGCGGTGTCGCCGAGATTCTTGTAGGCGTGGTCAGCGACCCGCAGTTTGGACAGGTGCTGGTGATCGGCGGCGGCGGTGTACAGGCCGAGCTGTGGAATGATACGGTGCGCCTGCTGCCACCCTGGAGCCGTGAATCCATCGCAGCAGCCCTGCCCAGGCTCAAGTGCTGGCCACTGCTATGCGGCTTTCGCGGCAAGCCGCCGGCGGACGTCGACGCCTTGACCAGCGCGGTGTTAGCTATTGCCGGCTACGCGAGCGCACATCGTGCGACACTGGTTGAAATGGATGTCAATCCGGTCATTGTATGCCGGGATGGACTGGGCGCCATCGCAGTGGATGCCCTGATTCGGGAAACTTGTACGAGCGACGCCTGAAGCACGGCAAATGGCGGGAGGTCACGATGGCTAACGGAATTCATGTCACAGTCAAGGGTCCGGTACTGGTGGTCACCATTGACCGGCCTAAAGCTAACGCCATCGACCTGGCCGCGAGCCGCGCGCTGAATGACGCCGTTGCGCAACTGCGCGATGATCCCGCGCTGCGCGTCGGCATCGTCACTGCAACGGGCGAGCGGTTCTTTTCACCGGGCTGGGATCTCAAGGCCGCGGCGGCCGGCGAGAAGTCGGATGAGGACTGGGGACCTGGCGGCTTCGGCGGCCTCAACTATCCGCGCAACCTCAACAAGCCTGTCATCGCGGCCGTCAACGGCATTGCCTGCGGCGGCGGATTTGAAATCGTGCTGGGCTGCGACATCATCGTCATCGAAGAGCATGTGCGTTTTGCATTGCCGGAAATCAGTGTCGGCGTGTTGGCGGACGCGGGCAGCATCAAACTGCGTCGCCGTATTCCGTATCACGTTGCGGTGGAGTTTCTGCTGACCGGACGCTGGATGGACGCCACCGAGGCCAAGCACTGGGGGCTCGCAAACCATGTGGTGCCGAAGGGCCAGGCGCTCGCCAAGGCACAGGAAATCGCAGCGCAACTTGCCGCCGGTCCGCCGCTGCTGTTCCCGGCCATCAAGCAGCTGCTGCGGCACACAGAAATGCTGCCGGAGCACGAAGCGTTCGCGCTGCACGACTCGCTCGACTTCGTGCAGCGGGTCGTACGGTCCGACGATCTGCAGGAAGGCACGCGCGCTTTCAGCGAAAAACGACCGCCCCGCTGGACCGGTCGCTAACAAGACTGCGGCCGGCCATTTTCAACCGCCGAGCGGCCGCAGCAGCGCACGCGAAATAATGTGGCGCTGGATTTCGCTGGTGCCTTCCCAGATACGCTCGATGCGCGCGTCGCGCCAGATTCGCTCCAGCGGCAAGTCCGACATCAGCCCCATGCCGCCATGGATCTGCAAGGCTTCGTCAGCAACCATCGCCAGCATTTCGGTGGCTTTCAGCTTGGCGATCGCCATATCCAGATCGGTCGACTGCCCCTGATCGTGTTTATAGGCGGCCTCCAGGGTCAGCAATTCCGCTGCGCGCAGTTCAACAGCCATGTCAGCGAGCTTGAAGCTAACGCCCTGGAATTTTCCGATCGCCTGGCCGAACTGCCGGCGATCGACAGCCCATTGCTTGGCGAGATCCAGCGCGCGCTCGGCCCGGCCGAGGCAGGTTGCCGCCACCTGCAGACGCGTCGCACCCAGCCAGGTGTTAGCAACCTTGAAGCCCTGGTGCAACTCGCCCAGGATCGCGCTGCGCGGCACCCGGCAGTCCTGGAATTCGAGGATGCCGTTGTTATAGCCGCGGTGCGACACGTTGCGATAGCCGTCCCGGACGGTGAAGCCAGGATGCCCCTTGTCGATCAGGAACGCGGTCATCTGCGCGCGCGGCCCGCGCTCGCTGGCGGTGCTGCCGGTCGCAGCAAACAAGATCACGAAATCGGCACGATCGGTGTGGCTGATGAAGTGCTTGGTGCCGTTGATGACAAAGTCGCCATTTTTTTCGACCGCCGAGGTGCGCATCGAACGCAGATCGGAACCCGCGCCCGGTTCGGTCATGGCGAGACACTCGACGCGTTCGCCGCGCACCGTCGGCAGCAGGTAGCGTTCGCGTTGCCCGCCCTGGCAGCCCAGCAGGATGTTAGACGGACGCGCCACGCAATTGTAATGCAGAGCGTAGCTCGTGCGGCCCAGCTCCTTTTCGTATAATACCCAGCTAACCGTGTCGAGGCCTGCGCCGCCAACTTCGGTCGGCATGTTAGCCGCGTACAGGCCCGCCTCGATGGCGCGCGCCTTCAGCGTCCGATACAGCTCGTCGGGCAACCCGCCGCTCGCTTCGATGGCCATTTCATGCGGCATCAATTCCGCGGTTACGAAGTCACGGGTCGACTTGACGATCAGCTGCTGCTCTTCAGTCAGTGAAAAATTCATGCTCGCTCCGGTTTAACTATTGCGAAAGCCGCGTGGCGCGCGCCTGCCCGTGCAGCGCGCCGCTGGATTGGCTCGCCCAATCATGCAGCAATTGCAATTGCAGTGAGAGCTGCGCCACCTGCCGCCCGGCCGGCCAGTCGCCGCGGCTGGTGACCGCACTCGCCGTCAGCCCGTTGATGAAAGTCGTCAGCGATGCCAACACCTGGGCGCGAACGCTCGCCGGCCAGCGCCGCGATTGCGGCCAGTGAGCCTCGATACAGCGCTCAAAGACCCGGGCGTATTCGCGGTGGACCCAGGCGTTAAGGTGTTTCGCGCCGCGATCCGCGGAAACCTGACCCCAGAACGCGGTCCAGAACGCGCACTCGGCAAAGCGTGCGGCGTCAATCGGCAGCGACTCCGACAAGACCGACAGCAGGTCGCTGCGCTGCTGGTCGCCGGGTATCAGGCGGGTTTCGATGCGCCGCAAAATCAGGCGCAGCGCCGCGAGGATAATGTCCTGCTTGGTCTTGAAATAATGCGCGACCATGCCGGTCGTGTACCCCGACGCAGTCGCGATGCGCGCAACCGTGGCGCGCTCGAACCCGTACTTCGCCACCACCTGGCAGGCTGCGAACGCAATCTGTTCACGCCGTTGGCCGTGATCGACGAGTTTGGGCACTGCTCAGGCTCCCGGTCGTTTGCCGACGGCGCGGCCTCTTTCGACAGGATTCGGCAGCTTGGCATGCGTTGCCGCGAGCTGCGTCAGGCGCGCCAGCGCCGCCGGTTCGATCGAACAGGCTTTTTTGCGCTGCGTATCGACATGCAGATACATCTGCTCGCAGGTTGCTAACAGAATCGAGTCGGCGGCGCGGTGCAAACGATGGAACACCTGCAGGCGTTTGTCATCCACCGACAGCACCTGGCTGGTGAGATAAAGCGACTCGTTGACGAGCGCCTCGGCCTGGTGAGTGATGTGCGTCTCCACGGTGTAAAACATCCGCCCAGCACTACGATACGGCTCATCGATTCCCACGCTGCGGAACAGCACGTCGATCGCGTCACCGAATACCTGCAGGTACCTCGATTCGGTCATGTGGCCGTTGTAGTCGATCCATTCCGGCCGGACCCGCACCGGCAGGCGCGACAAGCCCGCTGCCGACGGAGCCTCGGTCAGCCGCGCGGCCGCGCTCGCCAGCAAGCGGGTTTCCAGCGCACGCAGCGTGGCGCCGGCGCCGATATCGTATTCGCGCAGCACCTGCTGGATCGCGACCAGGTAGTCATCGCGTAGCCGCTCAAGTTCGCGAATCGAGCGCCCCGCCGCCTGCGCCTGCGTGCCCGCGACCATCCGGTCGATCAGTTTGTCTGTTAGCTCGGGCGCTTCGAGCCTGGTCCACGGCCACTTGAGGCAGGGCCCGAACTGCTCGAGCATGTGGCGCATGCCGGCCTCGCCGCCGGCAAGGTGGTAAATAAGATTGGTGCCCATTCCGGCCCAACGCAGACCCGGACCGTAGACGATTGACGCATCCAGTTCACCGGTCGTCGCAACGTCATCGTTGATGAGGTGCAGAATTTCGCGCCACAGCGCCTCCTGCAGACGATCGGTCAGGTGGCCTGGGACTTCGCGGCGCACGCGCAGCGGGTGCATGCCGATGTAGGTGAAGAATTCCGCCGCCGCCGCCAGCGTCGCTTCACTGGTTTTCACGCCGCCCACCAGTTCCACCAGCGGCAGCAGGTAAACCGGGTTGAACGGATGCGCAACACACAGCCGCTGCGGATGTTGCAGCCGGGCCTGCAGGTCCGTCGGCATGAGTCCCGAGGTGCTCGAGGCGATGATGACATCCGCCCGCGCATGACGGCTGACCTCGCCGAGGACGCGCTGCTTTAGCTCCAGTTGCTCCGGGATGTTCTCCTGGATGAAGTCCGCCTGGCGCGCCATCAGCGCGAGATCGGTCGTGAATGTCAGCGTTCCCTTGTTAGGCAGCGGCGCGCTGGTGAGACGCGCCAGCGCCGGTTCGGCATTGGCGACTGCGTCGCGCAGCGTGCGCTCCATCTCCGGACGGACATCGGCCGCCAGCACATCGATGCCGAAATGCAGCGCGCGCGCCGCCCAGCCTGCGCCGATCACGCCAGTGCCCATGAGCCCGAGAGTCCGAACGGTTTGCATGCGCAGGATCCTTTTATGTAACGGTCATAATATAATAATCCGCCCCGCCCGGCGGGCTGTAAAGAGGAGCGCCGATCCGTGCAATTTGATACCGAACACCCCCTGATCCTGACCGCGAGCTGCGACAGCCGCATGGGCACCACGGCCGTCATCACCGGCTTTCTGGCGGCGCGGCGAATTCGTCAACCTTGCCGATATCGAGCGGATGGAATGGCGCATCCACGATTCGCACGCGCGCATGCGCGTGCTGTTGATGGTCTCGAATTTCGACCACTGCCTGGAGGACCTGCTCTACCGTCACCGCATCGGTGAGCTGAAGATGGCCATCACTGCTTCCTGCCCGGCTTCAAGGTCGCCACGCCCAGCCACCAGGCCTTGGAACGCGTCGATCATCGCCAGACCCCCCGAGCCGCTGGTCGCAGTGGGTCGGCACTTACAACGGCGCGCACGATCGACTGCGGTGCGCTATGCGATCGAGCACCGAATCTTTCTCAACGGCAGCCGTACCGTCGTCTTCAAATAGGTGCTACAAAGAGCGTGTCCGGCCTGGCGAATGTAAGGATGCCTGATTAATGAATACATCGAGCGACGCACAACCGACCGCTGCGGGTACCCCTTCGCTGGCATTGCGCTGGTACGTCCTGGTCATGATGGTGCTGGTGTACACCCTGAGCATTGCCGATCGCTATGTGATGTCGACCGTATTGGAGCCGATCCGGCTCGAACTGCAACTGAGCGATTCGGGTATTGCGTGGTTGACGGGCGTTTCGTTAGCGCTGTTCTACGTGGTCTTTGGCTTCCCTATTTCCTGGATGATAGATCGTGGCAACCGGCGCAATATCATCGCCGTGTCGGTGATCGTCTGGTCCGCGATGACGACCTTCTGCGGCCTGGCGCAAAATTACTGGCAGCTGCTTTTTGCCCGTATCGGCGTCGGCATCGGCGAAGCCGGCGGCACGCCCGGCGCCAATTCCATCCTGTCGGATTATTTTCCGGTCAACCGGCGGCCCATGGCGCTGACGATTTTCGCACTGGGTGCATCGATCGGCGCCTGGCTGGGGGCAGATATCGCGGGCGCGATCGCCGACAAATCCGGCTGGCGGGCGGCTTTTCTGTGGCTCGGCATTCCCGGCGCCGTTTTCGGCGTGCTGGTGTTTCTGACAGTCCGCGAGCCGCGCCGCGGCCAACTCGATGGTCTGGCGCCGCGCGCCGATGCGTCGGCGTCTTTCAAGGAAGCGATGCGCTACCTGTGGACCCAGCGTTCGGCGATCCATGTGATGACCGCCAGCGCCCTGACTGCGCTCTGGGGTTGGGGCCTCGTCTGGTGGACGCCGACCTACCTGGTGCGCAACTTCGCGCTTACCGTGGGCGAAGCCGGCGCGCTCTTAGGTCCCATCCACCTGATCGGCGGCTCGGCCGCCACCATCCTGACCGGCTGGCTGTTAGCCAAGAACTGGTTCAACGACCCGCGGCGCATCGTCTGGCTGATGGGCGGCGGCGTGGGCTTTGCCACCATCGTGTCGTATTTCATCTATACAACGCATTCGCTCGCACTGGCGACGACGCTGTCGTGGATTTTCATCCCAGCGATCTATTTCTACATCGGCCCGTGCTTCGGCCTGCTGAACAATCTGTGCGAGCCGCGCATGCGGGCGCAGTTCTGCGCTGCGACGCTGTTCGTGGCTAACGTCGGCAACCTGATCATTGCCCCGCAGATGGTCGGCTTCCTGAGCGATTGGTACGCACCTGACCATGTTGCGAACGGCGAATCGCTGCGGTCCGCCATGCTGTGGCTGGTGCCAATGGGCGCCTGGGCGACCTTCCACTATTTCTGGTCCGCACGCCGACTGGTTCAGGATCAGGAGCGGGCCACCGGCGTCAGGGTGGGTTAGCGATGCTCCGTGGCGCCAGCGTAATACTGCTATTGGCGACATTGATGGCGCCTGCGCTTGCCGGCGATCCCGCCGCGGCACCCGACGCGGTCAGAAAAACCGTGCTGCTCGCGAACGGCATGACCGTCGGCTACATCGAGCTCGGCGATCCGAAGAAGCCGCCGCTCGTGTCCCTGCACGGCTATACCAACAGCTCGCTCGCCTATCTGCCGTTAGGCCGCCTGCTGGCGCGCAACTCCCATGTCTACTTGCTGGACATGCGTGGCCACGGCATTTCGGACAAGCCGGAATGCTGTTACGCGCGCATCGATTTCGCCTATGACATCAAGCTGTTCCTGGACCATTTCGGACTGGATCGCGCAGACGTCGTCGGTCACTCATTGGGCAGCTTTGTCGCATATACCTTCGCTGCCTACTGGCCGCAACGGACCCGGAACCTGGTGCTGATAGCCTCTCCCGCAGCAAGTGGCCGAGAAAAAATCAAGCCGCGCAAACCACGCCCCGCGTCCGCGCTGGGCGCCGCTGCCGACGAAGCAATCCGCAACCTCAAGGATCCGATCGATCCGGACTCACCGTTCATGATCGAGTGGTGGAACGTGCCATCTCTCGATCAGGATACTCAGCGGATGATCAGGCGCGAGTCGGCGCGCATTCCCGCCAACGTCTGGCGCGCGATCCAGGACCAGGGCGCATCTTCGGACAACCTGGCCGCCACTCTCGACCGCATCAAGGCGCCGACCCTGTTAGTGTTCGGTGGTAAGGATAGTCTGGTCGGACCCGGACGACGCGCAACTTTGATTGCCTTGCTGCCACAGGCCAAGGTCGCGCTGTTTCCGCAATTGGGCCATTCCCTGCCGGAAGAAAATCCGCCGCTGGTGGCCGCCAGCATCCACGACTTCCTGAGTGATTAAATGAAATCCCTGCAACACTACATCGCCGGCCGCTGGTCGCCTCCCGTCAAACCCGGCAACATCTATCCGGTCGTCAACCCGGCGAATGAAGAACAAGTCGCCGAAATCCACATGGGCTCGGAAGCCGACATTGATCTTGCCGTCGAGGCGGCGCAGCGCGCGTTCCCGGCATTCGCCGCCACGCCGCTCGCGCAACGCATCGATATTTTGCGGCGCATCCACAGCATCTTCATGCGCCGTTTCGATGAGATGGCCACGGCGATTACCACCGAAATGGGCGCGCCGCACGATCTGTCAAAGCGTGCGCAGGCCGCCTCCGGACTGGGTCACATCGAAGGCACGATTGCGGCCGCCGAACAGCTCGACTGGCAACGGCGCATCGGCACAGCTAACGTCGTGCGCGAGCCGATCGGCGTTTGCGGATTGGTGACGCCCTGGAACTGGCCGATCAATCAGATCATGGCCAAGGTGGCGCCGGCGCTGGTGTCCGGCTGCACCGTGGTTCTCAAGCCGAGCGAACAGGCCCCTTTGTCAGCGCAGCTGGTCGCCGAGTTTATCGATGAAGCGCGCCTGCCGCCGGGCGTGTTCAACATGGTCCACGGCAACGGCCCGGTGGTCGGTCATGCGATGAGCGCGCATCCCAAAATCGATCTGATGTCTTTCACCGGCTCGACGCGCGCGGGTGTCGATGTTGCGAAAACCTCGGCCGACACGGTCAAGCGGGTCACGCAGGAACTTGGCGGCAAGTCGCCTAACATCGTGTTCGCGGACGTCGACCTGGAGAAGACGATCAAGCGCGGCGTCATAGCCTGCTTCGGCAACACCGGACAGTCCTGCAATGCGCCGACGCGCATGCTGGT
>JANLTW010000021.1:0-10838 GCA_031363155.1 Gammaproteobacteria bacterium | reverse complement strand
CCGTCGAACCGTAGACGCGCCGCTACCAATCGCCAGCGAACCGACGCTTGGGAGTGATGGTTTGCGGGACACATCGTGCCCGCGTCCCGTTTAAACGATTGAGACCGCCAAACTGGTTTGGCACTGTGACGTTCAGTGGTGGGCCGTGTAGCCACCGCACTAGCCACCTACGTGACTGAGCTATTTAGGATTTTCTCGGCGGCCAAATACCAGGCCCCCACTGAGGCCCCTATCAGAGAGCGGCAGGCCGCCTGAACCGCGCCGCTTACCTGTCCTAAGGTTAGGGGGTCACTCCTGGCCGGCGTACAATCGTGACCATCAAAGTAGCGTCTAACACACGGAATTGCCTACGGTTTCGCAAGAAACGGCTGGTCAGTTGTCGACGCTTGTCCACAAATTGCGGTCAGCGCAACCAATAGTGCCGTTGCGCCTACCCTAACGACCGCGCTCGACGTGCCCACTGGTTAGACTTGCTAACAACTGCGACAAGGTTACGGCCGCGGTCCCCGGTGACAATGCGGAGCCCGCGGGCGACGATCCGGATCCAGCGTGCACCAGCAACGAAGCAGTTCGATAGCTCTTTATCGATTTGCTCAGTCGTTGCATCGGCTGCGCCATGGCCGGCCGCGGCGTCCGCGTGGCCTTGGCTTCTACCAGCCACAGTTGATCAGGGCCATTTGGGATGACGAAGTCAACCTCCAGTCCCTGCTGGTCGCGAAAGTAGTAAAGCTGGACTCGCCCGCCGGCATTGAGCTGAAGCTTGGCAATTTCAGCAGCGACGAATCCCTCGAAGAGCGGGCCAGCAAAGGTAGACCGGGCCAACTGTGTCGCTGTGTCGATCCCTAACAAATGGCAGGCGAGCCCTGAATCGACAAAATATACCCTGGGAGACTTGATAAGACGCTTGCCGAAATTCTCAAAGAACGGCGGCACCAGCAAAACCTGCCCAGTGATTTCCAGCGCACTAAGCCAAGTGGAAATCGTCGGCACCGAAACGCCAAGCGGCGTCGCGATCTCCGACTTGTTCAACAATGTTCCAGTACGCGAGGCCAGCAGGCCCATGAAGCGCCGAAACGTAGCGACGTCGCGAATGGCCGTAACGGCGCGCACGTCGCGCTGCAGATAGGTTTGGACGTAGGACTGAAACCATGTACGAGCAAGCGCCGGTCGCGCCAATACATCCGGAAAGCCACCAGAAAACAGACCGACCTTGGCAGTTTCGACGGTTGATAGTGGTAACAGCTGCGCGATGGCGATTCTGCCGGCCATGGACTCGGAAACCCCTTTCATCAAGGGCGCCTCCTGCGAACCCGTTAGAATCCAGCGGCCCTTTAGCCGCGGCGAAGCGTCGATGCGTGCACGGATGTATCCGAGCAGTTCCGGCGCGTTTTGCACTTCATCGAGTATTGCGGGAAGTTTCAACGCATCTAGAAATGCGTTAGGGTCGGCGCGTACGCGAGCGATCACGTCCGGGGATTCGAGCAGCGCATAGGATGCACGCGGAAACAACCGGCGCAGCAGTGTCGTCTTGCCGCATTGACGTGGACCGGTGAGCAGCAACGCCGGAAAGCCTGCGGCGATCCGCTTCAGATGCGGCGCCAGAAGCCGAGGTACGTAACGCATATGAGTATTTTATAGTTTCACTTTAATATACTCAAGAACCACAAAGTAGCACAGAAAATGAGCCGCTCTCATGTCACTCTCGCCGCGACGGAAAATTTCGTAACCGCCCATGGGGCTGCAGAATCACAGGCCATTTGTTGGGCGCAACGAAAAGGCGAGCAAGCGCTAGGCTCAAAATCCAGCGGGGAAATTCCGCGGGTAATTTTGGCAACAAACCTTAAGACTACCTTTTGATTCAACAGGTTGCGCGCGATTTTTGAGTCCTCTCCCGGGCACCACGACCCTCTTCCGGGATCGTTCGCGCACATTCGTTGCGGTTCGTACCAGAAACTTGAATCCCTATTTTTTTCAGTGGTCTTGTACACCTTGGCTGCCCATTTCGAGTCGCCTCGGTGCAACCAGGCGGAATTTATTGATGGCTGAAGTTATTCCATGTGCGGGTTCAAGAGTTGTATCAGAGCGACGCCAGCGTGGTGAATGCCGTCATTTCCGTGCCCAAGACTACCTGCTTGGTTGCGTCCGCAAGCGCCTGGCCTTAGTCCAATTCTCCGCATTGGCGGGATCGCCCGTACCATTCCACGTCGCGATGTCCGGATACGCAAACACAGGACGCGTACGGTCGTAGCTGTCGGCCGGCAGCGGAAAGCGCGGCAGCTGCACATATGTCTCCCCGGCGGCGTTCGTGACCATCGGATAGGTCTCTGCCTTTGGCCGGTATGCGATCACCTGCTCTGGCGCCAGCCCGTTTTCGACCCAGTTCTCGAGCGCGGTCAACCAGTCAAAGTCACCTCCGCCCGGTCCGCCGCGACAGTGACCCATGCCCGGAAACATGAACAGGCGAAAGAACGAGCGCGTCGCGTCTGGGCCGCCGATCGTGCGCGTTGCTGTCTCGTAATAATCCACGGTCGCCTCAGCGGGAATCTGGTTGTCGTCCCAGCCATGGAATAGCAGCAGCTTGCCGCCGGCTGCTTTAAAGGCGCGCAGGTCAGGGTTTTGCGCGCTGTACAACCATTCCATGACACCGAGGCGTTGCGGGTCGCGGTCGTAATCGAAGTCTGTCTCCCGATAGGTCGGGCCCGGCGAGTAGAAATATCCAGCGTACGTCATCATCGAATTGCCGGCGCCGCCGAATCCCGATAGGTAGTTGCCAGGCTTGCCATCGCTGTTGACGAAGCTCGGCGCCCACGTTAGCTCTGACCCTCGTGGCATGCCGAAGTAGAGCTTGCGACCCTTGGAGTTGGTGGCACCGGTGTAAATTTTGCGCACCACGTCCGCTTCAGCGCTTGTTAGGCAGGCCGAGTTGGACACACCGCCTTTGCAAGCGATCGCACCCGGATCCCAGGTGCAAGCGAGTGGCTCCTGCAGCACGCCGACTTTCGCATCGGACTTGGTCGCGCAGGCCCGCATCACTGCGTCGTGGATCATCGGCAGCTTGCTGGCGTCGAGAATGGCCTTGCCGTTCGCATCGACATTGGCGCGTGCACCCCAGGAGAGGAACAGCGGCGTGTCACCGGTCTGGTAGTACGGTGGTGCGCCGGCCACGATGCCGGTGAAGTCTTCAGGGAAGCGTTGCGCTTCGACCATGGCTTGGCGCCCGCCGGTGGAGCAGCCGTAGAAATAGGACTGACGGGCCGGCTGGCTATAGAAGAGACTGACCAGTTGCTTGCCGGCCACCGCTGTCAGGTGTGTGGCCCGCGAACCGAAGTCGATCAGGCCCTGCAGGTTCTGGTAACCGAAGGCCCAACCGACGCCCTTGTGGCCCATGTCGGTCGCGATGACTGCGTAGTGTCGTTCCAGCGGCGCATCGAACTTGTCGTTCGGGATGATGCCGCAGGGGCCGCCGCAGCCGCCCATCAGCATCTTGCCGTTCCAGTTGCTCGTCGGCAGCTTGAGGACGAAGCCAATGGTCGGCGCAATTAATCCCTCGATGCGGCAAAGCTCGGGCAAGCCGCGTTCGGCTGCGACTATCTTCGCGGAGACAACCGTGGTGGGCGCATCGGGGATACTGGCCAGGTACTGAACCATGGGCGAAAAATTCAGGCTCGGCCTGAATGCCTCGCACGCGGCAGCCGCGTCGCCCTGTGGCACCGGCGGTGGCGCTGAAGTCCCGCTGATCTCGGCGGCTGAGCTTGGGCTGCACAAAAGCGTCGACGTCAGCGCGCCGGCAATGACCCAGCTACATGCGGTTTTCCTGTTGCGAGTTTGCATGCGCCAACGTGCGCCAAATTGGCCGCGTCGTCAACGCTTACACTCATGGTTATGCAACGGGCAGTGATCGTCCGGCCATACAGTGTGCGAGTATTCTGCGCAGCCACTTGACTCCTGAAGGCACTAAACATGAACGACGTTGATCGGCGCAACTTTCTGTTAGCAGGTGCGGTAAGCGCGGCAGTCTTGTCAGGTGACCCTGTCCTGGCTGGCAGTCCCTCGGCGTTGCCGTTTGACGATCCCGGATTTCGATTGCGCACCTGGCTGCGGCTGACCGCGGACCTAGGCGGGCGCGTCCTGTATACGTTTCTCGGTGGCATGGTGTATGGCTTCCGACCGCAGGCAGACAATCTAACCCTCGCTGACTTTGGGCGCCGCCTGTATGGCTATCGAAGTTGCGTCGCACGACAAGTCAGGGCTCAGCCCGATGGCGGTTATCAGGTTAAGTCGCGCGGCTGGTTCTTCTATTGTCATGCAGAAACCGGCGAGTACTTCCGCGAGTTCATTAACCCGTATACCCAGTTGCGCGTGGAATGCCCGCCACGCATGGGTCCGGTGACGACTCAGACCTATGACCTGCAGGGACTCCGCCGAGCTAACGGCGCAACCGCCGCGGACCAGACCCATCTGGGGCCGCCATACCATTTCGATCACGCGGTCATGGGCGGCAATATCTGGATGCGCCAGAACGTGTTCTCACGTTTCAAACCTGCAGACACGACCTGGTACAAGCTCGAATCCGACATCTTGACCTATGCTGCAAAGCTAACAGATGTCCACAACACGCGCCTTGGGCACATTCCCAACACCACGACCCACAATCTGGTGGCGGAATGGCAAACCTGGATGAACATGCATGGTTCGCCGGGCCACATTCTGTTTGTTGGCAACGGCGCACACAGCTTCCGTCCGCAGGACCTGCCGCCAGAGATTCAGCAGACTGTGACCCGGGAGTTTCCAGGCACATTGCTCGAGCCCCTGAGCTGGACCTGATTGCCAGGCGATCGGCTGGCGCAACAAACACCGTTGCCGTCACTATGAGTCATAGGCATGCCCCCGATTGGCACTTGCAGCCCGGGGCTAGGTAGGATTGAACTCCCATGTCTCGCCCCTTGTACGACGCAACTCCGAAACCTGGTGCTGAAACGCTGCAGTTTTTGCGAGCACCACATCGATTGTTGATCGGCGGCGAATGGGTGGAGGGCGCTGGCCGCACGATAACGGTTGAGAATCCCGCTCACGAGACGGTGCTGGCCGAGATTCGTGCCGCGTCACTCCAACAGCTCGACGACGCCGTCGCGGCCGCCCGAGCCGCCTTGAAAGGCGTTTGGCGCCGCACGCCGTCCAGCGACCGGGCCGCTCTCCTCAACCGGTTTGCCGGCTTGCTCGAGGCGAATACCGAACTCATTGCCGAGGTGATGACACTGGACAACGGCTCGCCGCTCAGTTCGTCGCGCATGGTGGTTAAACATCTGGCCGTTGCACTGTGCCGTTACTACGCGGGCTGGGCGACCAAGATCAGCGGCGAAGGATTCACACCTAACATCGGCGCCCGACCTAACAACGACTTCCTGGTCACGACCTTGCGCGAGCCAGTTGGCGTGGTCGGCGCGATTGTGCCGTGGAACGCCCCGCCCGGCATGCTGGCGCTGAAGATGGCGCCGGCGCTGGCAGCGGGCTGCACGCTGGTACTCAAAACGGCCGAAGCGGCGCCGTTGGTCGGCGAATTATTTGCGTCGCTCTGGCAACAGGCCGGGGGCCCTGCGGGCGTATTCAATCTTGTCCACGGTCATGGCGAGGACATCGGGGCGGCCATGGCCGCACATCCCGGGATCGACAAGATTGCATTCACCGGCTCAACCGACGTCGGCCGCCAGATCCTGCGTGCCGCGAGCGGCAATCTGAAGCGCGTGACACTGGAACTCGGCGGCAAGTCCCCGGTCGTGATTTTTCCGGATGCGGATCTCACTGCCGCGATTCCGGCGGCGGCGATGGCCTGTTATCTGTCGACTGGTCAGGCGTGCATGGCCGGTTCACGACTCTTTGTTCACGATGCCGTGCACGATGAGGTGGTTGATGGCGTCGCCCAATTTGCGAGCACCCTGCCTATCGGCGATGGCATGCGCCCCGACACGGTCCTGGGACCGCTGATCTCGGCGCGGCAAAAGCAGCGCGTGCAGCGGTACATCGCGATTGCCTGCGATGAAGGCGCGCAGCCGCGTCTGCGCGGCGAAGACCCTGGAGGTCCGGGACATTTCCTCAAACCGGCGCTATTTACCGAGGTCCGGCCCGGCATGCGCATCGAGCAGGAGGAGGTTTTCGGGCCGGTGTTGTGTGTCATGCGGTTTAGCGAAGAAGACGAGCTCCTGACAGCGATCAACGGTACCCACTATGGCCTGTCCGGTTCGGTGTGGACCCGCGATATCCAACGGGCGCTGCGCATGGCCCAAGACATCGATTCGGGTCAGGTCGGCATCAACATCCACGCCGCAATGAGCGCCGAGACGCCGTTCGGCGGTAATCGGCAGTCCGGCTGGGGCCGCGAGTTCGGGCGCGAAGGCCTGGACCCGTACCTCAAAACCAAAGCCATCTCGATCAATCTCGGGGCGCGCCGATGACCGCTGCCAGCAATGGCCGCGAATTGCCGCTGCTCGAGCTAACAAAGATAGTCGGTGCGCGACACGTTCTCACAGACCGCGCGAGTCGCGAGCTGTACTCTCGCGACGTGTATTTCTGGGACGAGGCGCCGCTGGCCGATGCCGTCGTACAGCCCGGATCCGCGCAGGAAATCGCCGCCGTGCTGCAGGTCGCACGCGCCCGTGGCTTCGCGGTTGCGCCGCGCGGTGGCGGCGTGTCCTATACCGGCGGCTATGTGCCGGCGCGCGCCGCAACCCTGATGCTGGATATGTTGCGTCTCGATCATATCCACGAGATTAATTCGCAGGACCACTATGTAACCGTGGGTGCAGCCTGCACCTGGCAACAGCTCGACGAGGCGCTGCGCCCCCTGGGGCTGCGACCTGCCTTGAAGGGTCCGATCTCCGGGTCGCACGCCACCGTTGGTGGTACTGCGTCGCAAAACACCGGCTCGGCGTCGATGGCGCCTTTCCTGTCGCTGGAAGTGGTGCTGGCCGATGGCCGCATCGTACACACGGGTTCGGCAGGCATCGCGCACGGCGGCGCACCGTTTTCGCGCTGCTATGGTCCCGATCTCACCGGTTTATTTCTGGGCGACACGGGCGCCTTTGGCGTCAAGACGCGCTGCACGCTCGCTCTGGAAATGATTCCAGCCGGCGTCGCCTTTGCGTCCGTGGCCTTTCCGACGCTGGCCGACCTGACCGAAGTCATGAGTCGCATTGGTCAGAGCGGTATTCGTTGCCACATGCTCGGCATGGACCCGGTGAAAAACCGCAGTGCCACGAAAGTTGGCGTCCGTGAAGGCCTCAAAACGCTGGCGGGCGTGGTCCAGTCCGCCGGATCCGTGCTGACGGGGCTGCGCCAGGCAGCCGCAATTGCCGTGGCCGGCCAGAGTGTTCTGGCAGACGTTCCCTGGTCGCTGCACCTCACCGTCGAGAACCATGACCAGGTGGCCGCCGATCACGCACTCGATGCGCTGCGGCCACTGTGGGCCGGCCGCGGACAGGATGTCGCGCCGTCAGTGCCTGTCGCTCTGCGCGGGCGCCCCTATTCCATCCGTGGCATCGTGGGACCCCAAGGCGAGCGCTGGATACCCGTGCACGGCATTTTTCCGCCGAGCCGACTCGCGCAGGCGGTCAGTGACATCGAATCTCTTTTCCGCCGTCATGCACAGCGCCTGTCGGCTAACAACATCGAACACTCGTTTATCGTGACCTCGTCCGGACCCACCGTGTTGGTGGAGCCGATGTTTTACTGGTCGGACGTCGTAGGGCCGCTTCACGCCCGCGTACTCGGCGCCAAATTTGACCGGTTTGCACACCACCAGGCCAACCCCACCGCGCGCGCGGTGGTCATGGAGTTGCGGCGTGAACTTGCCGAGCTATTTCGCGGTCTCGGTGCCGTGCACTCTCAGATCGGCAAGTACTATTTGTTCGCCGGCAACCTGCAGCCCGACACGCTCTCGGTGTTGCAGGATATCAAGCGCACACTCGATCCCGATGCCTGCCTGAATCCCGGGAATCTCGGCTTGCCTTGAACCATTCAATCACCCTAACACGCGAGACTGAAATGAAAACACACATCTCACTGATGTCACTACTGCTGGTGGCACTGATTGGCAGCACGCCGGCGTCGGCGGCCGAGTCACGGTCGACGGAAGCGGTCGCCGCCTGCACTGCCCTGGCAAACAGCGTCAACGCGGCAAAATTCGGCATGATCCGGGAGGCGCATACCACCGTGCTCTCGGCGGCGATCGTGCCTGCGCATCGTGATATCCCGGAGACCTGTCGTGTCGAAGGCGTCATTGCACCCACCGTCGGATTTCTGCTGTACCTGCCGACCCAGGGCTGGAACGGCAAATTCATGATGGTCGGCTGCGGCGGCGCCTGTGGCATGTTTTTGCCGTTTCGTATTGAGCCCCCGCTGGTGCGGCACTATGCGGTCGTCGCCACCGACCTGGGACACAAGGGAGGCCCAGCCAACTTCAGCTTCGCCTATAACAATTTGCTAGGCGTCATCGATTTCGGCTATCGCGCCACGCACGTAACGGCCGTGGCCGCCAAGGAACTGGTCGCCGCGTACTACTCGCGGCCGGCCGCACGCAACTACTTCATGGGCTGCTCCACCGGAGGCCGCCAGGGCCTCATGGAGGCCCAGCAATTTCCGACCGACTTCGAGGGCATCATCGCCGGCGCACCGCCGCTCGATGAAACCGGCGATTCGGCCTACCACCTCAATTGGATCATGCGATCTAACGTAGGCAAAGATAACAAGCCCATTCTGACCGCTGATCGCCTGCCGTTGATCCACAACGCAGTGCTGGCCGCCTGCGATGCGCGCGATGGATTGAAGGATGGCGTACTTCAGGATCCGCGTGCCTGCACCTGGGATCCTGGTGTGATTGCCTGCAAAGAGGGCGCGTCCACAGCGGCCTGCCTGAGTGCCGATGAAGTGACGGTGGTGCGCAAAATATACAGCGGGGCCACTACCTCCAAAGGCCAAGTGCTCTACTTCGGCATGCCGCGCGGCTCGGAAGACCAATGGCCCATGCTGATCAACATCGGCAATCCGCCGGGCAGCGGCGCGATTGGCGATTCGCTTATGCGTAACGGCGCATTTTTCGATTTCCCCGGCGCCAATTACTCGGTGATGGATTTCGACTACGACCGCGATCCGCCGCGCCTCGCCGTGATGGAGCGCCTGTACAGCGTGCTCAACCCTGATCTGCGCAAATTCAAGGCGGCGGGTGGCAAACTCATTTCGTTTCACGGCTGGAATGACAACAACATCCCGGGCGGTGCGATGGTGGATTACTACGACACTGCGATGCGCACGATGGGCGGCGAACGGACGACGCAGGACTTCTATCGATTGTTCATGCTGCCGTCGGTCAACCATTGCCAGTACGGGCTCGGTGGCGGCGAAGTCGACTGGATCACGACGCTGGAAAATTGGGTGGAGAAAGGCCTGGCACCAGACGCCGTGATGGCGCATCACATGACTACCGAACCCTATCCGCTGATTCCGGGCGAACCGTGGGCGCAGATGGCGCGACATCCGCTGCCACCCGGATCGTTCGATCGTGTTAGGCCGGTGTTCGCATATCCCGACGTGGCCGGCTATGCCGGCAAAGGTGATCCAAACCAGCCGACCAGCTGGGTAAAGGCTAAGCGTCCGCCCGCCAAATGATCAACGCACGGTATCAACGGCGGGTACTGATCGAAGCGATGGAGGGCTGCCTGGAAAACGAGGGTTAGTTTCACGGCGCGAAAAAAACCGGCCGCCTCTTGCGAAGCGGCCGGCTGTTAGCTCATCAGTTCAGCTCAGAACTTCCAGGCGAACCGCGCGCCGAACTGGCGCGGCCGGCGCGGATTGTTGCCGATCGTCTGGTTGTAGCCGAGGCCACCGAGGGCAACCGTCGCGTTACTGCCATAGGGATCCGTCAGGCGGGTGGTACGCAGCGGCGCGTCCTCGTCATTGCAGTTGCGGCAATAGATCTCGAACGAGGTGTTGCCCTTATCGAGACCGAGGCCGAGTTCCAGCATGTACCAGCTCGGGGACTTCGCGAGGTTCATCTCCGACTCCCATTGGCCGTCCGAATACTGCAGATTACCGCGCGGCGTTAGCGTCCAGTCGTTCATGATGCTCGTGTGATAGGCAAAGCCGATCGAGGCTGTTTTCTTGGGCGCCGTCTCAAGCTCGTTGCCCGACACCAGCTGTGCGCGGGTATTGAACTGGCCGTTGCTGCCGGCGGCGAGGCAACGCGGGTCGGCGCCGAGTAGCGCAGCCCCGACTAGCGGAGTCCCTGTGGGACTAGTCGTCACCACCGGGCCGTACAACAAGTTCGCCAGCTGAATGGAACAGAACTTCTCGTAGGTGCCGTGATTGTATGAGAGCTGACCACGAAAGGTCCAGTTCTCGGTCGGTGCGAACTCGGCGTCGAGGCCGAAGCCGTCGATCTTCGCCGCGCCGCGATTCTCGGTGATGCCGAAGAACACGCCGGCCGTTGTAAAGTAGGTCGCTGCGTTCTGCAGGTTGTCCCACTTCATCTGATAGAACGCGCCATTGAGCTTCAAGCGGTTATCAAGCCAAAGCGTCTTGAAACCAACTTCATAGTTCTTTAGCTGTTCTTCCTGAATGATACGCTGTGCTTCGGACGTACCTGTCCCTGCTTGGCCGATCTGCGTGGCCGTGTTGATGCCGCCCGGGTTGTTGCCCTTGGAGTAAGTGGCATAGACCTGTGCATTCGGTGTGATCTTGAACTGCACATTGACGCGCGGAAGGAACGAGTTGAAGGACAGCTGGCCGCCGGTCACGGGGTTGTTAGCCTTGGTCGGGTCTAAATCCGGCACGGCACTGGGACCCGCGGC
>JANLTW010000001.1:0-26161 GCA_031363155.1 Gammaproteobacteria bacterium | reverse complement strand
GGCTGGCCGATCTGCTGGCGGGAGAATTGCAGGCGTTAGGTGCGGTGGATCTGCGCGAGGGCCGGGGCGGCGTCACTTTCAGCGGCACGCTGGAGGTCGCGTATCGGGCCTGCCTGGAATCGCGGATCGCCAGCCGCGTCTATCTGCCGCTCCTGACTCTGGAGGCCCCGACCACCGAGCAGTTCTACGCGCAGCTGCTGGCGCATGACTGGTCCGCGGAAATCGCCCACGGCACGACGCTGGCCTGCGAATTCAGCGGCCAGCATCCGACCATCATCAACACCCAGTTCGGCGCGCTGAAAATGAAGGACGCGGTCTGCGATCAGCTGCGCGAGGCGACGCGCTGGCGCCCGGACATCAAGCCGAACGAGCCCGGCGTGCGCCTGCACGCGCATGCCAATGGCCCGCGGGTCGAGGTTTCAATTGATCTGTCGGGCGAGGGCCTGCACCGTCGCGGTTATCGCCTGTTAGGCGGCCCGGCACCGTTGCGCGAAAACCTGGCGGCCGGCATTCTGCTGCGCGCCGGCTGGCCGCAACTGGCGCGCGACGGCGCGCAATTCCTGGATCCGATGTGCGGCTCCGGCACGCTGGTGATTGAAGCCGCGATGATCGCCGCGGACCTTGCGCCTAACACCTGGCGGACGTACTACGGCTTTCTGGGCTGGCGAGGTCACGAGGAGCTGCTGTGGCAGTCGGTACGCGCGGCGGCGCGCGCGCGTGGCGACGCGGGTGTCGCGAGCTGGGCCAAGCGCGTCGCCGCTGATCCGACGCTGGCCCTGTGCGGCAGCGACCGTGATGGCGGCATGCTGCGCTCGGCGCGTGCCAACGCCGAACGCGCCGGAGTCGCCGAACTGACGCGGTTCACCCAGGGCGAACTGGCGGACGCCGCGCCGCCCGCAGCTGCAGCGCGTGGCCTGGTGTGCACCAATCCTCCCTATGGCGAACGTCTCGAGGAGCGCGAGGCGGCACGTGCCACGCATCGTCTGTTAGGCGAGGTGCTGCAACAGCGCTTCATGGGCTGGCAGGCGACAGTCATCACCGCCGCGAGCGAAATGGGTCTGGAGCTCGGCCTGCGTGCGCATCGCACCCACACGCTGTGGAACGGCGCGATCGAATGCCGCTTGTTGCGCTTCGATCTGACGCCCAAGGCGGTGCGGGACCTGCGGCCGCAGCAACGCGATGAGTCCGACAACAGCCTGCGGGAATCCGCCGGCTCCCGGATGTTCGGCAATCGCATCGCCAAGAATCTGAAACGCTTGCGCGCCTGGGTGCGGCGCGATGCGGTCAGCTGTTATCGCATCTATGACGCCGACATGCCGGAGTATGCGTTCGCGATTGATCGCTATGAAGCGGCCGATGGCTCGCGCCAGTGGCTCCATGTGCAGGAGTACGCAGCGCCGGACGACATCCCGCAGGACGAGGTCAAGCGGCGGCGCGCCGAGGCGCTGGCAGCCCTGCCTGCGGCGACCGGCGTGGCACGCGCCGACATCCATCTGCGCACCCGCAAACGCATGTCCGGCTCACAGCAGTATGAGAAGCAGGCCGAGCGCCGCGAGTTTTTCGTGGTGGCCGAAAGTGGCCTCAAGTTTGAAGTCAATTTCGAAGATTACCTGGATACCGGATTGTTTCTCGATCACCGCATCACACGGCAGCGTCTCAGGGATCAGTCAGCTAACAAGAAGTTCCTGAACCTGTTCGCCTACACCGGCAGCGCCACGGTCTATGCGGCGGCCGGAGGCGCCCGCGACACCGTCACGGTCGATCTCTCGTACACCTATCTCGATTGGGCGCGGCGCAATCTGCGCCTGAACGGCTTCGAAGATGCCCGGCACGAACTGGTGCAGGCTGACGCGCGCGAATGGCTCAAGACTGCAAAGCCCGGATTTGACTTGATATTTCTCGACCCGCCGACATTTTCGAATTCCGCGCGCATGCAGGGCGTGCTCGACATCCTGCGCGATCATGTCGAGCTGATCGATGCCTGCATGCGGCTGCTCGCAAAAGATGGCCTGCTGGTGTTCTCGACCAACGCACAGAAATTCAAGCTCGATTCGACACTGGCGACGCGCTATGCGATCGCGGACCTCGCGCGACCAACACTGCCGCCGGATTTCGAACGCAATTCGAAAATACACCGCTGCTTCGAATTGCGCCTGCGGCACTGACGACTGCGTCACAACTGCCATCTCCGGCGGGCTGTCGCACGGCGGTTTCACTTAAGCACGCCGTCCACGGGCCGATCTCTCCTGTACGGAGAGTGATATGCGTATACATGGCAGCCTGAGCAACGAATTTTCCCCGGATATGGCCGCGATGCTGCGGCCACGACGCTCGCCTGAGAGCGGCGAGCGTGGCCCGGAAGCCGCAGACGCCCGCAAACGGGCGTTGCACGAAGTTGGCAAGGCCCTGAGCCTGGATTTCAAAAGTATTACGCAGGCTGTTCGCGCCTTGTTAGTCAAGGCCACCGCCAGCGGTAAAGATGGCGTGCCCGCAGTGCTGGACGCAGTCAACAAGGCGCTCGCCAAGGCCGGCGATTCATTAAAGGCCTCCGGTTTCAGCGCTGCGCAGGTCGAGACCGCATTGAAGGATGTTCGTGATCAATTGGGCTCATCGCTAGCAGCAAGCGCCGAGCAGACAGTGGCGCAGTCGACGGTTTACGCGCGCACTGACAAGGCGAGTCTCAGCATCGGAACGCAGGAAGGCGATGAGGTGCGGATACGCTTTGCATCGCGTAGCGGACTTGTTGCCCAGGATGGTGGGGCCGATTCGGGTGCCGAACGCCGGGTGTATGGCTTTGCGTCCGGGCGCATTGAAGTTTCCGTCGAGGGCGACTTGAACGACGAAGAACTGGCGGCGATCGGTGCGCTGGTCGCCAAGGTTGACGCGTTGGCCAAAGATTTCTTTGCAGGCGACATTCAAAAAGCGTTTACTGCCGCTGCCCACCTCGGTTTCGACGGCGAGCAGATTGCGAGCTTCGCCTTGAAATTGTCGAGCCGGGAACTGCTGCAGCAATCGGGCCCGGTCGCAGCATTGCCAAAACCGCCTCAGCCGCAACCTGCCCCCGTGACCACCGAGAAGCCGGCTGCGGCCGTGGCAACACTGGCCCCAACACCGACCAAGAGCGACTCCGTCACCGACCCGGGATTGAAGCCTGTGGCGGCCGAGCAGGCGCCGCCTGCCGCCGTCGCCGCGCCGTTGTCAGATTTCCTGAAAAGGGTATTCGAATTTCTCGGTGAACCCGCACCGGCAGGTCGCTTCGAATTTTCGATCAAGTGGAAAGTGCAGCTGGTGATCAATGCCGTGCAAGCGGCCGATCCTGCGCCAAAGCCCGCACCCGGTACCGCACTGCTAACAAATTCGATCTTGACGATCGGCGCTAAGTTGACGCCGGCCGGCGAGTCATTGGCCAAGCCGACCGGCGTCAATTGATTGCGGGATCTAATAATTGCGGAGTTTGGCCGCTTTATTTCAGGATCAGTTTGCGCAGCGTTTGACCGCCCACTTCTTTGCGCAGCTTGCCGCGGTCAATGGCCGCGGCGGTGCTGGCCTGGCGTGAACCCCAGACTTTCGCCGTAATCGCGCGGGTCTTCTCGTCCAGGTTGTCGAGCGCCGCCATGTTGGCGTACGTCACCGTCAGCATCAAATCCGGATCGTGCTCGTTACGCTGTTCGGCGGCGTAAATGCCGTAGTCGAGAATGATGCCGGCTTTTTTCTGCTCTTCCATCGAGCGCTGGTAGTTTCCGGCCAGATAGGTCATGTATTCGTCGAACCGGCCCGGTTCGGTGCGGATATACGAGATCGTTACGACCGGGCCTTCCGTATACGACAGATCGCCGGCCTGGGCATGGCTGCGTTGCGCAAAGCCGCCGAGCGCAATCAAGGCCACTGCCGTCAACAAGTATTTCTGAAATTTCATGAACGGTTCCCTTTTTTGTTAGGTGCCGCGGCTGCGGCAGTGCGGACAGCCTAGGCCCGCGCGGCGCGCGTTGCAAGCCGCGGGACCGTGGCCGGGCTATAGCAGGTCGCGCAGCCGGTACCAGAGCATCGCCAGCACCAGGGCCGGACGACGTAGCGCCAGCCCGCCGGGAAATCCATGATGTGGGATTCGCGCGAACACGTCGAAGCGCTCCGCGGAACCTGCGATTGCGTCCGCGACCAGCTTGCCGGCGATCCCGGTCAGCGCGATTCCATGCCCGGAAAAGCCCTGCAGATGGTAGACATTGGGCGAGAGCCGGCCGAAATTCGGCGCGCGATTCAGCGTGATGTCGACATAGCCACCCCAGGCATACTCGATCCGGACCTCCTGCAGTTGTGGAAACACCTTGAGCATTCGCAAACGGGTCGCGGCCTTCGTACCGAGCGGGTCGAGGCCCGAATAACTGACGCGGCCGCCGAACAGCAGGCGGTGATCCGCGGACCGGCGGAAATAGTCGAGCACCCAGTTGATGTCGGTCACTGCGGCGTTGTTGCGGATCAGGCTCGCGGCTCGGTCCGCGCCCAGAATTTCGGTGGCGACGATGTAGGTGCCGACAGCCATGATGCGCGCCGACAAGGCAGGCGCCAGTGCCCCGATGTAAGCGTTGCAACAAAGCACCGCCTGGCGACAACGGACCACGCCCTGCGCGGTGCGCACGCTGACGCGGGCCGCGCCGCCGGTGGTGGTTTCGGTGAACGCGACAACGGCGCTGCGGGTATGGATCTTCGTGCCGGCGCGCGCCGCCGCACCCGCCAGTCCAAGCGTGTAGTTGAGCGGCTGCAGGTGCCCGCTGTTAGTATCGAACAGCGCGCCCGTGTAGCGCTCGGTAGCTAACAGCGAGCGCAATTCGTCGCGCCCGACGTAACGCACGCTGTGGTAATCGTAGTCATTGCGCAGCGAATCGACTTCGGCGCGCAGCTCCGCCTCGTGCCGCGGCTTGATTGCGACATGCATCTGCCCGGCGACGTAATCGCAGTCGATCTGGTGGCGCGCGATCAGGCTGCGCTGCAGCGCCAGCGCTTCGACGCTCATGTCCCAGATGCGGCGTGCGTCGCCCGCGCCGATCAATTGCGTGAGCTTGTCCTGGCCGCAGGCGGCTCCGAAAATCGCCTGTGCGCCGCTGCGGCCGGAGGCGCCGAAGCCGATGTCCTGCGCTTCCAGCAACACCACCTGGTAGCCTCGTTCCGCCAGATGCAGCGCCGCCGAACAACCGGCGATGCCGCCGCCGACCACGCAGACGTCGGCATCCAAATCGCCGCTCAGCGGGCCATCGAAACCCGGGCTGGTGATGCCGGCCGGCAGCCGCATGCCGCTCGCGTACGAAGTCTGCGCGGCGTCGCCAGCACTCACAACGGGCCCATGAACCAGGCGACCTCCAGCGGCGTCACGTAGGAGTTGAAGTCTTCGAGCTCCGCGCGCTTCACGGTCGCAAACAACGTCGAGAACGGCTTGCCCAGATACTCGCGCGCCACGTCACTGCTGCGAAATTTTTCGAGCGCCAGCGGCCAGTGCGTTGGCAGCGGCTCGCCCTGGGTTTCGTAGGCGTTGCCCTGCAGGACCGGCGGTGGCTCGATGGCGCGCGACAGGCCATAGTGGATGCCGGCCAGCACCCAGGCCATGACCAGGTACGGGTTGGCATCAGCGCCGGCGAGGCGGTGCTCGATCCTTTTGTTAGCTGCATCGCTCATCGGAATGCGGATGGCGGAACCGCGGTTGTTGATCGACCACGACGGCATCATCGGTACATAGGCTTCGCGGACAAAGCGCCGGTAGGAATTCGGGCCCGGCGCGCAGATGGCCATGCCTTGCGCAAGCGTTGCTAACAAGCCGGATACGGCATGGCGCAGATCGGCGCTTTCGCCGGGGTCGTCGCAGGCAAAGATGTTGCGCCCGCCGGCATCGAGGACACTGACGTGGATATGCAGGCCGCTGCCCGCCATATCGCGATACGGCTTGGCGAGAAAGGTCGCGTCACAACCATGCTCCCGCGCCACGCTCTTGACGATGCGCTTGAAGCGCATCGCTTCGTCGCAGGCGCGCAGGGCGTCGGGCTGATGATGCAGGTTGATCTCAAATTGGCCCGGGCCGTATTCCGCCAGGGCACTGGACGCCGGTACGCGCTGCTGCTGGCAGGCGCTGTCGATCGCCGTCAGCAAGGTCGAATACTCATTGAGGTCTGACATCGAGTTGATCTGGGTGCGAAACTCGCGCCGCGCGGTCAGCGGCAGCGGCGGCGGTTGTGGCTGTCCGTCGGCGCTGCGTGCCTTGTCGATAAAGTAGAACTCGTATTCGATCGCGACCACCGGTGTCAGGTTGAGCCGCTGGAATTTCTCCAGCACGCGCGCCAGCACATGGCGCGGGTCGCCGAAGAAGGCGCGCCCGTCCGGCTCAAACATGCTGAGCTGCAACTGCGCCAGTTGCGGGTCCCAGGGTACGGGTACCAGCGTGCCGGCCACCGGGCGGCAGGGCCGGTCCGCGTCGCCGTCGTCAAAGCCGAGGCCGGTGGACTGCACGGTCGCGCCCAGCACGTCGAGCGCGAACATGGAGCCTGGCAGGGGTACCCCCGCCGACCAGATTTTATCGGCGGAAGCGCGATCGATGCGCTTGCCGCGTTCAACGCCGTTGAGGTCGGTGACGAAGGCGTCAACGAATCTGACACCCGGGTGCTTGGCGAGCAGTTCAGCCAGCTCCGAATCCACGGCATTAGACATATTCCACCCCAACAACATAGACCGGAACCCCGTCCGAAATGCAAGGGGTGGCAGCTCACAACCAGCATACCGGTTTGTGCTGCGATGCGCAATAAAACTATAAAAAACAATAACTTAGATGGCTCTAGCGACCGCCGAACGAGCGAAATATGCGGCTTCTCACGGCGCTTAGGCGGTGGCCTGTGGTCTAATGTCCGGGTCGAAAGACAATACCGGCGCCGTATCGGCGACCCATTTATGAATAGCCCTCGACCCGTCATAGGAATCATCGCCGATCGGCGCATGGTTGGTCCTCACCCGTTCCAGATGGCGGGAGAGAAGTACGTGCACGCAGTGGCCCGGGGCGCTGATGCGCTGCCGGTGGTCCTGCCGGTGCTGCCGGAGCCCCTGGACGTGGCGGAGCTGCTGGCGAGCGTCGATGGCCTGTTGTTTACCGGCAGCCCGTCGAACGTCGAGCCAGCGCGCTATGGCGGTGAAGCGAGTCAGCCCGGGACGCTGCACGACCCGGAGCGCGACGCCACCAGCCTGGCGCTGATACCGGCGGCGGTAGCGGCAGGTGTTCCGGTGTTAGGTCTGTGCCGCGGTTTTCAGGAAATGAATGTCGCCTATGGCGGCACGCTGTGGCAGCGCGTGCAGGAGCTGCCGGAGCATCTGGATCATCGCGAAAACAAGGATGATCCCCTGGACCAGCAATATGCGCTCGCGCATCAGGTGCAGTTGACCGCCGGCGGCCTGCTGCGCAGCCTAGCTGACAGCGACAGCATCGAGGTGAATTCACTGCATTCGCAGGGGATTCGCGACCTGGCGCCGGGCCTGGTCGTTGAAGCGCGCGCGCCGGATGGTTTGATCGAAGGTTTCCGGGTGGCTGCAGCGCGTGGCTTCGCGGTCGCCGTGCAATGGCATCCCGAATGGCGGGTGCTGAGCAATTCTTTTTCAACAGCGCTGTTTGCCGCGTTCGGGCAGGCTGCCCGGGAGCGCGCCGCAAACGGCCGCAGGAGCTAACATGGCTAACGAGATCCAGCAGTTTTTCCGCGATCACGGCATCCAGGAAGTCGAGGCGATCGTTCCCGACATGGCGGGCATCGCGCGTGGCAAGGTCATGCCGGCGGAGAAATTTACCGAAGACCAGGGCATGCGCCTGCCGGAAAGCATCTTCCTGCAGACTGTGACCGGCGATTACCCGGCCAATTCGTCGAGTGCGATGAGTCCGGCGGAAATCGACATCATCCTCAAGCCGGACGCGCGCACGGTGCGGCGCGTCCCCTGGGCGGCAGAGCCCACGGCGCAGGTGATTCACGATTGTTTTTATGCCGATGGCCGGCTCGTGAAAATGGCGCCGCGCGAAGTGCTGAAACACGTGCTGGAACTGTATGCACAGAAAGGCTGGGACCCGGTGGTGGCGCCGGAACTCGAGTTTTATCTGGTGGAAGTGAATGCCGATGCCGACTATCCGCTCAAGCCGCCGATCGGTCGCTCGGGCCGTTCCGAGCCGGGCCGGCAAAGCTACAGCATCGCGGCGGTCAACGAATTCGATCCGCTGTTCGATGATCTCTATCAGTTCTGCGAGGACCAGGACATCGAGATCGACACGCTGATCCACGAAGACGGCCCGGCGCAGATGGAAATCAATTTACTGCACGCCAATGCGCTGGACCTGGCCGACCAGGCCTTCATGTTCAAGCGCACGGCGCGTGAAGCGGCGCTGCGCCACAAGATGTATGCGACCTTCATGGCCAAGCCGCATGCCAAGGAACCGGGCAGCGCGATGCATATCCACCAGAGCATTGTCGATCGCAAGACCCGCAAGAATATTTTTTCGGCTGTCGACGGTACGCCGACGCAGCTGTTTTTTGCGCATATCGCGGGCCTGCAGAAATACCTGCCCGCCGCGATGTGTCTGATAGCGCCTAACGTCAATTCGTACCGGCGCCTGACCCGGTTTCAGGTCGCGCCGATCAATGTGCAATGGGGCTACGACAATCGTACCGCCGGACTGCGGGTGCCGGGCTCGGATCCGGAATCGCGGCGGGTCGAGAATCGGCTCTCGGGCGCGGATGCCAATCCGTACCTGGCGATTGCCGCGTCGCTCGCCTGTGGCTACCTTGGCATGATCGAAGGCCTGTCGCCGACCGATCCGATTGCCGGCAGCGCGCATGACCTGCCGTTTGCGCTGCCGCGCTCGCTGGACACCGCAATTCGCGTGTTGCGGGAGTGTGAACCGCTGATCGACATTCTCGGCCAGCCCTTCGTCACTGCCTTCACGCTGGTGCGTGAGGCCGAAAACGAAGTGTTCCAGCAGGCGATCAGCTCCTGGGAGCGCGAGCACCTGTTGTTGAACGTCTAGGACACACCTGCCATGAGCCAACATGACCTGACAAAGTGGCAGCAGCTGGATGCCGCCCACCACCTGCACCCGTTTACCGACTTCAAGCAGCTGGCGGCGCGTGGCACGCGGGTCATCACCCGGGCAAAGGGTGTGTATCTGGAGGACGCGAACGGCCAACGCCTGCTCGATGGCATGTCTGGACTCTGGTGTGTTGCGATGGGCTATGGGCAGCAGTCGCTGGTAGAGGCCGCGACTCAACAGATGCAGGAACTACCGTACTACAATAATTTCTTCCAGTGCACCACGCCGCCCGCCATTGAACTGGCGCGGCTGCTGGTTGAGCTGACGCCGCCGCAATTCAAGCACGTGTTTTTTACCGGCTCGGGCTCCGAGGCGAACGACACGTTCCTGCGCATGGCGCGGCGCTACTGGGACATCAAGGGCCAGCCACAGCGCAAGATCATCATCTCGCGCTGGAATGGTTATCACGGCAGCACCGTGGCTGCTGCGTCGTTAGGCGGCATGAAGGCGATGCACGGGCAGGGCGGCCTGCCGATTCCGGACATCGTCCACATCGAGCAGCCGTACTGGTTCGAATGCGGCGGCGACCTGACATCCGAGGAGTTCGGGCGCAAGGCCGCGGCGGCGCTGGAAGCCAAAATCCTCGAGCTCGGTCCGCAGCGGGTCGCCGCGTTCATCGCCGAACCGGTGCAGGGAGCGGGCGGCGTCATCATCCCGCCCGACAGCTACTGGCCAGCCGTCCAGAAAATCATCGACAAGTACGGCATTCTGTTCTGCTCGGATGAAGTCATCTGCGGGTTTGGCCGCACGGGCCAGTGGTTTGGCTGCGAGTACTACGGGACCCGCCCCGATTTCATGACCATGGCCAAGGCCATCACCTCGGGTTATCTGCCGCTCGGCGGGCTCATGGTGTCGGACAAAGTCGCCGACGTGCTGATCAACTCCGGCGGCGAGTTTTTCCATGGCTTTACCTACTCGGGACATCCGGTCGCGTGCGCCGTCGCGCTTGCCAACCTCGCGCTGATGAAATCCGAGGACATCGTCCGCCGGACTCGCGAAGAGACCGCACCGTATTGGCGCAAACAGTTCATGACCCTGGCCGATCACCCGCTGGTCGGTGAGGCACGGACGCTGGGCCTGTTTGGCGCCCTGGAATTGGTACCCCGCAAGCCGTCACGCGAGTTCTTCCAGGAGCGCGGCACGGTGGGTACTCGGGCGCGGGATCTATGCGTGCAAAATGGCCTGGTGATGCGTGCCGTCTGGGACACGCTGATTACCGCACCGCCGCTGGTTATCAGCCACGCCGAGATCGATGAGCTGGTCGCCAAGGCTCGCCGGACGCTCGATCAGCTGCACGCTGAGCTGCGTGGTGCTTCTCAGGTCTGAGCGGCTGCGCTATAAGGGTGCTTGGGGACCGACAATCAACTCATCCTAAGTCCGGGGTTCTTACATGAAAAGCGTTTCCATTCGCACGGCCTTGCTGGCCGTCGCCAGCATCATCTTGGTTGCCGCCTGCGGCCAAAAACCCGCTGCGACTGCCGCGCCTGCCGCAGCCGGACCCGCGCCCGCTGCGGCGGCGCTCGACACGGATGATGAGAAGGTCGTCAACATGTACAACTGGTCGGACTACATCGACCTTGAGGTGCTGAAGGATTTCACCAGGGAAACCGGCATCAAGGTCAACTACGACGTCTACGACTCCAACGAAATGCTGGAAACCAAATTACTGGCTGGCAACACCGGTTACGACATCGTAGTTCCTTCAGCCTCCTTTCTGCAGCGCCAGATTGCGGCGGGCGTGTATCAGCCGTTCGACAAATCGCGCCTCAGCAACCTCAAGAACATGGACCCCGAACTGCTGCAGCGCGTTGCGGTGTTTGACGCCGATAACGCGCACTCGATCAACTACCTGTGGGGCACATCCGGCGTTGGTTTCAACGAAGACAAGATCAAGGCAATCATGCCCGACGCGCCTGTCAACAGCTTCGACATTTTTTACAAGCCGGAGATTGTGTCCAAGTTCAAAGCCTGCGGCGTGACCATCCTCGATGCGCCGTCGGAGGTCGTGGGCACGGTACTGCTATGGCTCGGCAGGGATCCTAACAGCGAAGCGCCGGAAGATCTTGCAGCCGCCGAAAATGTGCTGATGCAGATCCGCCCGTATGTGCGCTATGTGCATTCCTCCAAGTACATTGAGGACCTGGCTAACGGCGAGATCTGCCTGGCCATGGGCTGGAACGGCGATGTGTTGCAGGCGCGCGACCGTGCTAACGAAGCGCAGAAGGGCTTCAAGATCAAATACAACATCCCCAAGGAAGGCGCGATTGCGTTTTTTGACATGCTGGCAATTCCGAAACAAGCCAAGCATGTGAAGAATGCGCACCTCCTGATCAATTACCTGTTGCGCGCCGACGTTGCCGCGCGCAACAGCAATTTCCGCCGTTACGCGAGCAGCAACGCCGCCTCGCTGCCGATGGTGCTCGACGAGGTCAAGAACGATCCGGGCATTTATCCGCTGCCGGAAGTCAAGGCGAAGCTGGTCCCGGATTTGCCGGAATCAGCGAAATTCGCGCGCAAACTGACACGCTCCTGGACGCGCTTCAAGACCGGGCGCTGAGGAGCAGCCAGCCCATGGCGATGTCCGCGGCCGATCGCTCGCGACAATACGTCCGTATCGAGGGCGTCACCAAGAAATTTGGTGAATTTGTCGCGGTCGACAATGTCACGCTCAGCGTCTACAAGGGCGAGATCTTCTGCTTGTTAGGTGGATCGGGTTGCGGCAAGACCACGCTGCTGCGCATGCTGGCCGGCTTCGAAAACCCGACCAGCGGTCGCATTTTCATCGACGGCCAGGACATGGCGGGGATCCCGCCCTACGACCGGCCGGTCAATATGATGTTCCAGTCGTATGCGTTGTTCCCACACATGACAGTGCATGCCAACGTTGCCTTCGGGCTCGAGCAGGAGAAACTGGCGCGCGCAGAAATCGAGCGCCGCGTCGCCGAAATGCTTGAGATGGTCAAGCTGCCGCAGTTTGCGCAGCGCAAGCCGCACCAGCTGTCCGGCGGGCAACGGCAGCGCGTCGCGCTGGCGCGGGCCCTGGTCAAGCGGCCCAAGCTGCTGCTGCTGGACGAACCGCTGGGCGCCCTCGACAAGAAATTGCGCGAGTACACGCAGTTCGAGTTGATCAACATTCAGGAGCAGCTGGGCGTCACCTTTGTCGTGGTCACGCATGATCAGGAAGAGGCCATGACGCTGGCCACCCGCATCGGCGTGATGGATCGCGGCGAAATTGTGCAGGTCGGCACGCCCACCGACATTTACGAATATCCGGCCAGCAAGTTTGTCGCTGATTTCATCGGATCGGTCAACATGTTCGAGGGCTCGTTGATCGCGGATGAGCCGGATCACGTGCGCATACGCTGCGCGGAATTTCCCGCACCTATATACGTCAATCACGGCATCAGCGCTGCGCCTGGCGCACAGGTATTCGCAGCCATTCGCCCGGAAAAGATCGAAATGAGCCGCGTGGCGCCTGCTGACACCAGTGCGAACTGCGTGCAGGGCAGCGTCAAGGAAATCGCCTACATGGGCGACCTGTCGGTTTATCTGGTCAAGCTGGCAGGTGGACGCCTGGTGCGAGTCACCATACCTAACACTGAGCGGCAGGCCGCGGACCGGATCAGCTGGGACGAACCGGTGTGGCTGTCCTGGGCGCCGGTCAGTCCGGTCGTTCTTACTCAGTAGGCCGTTGCCTTGAACGCCGCGGCGAGCCAAACCAAAAAAACCCTTGCCACCGGGCGACTCGCGCCGCTGATGGATTTTTTCCGGCGCTTTGGTCCGCTGCGCTGGTCAGCCTATGTGGTCAAGTATTGGAGCGGGCAGCGTGCGGTCATAGCGATTCCATACTTCTGGCTGCTGCTGTTTTTTCTGGTGCCGTTCTTGCTGGTTTTCAAGATCTCGTTGGCCGAATACGCGACCGCGCAACCGCCATATACCGCATTGATCCAGGAAGTCGAGCAGGGCATCTACACCATCAAACTCAACCTGCAGAACTATCTGGGCCTGTTCAGCGACGACCTGTATTACACCGCCTACCTGTATTCGCTGAAAGTCGCGGCGGTCTCGACCTTCTTTTGTCTGTTAGTCGGCTATCCGATGGCCTACGCGATTTCGCGCTCGACGCCCGCACAGCGCAATCTGTTTCTAATGCTGATCATCCTGCCGTTCTGGACCAGTTTTCTGTTGCGTGTCTACGCCTGGGTGGGCCTGCTCAAGACCGACGGCGTCATCAACAACGTCGCCGCATGGTTCGGTCTCGGTCCGTACACCATGATGTACACCAATTTCGCGGTCTATATCGGCATCGTGTACTCGTACCTGCCGTTCATGATCCTGCCTTTGTATTCGAACCTCGAGAAGCACGATTTGACGCTGATCGAGGCGGCGCAGGACCTGGGCGCGCACCCGATGAAGGCTTTCTTCACCATCACCCTGCCGCTGTCGATGCCGGGCGTGATTGCCGGCTGCCTGCTGGTGTTTATTCCCGCGGTCGGCGAATACGTCATCCCGTCGTTGTTAGGCAGTTCCGATCAGTTGATGATCGGGCGTGTACTGACCGATGAATTCTTTTCCAACCGCGACTGGCCGGTGGCGAGCGCTGTTGCCATCGTGATGCTGGTGCTGTTGCTGCTGCCGATTATTTACTTCCAGCGCTTCCAGAACAAAGAACTGGAGGGCAGGAAATGAACCGCGGCCGGTTTCGCAACACCGCATTGTGGCTGGGCTTTGGGTTCCTGTATTTCCCGATCCTTTCGATGATCGTGTTTTCCTTTAACAACTCGCGCCTGGTCTCGGTCTGGGACTCGGCTGGCTCACCTACCATCAAGTGGTATGGCCAGCTGCTGAATGACAGCCAGTATCTGGGCGCCGCCTGGCTGTCGATCAAGGTTGCCGCGATGAGTGCCACCGGCGCCATGGTGTTAGGCACGGTGGCGGGCCTGGTGCTGGCAAGGTTCGGACCGTTCCGCGGCCGCGCGCTGTTGTCGAGTATCACGACGGCACCACTGGTGATGCCGGAAGTGATCACCGGCATTTCATTGTTGCTGTTGTTCGTGGCCATGGAGCACACGCTGGGCGTGTGGATTGGCTGGCCGCAGGGGCGCGGAATCTGGTCGCTGGTGATCGCGCACGTCACGTTTTCCATGTCGTACGTAACGGTCGTGGTGCAGTCGCGTCTGGCGGGCTTCGACGATTCACTGGAAGAAGCGGCCATGGATCTGGGCGCGCGTCCCGCCAAGGTTTTTTTCCGCGTGACCCTGCCGCTTATCCTGCCGGCGGTTATATCCGGTTGGCTGTTAGCATTCACCCTGTCATGGGATGACCTCGTTATCTCGCAATTCGTGTCAGGCCCGGGATCGACGACGCTGCCGATGGTCGTATTTTCGAAAGTGCGTCTGGGCGTCGATCCGACTATCAATGCGCTGGCGACCATTCTGGTTGCCATCGTTGCGCTCGGGGTCGTATTGTCGTCGCTTTATCTGCGGCGCCAGGAGCAGCAGCGCCAGCGCGAAATTCAGTCGGCACTCGCCAACGGCCGCTGAAGCGCGTTGGCGCTGACACCGGCAGTCCTGGTGGACTAAACTCCCGCATCGTGCACAGCAAGCTTCCGGACGTCGAAACAACGATTTTTACCGTGATGTCGCGCCGTGCTGCACAGACCGGTGCGCTCAATATCGGCCAGGGCTTTCCCGACTATCCCATCGACCCGGACCTGGCCGCATGCGCGACCCGGGCAATGCAGGAGGGCCGCAACCAGTACGCGCCCATGGAGGGCGTATTGGACCTGCGCGAGGGCATTGCCGCAAAATTGCGTGCGACCCAGGACGTCGCCGTCGATCCGGTGAACGAGATCACCCTGACCTGCGGCGGCACCGAGGCCTTGTTTTCGGCCATACAGGCGTTTGTTAGCTCGGGCGACAACGTCGTGGTGTTTGAGCCGGCCTATGACGCCTATGAGCCGGCGGTACGCCTGGCAGGCGGCCAATGCCGGCGCATTCCGCTGGTGCCGCCGGATTTTCGCATTGACTGGCGGCGCGTCGCCGGCAGAATGGATGACCGGACGCGTCTCGTGATCCTCAACAATCCGCACAATCCCGCCTGCACCATCGCGACACGCGATGATCTCGCACAGCTGGCACAGCTGCTGCGCGCCCGCGACTGCCGGGTGCTGGCGGACGAAGTCTATGAGCATGTCGTATTCGACGGCCAGCAGCACGTCTCCGTGTTAGCTCATCCGGAGTTGCGCGAACGCAGCCTGGCGGTGTTTTCCTTCGGCAAGACGCTGCATGTAACAGGCTGGCGTGTCGGCTACTGCGTCGCCGCCGCCGCGCTGACTCGTGAATTTCGCAAGGTCCATCAGTTCAACACCTTCAGCATTGTCGCGCCGCTGCAGCATGGCATCGCGGCGTACCTGCGGCAGAAGCCATCCAGTTGGCAGGAATTGAGCGGTTTTTTTCAACGAAAACGCGATTTGCTGCGTACCGCGCTGCAGGGCACGGGATTTGTCCTGCCTGCGGCGCAGGGCACTTACTTCCAATTGCTGGATTACTCCGCACTGTCGCGACAGAACGACGTGGAATTTGCCGATCGACTGATGCAGGAAGCCAGGCTCGCCGCCATTCCCCTGTCGCCGTTCTACCGCGATCGGCCGCACCTGACGCTGTTGCGCCTTTGCATTGCCAAGCAGGATGCCACCCTGCTGGATGCTGCCGAACGGCTGCAAAAATTCGCGGCGGTCGCATGAGCGCAAATCCGGCGCCATGGCGCGTCAGTCTGGTGCAGTCGAGTCTGTACTGGCAGGACGCGAACGCCAACCGCGCCCAGTTCGCCGAGCAGCTGGCCGGGCTGGCCGGCAAGACCGACCTCATCGTGCTGCCTGAAATGTTTACCACCGGCTTCAGCATGGCCGCGCAGGAGCTTGCCGAGCGGCCCGATGGGCCGACCGCAGACTGGCTGCGCGCCCAGGCGCTGCGCAGCGGCGCGGCGATCACCGGCAGTATCATTGTTGACGCCGGCGCCGGCGATTATCGCAATCGCCTCTTGTTAGTAACGCCGGCAGGCGGACTGTATTTCTACGACAAGCGGCATCTGTTCCGCATGGGCGGTGAGAATCGCTCGTTTGCGGCGGGCACGGCGCATACGGTGATCGCCTGGCGCGGCCTGCGGATCGGCCTGCTGGTCTGCTACGACCTGAGATTCCCGGTCTGGAGCCGGCGGCGGTCCGGGTTTGACTACGATGTGCTGTTGTACGTCGCCAACTGGCCACAGGCGCGCGCCAATGCCTGGTCGCAGCTGCTGCGCGCACGCGCGATCGAGAACCAGGCCTTTGTCATCGGGGTCAATCGCGTGGGCCGCGATGGCCACGGCGTGCCGCACCAGGGTGATTCTGCGGCGATCGACTTTCTGGGCCGGCCGCTGGCCGAACTCGGGGCCGACACAAGGTGCGAGACTGTTAGCCTGGATGGCCAGGCGCTGGCGGCATTCCGCGAAAAATTTCCGGCGCAGCTTGACGCCGATTCATTTGAAATACTCCCATGAAAAAAATAACCCGTGTCCAGCATCCACCCAGCGTCGATCTGCTGCCGGGTAACCAGCCGCTGATTGCGCCCGTGCACCAGAGTGTGAAGTTCGTGTCGGAGAATATTGCTGCGGCCAGCAAGGCAGCGCGCGGCGAGGGCGGTTTTTTCTACGCGCGGGTCAGCAATCCGACCAATCGCCAGCTTGAGTTATTGCTGGCGGAGTTGCAGGGCCGGGATGACTGCATCGTAACGTCATCGGGCGTCAACGCCGTGGTGCAGTCGCTGGTGGCGCTCACCGCGGCGGGCGATCATATCCTGTGTTTCTATGAGACTTACAGTCCGACCCGGGCGGCGGTGCGGCGGCTGCTGGCGCGCTTCGGCGTCAACCACACCATGTTGTCGATCGAGGATGACACCGGCATCGCGCGTGTGTTAGCCGAACGCAAAACGAAACTGGTGGTATTCGAGAGCCCCACCAACCCGATCACCAGGATCGCCGACATTGAACAGATCGTGACGCTCGCGCAGCAGCATGGCGCGCTCACGGTCATGGACAATACTTTTGCAGGCTTTCACCAGCACGGCGAATTCGCGGTCGACGTATTCGTGCATAGCCTGACCAAGTATGCCGCGGGCACGGGCGACATGATGGGCGGCGCGGTCATCGCCAGCAAAGACGTGCTCAAGCTGCTGCGCCAGGATTTGCAATTGTTCGGCGCGTTTCTTGATCCGCAGATCGCGCATCGCATGCTGCAGGGACTGAAGACCTACTTCGTGCGCTACCGCGAGCAGTGCGCACGCGCCCGGCAGATTGCCGATTTTCTGGCAGGGCACGCGGCGATCGCGCGCGTTCACTATCCGGGTCTTGCCAGCCACCCGCGCCATGCCCTGGCCAAGAAGCAGATGCGTGACTTTGGCACGATTGTTAGCCTGGATCTGGCGCACGACGCCGAATTTGGCCGGCGGTTTGCCGAGCAGCTGCAGTTGTTTGCCATTACCGCGAGTCTGGGCTCCACCGAGAGCCTGATCGTGCCGCCGCAGATGCTTCAGCCCCGGGAGTTCACGCCGGAGCAGCGCACTCTGTGCGGCATAACGCCGAGTTCCTGTCGCCTGTCGATTGGTCTCGAGGACCCGGACGACCTGATCGCGGATCTGAGTCAGGCCCTGGCTCGGGCCGGCGGGCCGCGCGAAGCGTGAAGCACTTGGCGAAACAGGTTCGATGCCGTGGACGAGGGCGGCCGCGGCGCACACCATCCTTGCTCGAACCCACCGGGCAACCAGTAATTATGTCGAATCCCGTTGATCTTCGTCCGCACGCTCAGGCTGCGCCCGCGTTTCGCAGCCACCTGGTACTGGCGCGTGCGGCGGAAAAGGAAATTCGTCAATTGACGGCGGCGCCACCCGCGAAATCCATTGGTTTCACGACCTTGCTGGAACGCGCCAGCGATGGCCTCGACTCGCTGCCGCCTGACGTGGCCCTGGCCGCCGCGACTCGCGACGTTCGCGCCTTGCTGTACAGCGCTGCCGGCCATGAACGTCAGTGTGAGTTGCTGTGGCGCGAAGCCGTGACGACTTCGCTGTTTGCCGCGCGCATTGCTCGCGCCAGTGACTTGTCCGCTGGCGCGGCGTGTTTTGCCGGCCTTTTGCACCGCGTCGGCGAGGCCCTGGCGCTGCAGGCGATTGGTAATGCGGAGCAGGCAGCTAACGCAAAAATTGACGCCACCAGCCGCAGCCGGATTGTCATGCATGCGCAGCGCGGATTGACCGAGGCGCTGCTGCGATCCTGGCAATTGCCGGCAGCAGTCGGCGCGGCGGTCCTCGGATGGCGTCAAATGGGCGAGCTGGGCGCGGTAACACGCGAAAGCATGGCGGTCTATTTTGGCCATTTGTTAGCGGTCGAGTCTTTGTACCCGGAATTCTGTACCGAGGGTGTCGCCGATTCGCTCGGCGCGGATCTCGGCTTTGATCACGAGAAAATCGCAGTGCTGCGCACCCAGGGAGTCAAGGCACGCGAGTTGATGCTGGCCATTGGCTGAGCGCCGAGCGAATCCTGGTACCGGCGACAAGCTACAATCTTCCGATGAACCCGACCCAACACAGTACGCCGGTCGCGGATGGCTTTCGCATGCCGGGCGAATTTGAGGCGCATTCCGGCTGCTGGATGTTGTGGCCGCATCGGCCGGATAACTGGCGCGAAGGAGGCCTGCCGGCGCAGCGCGCGTTTGCGGCGGTGGCGGCGACCATTGCCGAGTCCGAACCCGTCACAGTCGGCGCCTGCACGGAGCAATACGAATTTGCGCGCGCCCAGCTACCGGCTTCGGTACGAGTACTGGAAACTGCGAGCAACGACGCCTGGATGCGCGATGTCGGGCCGACCTGCGTCGTCGATGATCGCGGCGCGGTGCGCGGCATCGACTGGCATTTCAATGCCTGGGGCGGGCTGGCCGGCGGCCTGTATTTTCCCTGGGACCAGGATGATCTGGTGGCGCGCAAGGTGCTCGAAGCCGAACGCCTCGAGCGCTATCGAGCACCCATCGTCTGCGAGGGCGGCAGCATCCACGTCGATGGGCAGGGCACGCTGCTGGTGACCGAGCAATGCCTGCTGCGCGGCAACCGTAATCCGCAGCTAACACAGGCGCAGCTCGAAGTCATCCTGCGCCAGTACCTGGGTGTTAGCACGGTGATCTGGCTGGATGAGGGTGTATTCAACGATGAAACCGACGGGCACATCGACAATATCGCCTGTTTTGCCAGGCCCGGCGAAGTGGTGCTCGGCTGGACCGATAATCGCCGCGATCCGCAATACCGGATATCGCGTGATGCCCTTGAACGGCTCAGCGATGCCCGCGATGCGCGTGGCCGGCGCCTCAAAGTGCACAAGCTGCCGATGCCGGGCCCGCTGTACATGAGCCGGGCTGAGGCCGCGGGCATCCTGGCGCGGGCCGGTGCCAAGCCGCGTCATGCGCGCGAGCGGCTGGCCGCCAGTTATGTGAATTTTTATCTCGCCAACGATGCGGTGATTGCGCCGCTGCTGGATGCGCGCACCGATGCGGCCGCGCTGGCAAAGCTGCGGCGCATCTTCCCGCAGCGGCGCGTGATCGGTGTGGCGACGCGCGAAGTATTGTTAGGCGGTGGCAACATACACTGCATTACGCAGCAGATTCCGAGTGGTGGTGGCATGGGCGCCAGGAGATCGCGATGAGCCAGAAACGCGTCAGTCGTCGTGGGATTCCGGAAATACTGCAGGTCGAGCCGGGCAGCAAGCCGAAACTGCGCGATGACCAGGCCGCCCGCGACTTCGGCTGGGATGGCGAACGGTGTGACGCTGCAACCGCCGAGAATCGCGTCCGCTTGTCGGAGTTGCAGTACAAGATGTTCGTCGATGGCCGTTACGCCCTGCTGGTGGTGTTGCAGGCCATCGACGGGGGCGGCAAGGACAGCACTATCCGCCGGGTTTTTTCCGCGTTCAGCCCGCAGGGCTGCACGGTGACGTCATTCAAGGCGCCGAGCGCCGAGGAGTTGCGCCACGACTACCTGTGGCGCGTGCATGCGCATGCGCCGCCGCGCGGCGAGATCGGCGTCTTCAACCGCTCGCACTATGAGGACGTGCTGATCGTGCGCGTGAACAATCTGGTGTCGCCCGCCGTCTGGCGCGAGCGCTATGAGCAGATCAATAGCCTCGAGAACATGCTAACGGCCTGCAACACCCGGGTGGTGAAATTGTTCCTGCATATCAGCAAGGACGAACAAAAGCGCAGGTTCGAGGAGCGCATTACCGAGCGCCGCAAGCACTGGAAATTCGCGCCGGCTGATCTCGACAAACGCAAGCAGTGGGATCAGTACCGCGAGGCCTTCGAGGCGATGCTGGCCCGTTGCAGTACCGCGGCGGCGCCCTGGTATCTGATTCCGGCGGATCGCAAGGCGTTCCGGGATTTTGCGGTTTCGCAGATTCTGCTGCGCGAGTTCGAACACCTGCCGTTGCGCTGGCCGGCGCCGACCTATGATCCGGGCAAGATCCGCGTGATCTGAAGCCGGTTTTTTCCACCGTGATCCGCATTGCCGGACTCGCCGGCGCGCTGCGGGCAGCGGCACCGGACAACGGTTCCGCCGCCTTGCGCCGGCAGGATCGACAACTCACCGGCTAACATCTCAGCGCGATAGCTCATGGTTTTGAGTCCGATGCCGGCGCTGCGCGTGGCCGTTGGCGGCAGCATGCCGCGGCCATTGTCCCGGATCGTAATGTCGATGTAATTATCCGCGGACGTCACGGTCAGCGTGATGCGCGATGCACGGCCATGGCGCACGGCATTGGTCAGCGCCTCCTGCACAATTCGGTACAGGTGCGTAGCAGCCTCGGAACCGATTTTCAGCGGCCGCCGTATCAACCGCCGCATCTGGATATTGATTCCATAAGCGCCGCGTGCGCGCATGATCAGTGTTTGCAATGCGGGCAGCAGGCCGCCGCGCTCAATGCTGACCGGCGACAGGCCGCGCGCCAGCGCGCGCGTGGATTCGATGCTGTGATTGACCAATGCAACGATTTCGTTCATTTCCATATTGGCGTGCGGCGACTCCCTCTTGATCCGCCCGGCCAACGCGCGCAGCATCAATGCGACACCGGTCAGTTCCTGGCCGAGGCCATCGTGTAAGTCGTTGCCGATGCGTTGCTGCTCAAGACCCGACACTTCCAGGATTTCGCGCTCCAGAGTTTTTCTCTCGGTCACATCGTTGATCACCAGCAGCCAATGCGGCTCGTTGTTGACGTCCATGGGCGTGACCACCGCGGCCGCCGCAAACTGGCTGCCATCGAGGCGCCGGACCATGCTTTCCAGGGGCGCCGCCGCGGCATTGCGCAGCCGCGCAGGCGCGATCAGCAGTAGTGCGTCGATCGACATTCCTAACAACCCGCCGATCCGGGCGCCGCACATGGCGTCGAAAGCCGGGTTCGAGAGAGTTACGGTGTTGCGGGCATCCAGCAGAACGACGCCTTCGCGAATTGTCTCCAATACGCTGCTCTGCAGACGCAGCAGCTGCTCGCGTTGCTGCTGTATTGTGATATCCGACGTAATGATCAAGGCACCTATTGTGGTGCCGCCCTCGAGCACCGGGCGCGTGCGATGCATCAGGTAGCGACGGCCGTGTGCACCGTTAGCTGCGAGCGTCTGCAGCATGGATTCTTCGTGACCGGTCAGTGTTCTGGCAACGACTTGCGCCAGGTCCTCCGAGTTGTTGTCGAATTGTTTGGCAATATCGACCATCGATGCGCCAATCATTTCGTGGACCCGCAGGTAGCCCACCGATCGATTCGTATAACGAACCACGCCATCGGTGTCGAGCAGGAAAAGCCAATCGGGCGAGTTCGCGGCGATGAGCTGCATTGACCGCTGCGCCGCGTGCAGCGCCGCTTCCGCTTCCTTGCGCTTGCTGATGTCATGCACGACCGCGATGGCGGTGGTGAGTTTGCCGCCGCTGTCGGGTATCGGACGCGCAATGACGTTGAGCCAGCGAGTCGCACCGTCATGTCGATGCAATTTGAATTCAAAATCGACTTGCTCGCCGCTCGCCAGCAATTGGACGCGCTTTTGAGTAGCCCGCCACCAATCCTCCTCGGCATGGTAATGCTGCCATGTCATCGAACGGGCAAAGTCGGCGAATGGCTGGCCATACACGTCCGTGAATCCGTCGCTGACCCAGATCAGTTTCGGGATGGCGTTTTCCTCAATGGCCAATTCGGCGACGAACCCCGGCGTCAGGCTCGCAACATTGCGGTAGCGCGCTTCGCTGCGGCGTAATTCTTCCTCGAAATTCTTCCGTTTATTGATGTTGATGCAAATTCCGGAAACTTTGCTAGGCTGGCCCGAGCTGTCACGCGCGATGGCGCGGCTGCGCTCCAATACCCAGGTCCACGCGCCCGAGCGTGTTCGTACGCGGTATTCACTTTCAAAGGAGTCTGTTGCGCCCTGCACCATGTGCGTAAAGGCAGCGGCCGCATCCGGCAGGTCGTCCGGATGAATGTGCGAGTCCCAGGCGTTGACGTGGTCGGCCTCGCAGGGATCCAGGTCCTCTCGCTCGCACCAGTCACTCAGCCAGCGGGTGCGCTGCGCCGCAACGTCCATTTCCCATAAACCAAAGCTGCCGCCCCAGATGGCCAGGGAAAGCCGTGCCTCACTGGCTAACAACGCCTGCTCGACGCGTTTGCGCGCTTCGATATTGACCAGCAGGCCGATGACCCGCAGCGGCCTGCCATCCGGGCCGCGCTGCACCACCCGCGCGCGGTCCATGATCCAGATCACGCGGTCATCGCCACAATGCAGCCGGTATTCCAGGTCCGCATACTCGGATTCGCCGCGCAAATGCGCGGCAAACTTGTGCCGCACGTCTGGCAAATCAGCACGATGAATATAGGAATCCCAGCGTGCATCATGGCCGGGTATTCCTTCCAGCGGCAGGCGGTGGCGCGTGCACCAGTCATCCATGCCGGATGCGGTGTCATTGAGTACGTCCCAGTCGTAGAAACCGGTCTGCGATGATTCCATCGCGAATTTAAACTGGTCGCGCGCGGCGGCCAGCTGATCCTCGGTTGCACGTTGCCCGGTGATGTCGATGCTGACGCCCGCCAGCAGGCGCGCGCCGGTGACCGGGTTGAAACCAGCGCTCTGTCCGCGCTCGATAATCCAGCGCCAGTGGCCGTCGTCGTCTCGCGTGCGGAACTGCACCTGCACGTCGTTTGCCAGGCCGCGCTCAACCACGTCGTAGCTTGTCCGGACGGTTTCGCGATCGTCCGGATGTATATTTACGAAATAGTTTTCCTCGGTGAAAAATCCGTCGACGGTACCGAACAGCTTGGGCATGCCGACGCCGATCCAGCGGGCGGTGCGGTAGCCCACATCGAAATCCCACAAGGCGATGCCACCGCAGACCACGGCCGTGTCGCGCTCCAGTTCCGCACCCTTGCGCACGGTAATGTCGCGGGCGTTGCAAAGAATGCCGGCGACGTCCGGGTCATCGAGAAGATTGACGCAGACTGCTTCGATCCAGCGATATTGACCGTTGTAGGAACGTATCAGGCATTCGACGGTCAGCTCGCCACCACGATTCCGCATCAGGTCGCGAACCAGTCCCAGTACCCGGTGGCGGTAGGTCTTGTGCAGGAGTCGCAGCAGTCGCAATGTCGTGAGCTGCTTGGCGCGGTAGCCAAGAATCCGGCTGATCGACGCACTTTCAAAATTTACCCGGCCATCTTTGCCGACCACCACGATCATGTCATCGCTGTTTTCCGTCAGCGCTGCAAATCGCCGCTCGCGATTCCTTAGTTCGCTTTCGAGCTCGACTTGCTGCGTCGCATCGCGCACATAGACAATCACTGCTTCGATGCCGGGCACGGTCAGCGCATTGATCATCACAGTCGAAATCCATTGCCAGGCACCCTCGGCATTGCGGCAGCGGCACAATGCCTGCTCGAAGCGTGCTGGGCTGTGGGCCACCGCGCCGGTTGCCAATCGTTGGCGAATCATTGGCAGGTCGTCGACATGGATCCACTCGAGGATATTGGCCAGCTGGCTGTTGCCGGCGGAAAGTCCTAACAACGTACTGGCGGCGTCCGAATGCGCCAGCAGTCTGCCGGCGGCGTCCAGGATCAGGATGCAGTCAGGACTGCCGTTGACAAGACCATTGAGGCGCTGCAGCCGGTCATGGTCTTCGTCGCGGCTGCGCACCACATCGCTGACATCGCTTTCGATGAGCAGGAATCTGCCGTCCACGAGCGGGGTCAATTGCGCTGTGAAATGGCCAACCCGGCCATCGCGGCGCAGCCAGGTGTGGCGCGCCGGCACGGTTCCGCTGTTCAGGTCGAGCTTGCCGGCATAGCAGGGCTTGACGCGTTCCCAGCTCGCGCCGATGGCGTCGTTCGGGCCGCAGTCCAATAGCCGCGCGGAGGCAAGGTTGAGCCAATGCACGGTGCCGTCAGCGGACAGCACGGTGTGCGCAACCGGATGCAGTTCAAGTACCTGCAGAGCCCAGTCGGCGGGCTCTGTCGCTGCAGCAGCCGGGACCACAGCGTCGCGCCAGTTCGCATTCATTGCCGGTGATTATTGCGCTTCACGTGCCGCCGCGTCGAGCCATTCCTGCTGTGCCTTGCGTCCACCGTTACAGTCGGGTCCATGAGAATTCGAGCATGACATGGCGGCCCGCCGCAGGGAAATACCGATATTCGCCCTGCGCGAAATCTGCGCGGTCCGCATAGCTGCGATCCAGCAGATTCTCAAGCTGCAAGCGGATGACCTGGCCGTTAGGTCGGCGCCAGCCCAGGAGCAAATTGGCGACCGTATGGCCGGGGTGGAAGCGGGCGCCGCTCGCATCGACATTGTATTCGCCGACGTACTGCATCTGGAATGCTGCAGACAGGCCGCTGGGTCCGCGCCAGTTGATCGCCAGGCGTGCGAGGTTGCGCGGCGCAGTGTCGATGTCGGTTCCGCTGACCACCGTTTCGCCACCTTCGATTGCGCGATTGAAGGCGTAACGATGGCGGGCCCGGCTGCCAGCCAGCTCCGCTTCCCAATGCGGGCCCAGGACACCCTGCAACTCGTACTCGACACCCTGATGGCGCGTGCGGCCGCCATCGATGTTGAAACCGTTAGCATCGCGCAACAGCACATTGCGTTTTTCCTGGTAATAGATTGCCAGCGCGCCGCGCCAGCGCTCATGCTGCTGGCGCCAGCCCAGCTCAGCGCCACTCAGATTTTCGGAATCGAGCGCAGCCAAGTTCTGGCCGCGCTGCAGCCGGTACAGTTCCGTGGTTTCGGGCGGGCGAAAACCGCGCGCCAGGCTCGCATAGACCTGCGTGCCAGGTCGCAGCGCCAGGCGCCATTCCAGTCGCGCCGACAGATCCGTGAACCGGTCGCTGCGATCGGCTGGCCGACTATAGAGACAGCCGCCAAAAGTGCAGGCCGTGCCGTTCTCGGCAAGATTGCCATCGCTGAGCCGGTTATCGTACCGATAGGCATTTTCCTCGAGCCGCAGTTGCGCGGCTACGGTCTGGCGTTCGCTCAGTCGGTGCAGAAGCGCACCGTTGGCGCTCAGCGTGGTGCCTGTCACGCGATAGTCATAGTGCCTGCCGGCGGGACGGATCGCGCGTGCGGCCGCGGATCCCTCCAGCGTCGGACCCGCCTGCGATTCGGACAGGCGCATCGCCATGCGGCCCGCATCGAATCCGAGTTGCCATTCGCTGGCAGCACCCAGGGGCCGGCGCCACTGTGCACCTGCCGCAAGGCTTGTGTGGGCGTTCTCCTCGAGCGGCTTGCCTAACAAGAAGTGCTGCAGGAACTGCATGCCCGAGGCGCGCAGCAGCGCGTAGCCTGAAGTCGCGCAGCGATCGCAGGGGGCGGCGCTGTACTGCAATGAGCTGCGTGCGCTCCAGGCATCGCGAAACGCTTCGGGGTTGGCATTGTTGCGGGCGATAGTCCGATCGCGGTAACTGTCGAAGCCGCGGATAAAGCCCGCGGTTTCCTGATTGAGGACGGTGCCGGCCGCGCGCCAGGTCCAGACGCCG
>JANLTW010000150.1:0-2861 GCA_031363155.1 Gammaproteobacteria bacterium | reverse complement strand
GGAAACCTGCGTGCCCTGTCATGGCGAAACAGGCGTTAGCCCGTCGCCGGCGTTTCCCATCATCGCCGGCCAGCAGTATGACTACCTGGTGTCGGCGATGCTCGCCTACCTGTCGGGCACGCGGCAGGATTCCATCATGGGCGGCGCAATCCGCACGCTGTCGCGCAGCGATATCGAAGACCTGGCGGCATTTTTTTCCTCGCAGAAGCCCGGCGCCACTGCAGCCACCGTGCCTAACGCGCCAGCTGCACAGGCGGGTGGCGCGCCCCGGGGCGCGCTGTCGGCAGCCATGGCCGCCGCCGACGCAGCGCGTGCGCTGCCGGCCGTTGTGCCACGCAAGAACAGCGCCTCAGGCGATGCGCGCGAACTGAAGACCTGCGCCGCGGCAGCCAACGGCCTGCCGGGTGGATTCGCCGTCGACGCGGACGGCGACGGTTTTCTCGGCGTTTGTAACGCCGCGCAACTGAAGGCCATCGGTCAACCGGATCCCGCTGACCCGAACGCCGAAATAAATCCCCGCTGGCAGCGCAACTATGAACTGGTTGCCGATATCGATCTGGCGGGTGTGGCCGACCTGCAGCCAATCGGCAACTGCGGCCGTGCTAACAACTGCATGATCTCACGCGATAAATTTGCGTACGCCGGGCAATTCGACGGCAATGGCCACACGATCCGCGGCCTGCGGCTGTTCAAGCCCGATTCGGGCGGCGTCGGACTCTTTGGAACCCTGGCCAGGAGCGGAATTGTTAGCCGGTTGACGCTTCGGGACGCGCAGGTCACCGGCGCAGGTGGCACGGGTTTGCTGGTCGGCGCAAATTTCGGGCGCATCGCCGACTGTGACCTCCAGGGCCGGGTGGAAGGACGCCTGGCAATCGGCGGTGTCACCGGCGGCAACGCGGGTCGTCTGGAACGAATCCGCGCGAAAGTCGAAGTCATCGCCGCCGCTGCCGTAGGCGGGCTGGTCGGTGACATGAATGGCATTGTCGTCGACAGCGTTGCGGACGTCAGAGTCCGTGCCACCGGCAAAGGGGTTGGCGGACTCATTGGCTTGTCGACGTTCGGGACTCTGGAGCGCAGCAGCGTGTCGGGCAGTGTCACCGGCAGCGACAATGTCGGCGGCGCCGTCGGCGTCAACACCGACGCGCTGCTGTCGGAAGTTTCGGCCCGCGTCGACGTAGTCGCCTCGTCAACGAATAGCGGTGGCCTCGTTGGCTATAACTCACAGAGCCTGGTCCGCAATGCACGCGCGACCGGCACGGTGCGCGCGGTCAACGCCGCGGGCGCTCTGGCGGGTCGCAATGTCGGCGCGATTGTTAGCTCTTTTGCCAATGGCAAGGTGACGGCCGAAACCAACGCCGGCGGCCTGGTCGGCGACAACGCCGGCGGCACGCTGCACGCATCGTTTGCCCTGAAACCCGAAGAATTCGCAGCCCCGGTCGCGCAGACCAATCGCTGGGATGGGTCAATCTGGGAGCTGTCGACCCTGCCCGGCCGACTGCCGCGACTGCGACATCTGCCGATAGTCGCAGGCCCCGCCGAAGATGCAGCCGGCCCGCTGGCGAACACCGCCCGGCCGTTCGCGCAAGGTGATGTGCTTGTCACGGCGACCGTGATGAACAATCCGGACGATGATCACGCCGGCGCCGGGCGCCTGATCCAGTACGACGCCGACCTCAATTTCAAAGGTGAGCTGTGGCTGAAAGGCACGGGCCATAAAGTCGGCGGCCTGACTTTCGGGCCCGACAAGACCCTGTGGGCGATGTCGCAGCTGACACCGGCGGTGGTCGAAATCGCACCCAATGCCGTGCAGCGGCCTTACAAGCTCTGGTCCGAGCGCAAGCTTTCCAGCGTCACCTTCGCGCCGGATGGCACCTTGTATTTCGGCGAGCACATGGCCGGCAAACAGACCGGTCATCCGGCGGTCACGACCAAATTCAAGTTGTTAGCAGGTCGCGACATGATCGGCGATGGCCACGTGTTTCAGTTCACGCGCGACGGCCGGCCACTGCGCGAGTTCAATACCGCGACGCAGGGTGGCATGTTCGGTTTTCTGGCTTGCACCAGCACGGTGCTGAAAGACAATGGCAGGCGACTGATTTACGTGTCCGAAACTGGCAATGTCGTGAAGCAATACGATCTCGCTAACGACCGGCAACTCCCGGATCTCGCGCGCTTCGACAAAGATCCTGACATGCCGATGGTCCTGGTCATGAATGTGATGCCGGACGGCAAGCTACTTGTTTCCAATGCGGCGGGTTTCGTCATCATGGATCCGGACAACGGCAAAATCCTTCGCAATTACAAGCTGGAAGGCCTGGGCTGGGCAGCAGTCAATGCGGGATTCGACGGCCAATTCGCCTTCACCGGTAATTTCTGGACCGGCGAAGTTTTCAAAGTGCGCCTGTCGGACGGTGCCGTGGTCGCGCGCGCGAACGTCGGGCAGCGCCAGTCGCTGTCAGGCATCGCGCAGTTTCCGGGCCCCTAACGCCTGACAAAATGAGATCGACGGGTGAGCGCGAATGCCGCGGCCGCGCGGCGAATGGGCGGTGGCTCGCGCGCGCGGTAAGCGCAAACTTGGTGCAGTCAGCTAGGCTTGGGAAAAGATCCTGTGAGGAACGTTTGCGCCCGCGCGCGCGAGCGAACGCGCAAGATCGCGCGTGAGTCCGCGAACCGCGATCTTGCAAGCGCGACGCCCGTTGAGCCGCGCGGCCGCGGCATTCGCGCTCACCCATCGATAACGTCTTTTCCCAGGCCCGCGGAGCTAGGACATCTCCATGCCGTGATAGCGGCGCACCACATGGCGCGCTTCGGCGAACAACAGCCAGCGCTCGACCAGCAGACCAAGAAGGCAGCTGGCGGCC
>JANLTW010000083.1:0-4669 GCA_031363155.1 Gammaproteobacteria bacterium | reverse complement strand
GAGGAGAAGACACGATTCGCGCTTTAAACCACGCCAACGGCCCGCGACGGCTATCAGGCAGGTCTTGACCCTTACCTGACGGTCGCGAATGTCGGCTTCGGGGCGACTCCTCAAACAAAAGGAATTCGCAGAAACGCGTGCACAACAACACTCGGTCAATGTGACGCTCGCAATCGCGGAGAATCGTGGAACTCTGGTTGCCAGGTCAAAGTACCTAAATGGAAACGCGCGTGGCATTCCGCGCGATCAACAAGTGGAGTTGCCCCGGCTTTCGTGGACGGGTAGTTTGCTGCCCGTCTTTCTGGTGCTTCTGCGGGGCACAGGCGTCGGCACGGCCTCCGTCGAATGGGCCAAATATGCTTCAATCGGATCGTTCAAGGCAAGGCTGCAGGCGGCAGCCAAGCCAGCGCAGAAGTCAGTTCTCGCTCGGCACGATCCGCTGGGCGCTGCGAAGGCATCATCAGCATGGCCGCCACCGAGATCTCGGCGATTGCGAGCACCGTCGGTGTCGCCGCGCTGTAGCCGCTGACCTCCGTATCTCTTCACCGGATAGCCTGCAATATTGTGGCCAGCCGCCGGAGGGTACATGATGCGATCACTGTTGAACCTGCGTCGACCGGATAACGACATATCGTTTACTCATCTGCCATGCCGGAGCTGCGTCAAATGATTCGAAAACTGGGCACTGCTGCAACCGCGTTGTTCATCATGCTGCTTCCCACTGTGCTGTGGGCGCAAAAGGGCGAGCTTGCCCCCACCAACGTCAGCGCGGTGGCGTCGGGTTCCGGCGCTAACGTATCGTGGACACCAGTATCAGGCCGTGGCGTCACCTACCGAGTGCTGCGCGCACCTAACGAAAAGGAACGCGGTGTCGACCTCACTGACCCCATCAGCAGCGCGGGGTTTCAGGATGTGAAGCTGGAGCCGGGCGTCACCTATTTTTATCAGATCGTTGCCTTGTATGACGATGGCACACTGGCGGCCGCCGCGCCGCTGGCCTTTACGATGCCCAGTGCGGCGACCATGGCACCGCTTGAGCCCATCGCTGCGTTGCCGCGGCGCGGTGGCAACCAGCCCATCGCAGCCCCGACAGCACTGCCACCGGCGCTGAGGCGCGCTGCTGCGCCCGCTAACGTAAACATCTCGGGTTCGCCTGCCAGCGCCGTGGTTTCCTGGGGCCTCGCCGACGGCGCCAGCGGTTACAGCGTCGAGCGCTGGTCGCAGGTGAATCCCGCCTGTTGCCGAACGGCATCGCCGTTGCTGCCGGACAATGCCACCTCGTGGGCCGATAGCAACTATCCGCTCGACGGCAGCTACACTTTTCGCGTTACCGCCTACCACCCGAACTCCACGCAGGCTGCGGTGGATGTTAGCTGGGTGCGACCCGTGCCTCAGGACCCAAGTGGGTTCAAGGCAGTTCATGTCGCGGGAACAACGGTGCAGCTAACGTGGCAGGCGGTGCCCGGAGTGGCGCGTTACCTGGTCAGCGGACCCGGCGGCACCAGCGCAACGCCGGTGGTGGGCACGGCATTGGCGGTGGCGGGTGTGCCATCAGGGCCGCAGAGCTGGACAGTTGCCAGCCTGTACGAACCCGGTGGCGTGTTCACCAAAGGTGTCGCCACATCGACGGTCTTTCGCGCGCTGCCAACTCACGCGCCCGCATGGCTGTCCAAACACGATGCCGGTGCCGCGCCCGATGCTTACTGGGCCAGCGATCAGCTCTATGTTTGCAATGGCAGCAGCTATGCGGGAGTGGGTTACAGCGCGAGCGGCAATTGGAATGGCTGCGGCGCAACCCTTGGGCATGTTGAGCGGATTTATCAGGGCCTCAGTCCTTACGCGACCATCGGACCCGGCTCGGGCCCGCTCGCGCCGCCGTTTGCGCAGGCAAGTTATTGGAATACTAACGACCTGGGCGTTTCCAGAAATAGTTACTGCTATACCAAAGGCGCAAGCGCGATGTGTGTCAGTAGCAGTCACCTGATTGCCCCACCGCCGCCGGGTACCGCTGCGACGCCGTGGATGCCCGGCAATCCCGCGCCGTCGACCGATCCTAACGAACCTAGTTTCGGCGTCTTCAATCCTCCCGCGCCCTGGAACGCGCCGCTGGGTTACACCGCGATCATTGCGGACCCGCTGGGCATGCGTTTTCTTTCCTTCGGCGGTGACCTGACACAGTGGAGTTCATACCGACCGTCTTGGCTAACAGTGTCGCGCCTCGATTCCGAGGGCGCCAAGCCCACACCTCAGTCGTGCCTCGCCTGTCACGGGGGCCGCTGGAACCCGATCATGAAGGTCGTCACTGGCGCCACCATGCTGCCAATCGATCCTTCGAATCTCGAATTCGCCCCGGGCACGCGTGCTCAGAATGAGGAAGCCATTCGCAAACTGAATATGGTGGTGCTGGCCCGGTCGCCGTCAACAGCGGTGGCTGCCTATATCAAGGGTTTGTATAACGGCGCGCCTCAGCAGGTGGGCATGGTGGCCAACGATAACTACGTACCGCCAGGCTGGGCGCAACAGCCGGGGCTATATCGCTCGGTGATCAAGCCCTATTGCGCGAACTGTCATATGGCTTCGACCTCGACGGTCGATCTGTCGAGCTTCGGCAGCATGCAACGGAACCGGGCGCTGATGTACGCCGCAGTCTGCGTACAGCGCTCCATGCCGCATGCCGAGGCGCCGTTTCGTCAGTTTTGGACCAAAGACACTGGCGCCGTCTATCTTCCGGGGTATTTCGCGGCGATGCTGGGCTATGCGAGCTGTCCCTGATTTAGCGGTCAATTGATTGCCCCGCAATCAGTCGTCTAACGGCCTCGCGTCAAAAAACAGACTGTAGACCACGGCGCCAATGGCGCTGATCGCCGCTGTTAGCACGAAGGCTGCGGCGTAGGTGCCGGTGCGGTCTCAGTCGATTGCAATGCTGTCGCCATCGCTCGATCAGTACCTGCGCTTCGCGTAGCCGAGTCGCCGACGCTGGGCAGCGGTGTTCTAGTCTGCGACTTGATGACTTCCATGTCGGGACGCTATGTTGATGCCGCGAAGGTGGCTTACGCGAACGCGCTGCTTGAGCAAACAAAATATCGATGGGCTGAATGGCAGCTTTGCGGGTTACCAATTGGTACTGTAAAGGCCCGCATCGGGCCGACTGCTGCCGGTAGAGCCGCTCGGAAGCCGCCGTTGCCGAGATTATTGGCAATTTCGATCAGGGTCACGGCGTTTCGTCTCAGTTTGACCCCTTGCGGTCGGTCGTGAACGTCTGCTCCAGGACGAAGCTGCGGCAAATGGCGCTACGGCACAAACTGCTGAACAACGACTTCGTTGGTCAAACTATTGGCCTGCGCCGTGAAGATCGGTTCGCCGGTTGGCGTCAAAGACGGGGACAGTGTGCGACCGAAGAATCGAAGTGTGTCCCCCACCGGAACCCACGCGACGCCGTTCCAATTCAGGAACTCGGTAAAGAACTCCAGACCGCCCGTGTTCTGTCGGTGCTGACGCGCATAGGCCACGGTGATCGCCGGACCACCGCGCGTGAACGCCATGAGCGCTGTGCTCTCGGTTACCGGATCTAGCGACACGAACACGCCGTCCGCGCCGGTGAGTGGCTGCCAGGCGTTGGCGCTGTAGCGGAAGGCGAAGAGTCTGAGACCATCTACGCTGCCGAAGACCAGCGGCGCGCCGGCACTATCGTATCGAATGTCAAAGCCATAATTGGCCACCACGCCCGAACTGTTGGCGACCGGCACCGGTCCTACATCGCCGCCTAACACGGCCCAGCCAGCAGCGCTCTGACGCGCGACTTTAATGGCGCCATCGCCGGCGATGCCGCGGTCGGGCACATAGGCAATGGCAGGGAATCCTGCGGAATCGATGGCCAAGCGAATGAATTTGGCGTCGATCACACCTGGTACGAAGCCGCCGGACCAGGTACCTGTCGCATTGTCATAGCGCTGCACGGCGATCCGCTGTTGCGGCGTTGGCATCGCGACAAACTCGATCCACGCAGCGATCAAGTCTGAGCCCACACGCGCCATTTGCAAGCTGCGAGGCGTTCCATCGGACGGTCGATTGACCAGCAAATCGGTGCCGATCTTGTCCCACTGCGCACCGTTCCAACGCGCCACCTGCACGCCGGTAGATTCGTACCAACCGAGTTCCGGCAAGTTGTTAGGGCCGATAATCAATGTGTTTTCGCGCGCGCTTTCGTTGCTGGCGGCATTGACCGCACCGCCACCGAGGACTGTCCAGGCGCCGTTCTCGAATTTCTTGACAAAGACCCTTTGGAAACCCGCACTTGCCTGCGTGTAAGACACATAACGCACGCCGTTGGTATCAACCGCCAGCGTTGGATCAAATCCGGGCGTGGCCACAGCGGCGCCGATCTGACGCCAGCCGCGACCGACCGTTAGCGTCGCGGTTTGGCTCGTGACGCTGCCCGCGGCGTTGCTGACAATCACCCGGAACACCGCGCCATCGTCGGCACTCGTGGTCGTGGGCGTCGTGTAGGTCGCTGCTGTGGCGCCAGGTATGTCGACGCCGCCGCGCTGCCATCGATAACCGAGCGGCAGAGCGCCCGTGGCTACGATTGAGAACGTGGCCGTTGCTCCGACGGCGACAGTAACATGCTGTGGCTGTTGGGTGATGGACGGCACCGGAGGTGGTGTCGATG
>JANLTW010000039.1:0-3610 GCA_031363155.1 Gammaproteobacteria bacterium | reverse complement strand
TGGCGGCGAGCTGAATTTCACAGGCTTTTTCCAGGTAGTACATGCGCAGGAAGGCCTGGGCGACGCTCTTGCCAACGGTCAGGAGGCCATGATTGCGCAGGATCATCACCGGTTGTTCACCGAGATCGCGCACCAGGCGCTTTTGTTCGTCGAGGTCGTAGGAAATGCCTTCGTAGTCGTGATAGGCGACGCGGCCAAAGAATTCCATTGAAATTTGATTGACGGGTAGCAGGCCATCGCGTTGCGCGGCGACCGCGCAGCCGGCGCGCGTGTGGGTGTGAACGATGCACTGCGCATCGCTGCGCGAGTTATGGATCGCGCCGTGTATCACGAACCCCGCGAGGTTGATGTACGGCTTGCGGGAACCGACCGCGTTGCCGTCGCGATCTAACAAGACCAGGCTGGACGCGGTGATTTCATCCCACATCATGCCGTAGGGGTTGATCAGGTAGCGATGCTCGGGTCCGGGAATGCGCACCGTGCAATGCGTGTAGATGAGATCCGTCATGCGGAAATGCGCTATCAGGCGGTAGCAGGCGGCCAGTTCCTGGCGCAGGCGCCATTCGACTGGCGAGCGCAGCGCTGGCTTCGGCTTTTGCATTACTTTTGCCATTCGATAGGCCGGATTTTCGGCAGGATGAATATCCAGCCGATGATACCTAACACATTGACCGCTGCCGCCAACAGGAAGGCGCGGTCGTAATGGCCGGTGGCGCCGATGATGAAACCGGTGGCGGCCGGCGCGACGATGCCCGCGACGTTGCCCCACATGTTCTGCACGCCGACCCAGCGCGCGGTCGCGGACGGTCCGGCGAGGACCTGCGAAATACCGAAAGTTCCCGGCGACGCCATGCCCAGCACGAGCTCATATACATACAGGCAGGCAATCGAGGCGCTCTGCGGCAGGGCGACAATCCCCAGCATGCAGACGATGCCAGCGATGTGGTTGAGCGCCATGATGCCCTTGTAGATAACATTCGCTGAGCGTCCGGAGCGAATCCACCAATCGGTCAGCCAGCCAGCGCCGTAACCGCCGATCGCGTTCAGCAGGTAGGCGCCGCTCAGCACGGTCGCCATGGTCACCATCGAAAAGCCACGCACATTGATCAGGTACGTCGGCAGCCAGGTCAGGATCAGATAAAAAGCATAGTTTGCAGCGAAGTGTCCGAGCGAGGCGCCCCACAAGCCGCGTTGCCGGAGGATCTGCGCAAAGCTGGGCCCCGCGTGGGCGTCGTCCTTGAGCTTCAGCTCGTGCACGACCACGCGACTCCAGGGCAGCAGCCACATCAAAGACAACGCGCCGAATATCCAGAACACCGGCCGCCAGCCGAATTCAGCAATCAGGAAGCCACCCAGCAGGGTGCCGATTGCGGGACCTATCAGGTAGCCAAAAGCGACGATGCCGTTGGCTTCGCCAAGACCTGCTGCCGGCACGCCGCTCGCAATCAGTTTTGACGAGCCCGGGAAAGTCACGCTCTCGCCGATACCCAGCAGCCCCCGCAACAACAGCAGGGCAATGAAGGAGCCCACGAACCCGGTCGCCAGCGTAGCAACCGACCACACAAAGAGGCCGGCCGCCAGCACTCGGTAGGCGCCATAACGATCGGCGAGCCAGCCTGCAGGGATCATCATGATCACGTAGGTCACGTAGAACGCCGAACCCAGCAGCCCGAGCTGCTCCGGCGACAAACTCATTTCCTTTTGGATCACCGGCAGGGCGGTTGCGAGGTTGCCGCGGTCGATGTAGCTGATGAACAGCGCGAGTGCGACCATCAGCACCAGACGCAGGGCCGAGGTTGGCGCACGCGCCATTTGCACTGCAGTCACCGGGCCCCCGAAATGTTCATTTAGCTCCAGTAGTCTAATGCCAGTGCGTGCGCGGTTTTACGTGATCGGATTCTGGTCCATTTCCAAATGCAGCTGGTTGCCTTTATAGGGGAAGCGGCTGATGTAATCCTCGTTCAACTCGATGCCAAGCCCGGGTTCGTTAGGCGGAATCACATAGCCCTGGGACCACTGAATCGGCTTCTTGAGGATGGCGGCATGAAAGCCGCCCCAGGTTTCGATGCTTTCCAGGATCAGGAAATTGGGTGTGCAGGTTGCCAGCTGGATGTTAGCTGCGCCCGCCACCGGGCCGCAGTAAAGATGTGGCGCGATCTGCACGTGGTCTACTTCCGCCATCGCGGCGATCTTCTTGGCCTCCAGGATGCCGCCGACGCGACCAAGATCCATCTGCAGGATGGCCGCGGCGCCGGCCCGCAGCAGCCGCGCAAATTCATACTTGGTGGTCAGGCGCTCGCCGGCGGCGATCGGAATACTGGTGGCGCGCGCCACTTTGGCCATTTCCTCGGGCGCGTCCGGTGGCACCGGCTCCTCGAACCACAGCGGGTCGTACGGCTCCAGGCGCCGCGCCAGGCGAATTGCGCCCGCCGCGGTCATCTGTCCGTGCGTGCCGAACAGCAGGTCTGCCTTGGAGCCGACCGCTTCGCGCAGCTGTCTGACGAACCGTTCGCATAAATCGAGGGCCGGCAGGCTCAATTGCCGGCCGTCAAACGCCGTGTAAGGGCCCGCCGGATCAAACTTGATCGCCGTGAATCCCTGCCTGACCAGTTCGACCGCGCGTAGCGCCGAGAGGTCGGGGTCCTGATAGACGTCGACCTTGTCATCGGGCCGGGCATAGATGTAGGTGTAGGAACGCAGCCGTTCGTGGACCCGCCCGCCTAACAAATTATAAACCGGCTGATTGGCTTCCTTGCCGATGATGTCCCAGCAGGCCATCTCGAGTGCGCTCAGCACACCCATCATCGAAACGTCCGGACGCTGCGTGAAGCCGGCCGAGTAGACGCGGCGCCAGATGGATTCGATGTTGTGCGGATCTTCGTTATGCAGGTAACGCCCGAAAACATCTTCCAGCATCTGCGCGACGATGTCGGGATGAAATGGCACGCTGTAGGCCTCGCCAATCCCGGACACATTGCCGTCGGTGGTCAGCTTGACGAAGACAAAATAGCGGCCACCGTTATGCGGCGGCGGATTGCCCACGACGAAGGTTGTGATGTCGCGGAGTTTCATGGTGAACCTGACGTCAGGCCGCGTAGTAGCCGTTGATGGACTTGAGCTCCAGGAACTCGAGCAGGCCGTAGATACCGCATTCGCGGCCATTGCCGGACTGGCGGTAGCCGCCAAACGGCTCGGCATAGCCCTGCGAGGCGCCGTTGATGTGCACGCTGCCGGCCCGCAGCTGGCGCGCGACCGCGTGCGCCTTTTGCAAGTCGTCGGTCTGCAGATAGGCGGCGAGACCGTAGGGCGTGTCGTTAGCAATTTCAATGGCGTCGGCCTGCGTCTTGAAGCGCAGCATGCTGAGCACCGGGCCGAATATTTCCTCGCGTGCGATCCGCATCTGGTTGTGCACGTCGGCGAATACCGTCGGCTGCACGTAGAAGCCGCGGTTGAATCCTCCCGGCCGGCCGAGGCCACCAGCCACCAGCCGTGCGCCTTCCTCGATGCCCATGGCGATGCATTTCTGGACTTTTTCGAACTGCATGCGCGAGGCGAGCGGACCGATATGCCGGCCCGGTTTGCTCGGATCGTCGACCCTGGTTTCGCTGGC
>JANLTW010000029.1:0-7441 GCA_031363155.1 Gammaproteobacteria bacterium | reverse complement strand
CCGCACCCATTGCGTCATCCATCGTTACACTCTCCCCAGGTACGTCGTCGTCCACACCCAGGATTGACCACAACTAACCCGCCGGCTGAACCAGCGCCGCGGATTTTTGTCGTTCCCTGGAAAGCCAAGCATTATACACGCAGACAAGGTTCTTCTGGCTATGCAGCAAACCGCTAAGACCCTGACTTTTCTCGCCGGCGCCGCCATCGGCGGCCTCGCCCTGGCGTTCGTCATCGTGGCATTGCGGCCGGATTTGCTGCAGCGTAAATCGCCCGGCGCCGCGGTCGAGTCGCCGCCCGCGGCCGCGTACCCGAGCGCGGCGCCGGCCACCGTTACAGCGGCGGAACCGGGTCCAGCGACCGCCGCGAGCACCGGCACCGAGACTGCTACTGCGGCCAGTGAAACCGGCAGCTACGCCGCAGCCGTGCGCCGCGCGTCGCCGGCGGTCGTGAACATCTACACCGCCCGCGTGGTCACTGAGCGCCGCGTCCGCAGTCCGCTCGATGATTTTTTCGGCGACCTGGGCCCGCGCTACCGCCAGCGCGTCGAGCGCGCGTTAGGTTCCGGCGTCATTGTAGATTCGAGCGGGCGCATCGTAACCAATCATCATGTGGTCGCGGATGCTGATGAAGTGCGCGTACAGCTCGCCGATGGCCGGGTCGCCGAAGCGCGCATCGTCGGGCGCGACCCGGACACCGACCTTGCAGTGCTGAAAATTGATCTGCCCAGGCTGCCGGTCATGCCGTTAGGCCGCTCCGATCTGCTGCAGGTCGGCGACACCGTGTTAGCCATCGGCAATCCCATCGGTCTGCAGCAGACCGTCACGCACGGCATCGTCAGCGCCACGGGGCGCGGTCAGCTCGGAATCGCGACCTTCGAGAATTTCATCCAGACCGATGCGCCCATCAATTCCGGCAATTCGGGTGGCGCGCTGGTGAACGCGCGCGGCGAGCTGGTCGGCATCAACACCGCGGTGGTCGCCAAAAGCATGGGCGTCGAAGGTATAGGATTTGCCATACCCGTTAATTTGGTACGCGGAGTCATTGACGAAATCATCGCCAAGGGCAAGGTCGTGCGCGGCTGGGCGGGCTTCGTGTTAGATGACGTGACTGACCAGCAGGCGACCGATGTCGGACTCGCCAGGGGCGGCGTCGTCGTCACCAATCTTTACAACGGCAGTCCGGCGCTGCAGCTCGGACTTCAGCCCGGGGACTTGATCGAGGCGATCGACGGCAAGGCCCTGCTCAGCGCGCAGGATGCGAATGCGCGCGTTGCCTCGAGCAAACCGGGCGCAACCATCAAGCTGACCGTGATGCGCGGGACGCAAAAAGCGGAACTGCAGCTGAAGATCAGCGAGCGGCCGGTGCGCTGAACCGACACTCGGCTAGTTCGGCACGCGCTTGATCTGCGCCCCCAACTGCAACAGCTTTTCCTCGATGGTCTCGTAACCGCGATCGATATGATAAATGCGCTCAATGTCGGTGCGCCCTTCGGCGACCAGCGCAGCTAACACCAGCGACGCCGACGCGCGCAAATCGGTCGCCATCACCGGCGCGGCCTGCAACTTCGGAACCCCTTTGATGATCGCGGTGTTGCCTTCGAGCCGGATCTCGGCGCCCATGCGCCGCATCTCCAGCATGTGCATGAAGCGGTTTTCAAAAATCGTTTCGATGATCGTGCCGACACCGTCGGCGACCGTGTTGAGCGCCGCGAACTGCGCCTGCATGTCGGTCGGGAACGCCGGATACGGCGCAGTGCGCACATCGACGGACTTGAGGCGCGTGCCGCGCGCATCGACTTCGATCCAGTCGTCGCCGCTGGTGACTTTGACACCGGCTTCCTGAAACTTGTTGAGCACCGCGTCGAGATGATCGGGCCGCGTGTTTTTCGCACGCACCTTGCCACCGGTGATCGCGCCGGCGCACAGGTAGGTGCCGGTCTCGATGCGGTCCGGCATCACGGAATAATCGCAGCCGTGCAGTTTCTCGACGCCATGCACGATGATCTTGTCGGTGCCGGCACCCACGATCTTCGCGCCCATCGCATTCAGGAACTGCGCGAGGTCGACCACCTCGGGTTCGCGCGCGGCGTTTTCAATAATGGTTTCACCGTCGGCAAGCGCGGCGGCCATCATCAGATTCTCGGTGCCGGTCACGGTCACGGTATCGAGCACCAGGCGCGCGCCATGCAGACGCCGGGCGCGGGCGCGGATATAACCGCCCTCGATATTGATTTCGGCACCCATCGCCTGCAGCCCCGCCACGTGAATATTCACCGGTCGCGCGCCGATCGCGCAACCACCGGGCAAGGACACATCCGCAGTGCCGTAACGCGCCACCAGCGGACCTAACACCAGGATGCTCGCGCGCATGGTCTTGACCAGCTCGTAGGGCGCAAACGGCTTGTCAAAGGTCGAATTGTCGACCTCGACCCGCATCTTCTCGTCCACCGTCACGGAAACACCCATGCGACCTAACAACTCGATGGTCGTGGTGACATCCTGCAAATGCGGCACGTTGGCGATCCGGACCGGGCCATCCGCCAGCAGCGTGCCGGCGAGGATCGGCAGCGCGGCATTCTTGGCGCCGGAGATGCGCACTTCGCCCGCGAGCGACACGCCGCCGGTGATCTGCAGCTTATCCACGGGCTGCCTCGTCCGGGGTCAGCGCCTCGATCGAGAGCGCGTGGATTTCGCGGCCGACCCGCTCACCGAGAGCCTGGTAGACGAGTTGGTGGCGGGCGATCGCGCGCTTGCCGACGAAGCTGGCGCTGACAATGCGGGCGGTGAAATGGGTCTGATCCTCGGAGAGAACCTGGACTTCGGCGTCCGGTAACCCGGTCCGGATCAGCTGCGCGACTTGGTCGGGATGCATGCGGGGCGTAGTGTAGCGTGGCGCGGTATCATTCAGGGCGATGTCCGCCCTCACCACACCGTCCGCAATCAGCCTGCTGGCCTCAGCCCGCCGGGCGCTCGCGATCGAGGCCCAGGCGGTCTCCGCCCTTGGCGGCCGGTTGGGTGCGCCTTTTGTCAGCGCCTGCGAGACGCTGCTGGCCTGCACCGGCCGGGCGGTCGTCACCGGCATGGGCAAGAGCGGCCATGTCGCGAGCAAACTGGCGGCGACGCTTGCCAGCACCGGCACGCCCGCGTTTTTCCTGCATGCCGCCGAAGCCAGTCACGGCGACATCGGCATGATCACGCGCCACGATGTCGTGATCGCGGTGTCGCACTCGGGTGAAACACCCGAATTACTGACGATCCTGCCGCCGCTGGTGCGACTCGGGGTGCCGCTGATCGCGCTGACCGGCGCGACCGAATCGACGCTCGCCAAGGCCGCCAACGTGCATCTCGATTGCAGCGTGGCCGAAGAGGCCTGCCCGTTGAATCTTGCGCCCACGGCCAGCACCACGGCCGCGCTCGCGATGGGGGATGCGCTCGCGGTCGCGTTGCTCGAAGCGCGCGGCTTCACCGCAGCGGACTTTGCGCGCTCGCATCCGGGTGGCCAGCTGGGGCGGCAGCTGCTGCTGCACGTGGCCGATGTGATGCGCACCGGGGACGCGATTCCGCGCAGCGCACCGGCTGCGTTGTTAGCCCAGGGCCTGATCGAAATGTCGCGCAAGGGCCTGGGCATGACCGTGGTCTGCGACGAGGCCCAGAAGGTCGTGGGCGTGTTCACCGACGGCGACCTGCGTCGCGCGCTGGATGCGAGGCTCGACCTGCACGCGGCGAAGATGAGTGACGTGATGACGACGCATTGCCGCACCGTGAAACCGCAGGACCTGGCCGCGGAAGCCGTGCATGTGATGGAGACCCACCGCATCACGGCGCTGCCGGTCTGCGATGACAACGGCGTGCTGGTGGGCGCGCTCAACGTCCACGATCTGTTTCGCGCCGGAGCGATGTAGCTTGGCGCCGACGTCAAAGGCGCGCGCGCCGATCCGCTTGTTAGTGCTCGACGTCGACGGTGTACTCACCGACGGTCGCCTCTATTACGGCGCACGCGGCCAGGCCCTGCAGGCCTTCCACGTGCGCGACGGCCACGGCATCAAGGCGCTGCTGGCTGTGGGCATCAGGATCGCGGTGATTTCCGGCCGGCGTAGCCGCGGCGTGGTGCTGCGCTGCCGGGAATTGGGTATCCGCGACGTGCACCAGGGCGTGGTCGACAAGCTCGCCTGCCTGAGCGCAATCTGCCGCAAACTGAAAATAGACCTGAGCGACTGCGCCGCCGTCGGCGATGACAGCCCGGATGCGCCCGTGCTGCGCGCCGCCGCTGTTAGCTACGCGGTCGCCGATGCGCATGCGGATGCCAGACGCGCGGCGACGCATGTCACCCGGCTCCGCGGCGGCCGCGGCGCGGTACGCGAGGTCTGCGACGCGCTGCTGGCGCGGCGCCCGGCCCGGCGCAACCATGTCTAGGTCAGCCAGCCTGGCCACGGGTCTGGTCGTGGCGGCGCTGCTGACCACGGCCTGCGACACCGCCCGCGACGCGCTCGCGCCCCGGGCGGACGCGGATATCAGCAGTACGCAACGCGGCTACTCGGCCACCGGCGCCGAATTGTCGGCGACCGATGCGCAGGGCCGACAGCGCTATAAACTGCGCGCGGCCAGCATCCGGCAGGACGCGGGGCAGGAAGCCGTCGATCTGACCAAGGTCGTGGTTGAATTTCCGGACAGTCGCGGCCAAGAGTGGCTCCTGACGGCGGACTCCGGGCGCATGAGCAGCACGGCACGGGATGCACCAGCGATCGTGGACCTGGCGGGCGACGTGCGCCTGACCAGCGATGCCAATAGTGTTGCTGGCCCGTTGTCCCTGGAGACCTCGACCTTGACCTACGACACCGTGACGAACCGCGCGACCACCGACAAGCCTGTCAAACTGAAGTCCGGAGCGCGCACTATTGAGGCACGCGGTCTCACCGCAGATTTGGCAAGCCGCCGACTGACGCTAGAATCAGCAGTACATGGTCGATTTACACCTTAGACGGACGAGTTGCGCCGCGCTGTTGGCCGCGGCCGTGGCGGCCAGCGCCTGGGCCGGCGCACCACCGGTCGCCGGCGATCCGGCCAGCCGTCGTACAGCGGAAATCACGCTGGACGCGGCCTCGTCCGAGGTCGACTATGCCAGCAACCGCTACTTGTTCCGCTCGGTCACCATCACCCAGGGTGAGCTGCGCGTGCAGGCCGACGAAGCCCGCGCCACCGGTACCGATTTCGATAACGCAACCTGGGAGTTTCGCGGCAAGGTACAGATCACGTTGCCTACTGGCAGCCTCAAGTCCGATCTGGCGCGCGTGCAATTCCGCAATAACGCCATCGCCAGTGCGCGCATCGAAGGCCAGCCGGCGGAATTCGAGCAGCGGCGAGCTAACAACCCGGAGCCGGCGCGTGGCCGTGCCCGCAATATCGATTTCGACGTGGCGTCCAACACGGTGCGCCTGTCCAACGAAGCCTGGCTCTCCGACGGGCGCAATGACATCAAGGGCAACGAACTGGTCTACAGTCTGGTCGATCAGAAAGTGCGTGCCCAGGCCAAACCCGGCGACGCCGGCGGCGGCATCCGCATTACCATCCGTCCGGCCGCCACGCCGCCCGGGCGCAATCCATGACGGTGCTGCGTGGCGAACACCTCGCCAAGGCTTACAAGAGCCGTAAAGTCGTCACCGATCTGTCGCTCGAGGTCAAGGCGGGCGAAATAGTCGGCTTGTTAGGTCCTAACGGCGCCGGCAAGACCACTGCGTTCTACATGATCGTCGGACTGGTGACCGCTGATGCGGGCCGGGTGCTGATTGATGATCGCGAACTGACCAGCGCGCATATGCACGAACGTGCCCAGGCCGGCATCGGCTATCTGCCGCAGGAAGCCTCGGTGTTCAGGAAATTGTCGGTCGAAGACAATGTCGCTGCGATCCTTGAATTGCGCGACGACCTCGACAAGGCCGGCCGCGACCAGGAACTGGAACAGATCCTCGGCGATCTGCATATCAGCCACGTGCGCCGGTCACTCGGCATGTCGTTGTCGGGTGGCGAGCGGCGGCGTGCCGAGATTGCGCGGGCGCTGGCCGCCAACCCTCGGTTTCTACTGCTTGATGAACCGTTCGCGGGGGTGGATCCTCTGTCGGTGGCGGATATCCAGCGCATCGTCTCCAATTTGGCGCAGCGCGGCATCGGGGTCCTGATTACGGACCACAATGTCCGTGAAACACTTGGTGTTTGCGGCCGTTCGTACATCGTCGGTAACGGAACTGTGATCGCCTCCGGAACTGCGGAAGAAATCCTTGCCAACCCCCGAGTCCGTGAGGTGTACTTGGGAGAGACGTTCCGAATGTGAATATGTTGAAGCCATCACTGCAGCTCAGACTGGGTCAGACATTGACGATGACCCCGCAGCTGCAACAGGCTATCCGTCTTTTGCAGCTGCCCGCGCTGGAACTCGAAATGCACGTCCGCGACGTGCTCGAGAGCAACGTCATGCTGGAGGCGGACGACGACATCGAAGCCACCGCCAGCCTGGAGGCCCTCGATCCCTCCGCGGCCGCAGCGGACGCGGCCCCCGCAGAATCCAGCGGTGACGGCGCGGAACCCGCCGTCGATAACGCCCCGGAAGTCGAAATCGTCGACGACACCTTTGCCGACCGCACGACCTCGGGCAGTGGCGAAGGCACCGCGCCGGGCGGCGAAGAAGATGATGAGCGGCAGCAGGACATCGCCTCGCAGCGCGGCCTGAACCTGCACGAACACCTGATGGAACAGGTCGAGATGCTGGGTCTGTCGCCCAGTGACATGACGGTCGCTTCGACCCTGGTCGATGCCATCAACGATGACGGCTATGTCACCGACGCACTGGGCGAATTTGTCCACACCCTGGGTGCGCAGGGCATGCAGACCTCTGAGGAAGAGGTTGAAAGAGTGCTGTCTATCATCCAGTACCTGGACCCCGTGGGCGTCGGCGCCCGCAGCCTGAGCGAATGCGTGTTGCTGCAGCTCGCGCAGCTCGAACCGGCGACGCCGGGACTCGCGACCGCGACTCTTATCGCGGAAAAATACCTGGACCTGGTGGGCGCAAAGCAGTACTCGCAGCTGCGGCGCAACCTCAGTGTCGACGAAGACGAACTCTCGCATGCGATCGCGCTGGTCCGCAGTTGCAACCCCCGGCCTGGTTCTTTGTTAGGTGCCGGAACCGCGGAGTACGTCGTACCGGATGTCTTCGTGCGTCGCACCGACCGCGGCTGGTCCGTGGAACTGAATGCCGCGAGCCTGCCGCGCGTCCGGGTCAACGAGGGCTACGTCGCGATGCTGGGCCGTGGTTCGGACCACGCGATGCTGCGTACCCAGCTGCAGGAGGCGCGCTGGCTGCTGAAGTCGCTGGAGATCCGCAAGGAAACGCTGATGAAAGTCGCGCGCAGCATCGTGCAGCGCCAAAACGACTTCCTCGAGCACGGCGAG
>JANLTW010000012.1:0-6484 GCA_031363155.1 Gammaproteobacteria bacterium | reverse complement strand
GCGACCCGCGGCCGGGTGCCGCTGGGCGCGAAGTTGTATACCAGCACCAACACCGGCGCACCGGTGCTATTGAAGCGCGACATTATCGTGACCGGCAGCCAGCTCACGGATGCCACCTCCGCCACCACCCAGGACGGGCCGGCGGTGTCGGTGAAGCTCGATTCCGCGGGCGGCGACGAAATGCTTGCGACCACGCGCCGGCACGTTGGAGATCCGATGGCCGTGGTCTTCATCGAGACTCGCAAGGAGACTGTCGAAGTCAACGGCGAGAAAGTCTCGCGCACCGTCAAGGATGAGAAAGTCATCAATCAGGCGACCATTCGCGGCGTATTCAGCAATAACTTCCAGATCACCGGGCTCAGCGTCAACGAGGCCAATGAGCTGTCGCTGCTGCTGCGGGCCGGAGCGCTAGCGGCGCCGATTTCCGTGGTCGAGGAGCGGGTCGTCGGCCCGTCGCTCGGCCAGGACAACATTGAAAAAGGCGTCAAGGCACTGGTCATCGGCATGCTGCTGCTGTTCGTGTTCATGGCGGTGTACTACAAGACCTTCGGCATGGTCGCGAACCTCGTCCTGTTAGCTAACATCGTGCTGCTCGCTGCCCTGTTGACCATGTTCAAGGCGGCGCTGTCGCTGCCAGGCATCGCCGGCATGGTGCTCACGGTCGGCATGGCGGTCGATGCGAACGTGCTGATCTACGAGCGTATCCGCGAGGAATTGCGCAACGGGGTCACGCCGCAGAAGGCGATTGTCAGCGGTTTTGAAAAGGCCTTTTCCGCGATCGCCGATTCCAACGTCACGACCCTGATCGCCGGCATCGTGCTGTGGGTTTATGGCACTGGTCCGATCCGCGGTTTTGCTGTGGTACTCTCGTTAGGTATCATGACTTCGATGTTCACTTCGTTGCTGGGCAGTCGTGCCCTGCTGACCCTGATGTATGGCGGCGCGCGGCGCCCGAGCCACCTGTCCATCTGACCCATCAGCTAACACGGATATTCAACCATGGAATTTTTCAAATCCAATACCCGTTTTGCGTTCATGGGAACGCGCAAACTGTGGTATGGGCTGTCGGCGGTGATGATCCTCGGCTCCCTGCTGTCATTGGGCATCCGCGGATTGAATCTCGGCATCGATTTCACCGGTGGTACGACTATCGAAGTGAATTTCCCGGTCGAACCCAATATCGATCAGATTCGCCAGGGCCTCGAGGCCCGCGGCTATGTCGAGCCGCAGGTGCAGAATTTCGGCAGCACGCGCGACATCCTGGTGCGCCTGCCGCCGCCCGATGTGACCAAGGACAGCAAGACCATGCGCGCCGACGTTGAGGCGGTGGCGCGGGCATTCAACAAGAGCGCCGAGGTGCGCCGCCTCGAAGTCGTCGGCCCGCAGGTCGGCAAGGATCTGCGCAACAGCGCCATCTGGTCACTGATCTATACGATGGTGTTCATCTTCGTCTACGTCGTGTTCCGCTTTCACAACTGGCGCCTGCCGCTCGGAGCCATTCTCGCCGCGCTGCATGATCCGATCATCGTGTTAGGTTTTTTCTCCTTGACCGGGATGCCGTTCGACCTGTCGGTGGTCGCGGCAATACTGGCGGTCATTGGCTATTCACTGAACGATACCGTGGTGGTGTTCGACCGGATCCGCGAACGCTTCCACGCCGAAAAACGCGTGCCCGCGCTCGATATTCTCAACCAGTCTATCAACCAGACGCTGTCGCGCACCATCATGACCAGCGCCACCACCCTGATCGTGGTCGTGGTGCTGTTTCTGTTAGGCGGACCGGTGCTGCTGGGTTTTTCCACGGCACTGATTATCGGCATCGTGGTCGGCACCTATTCCTCGATCTACATTGCCAGCGCGGTAGCGCTCGATACCGGATTGCGCTTTGAGCACCTGTTCCCGCGCGAAGACAGAAAGGTCATAGACGCGATGCCATGATGGAGTGGCTGTCAGACCCGGCAGCCTGGGTCACGCTTATCACTCTGACGGCGCTGGAAATCGTCCTCGGCATCGACAACCTCATTTTCCTGTCGATTCTGGTCAGTCGGCTGCCGCGCGAGCGACAGTACGCAGCACGCATTACCGGCCTCGCACTTGCGATGCTGACGCGCATCGCGCTGCTGTTCTCGATCGTCTGGCTGACCCGTCTGACGCGGCCGCTGTTCGAACTCGGGGCATTCGCGGTCTCGGGGCGCGATATGATCTTGTTTGCCGGTGGGCTGTTCCTGCTGGCCAAAAGCGTTCTGGAAATTCACCAGACGCTTGAGGGCGCCGCCGATGCGCGCCGCGCCAGAATGTTAGCTTCGTTCGCGCTGATCGTGATCCAGATCGCGATCATCGACATCGTGTTTTCGCTCGACAGTGTGTTTACGGCCGTCGGGCTGGCGAAGCCCGATCAGCTGCCGATCATGGTGATCGCCATCATGACCGCCATTGTCGTCATGATGTTCGTGTCGGCATCGATCAGCGATTTCATCGACCGTCACCCGACCATCAAGGTGCTGGCTCTGGCGTTTTTGATTCTGGTTGGCGTGGCATTGATCGCCGAGAGCGCGCATTTCGAAATTCCGAAGGGCTATCTCTACTTCGCGATGGCATTTTCGGTTGGCGTCGAGGTAGTCAATATCCGCCTGCGTCAACTGCTGGATGCGCGCCGTCAGCGCAACGCCGCAGAATCCGGACGCGACGGCTAGACGGCGGCCGGTCGCTTGCCTTGGCCCGTTTAAGCGCCTACGCTGCGGTATTCCGCAGGAGCACAACGAATGGCTAACGTCGGTCTTTTCGCCCGCAAATCCGTCGCGCAGGTCCAGCAGGAGTTCGGCTCCGGTGAACTGAAGCGCAGCCTGAACGCCGCGAATCTCGTGAGCCTCGGCATCGGTTGCATCATCGGCGCCGGCATCTTCGTCCTTACCGGAAATGCCGCGGCCAATTTTGCCGGTCCGGGCGTCATGTTGTCGTTCGTGCTCGCGGGCGTCGCCTGCGCGTTCGCGGGCCTTTGCTATGCCGAGCTCGCATCCACCATTCCGGTGGCCGGTTCTGCTTACTCATATTCCTACGTGACCATGGGCGAGGCGATCGCCTGGGTCATGGGTTGGTTGCTGCTGCTCGAGTACGGTGTGGCCGCGTCGACGGTCGCATCTGGCTGGACCGGATATGTGACCAGCCTGCTCAAGGATTTCGGTTTGGTCATTCCGGAGTGGCTCACGACTTCGACGCTGCAATACAAAGACGGCGTGCTTGAAGCAGTGCCGAGTATCAATCTGGTCGGTGCCGCCGGCATCCTGGCGGTGACGCTGCTGCTGGTGCGCGGTGTGCGCGAATCGGCGCAGGTCAACAACGTCATTGTCGGCATCAAGCTAACAGTGTTGGTGGTGTTCATCGCTGTCGGCGTGTTCTACATTGATCCCGCCAATTGGCAGCCCTTCATTCCCGAGAATGAGGGTGGCTTCAAATATGGCGTGTCGGGCGTGGTGCGTGCGGCGTCGATCATCTTTTTCGCCTACGTGGGTTTCGAGGCCGTATCGACCGCTGCTGGCGAGGCGCGCAATCCGCAGAAAGACCTGCCGATCGGCATACTGGGTTCGCTGGCGGTCTGCACGGTTCTCTACATTGTCGTCGCCGCCGTGATGACCGGCGTGGTGCCATACCGGGAACTCGCGGGTGGCGCGCCGATCGCGATCGCGATCGATCGCATGAATCCAACCTGGGCGGTCGTGCCCTGGGGGCTGACTGAATCGGGCACGCTCAACCTGTTGGCCATGCTGATCAAGATCGGTGCATTTACCGGCCTGACGTCGGTGATGCTGGTGCTGATCTACGGCCAGACCCGCGTGTTTTACCAGATGGCCAAGGATGGATTGCTGTCGCCGATATTCTCGCGCATCAATGCGAAATTCCACACGCCGGCGACCGGTACCCTGCTGTTAGGTGCGATCATCGCGTTGGCTGCGGCGGTGCTGCCACTGAACGTCCTGGGCGACATGGTCAGCCTGGGAACCGCGGTCGCGTTCGCGATGGTCTGCATGAGCGTCATGTACCTGCGCAGGCGCAATCCGGAGCTGGTGCGGCCGTTCCGCGTGCCCTGGTATCCGCTGACGCCGATCCTGGGCGTGATTTCCTGCGCGCTGTTCATGATTGTGCCGATCCTGCTCGACATCATGTCCAAGGCATTCAATTACGACATCCTCGGCGCCATCGTTGGCAATCCAGGTGAAGTGACCAGTGACCCGGTAGCGCTGTGGATACTGGTCGGTTACGCTCTGTTAGGTGTCGCAGTGTACTGGTTGTACAGTTCCAAGCACTCCAAGCTGCGTAATCCAGGCAACTAACCAGCCAGCCGATTCATGGCACAGCACGACCGGCGGCTCGCTAACCGCATTCTGTTTGGCCTGGTGATCGGCGCGCTGGCCGGCGCGCTGGTGCTGAGCGCGGGCGGCGCCTTTCCTGCATTGCTGGAAGGCTCGCGCTGGCTGGCCAGGAATGCCCTCGATCCGCTCGGCCAGGTGTTCCTGCGCATGCTGTTTTTCGTTGTCGTACCGCTGGTGTTTGCGTCGCTGGCGTTAGGTGTTGCCCAGCTTGGCGACATATCCAGGCTGGGGCCGCTCGCCGGACGCACCTTTACGCTGTTTTTCGTAAACATGTCCATCGCCGTTGCCCTGGGCATGGTCACGATGAATGTATTGCAGCCGGGCATGACTCTGGATGCGCCGACTCGCGCGCAGCTGGTCGCCGAGTATGGTGGCGACGCGCAGAAGCACATCGCGAGCCAGGCGGAGCAGCCCAGAGTCGATGCCACAGGCCTGGTCGACATGTTCATGCCACGCAATCTGTTCGGCGCGTTTGTCGGCAACGATCGCGGCAAGCTGGGCGAGATGTTGCCGCTGATCCTGTTTGCGATCCTGTGCGGGGCCGCGGCCATCAAGCTTGACGATAAGCGACGCGGGCAATTTACCGCGGGCCTGGAGGTCATCAATGAGCTGATGACCGGAATCGTGCACTTTGCGCTGCGGCTTGCGCCCTATGCGGTGCCGGCGCTGATCTTCAGTGTCGTGGTCAAGATTGGTTGGCAGATATTGATCGCGCTCGGATTGTTTTTCATCGGCTGCTTCGTGGTCATGCTGTTGCACCTGTTCGGCACCATGTCGCTGTGGATCAGGTTGCTGACCAAATTCAAGCCGCTGGATTTCTGGGAGCGGGCGCGCCCGGCGCTGGTAACGGCATTTTCCACCAGCTCCAGCAGCGCGACGCTTCCCGCCGCGCTCACTGTCGCGCGCGAAGACCTTGGCCTGCGGTCCAGCGTGGCCGGTTTTGTGCTGCCGCTGGGCACTACGATGAACATGGCCGGCACCGCCCTTTACGAAGGCTGCGTGGTGCTGTTCGTGGCGCAGGTATTTGGCGTGGAACTGGGGCTCGTGCAGCAGCTCACTTTGCTGCTGCTCGCCGTGTTAGGTGCGGTCGCGGTCGCGGCGATTCCGGGAGGGTCGCTGCCGATCATCGCAGGTCTGCTGATCACTTTCGGCATTCCGGCCGAAGGCATTGGCATCGTGTTAGGTGTGGACCGGCTGCTCGACATGACCCGCACCATGGTGAATGTCGGCGCGGATCTGGTGACCACCGCCGTGGTCGATCGTTTCGAAAAATCCTGAGCGGCTCAGCCACCGCACAGACGGTACGAATACGGCCTGCTATTTCACGGCGCCAGCTGGAATGTCCCAATCCAGACTAGCCGGCGCCAGTTTGGTGTCGCTGCCGACATAATAGAATTCCACCCGGACGGTCTTGAATACTCCCTCAAGTTGATCCTGAGGCAGCTCCTGAGAGGCACTCGCAAGCCTGTATTTGGTCGCGAACAGCCCTTCCATTTTCAGCCGGACCAACAGACGCCCATCACTCGCAACGTGGTCCAGGAAGACGGAGCCTGTCTTGTCCAGCGTAGTCCCGGTGGTGATGGCGCGCAGGAATGCGCTGGACCAGGGGCCGGTCAAGAGTTTCAGCGTGATTTTTCCAGGATTGGGTTTGCCGACGGCGGCACCGCCGCCCTTGGTCCATGACGTGTCAGCCTCGACTTCCCACTCGAGAAACGCGATCCGGAGCCAGCCCTCATGGCCTTTGGCAACTGAATCGCCCGTTACTCCGGGGACTAACAGGTAGGTTTCCGCAGCCGCCATCGCCGATGTCAGTCCCAAGACAGCGGCGACGAGCCAGCCTGGCAGCATTCGATGCATCATGTCCTTAGCCTCCAATGACAACCTGGAATGGTTGCCAATGTGAAGACGAACGGGCGGCCCACATTGGTCTAACCGAACTTGGTGTGCTGTCCCGCAGAAAACGTTTCACACCATTAGTAGGTGCGGCCTGACAATCGGACGTGACCGACGCGAACTATGTGATCGACGGGCGAGCGCGATGGCCACGGCCGAGCGGCAAATGGGCGGCGGCTCGGGCGCGCGGTCAGCGCAAACTTAGTGCCATCCGTTCAACTTGG
>JANLTW010000102.1:0-6913 GCA_031363155.1 Gammaproteobacteria bacterium | reverse complement strand
TACGCTAATACGCTGATTCGGGGTTGCGAATATCAGTTGACCTGACTTAATTTCGGCACCTGTCATTTATTCAGATGGCTATGAACGAGAAGCCAGAGTCGGAAGAATTTGACGACGATGAACCGGAAGAACTTGCCGGCGTCGAAGACGTAGACGTCGATAAAGTCATCCGGGATCTCGATGTCAGTAAAAAACGCGGCCAGAAAGCAGCCGATCCTGCCTGGCGTAAGCTGGAGCGCATGCGCGAAGAACGCGCCACCCGCGAGATGATCAAGGACTTCGACGACTACGATATCGGCCCGGATGGTCCGGGTCGCCGGCCGCGACCCTCGCGGCACGCCTGATCCGGCGTTGTTTCTAACGGAACTCGCGCGCCGGCGCCACCAGTTGGCCGAGCAGATCCGAGCGATCCACCAGCTGCTCCGCAATCACGTGGATCACAATGCCGTCGCGTTGCAGCTTGCCGCGCACTTCCAGCAGTCGCGATCCTGTTAGCTCGCGGCGCTGCTGCAGTCCAAGCTGCTCCCAGACCACAATGTTGACGTGACCGGATTCATCTTCGAGCGTAACGAAGGTGACGCCGCTGGCGCTGCCTGGTCGTTGCCGCGTAATGACGATGCCGGCGACTTTGAGCCGCCGGCCGTCGGGCAGGCGCAGTAGTTCGTCAGCGCGACGTATGCGTTCGCGCGCGAACACCGGCCGGAGCAGCGCCAGCGGATGCCGGCCCAGCGTCAGGCCCACGGCGCGGTAATCGTTGACGACATCCTCGCCTTCGGTCGGCGGTCTGAGCAAAGGCCTGACATCCAGTTCCTGGCGGTCGGCAGGCGCCAGCGGCAAGGGTTTTTCTGTGCCGGCCACACTCCAGAAGGCCTGATGCCGGTTGCCAGCAAGCTGAGCCAGCGCGCCGGCCGCAGCCAGCGCTTCGAGATCGCGGCGATCAAGCCGTGCAGCCTCGGTGAGTTGCTGGGCGTCGGCAAAGGCGGCTACACCCGCCGCCGACGCGGCTTGCCGGGCCGCCACCAGTCGCGCCGCGCCGTCCCGCGACAGCGACTTGACCATCCGCAAACCCAAACGCAACGCAGGCTGCGGCGCCAGCGTGGTCGTACCCAGCTCCAGTGTGCAGTCCCAGTCACTGGCGTGCACATCCACCGCGCGCACTTCAACACCCGCGTTCTGCGCCATGCGCACCAGCTGCGCGGGCGCATAAAACCCCATCGGCTGGCTGTTGAGCAGCGCGGCCGTGAACGCGGCCGGCTCGTGGCATTTCAACCAGCAGGATACATAGACCAGCAACGCGAAACTCGCCGCATGCGATTCCGGAAAACCGTATTCGCCGAAACCGAGGATCTGGTGAAAAATCTGCTGCGCGAATTCGGCGCTGTAACCCCGCGCGGCCATGCCGGATTTCAGGCGCTCCTCGAAGGGACCCAGGCCGCCGCGCCGTTTCCAGGCCGCCATCGCGCGCCGCAGCCGGTCCGCCTCACCCGCTGAAAACCCGGCCGCGACGATGGCCAGTTGCATCACCTGTTCCTGGAAAATCGGCACTCCCAGGGTGCGCTCCAGCACCTTGGCCACCTCGGGGCTTGGATAGCTGACAGCTTCCTCGCCGCTGCGCCGCCTGAGGTAAGGATGCACCATGTCGCCCTGGATCGGGCCTGGCCGGATGATCGCGACTTCGATGACCAGGTCGTAGAAATTGCGCGGCTTCAGGCGTGGCAGCATCGCAATCTGCGCCCGCGATTCGATCTGGAACACGCCCACGGTGTCGCCCCGGCAGATCATGTCGTAGACGCGCGGATCTTCCGGCGGCACATCGGCCATGGTGAAGGGGCGCGTCATGCCCGCCCTGCCCACCGCCGCAAAGCGCGCACGATACTCGCCGACGAAATCGAGCGCGCGGCGGATCGCGGTCAGCATCCCAAGACCTAACAAATCGACCTTGATGAGGCCGAGATCATCGAGATCGTTCTTGTCCCACTGGATCACCGTGCGCCCGGGCATCGAGGCGTTCTCGACCGGCACCAGCTCCTCGAGCAGCCCGCGCGCGATCACGAAGCCGCCGACGTGTTGCGACAGATGCCTGGGAAACCCCAGCAACTCGGCGGCCAGTTCGAGCAGCTGCCTGACCCGTGGATTGTCCGGATCCAGTCCCGTTTCGCGGACCCGCTCGATGTCGATGTCGCTGCTCCACCCGCTCATCGCGCCCGCCAGCCGCTCGGTCTGCAGCGGATCAAAGCCGAGCGCCTTGCCGAGATCGCGCAGCGCCGAGCGCGGCCGGTAGCTGATCACGGTCGCGGCGAGCGCGGCGCGTTCGCGGCCGTACTTGCGGTAGACGTACTGAATGACCTCTTCGCGGCGCTCGTGCTCAAAGTCGATGTCGATATCCGGCGGCTCGTTGCGCTCGCGCGAAATGAAACGCTCCACCAGCAGCTGCATGCGCGCCGGATCGACCTCGGTGACGCCGAGGCAGTAGCACACCGCGGAATTCGCCGCCGAGCCGCGGCCCTGGCACAGGATGCCCTGGGCGCGCGCAAAGCTGACGATGTCGTGCACGGTGAGGAAATAAGGCTCGTACTGCAGGTCGGCGATCAGCTGCAATTCATGCTCCACCAGCGCCCTGACCTTCTCCGGCATGCCGCCCAGCCAGCGCCGCCGCGCGCCCGCCTCGGTGAGCTTGCGCAGCCAGCTCGCCGGTGTCTCGCCGTCCGGCACGATCTCGCGCGGGTATTCATAGCGCAGCTCGGCGAGTGAAAAACGGCAGCGCGCCGCGACCCTGACGGTTTCCGCCAACAACGAACGTGGATAAAGGCGCGCGAGACGCTGCGGCTCACGCAGATAACGTTCGCCGTTAGGCCAGAGCCTGAGACCCGCCTCCGCCAGCGTGAGGTTGTGCCGGATCGCAGTCAGCGCATCCTGCAGCCGCCGGCGTGCGCGCCGGTGCATCTGCACTTCACCGGCGGCCAACAGCGGCAGGCCATGCCACTTGGCGAGTGACTCACATAACGCCAGATGTTGCTGGTCGCCGCCGTCGCGTGTCAGCTCGACCGCGATCCAGGCCGCGCCATGCACACCGAACTGCGCCGCGATCCACGCTGCACGATCGTCTAACAAAGACTGCGCCTGTGCAGCCGCCGGACCTGCGTTGACGCCCTGCCCGGCACGCGGCAGCCACAGCAGCAGGCAGGGCCCGGGCGGCAGTAATTCGGCCACATCCGCCCTGGTCAGCAGATATTCGCCCTTGGGTGCGGCGCGCCGGCCGCGGGTAATCAGACGGCAGAGCGCGCCATAGCCGGCGCGATCCGCAGCGAGCGCTGCGCAGCGCAGTCCGCAGTCGAGATAAAACTCCGCGCCGACGATCAGGCGGGTCAGGGGCGGCGGCTTGCCAGCTTCCTGCGCGACACGCGCCCGCTCGGCCAGGGCCGCATGTGCGCGCACCACGCCCGCGACCGAGCATTCATCGGTGAGCGCGAGTGCCACGTAGCCGAGCTCACAGGCGCGCGCGACCAACTCCTCCGGCTGCGAAGCGCCGCGCAAAAAACTGAAACTGGAAATGCAGTGCAGCTCGGCGTAGAGCGCGCTCACCCAAAGAGACCCTGCAAAAACCAGCGATGCGGCGCATCCCGCTCGCGATACAGCCAGAGTTCGGCGCCCGCGGCATCGCGCGCGATGTAGTAATCGCGCAGCACCTCATTGCCGTCCCACCAGCCGGTTTCGATGCGCTCCGGACCGGCTAACAACTCAAGGCCCGCGGTGATCAGCGCATCCTGAACGATCGCGAGCGGCTCCGGCGCTTGCAACAGCCACAGGGGCCGGCCGTGATGACTGCGCGCAGCGGACTCGCAGGCCAGCGCCGCCCGCGCCTGCGGCGGTTGCGGCTCCGCCACGCCCCAGGCGGACTCCGGCCGGTGCGCCGGCAACAGACACAGTCCGTAGACGGATTCCGCCCCGAGCCGGGCCCGCAGGCGTTCGAGAAAGGCCGGCGCCTCGCGCCCCGCCGCGCCGCCATACTCGCCCGGCCGCCACAGCGAATCGCTGCCCGGCGCGAAAGGCGTACCCGCGCCGGTACGCAGTTCGAGATGAATCACCGGCGCCGGCAGGGCTGTCTGCGTGAGTCGCTCAGCTAACAAAGCGGCAAACCGGGCCGCCGCGAACTCAGGGGCTGCGAGCCGCACCACCACGCGCGTCAGGACGCCCGCGCCGCGCAGTGCGCCGGGCGGCGGCCGGTGCTGCAACGCGAGCACCAGCAGCGTGATGCCGATCTGGCGTTGCCGCAGGAATTGCTCGAGTTGCTGCAACAGCGGCCCGGCGGTCCGCAGCACCGCCGCGTGCTCGATGAGTTCGCAGGCGGGTTCGCAACGCGCGACAAAACGCTCGCGTGGCACAAAGGCCGGGCGCGGTTCGCGCAGACGCCCGACCAGCCGATCGAGTGCCAGCAACTGCGCTTTGCCGAACCGCCGTGCGAATCCGGCACGCGGCAGGCGCAGCGCGTCACCGACGCTGCGCACGCCAAGCGTGGCGAGCCGTTCGAGCAGCTCTGGCGGCCAGCGCAGCAGACTGAGTGGCAGCGGCGCGAGCCGGCCGAGGAGCAACGCCGGGTCCGACTGTGCGCCTGTCACGGCAGGCAGGCGTGCTGCCCCGGACGGCGCGCCAGGTTTGCCAGCCAGCGCCGCTGCGCGTGCTAACACCAGCGCCGCGAGCGGGGTCGGCGCAAGCGCCGCGCAGGATCTGGCGCCTGTCAACGCCAGACTGCGCTCCGCTGCCGCAGCTAACAAGGGTGCTTCGCCACCAAAAAGTTTCAGGCTGCCGCGCACCTCGAGGAGCACTGCATCCGGCGGCTCAAGGCTGACCCAGGACGTCAGCGCAAAACCACCGCCTGCCAGGGTTTCAAGCAGGCTGCGTTCACGCTGCACCGAGCGCGGCCGCACCTGCAGATCGCGCACCGCGGCGAGCGCGGCCGCGAGCGGCATGCCGGGCTGGATGCCGCGGGCGCGCGCTGCCGCGCAGGCTGCCAGCACCCGCGGCAGACGGCCATCACGCTCGACCACGACGCGCGGTGCGCCAGACCGGGGCGACGTCGCCGGCATATCGGCATAACGGGCGGCCGCATAGCAGGCGGCAAACTCGATGTCAGGCAGGTGCAGGGCCAGCCAGACCTGCTCCGGCATGCTGGCAGCAGCCGTCGCTGGCGGCGACGGAGCTAACGCCGGCGTGCCCGTACGCTCAGGCGGGGTTGCGAAGCTTGCGGCACGCTCTACCCAGCGCGTCGCCTGAATGCGGGGATGCGGGCTCATGTAGCCCCTGTCCAGCACAACTCGACCACGCCGCGCGCGCCACCGCGGCTTTTCAGCAGCTCGATGCTCAGACCCGCGCCACTGGCTAACGGCGCCAGCGCCAGCCGCAGCATGGCCGGCGAGGCCTGGCGGGCAGCACGGCTCGGGCGAAACAGAAATCCGGCGGTGCGCCCGCGCTCGGTCGCGAGTTGCAAACGGCGCAGGCTGCGCACCGGCGGCGTGCGACCGGTCCAGGCCAGCGCCACTTCGCAGGCGCCCGAGCCCAACGCCTGCTCCAGCGCCCAGAGCTCGGCGCCGGCACGCACCACCAGCTGCCGCTCGATCGCAAGCCCGCGCGCCGCCAGCGCCGGCGCATAAGGCTCGAACGGCGGCGCAATCCAGGCGGTCCAGCGTGCGGGCGTACGCTGCGCCAGCGAAGCTAACAAAGGCACCAGCAGGCGCAGCTCGCCGAGCCCGTGACGCGGCGTCAGGATTTCAACGAGGCCACTGCGGGGCCAGCCGCCGCCGGGCAAGGCGGCATCCAGGGCCGCAAAGCCGGTGCTGCAGGTATCAGCGCCAGCGGCGGCCGTCTGACGCCCGCGCCACAGGCCGGGGATGCGCAGCAGGCTCGCCAGCGCGGCATCCGTACTCTGGTGCGGATTCTGGGGTGCGGACTTGATGCTGAGGGGGTCGGACATGATCACGCACACTCATGATCCGGACACACCTGATCCCGGGACGGGCGCTGCAACCAGCACCAGGTCTGCGGCGCCGAGTACCGGTTGACTGCGCAAAGACCGCGGCTGCGTCGCCCAGGCGCTGCGACCACACCCACAGGGACAGGCATAGCTACGCAGCCGCGGTTTTTTCAGTGTCGGTTTTTTCAAGACAAAAGCTCCCTCTGGCGCCCGGCATGGGGCGCCCTGCTAACAAGTGATATGGATCAGCTAGCTGCTATATGAACTATGACGGCGGCTGATACTGAAAATGCGGATTCTCGATGACGCCCAGCACATTGCCGAAAGGATCGAACACCGTGGCAACCTTAATCCCTTCGCCGACATCCTGCACCGGGCTGCGCGCCACCGCGCCCAGACCTAACAAGCGAGCCCGCGAGGCCTCGGCATTCGCCACGCCCCAATAGACTGTGACGCTGCCCTCACCGGCACCAGGTTCGCTCAGATCCGGATCGAGCCCCAGCTCAAAACCGCCGACTGCAAACCCGACGTAGAAAGGCTCGTCGAAATACGGGCCGAAACCTAACACCTCGGTGTACCAGTCGCGGGCGCGCTTGATATCCGGCGCGCGGTATTTGACGGTGCGTAGACCGAGAAAATGAGCGCTCATGGCTGCAACTCCGCTTACATCAAACCCGGGCGCTTACATCAAACCCGGGCGCTTACATCAAACCCGGGCGCTTACATCAAGCCCGTGCCCTGCGCCCGGCCCCGCCGCAGCACACCCACGACCACGCCTTCGATGATGATGGCGTCTTCCTTGACGTTGACGCGGATCGGCTCGAAATCCGGGTTTTCGGGCAGCAGCCAGATCAGCGTGCCTTCCTGCTTGTAGCGCTTGACGGTGACCTCGTTCTCGAGTCGCGCGACCACGATCTGGCGGTTGCGCACCTCGGGCGTGCGATG
>JANLTW010000086.1:0-20261 GCA_031363155.1 Gammaproteobacteria bacterium | reverse complement strand
CAGGACGTCAAGAAACTGGTCGAGCAATTGAAGGCCAGCGGACGCACCGAGCATTCGCTGCACCGCGAGGTGTTTCGGCCCTGGGGCAGCTATGACAGCGTCGAAAATGGCGAGCGCTACCAGGTCAAGCGCCTGACGGTGAAGCCGGGCGCGTCGATGTCGCTGCAGCTGCATCACCACCGCGCCGAGCACTGGATCGTGGTGTCGGGCACGGCCCGGGTTACCCGCGACAACGAAGTGTTCCTGCTGGAGGAGAACCAGTCGACCTACATTCCGATCGGCGCCAAACACCGGATCGAGAACCCGGGTAAAATCACCCTGCACATCATCGAAGTGCAGTCGGGCAGCTATCTCGGGGAAGACGACATCGTGCGCTTCGAGGATCGCTACGGGCGCGAAGGCACGAACAAGTGAATCTGAACAGCTTCAAGGCCTACGACGTTCGCGGCCGCATTCCGGACGAGCTGAACGCGGATCTCGCCTACCAGATCGGGCAGGCCTACGCAGGCTTCGTAAAACCGCGCACGGTGGCCGTGGGGCGCGATATCCGGCTCTCCAGTAGCGAACTCGCGGGCGCGCTGATCCGCGGCCTGCTCGATTCTGGCGTCGACGTCATGGACATCGGCCTGTGCGGCACGGAAGGCACCTATTTCGCGACCTTTTCGCAGGGTTACGACGGCGGCATCATGGTCACGGCGAGCCACAACCCGCCCGATTACAACGGCATGAAGTTCGTGCGCGAGGGTTCCCGCCCGATCAGCGCGGACACGGGCCTGCAGGACATGGCCTCGATGATCCGCGACGGGCGTCTGCCAGCGCCGCCGGCGCGGCTCGGTCGCCGTAACGCCGTGGACCTCAACGACGCCTATATCGAACACTTGTTAGGCTATGTGGACCTCAAGCGGCTCCGCAAACTCAAGGTCGTGGTCAACGCCGGTAATGGCGGGGCCGGGCTGGTGGTCGATCGCCTGGAGAAGCACCTGCCGTTCGAGTTCATCAAGGTGCATCACGAGCCCGATGGCACCTTCCCCAACGGCGTGCCGAATCCGATGCTGGAAGAAAACCGCAAGCCCACCATCGACGCGATCCGCAAGCACGGCGCGGACATCGGCATCGCCTGGGACGGCGATTTCGATCGCTGCTTCTTTTTCGATGACCAGGGCACCTTCATCGAAGGCTATTACCTGGTCGGTTTGTTAGCCGAGGCGTTCCTCGAGCGTGAAAAAGGCGCGCGCATCATCTATGACCCGCGGCTCACCTGGAACACCATCGACATCGTGCAGCGCCTGGGCGGCGTGCCGGTGATGTGCAAGTCGGGTCACGCGTTCATCAAGCAGAAAATGCGCGAGGTGGATGCCGCCTATGGCGGCGAGATGAGTGCGCATCATTACTTCCGCAACTTTGCCTACTGCGACAGCGGCATGATCCCGTGGCTCTTGGTACTGGAGCGCATGTCGATCACCGGCAAGTCGCTCTCCACCATGGTCGGCGAGCGCATGAAGGCCTTTCCGGCGAGCGGCGAGATTAACCGCAAGCTGACCGATGCCAAGGCCTCGATCGCCGCGGTGCGCGCGCGCTATGAGCCGCAGGCAAAGTTGCTCGATCTGACAGACGGTTTGTCGCTGGAGTTCGACCACTGGCGCTTCAACCTGCGCAGCTCGAACACCGAGCCGCTGGTGCGTCTCAACGTCGAGTCGCGCGGCGATGCAGCGTTGTTGCGCGACAAAACCGCCGAAATTCTCGCTCTTCTCGACAAGGCCTGATCCGCATGCGTGTTCACCTGATCGCCGCGGCGCGGCCGAATTTCATGAAGATTGCGCCGCTGTATCACGCACTGGCGCATGAGAGCTGGTGTGAGCCACGAATCGTGCACACCGGCCAGCATTACGACGCCAACATGTCGGATGCGTTTTTCAAAGACCTGAAGATGCCGGATCCACACCTGCACCTGAATGTCGGCAGCGGCTCACATGCCGAGCAGACCGGTGGCGTGATGATCGCCTACGAAAAAGTCGCGCTGGCCGAAAAGCCGGACTGGATCGTGGTGGTTGGCGATGTCAATTCCACCGCCGCCTGCGCGATGGTCGGCGCCAAACTCTGGATCAACGTCGTGCATCTCGAGGCGGGGCTGCGCTCCGGCGATCGGCGCATGCCGGAGGAGATCAATCGCCTGGTGACGGATGCGATTGCCGACCTGCTGTGGACACCTTCGCGCGACGCCGATGCCAATTTGTTAGCCGAGGGCGTGCCTGCACGGCGTATCGAGTGCATCGGCAACATCATGATCGACAGCTACGAAATGATGCGCCCCAGCATCGCCGCCGATGGCACGCGCGCCTCGTTAGGTCTCGGCCAGCGGCCCTACGCCGTCGTGACGCTGCACCGGCCGTCGAATGTCGATGAGGCCGGTCCCTTGGGTTTGCTGGTGGATCAATTGCTGGCGGTCGCCAGGGACGTCGATCTCGTTTTCCCGGTGCATCCCCGCACCCGCAAGAAGCTGCAGGAATTCGGCCTGCTGCCGAAACTGGCAGCAAATGGCTCGATCCGGCTGCTCGAGCCGCTGGGCTACGTGCCCTTCATGGGGCTTGTGACCGGCGCCTGTGCGGCGATCACCGATTCGGGCGGTGTGCAGGAAGAAACCACCTACCTGGGCATTCCGTGTTTAACGCTGCGAGAAAATACCGAGCGGCCGGTCACGGTGACTGAGGGCAGCAATCGCCTGGTCAAAGTGCCGGAGTTGTTAGCGGCGGTGCAGCGGGTCGTGAAAGGCGAGTGGCCACGCGGCCGGCGGCCGGATCTCTGGGATGGCAAGGCGGCGGAGCGGGCCGCTGCAAGCTTGAAAAACAGGCGGGTGGGCTAAGGTGAAAGTCACGATTTTCGGCTCAGGCTATGTAGGACTCGTCACCGGCGCCTGCTTCGCCGAAGCCGGCAACAACGTGCTGTGTGTTGATATTGATCCGGTGAAAATTGAGCGTCTAAAACGTGGCGAAATCCCGATCCACGAACCCGGGCTCGAAGGGGTGATCGAACGCAACGTGAAGGCGGGGCGCATCCATTTCACGACCGACGCCGCGGCCGGTGTTGCGCATGGCCTTTTTCAGTTGATTGCGGTGGGTACGCCGCCGGACGAGGATGGCTCGGCCGATCTCAAGCACGTGTTAACCGTCGCGCGCACCATTGCGACGCACATGAAGGAATACCGCATCATCGTCGACAAGTCGACGGTGCCGGTGGGTACAGCAGACCAGGTGCGTGCCGAGATCTCCAAGACTCTGCAAACGCGCGGCGCGGAGATTGAATTCGACGTGGTCTCGAACCCTGAGTTTCTGAAAGAGGGCGCTGCGGTCGGCGACTTCATGAAACCGGACCGTGTTGTCATCGGCACCGACAACCCGCGGGTCGCCGAGCTGCTGCGGCATCTGTATGAACCCTTCACGCGCCAGAACGATCGCTTCATCATCATGGATGTTAGGTCGGCAGAGCTCACAAAGTACGCCGCCAATGCGATGCTCGCGACCCGTATCAGCTTCATGAACGAGCTGTCGCAGATCGCCGAGCGCGTCGGCGCCGACATCGAGCGCGTGCGCCAGGGCATCGGTTCCGATAACCGTATCGGTTATTCCTTTATTTTCCCCGGCACCGGTTATGGTGGTTCCTGCTTCCCCAAGGTCGTGCAGGCGCTGCTGGGCTCGGCGCACCAAGTGGGTTACGAGCCGCAGATCCTGGCGGCGGTCGAGGCGGTCAATGATCGCCAGAAATCGCTCTTGGTCCGCAAGATCCACAAGGTCCTGGGCAACAAGCTGGCGGGCAGGCATTTCGCGATGTGGGGTCTCGCCTTCAAACCTAACACCGACGACATGCGCGAGGCGCCGAGCCGCGTGATCCTGGAGGCGTTGTGGGAGGCGGGCGCGACGGTCGCGGCCCATGACCCAGTGGCAATGCCCGAAGCGCGGCGGCTGTATGGCAACCGCAAGGACCTGACGCTCACGGAAAATCCGCAGACGGCGCTCAAGGGCGCCGATGCGCTGATCATCGTCACCGAATGGCAGCTGTTCCGCAGTCCCGATTTCGATGAGATCAAGGCGGCGCTCAAGGAGCCGCTGATATTCGACGGCCGCAACCTCTACGACCCGGCGCTGATGAAGAGCTTCGGTATCCGCTACTTTGCGGTGGGGCGCGGCGAGTCGGTTATCGCCTGATCGCCAGTTTGCCGTTACGCTGCATCGAGCCTACGGACCGCCAGCAGGTCTTTAGGGCCAACCGGCCTAAGTAGCTTCGTTTCCAGGGTAACGACGGACTGCGTGTGGCCGGACGCGGTTACGAATTCAACCTCAACGGCTTCCGACGAGTGGACGTGCACGACCGCGCCGATATCTCCCTGTTTCAGGGAAAGCCTGGGCAGGTCTGTAACGACAACAACGGTGTCGAGTTCTTTGAATGACATGCACTAGTCCTCAGGGTACGCGGTCACGAGTCTAGGCGCAGTCCCGTTACCAAGTCTAATCCAAACCGTCACAACACGCGCTGATCGGCCGTTTGGGCCCGTAAGACTGCTACGTACCGCATATTTTTCACCATAAATCGTGGATTCAAGGTGCTCAGCTTGGGTCGTTAGCAGGGCCCTAATGTCCTTTTCCAGCACTTCCCACGCCGTGCGGCTGTAGCCGAGCGACGCGAAGAACGCCGACTTGTATCGCCCAATTGGGTGGGTTGGTGATAACAAATAATCTTGCAACTTCGCCCTAGGAATAACCGCAGTGGACATGTCCAGACGCATATGTAACGCGAACGAGCTAACGATTTGTTTCAACTGGATAAAGTTCGTTCCGACTCCACGGCACGCGGCTTCGGGCGCCGCTGTCGCGAGCACGTCGAACCAGACGCTGTATTGCTGACACTCTGCGATCGCGGCTGATCGCGGCATGGATGTAGCTGACCAACAGCGCGCTTATCGTCGTACCTTGGCGCGCAGCAATTTTGCGTGCCTGTTGCAACACCGCGCTACTGACATCGATAGTTAAATTAGTCATCGAAATACCCGCATGTTCTGGACAGCGTCCAACCTTGACCCACGAACTGTATAAACGTACAGTTTAGGTATGTCAATTCCCCTCAAGGGCCGCGGCACCGCGCTCGCGCCGCCGAACCGCTTTGCGCGCCAGCATGCCGAGGGCGTTGACGACGGCTGGCCCCAGGATCCAGATGAATTCCTGGGCGTGCCGGGCGCGCCGCGCACCCAGGTGCACGCCGACAAGGCCAAGCGCGTGCTGACGACTAACAACTCGCCGGACATTTTTTTCGACCAGTCGCTGAACCCGTATCAGGGCTGTGAGCACGGTTGCATTTATTGCTATGCGCGCCCGAGCCATGCGTACCAGGGGCTCTCCGCCGGCCTGGATTTCGAAACGCAGATTTTCGCCAAGCACGACGCTGCGAAATTGCTGCAGGCGGAACTCGCGAATCCACGTTATCAATGCAAACCCATCATGCTCGGCGCTAACACCGACCCGTGGCAGCCGATCGAGCGGGGCTTGCGCATCACGCGCGCCGTGCTCGAGGTGCTGGTGCGCACGCGCCATCCGGTGCATGTGATCACCAAGGGTGCGGGCGTGCTACGGGACATCGATCTTCTGGCGGATCTTGCGAAGGACGGCCTTGCGAGCGCATTTGTCAGCCTGCCAACGCTCGACGACGCTCTGAAGCGGGTGCTGGAGCCGCGCGCGGCGTCGCCAGGCGCGCGCCTGCGGATCATCGAGGCTTTGTCGAAGGCGGGTGTGCCGGTCGGTGTGATGGTGGCGCCGGTGATCCCGGTGCTAACAGACCATGAACTTGAGTCTATCCTGGATGCCGCGCATGCGGCCGGCGCGCAGCGCGCCGCTTACATCATGCTGCGCTTGCCGTTCGAGGTGAAGGATCTGTTCCGCGACTGGCTCGCGCAGCATTTCCCTCTTGCGGCGGCCCATGTGATGTCCCAAGTGCAGGATATGCGTGGCGGCCGCGACAACGATCCTGAATTTGGCAGCCGCATGTCGGGGCTGGGCGTGGTTGCCCAATTGACCAAAAAACGCTTTGAAATCGCCTGTCGCCGGCTGGGCCTTGCGACCGGGCGTGGGACGAGCCTGACAACTGGCCTTTTTGTACGTCCATACGCCGTAACCCCGCAAATGTCGCTGTGGTAGTTCGGGCGTCGCGGAGCTATAGTTTCAGCAACTTTCTGGAGGACGTGCAATGGCTGGCAAAACACCATGGATCCTGTCGGCAACAGTCGCGATGATCGCTGGCGCATCGATTTCCAACGCCGCACTGCCCAAAGGCGCGCAGGCGCAGAAGGAAAAGCGCCAGGCCGAGATCCCGGTGTGCGACAAGAAATACGGCGCCATCGCGATCGTCGAGCCGGAGAACAAGTGGTGGGTGGCCCACAACCTGGGGTCCCCGGAGACCGTCATCAAGGTGTTCGTCAACCAGTCCAAGTGTTTTACGCTGGTCGATCGCGGCAAGGGTATGGCGGCGGCCCAGGCCGAACGCGCGCTCGCGTCCAGCGGCGAGCTGCGCGGCCGTTCCAACGTCGGCAAGGGCCAGGTGAAGGCGGCCGACTATGTGATGGTGCCGGACCTCGTGTCGTCTAACAAAAATGCCGGCGGCAACGCCATTGGCGGTTTGCTGGGCGGCCTGATCGGGGGTGGCGCCGGCGCCATGTTAGGTGGCATCAACCTCAAGAAGAAATCCGCGGACGTGGTTCTAACAGTGACGGATGTGCGATCGTCCGAGCAGGTCGCGATGATCGAAGGTCATTCCAACAAGACTGATCTGGGCTGGGCCGGTGGTGGCGCGGTATTTGGCGGTGGCGCACTGATAGCCGGCGGCGCGTCGGGTTATTCAGACACGGAAATCGGCAAGGTGATCACGCTGGCCTATCTGGAGGCTTATATCAAGCTGGTCGATCAGTTCAAGGCGCTGCCCGACAACGCCTCGGCAGCTAACGCGCAGCAATCTGTGTCGATGGCCAAGCCCGGCCGCATGTACGCAACCTCGTCGACCAAGGGCAAAGTCGTGCGCACGCTTGATCCCGGCATGATGCTGTACCCCACCGGCGAGAAGAAGGAAATCATGTGGGAAGTTGAAGACGAACTCGGCAACAAGGGCTGGGTGTCGTCGGTGCTGTTCGAGCTCGCGAAGTAACGTCCTTGCGCAAGCCTGGGCCGGCCATTAGTATACATATACTTATGACTAGCCAGAGGCACCCATGGCATCGACGCTCAAATTGACGGCAGTCGGAACCTCCACCGGCGTTGTCATTCCGAAGGAAATGCTGAACCGCATGAAGGTTGAGCGGGGTGATGCGCTGCACGTGATTGAAACCCCCGAAGGCTATTTGCTGACACCGTACGATCCGAAGATCGCAGCACAAGTCGAGGCAGGCCGTGCGTTCATGAAAGAGTTCCGCGATACCTTCAAGGCTCTGGCGAAGTGAGGCGTGAGCCGAGGTGGATCGACAAGCGCGCGCTGTTATTGCTCCATGACGAGAGCCTCGCCATGTTCGGTGGCGCACGCGGCCTGAGCGACGAAGGATTGCTGGATTCTGCGCTGGCGCGGCCCGTAAACCAGTTTCTCTACGACAAAGTTGCTGGTCTTGCGCCACTGGCGGCCGCTTACGGTTTTGGCATCGCCAAAAACCAAGCCTTTGTGGATGGCAACAAACGCGCGGCATTCATGGCCATCGGCCTGTTTCTGGCGATTAACGGCAAGCGCTTGCGCGCCGCGCAAGTCGACGCCATTGAGACCATTTCGGCGTTAGCCGCCGGCAGTCTGGACGAGCCCGCGTTAGCTAGGTGGATAGCCGCCAACCTGCGCGCCAAATAAAGACGCCGTGATTGGCGGGCGCTGGGAAGTGGAAGGATTCGGCTGTCCCCTCGGTTGTTACCCTTGAACTGCCTGGGTGGTCGGATAAAAAAAGCACAACATACCAGTAAATAGTGCTACTATTATCCGATGCTCCAGTCCCGCGACACCACAGTAGCGCTCGCGATCTTTCGCCGGCAGGGCGGCGTGCTGAAAACACAGCAGGCGCTCGATCTTGGCATACATCCAGCAGCGCTTTATGAGCTGCGCGATACCGGCAGGATCATCCCACTGGCGCGCGGCCTGTACCGGCTTGCGGGCGCACGCGAGTTCAGCAATCCCGATCTTGTATTCGCGGCAACGAAGGCTCCCACCGCGGTTGTGTGCCTCGTGTCGGCTCTCGCATTCCACGAGATCACAACGCAAGTGCCGCGAGTAGTGCACCTGGCTGTTCCGCAGCACGCCTATTCGCGCCTGCGCTTTGGCAGGCCGCCAGTGAGGGTGTTCCGATACGATCCAAAAACCTTCGACCAAGGCATGGCGGTGCATTCAATCGACGGCGTACCAGTGCGCATATACAGCGTCGCAAGAACGCTGGTCGATTGCTTCAAGTTTCGCAATAAGATTGGTCTGGACATTGCTATCGAAGCCCTCAAGTTCGCGCGTGAGCGCAAACGGATCAGCAATCGCGAGATTCTTCACGTCGCACGTCTACTCCGGCAGGAAAATGTCATGGGGCCTTACCTCGACATGGCATCATGAAGCGAGCACCCAAAAGTGTCGTCCAGTCTGTTCTGGCGCGACTCCGCAAGGTCGCAGACACGACCGGCTTGGGATTCAACGACGCGCTGCAGATGTACGTCAATGAGCGCTTTCTCGCCAGGCTGTCGCGCACCAAACACGCGAAGACGGTGTTGCTAAAGGGCGCACTGATGCTGCGGGTGTGGGGCATTCCGCGCGCGCGGCCGACAATGGATATCGATCTTTTACGCAGCGGCGATGGCGACGTAAATACGCTGGTAGGCGTGGTTAAGGACTGCGCCGCGATTGTCGACGAATCGGATGGCGTTCTGTTTGATGCGGACACTGTCACGGCCGTGCCGATTCGCGGTGCATCCCCGTCCAGCGTCGATCGAGTTTCCCGTTCTGCTCGGCGGAAAATCTGTGCCCCTACGAGGCTATCCTGTCGAAGCCACGATCGCTGAAAAATTCCATGCGATGGTCGAGCTGGATTTCCGAAATAGTCGAATGAAGGATTTCTATGACATTTGGGTTTTGTCCCGCACGCTGAGTTTCTCAGGCGAGATATTGAGCAGCGCGATCCGAGAGACGTTTCGCCGTCGAGCGACGCCGGTTCCCAGCGAACTACCGATCGCGCTGACGGCCGCTTACTACGAAGCGAGTTCGCATGCTCGTCAATGGAAAGTTTTCGCGGCCAGAATCGGCGAGCCTGGGTTCGCGGATCAGTTTGCGCACGTTAATCACAGCATCGCCGTGTTCTTGATGCCAGCCGTGAGCTGTGCAGCGAGTGGAGGAGCGTTCAAGCTGGCGTGGTCTCCGTCCGGCCCGTGGCACTGATGCGGCGACGCGATCGCAAGTGAATGCCTTGGAAAAATTGCAGCCGCGGTGTCGCGCGGAGCTGTGAATAGGGTGTCGTCATCCGCGCGATCACCCGGATATGGGGCAGGGCCATTCGCAGACGGAAATCGGCAAGGTGATCACGCTCGCCTGCCTGGATATCCTGTCAATACATCAGTATTGACATAAAGGATCGGTTGGCTATGATGACAAGATGGCCGCCACCGCAAAATCGGAACAGCTGCAGATCCGGGTTTCATCGGTGGAGAAGGCCGAGATTCAGCGGCGCGCCAGGCAGGCGGGCCTGGACATGTCGGGCTATGTGCTTAGCCGCGTGCTTCCGGCCGCCGCGCAGCAATTCAAGGACGGTGTCATTGCCTGCGGTCGGCCCGAGGCTTCGCGTTTCGGGTTTGCAGATCTCAATACGCTGCTGACGAACTGGACTGCGGCCGAGCTCGCAGCGGCGGTCACCGAGTGGCCGACGGTCTCGTTGACGCCGTTCGCCGCCAACTATGTTGCCGCCATGGTGGAACTGGCTTGTGCACGCCACCGACTGCGAGCCCCCGTGTGGACCCGCGCAGTCGCGCCGCTGACTGAGCCCGCATTCGCGTCCTCGCTCGTTAGCCTGCGGCTGCACTTGCTGACACATTCGCCGCCGGTATTCCGGCGACGGAACATCTTTGTCGATAGCACTCTGGGCGCGCAGGTCTGACGTGCCTGCCTTGACGCCCGTGGAGTTTCGGCGGCTGTTCGCGCTGCTCAACGACGAGTTGCGCCCGCTGGGCGTGACCGGCGAGCTCTTTCTGGTCGGTGGCGCGGTCATGTGTCTCGCGTATAACGCCCGGCCGTCCACGCAGGATGCGGACGGCTGGTTTCGTCCCGCGAAACAGGTCCGTGAAGCGGCTGCGCGCGTGGCTCTGCGGGCGCACCTGGATCCGCATTGGCTCAATGACGGCGTCAAGGGCTTCCTGAGCGAGCAAGGCGAGTTCACCCCGTTTCTCGAATTCGATCACTTGCGGGTGATGGTGGCGCAGCCGGAGTATTTGCTCGCGATGAAGTGTCTGGCGATGCGAATCGGCGCCGAGTTTCATGACGAGGACGATGTGCGCTATCTGCTGAGACACCTCGATGTCCGCTCGCTGGAGCGGGCGATTGCGATAATCACGCGTTTTTACCCGATCGAGCGATTCCCGCAGAAGACTCTGTTTGCGCTGGGGGAGCTGTTGCCGACGGGCGGCTGACCCGGTCCCAGCCGGCTGGCTGGCTTGCACTGTCGAAAAACCTTACATTCCGTTTGCCAGCCAAAATGTAACTTACTGAAACTAAAGACTTTGTCCAACTGGCGTAAATTTTGCATAACCTGCAAAGAGAGTTTGCGGGAATTGGTTGGTAGCGGAGCGCTACAAGAAAGGACTTTAGTATCTATATGAAATCGTTGAAATCCTATGTCATGGCAGCCCTGCTGGTTGCGGCTTCCTCGGCCGCCCAGGCAGTTCCCATCGTGTTCGACTTCGAATCGACACCCACAGGGTCCAGTACCTCGTTGGTGCTGAACAACTCGGGCCTTACTCTGACAATTGCTCGCATTGGCGGCGCAGCAGTTGAAGTGGCAACGAGAACGTCATACCCCGCGTCTTGGGGTGACCGAGCGTTGTCGCCGTTCCTCAATGTAGGTGGCGGTGCATTCCTCCTAACGTTTTCGCAGGCGATATCCAGCCTTTCTGTCGACGTGGGCGATTTTGCGCCGAGCGACTCGGATAGTTTCACGGTGACCGCGGGCGGCCAGACCGCTTCTGCCAGCCAACTGGCAACCACTGGATTCCCGACGTTTACCACGCTGTCACTGGCAGGGCTTAACACGACTGCGGCATTTTTTAGTGGCGGATCAGCGGCCTTCCCCCAGTCGGTATTCTGGGACAACATTCGCGTCAATCTGGTGCCGACCCGCATTCCGGAACCTGCGACATTGTTGCTATTGGGTATCGGGCTGCTCAGTCTGGGACTGTCGCGTCGCCGGCAAAGAGCCTGATCTGGTTCATTTTGGTCGACAGTGACCGAATAACCAAATGGAGCAACAAACGCCCGCAACGATGCGGGCGTTTATTTTTTAGTCTAAGCCGCCCCTGAAAATCTCATAAAAGGCTTTAATTATAGGGAATTAAAGCGGTATTCAGGGGTCAGATATTGCAGGATAATGCTGTTCCGCCTGAAGCTCACGAACCTGATCAATCTGCGCCACGAGCTGTGCCAACTCGGTGAGCGCATCCCCTGGCTAAGGATTAGTCGATGAGTTCGGTGCGCTGTACGTCGAGCAGGGTCGTCCCGGGGTGCCGATTCGCTTGATGGCGGGGCTGCACTATTTGAAGCATGCGTTAGGGTTGTCGGACGAAGCGGTGGTCAAGGGCTGGGCGGAGAACCCGTACTGGCAATATTTTTGCGGCGAAGAGTATTTCCAGCATTGCCTGGCGATTGATCCCTCGCAGATGACCCGCTTTCGGACTCGGCTCGGGGCTGAGGGTTGTGAGAAATTGCTGCAGCTCACCATCACGGCGGGACTGAAGAGCCAGGCGGTCAAGCCCAGAAGCTTCACGCAGGTCACGGTCGATACGACCGCGCAAGAGAAAGCGATTGCATTCCGGACCGATGGACGCTTGTATCACACGGGGCGCGTGTGGCAGGTGCGCCTGGCGAAACAATCAGGCATCGAGCTGCGTCAGAGTCATGTTCGCAAAGGCAAACAAGCCCTGTTCATGCAGCAGCGCTACGCCGTCACCCAGCGCGATAACTTCATCGTCGGGGCGTTAGCCTTACCTGGCAATCCCTATGCTGGGCACACGCTGTTAGCCGCTTTGAACCAAGTCGAGTAACTCACCGGCACGAGGCCCGAACGCTGTTTTGTGGATCGGGGCTATAAAGGTCACGGGATCGAGGACGCCCAGGTGTACATCGCCGGACAAAAGCGCGGCCTAACGCGCGCGCTGCGCCGAGCACTCAAACGCCGCAGCGTGATCCGCCCTAATAAAAACGGGGTTTATCAGGGACGACTAAATAACTGTTTTATAAGGGTTATTTGGTGGGCGGTACTGGGATCGAACCAGTGACCCTTGCCGTGTGAAAGCAATGCTCTACCGCTGAGCTAACCGCCCCTTTTGAGTGGGGCGCGCATCGTACACCAGGCGCCGGTGCCTCTCAAATCGGGCCTGCGGGCCGGTCACTACCGTAAAATGGCCGAATGCCTATCGTTACCCGTTTCGCTCCCAGCCCCACCGGCATGCTGCATATCGGCGGGGTTCGTACTGCCTTGTACAGTTGGCTCTATGCGCGCCGCCACGGCGGCCGCTTCATCCTGCGCATCGAGGACACCGACCTCGAGCGCTCCACGCCCGAGGCGGTGCGGGTCATCCTCGACGGCATGGCCTGGCTGGGCCTTGATCACGACGATGGGCCGTATTACCAGACGAAGCGTTTCGATCGTTACCAAGAGGTGATCGCCGGCATGCTGGCGCAGGGTCAGGCCTACCACTGCTATTGCAGCAAGGAAGCGCTCGATGTGATGCGCGCTGCGCAGCTGGCGCGCAAGGAAAAGCCGCGTTACGACGGTCGCTGCCGCAATCTAACAAGCGCGGTACCCGTGGGTGTGCAGCCGGTGGTGCGTTTCAAGAATCCGCTCGACGGTGAGGTCGTGGTCGAGGATCGCGTGCATGGCGCGGTGCGTTTTGCGAACACTGAACTCGACGACCTGATCATCGCGCGGTCGGACGGTACGCCAACCTACAATTTCTGCGTGGTCGTTGACGACATGGACATGGGCGTCACGCATGTGATCCGTGGCGACGATCACCTCAATAACACACCGCGCCAGATCAACATGCTGCGCGCGTTAGGCGCGACGCCGCCGGTGTATGCGCATGCGTCGATGATCCTCGGGCCCGATGGCACGAAATTGTCAAAGCGCCATGGCGCCGTCAGCGTGCTGGCGTATGAAGAGCAGGGCTATCTGCCGGATGCGCTGCTCAATTTCCTGGTGCGGCTCGGCTGGTCGCACGGCGACCAGGAAGTGTTCACGCGCGCGGAGATGATCGAGCATTTCGATATCGACCGCATCGGCAAGTCGGCCTCGGCCTTCAATCCTGAAAAACTGGCGTGGCTCAACCAGCAGCACATGATGCGCGCCGATGTGCGCGAGCTGGCGACGCGACTGCAGGTCTATCTGCGCCGCATCGGTGTCGAGGCGCCGAATGACGCGCGCCTGTTAGCGGTGGTCGAAGCGCAGCGCGAGCGCAGCAAGACGCTGGTCGAAATGGCGAAAAATAGCCGTTTCCTGTTCCTGCCGCAGGTGGAGATGGATCCGGCCGCTGCGGCCAAGCATTTGACACTCGAGGCCCGCGTCATGCTGCAGGAGTTTCATGCCAGCCTGACCGATCTGACGGACTGGACCAAGGCGCAGATCCACGATGCACTGACGGCCTTCGCCACCGCTCGCGGTCTGGCACTCGGCAAGGTGGCGCAGCCGCTGCGGGTCGCGGTCAGCGGCAGCACGGTGTCGCCGCCGATCGACCAGACGCTCGAGTTGTTAGGTAGGGAAGCGACCCTCGCGCGTATCTCGGTTGTCCAGCCGGAGGTCCGTGCATAATGAATTCCCGACCCTTCAAAGTGCTCGGTGTCCAGCAGATCGCGATCGGCAGCGCCGACAAGCAGGTTCTGCGCCGGTTGTGGGTCGACCTGTTAGGTGTTCAGGTGGTTGGCAACTACCGTGACGCGACGGAAAACGTGGACGAAGACATCCTGCGCCTCGGCACTGGCGCGAGCGCCTGCGAGATCGACCTGATGCAGCCGCTGGACGCGAACGCGAAACCAGCGGTGCATGTGCCGCCGCTCAATCACATCGGTCTCTGGGTCGACGATTTGCCCGCGGCGGTGCACTGGCTCACCGAGCAGGGCGTGCGTTTCGCGCCCGGTGGCATCCGCAAGGGCGCCGCCGGTCACGATGTCTGTTTCATGCACCCCAAAGGCAATGAGCAGTTCCCGCTGTCGGGCGAGGGTGTGCTGATTGAACTGGTGCAGGCGCCGCCTGAGGTCATCCGCGCGCTCTGACTGACAACAGGTCGTTGAAAGAGGCGGAACGAGGCGTTCTGCGGGCGAGCGCAAAGGCGACGAACGAGCGGCGAATGGGCGGCGGCTCGGGCGCGCGGGCGAACGCGCAAGATCGCGCGTGAGTCCGCGAGCCGCGATCTTGCAAGCGCGCCGCCCTTTGAGCTGCGCGTTCGTCGCCTTTGTGCTCGGCCTCCGATCGCGATCTGACTCTAGGTCTTCTTGAAACTCAGGATCGGCTGATCGACGGCCAGGCTGTCGCCGGGCTTGGCGAGCTGTTCCTCGACCACGCCGTCCTGCATGGCCTTCAGCACATTCTCCATTTTCATCGCTTCGACCACGGCGAGTTTGTCGCCCGCCTTGACCTGTTGACCGACCTTGACCGCGACTTCGCTCAGCAGGCCCGGCATCGGAGCTAACAAAAAGCGCGACAGGTCGGGCGGCGCCTTGTAGGGCATGCGCTTCAGAAGCTCCGCGGCACGCGCGTCGAGCACCAGCGCATCGGCCTGGGTGCCGGCGTGAAACAGGCGGTAGCGCAGGCCCACGACATCGACCTGCATGCGCAGCCGTGAGCCGCCGGCACTCGTGGTCAGGACCGATTGACCGGGCGCCCAGGTGGTCTGCGCGCTGATCGCCTCTGTGAGCTGCACCGCATGATGCTTGCCGTCCATGACCACGACATAGTCCGCCTGCACGGCGCCTTTGCGTACGGTGCGCCGGTGGTGCGCAAGCGCCGCCAGCTGCGCGAACAGCTGTGGGTTTTTCGGCACCGCGTCTTCGGCGCGAAAGCCCTGCGGGAATTCCTCGGCGATGAAGCCGGTGGTGAAATTGCCGGACACGAAGCGTGGATGCTGCATCAGCGCGGCCTGGAACGGGATGTTAGACGCGATGCCGCGGATTACAAAGCTGTCGAGCGCCGCGCGCATGCGCTCGATCGCTTCGTTGCGATCCTTGCCGTGGGTGATCAGCTTGGCGATCATCGAGTCGTAGTGCACCGGGATTTCGCCGCCATCGACAACGCCGGTGTCGACCCGCACCTCACCGTCGCTGCTGGCCGGCGGCTCGAAGTGGATCAGCCGCCCGGTCGAAGGCAGGAAGCCGCGGAACGGGTCTTCGGCATTGATGCGGCATTCCATCGCCCAACCGTCGCGGCGAATCTCGGATTGCTTGAACGGCAGCTTTTCGCCGGCCGCGATGCGAATCATCAGCTCGACGAGATCGAGCCCGGTGATCATTTCGGTGACCGGGTGCTCGACCTGCAGGCGCGTGTTCATCTCGAGAAAATAGAACGACCGGTCCTTGCCGACCACGAATTCAACCGTGCCGGCGCTCTGATACTTGACAGCTGTCGCGAGCGCGACCGCCTGCTCGCCCATGGCCTTGCGCGTGGCGTCATCGAGAAACGGCGAGGGCGCCTCTTCGACCACCTTTTGATGGCGGCGCTGGATCGAGCACTCGCGTTCCCACAGATAGACGCAGTTGCCATGGCTGTCGCCTAACACCTGGATTTCGATGTGGCGCGGCTCTTCAATGAATTTTTCGATGAACACGCGATCGTCGCCGAAGGCGTTGCGGGCTTCGTTCTGGCAGGAAACAAAACCTTCCTGCGCTTCCTGGACATTTCGGGCGACCCGCAGACCCTTGCCGCCGCCGCCGGCGCTGGCCTTGATCATCACCGGGTAGCCGATTTTCTTCGCGATCCTGACGGCTTCGGCAGCGCTGGCAATGGGTTCGTTGACGCCCGGGATGGTGCTGACTTTCGCCGCGACCGCGAGTTTCTTCGACGCGATCTTGTCGCCCATCGCCGCGATCGAATAATGCTTCGGGCCGATGAAAACAATGCCTTGTTCTTCGACCCGACGCGCGAAGGTCTCATTCTCCGACAGAAACCCGTAGCCCGGATGCACCGCCTCGGCGCCGGTTTGCTTGCAGGCCGCGATGATCTTGTCCATCGAGAGATAGGACTCACGCGAGGCCGCGGGACCGATCAGCACCGCCTCGTCAGCGAGCTCGACATGACGCGCGCCCTTGTCGGCCTCGGAATACACCGCCACGGTCTTGATGCCCATTTTCCGGGCGCTGCGGATCACACGGCAGGCGATTTCGCCACGGTTGGCGATCAGGATTTTGTTGAACATGGTTACAGCGGGATATTGCCGTGCTTGCGCCACGGGTTGTCGAGCTTCTTGTTAGCCAGCATGGTCAGCGCGCGATTCACGCGTTTGCGGGTTTCGCTCGGCATGATCACATCGTCGATGTAGCCGCGATGACCGGCGATGAAGGGATTCGCGAACTTCTGCCGGTATTCCTCGGCGCGCTCGGCGATCTTCTGCGCATCGCCAATGTCCTTGCGGAAAATGATTTCCACCGCGCCCTTCGGACCCATGACCGCGATCTCGGCGGTCGGCCAGGCGAAATTCACATCGCCGCGCAGGTGCTTGGACGACATGACGTCGTAAGCGCCGCCATAGGCCTTGCGGGTGATGACCGTGACTTTGGGCACGGTGCATTCCGCGTAGGCATAGAGCAATTTCGCGCCGTGCTTGATGATGCCGCCGAATTCCTGCGCGGTACCTGGTAAAAATCCGGGCACATCGACCAAGGTGATGACCGGGATATTGAACGCATCGCAGAAACGCACGAAGCGCGCGCCCTTGATCGAACTCTTGATGTCGAGGCAGCCGGCGAGCACCAACGGCTGGTTCGCGACAATGCCGACTGTGCGGCCCTGCATGCGGCCAAAGCCGATGATGATGTTCTTCGCATTGTCAGGCTGCAGCTCGAAGAAATCGCCTTCATCGACAATCTTGGCGATCAGCTCCTTCATGTCATAGGGCTTGTTAGCATTGTCCGGCACCAGCGTATCGAGCGACTCATCGATGCGTTCGGCGGGATCCGCAGTTTCGATCGCGGGTGCCTGGCCGCGTTTATTGAGCGGCAGAAAATCGAAAAACCGGCGCAGCATCAGCAGCGCCTCGACATCGTTCTCGAACGCCATGTCGGCGACGCCGGACTTGGTGGTGTGCGAGATTGCGCCGCCCAACTCTTCGGCGGTCACCACTTCGTGCGTGACTGTCTTCACCACATCCGGGCCGGTCACGAACATGTAGGAGCTGTCCTTGACCATGAAAATAAAGTCGGTGATTGCGGGTGAGTACACCGCGCCGCCGGCGCAGGGGCCCATAATCATCGAGATCTGCGGCACGACGCCTGAGGCCAGCACGTTGCGCTGGAACACCTCGGCGTAGCCGCCCAACGAAGCGACGCCCTCCTGGATACGCGCGCCACCGGAATCGTTGAGTCCGATGATCGGCGCGCCGACCTTCATCGCCTGGTCCATGATTTTGCAGATTTTCTCGGCATGCGCCTCGGACAGCGCGCCGCCGAACACGGTGAAGTCCTGCGCGAACACGAATACCAGCCGGCCGTTGATGGTGCCGTGGCCGGTGACCACGCCGTCACCGGGGACCTTGTTCGCATCCATGCCGAAGTCATTGCAGCGGTGCTCGACGAACATGTCGCGTTCTTCGAAACTGCCCGGATCGAGCAGGAGATCCACGCGTTCGCGCGCGGTCAGCTTGCCCTTGGCATGCTGTGCTTTGATACGGTCGGCTCCACCGCCCAGGCGGGCCGCCGCGCGTTTCGCATCCAGTTGCCGAATGATGTCCTGCATGGTCCGGTACTTCCGTTTAGTGCTTGCGGCTGTCGAAAATCGTCAGCAATCGCGCGGCGGCTGCGCCTGCGGAAAATTCGCCGTCGCTGACCTGGCGCGCGATCGCGTCGTACTGTCCATCGTGCGCAGCGGCGTTGCGAAAGCGTCGGGCCAGACCTTCATCGATCAACTGTTGCATCCAGGCCAGATTCTGGCCGCGACGATTATCGACGAAATGGCCATTGCCGCGCATGACTTCGTGGTGGCGGTCGATTTCCGCGGTCAGGAGATCGAGACCCTGCCCGGTCAGCGCCGAGACCGTCAGCACCGGCGGCGCCCAGGCCGCATGCCGTGGCCGCAGCATCTGCAGCGCGCTCTGCAGCTGGCGCGCCGTGGTGGCCGCGGCGTTGTCGTCCAGGTCCAACTTGTTGACGACGAAAATATCCGCCAGCTCGAGCACGCCTTTCTTGATCGCCTGCAGCTCATCGCCCGCATTCGGTAGCTGCATCAGCAGGAACACATCGGTCATGGCCGCGACCGCGGACTCGGATTGCCCGATGCCGACCGTCTCGACGATCACCCGGTCGTAGCCGGCCGCTTCGCACAGCAGGATCGCTTCGCGGCTGCGCGCCGCGACACCACCGAGCGCGCCCGACGACGGCGTGGGCCGGATGAACGCGTCCGGGTGCGTGGACAGCCGGTCCATGCGCGTCTTGTCGCCGAGTATAGACCCGCGGCTCAGCGTCGAGGACGGGTCGATGGCTAACACCGCCACCTTATGCCCCTGTTCAATCAGCTTCAGGCCCAGCGATTCGATCAGCGTGGATTTACCGACACCCGGCACGCCACTGATGCCGATGCGCAGCGACTGGCCGCTGTGCGGCAGCAGCGCATCTAACAAAGCGCGCGCCGCGGCCTGGTCGCTGTCGCGCTGTGATTCCAGCAGCGTGATGGCTTTGGCTAACGCGCGACGGTCGCGCGCCAGCACCGCCGTGGCAAGACCTTCGCGGGGCGCCGCCATCAATGCCGCGCAGCCATCGCGCGCCGCGCTTCGATGGCCGCCAGCACGCTGCGGGCGGTGTCGCCGATCACCGAGCCGGGACCGAACACGCCGCAGACGCCCGCTGTGCGCAAAGGCTGATAGTCCTGCGCCGGAATCACGCCGCCCACAAAGACATCGATGTCGTTGGCGCCCTGGGCGCGCAGCGCCTGAATCAATTGCGGGACCAGCGTCAGGTGACCCGCGGCTAGGGTCGAAATGCCAACCGCATGCACGTCATTCTCGATCGCCTGCCGCGCGGCTTCCTCGGGTGTCTGGAACAGCGGGCCGACGTCGACGTCGAAGCCCAGGTCCGCAAACGCGGTGGCGACCACTTTGGCGCCGCGGTCATGGCCGTCCTGGCCGAGCTTGGCGATCAGGATGCGTGGCCGGCGTCCCTCGCGTTTGGCAAAGGCATCGATGTCCGCTTTGAGTGTCTGCCATTCCTGGTCCATATCGAAGGCCGCTCCATAGACACCGGAAAGCATTGAATTAGTTGCGCGGTAGCGGCCGAACGCCGCTTCCAGCGCAGCGCTGATTTCGCCGACCGTGGCGCGCGCCCGCGTTGCCACCATCGACAACTCCAGCAAATTTCCCGTGTTAGCTTTGGCGGCCGTAGTCAGCGCCGCGAGTGCCTGTGTGACCGCAGTGCCATTACGCGCGGCTTTCACGCGCGCCAGGCGCGCGAGCTGTACTTCGCGCACCGCAGCGTTGTCGATGCTGCGGACGGCGACTGGCGCTTCGTTATCGAGCTGGTATTTGTTGACGCCGACGATCACGTCTGCGCCGCGATCGATGCGCGCCTGTTTGTCGGCGGCGCAGGCTTCGATCTGCAGTTTGGCCCAGCCCGAGCTGACCGCCTGCGTCATGCCGCCCTGTTTTTCAACGTCCTGCATGATCGCCCAGGCCTTGTCGGCCATGTCCTGGGTCAGTTTTTCCATCATGTAGGAGCCGCCCCAGGGATCGACGACGTTCGTGATGTGCGTTTCTTCCTGCAGGATGAGCTGCGTATTGCGGGCGATGCGCGCCGAAAAATCGGACGGTAACGCGATCGCCTCGTCG
>JANLTW010000064.1:0-16125 GCA_031363155.1 Gammaproteobacteria bacterium | reverse complement strand
CCTGGTGAAAATGGCGGATGCGCAGCTCCTGCGCCCCGAGCCACAAGCCGCGGAAGCCTTTGGAGTGCATGCCGGCCTGGACGCCCGGCAGGTTGGCGGCGTCCTGGTCGAGCACCAGGCCGATGGACTTCTCGCCGTACTTGAAATGCTGGTGCTTCGCGCGTTTCGGCCACTCGGCGCCTTCGGGGACCAGTTCATAGGTCAGGATGTCGTAGAACATCCGGTCCGGATCGGTGGGGTGCGGTCGCTGGCGAAACACCCAGAAATCGTCGGCATGCACGTTCAGTGACAGGTTCGGGAATATCAGGTAGTGATAGTCATCTGTCAGCTGATCGTCATTCAGGCGCGAATAGTCCTTGCCCTGGCTCTTGCCGTGCTGGCGTTTCCAGCGCTGCACGTCGCGGCGGATGTCGGCGATCCGGCCGTCGTAATCCGCCGGATCCATGCCAGCGCCCTTCATGATGACCTTGATGGGTTCCGGAATCACGGGTGGCGTACGCACGCGCGGGCTCACGGTCGCAAACGGAATCAGGTAGCGGCTGTGGCGTTCATAACAGTCGATCTGGATGTCGAGATCGTGCAGGTACCACAGCAACTGCGGATGAATACCCTGCACGTGGTAGCTCTCGTTGAACGCGTCGACCGAAGTCTTCCAGTTGCAGTTCCACTCGACCGTGACGTCGCGCGTCTGCACCATGGATGCGAAGCGGTACGGGTCCAGGTGCGCCGTGAGCGGCGCCAGGTAATCTAACAACGGCGCGGGCTTGTCGTTCAGCGTGAACCAGACGAAGCCGCCCCAGGTGTCGACATGCACCGGCGTCAGCGCATAGCCCGGCGCGCCCTGCGGAAAGGTATCGAGATCCGGGATGCGGTGGAATTCGCCGTCGAGCCGGTATTCCCAGTGATGGTACTGGCACTTGAAGGTCTTGCTGTCGCTGGCCTTGAAGAAACCACAGTCGGACAGGCGATTGCCGCGATGCTGGCACACGTTGTAGAAGCCACGCACGCTGCGATCTTCCTGGCGCACCAGCAGGATCGACTCGCGGCCGATGTCGGTCACGACGAAATCCCCGGGTTCGGGCATGTCGGCTTCGCGCCCGCCCAACAGCCAGACCTTGCTCCAGATCCTGTCCCACTCGAGGCGCATGAAGTCCGCGTCAATGTAGCGGCGCTGATCGATGACGCCACCCGCGAGTTTGGGATCCGGCGCTTTCTCGGTCGGTGTGCCGCCCGGCGCGACGGTCTTGGCGCGCGCAACTGGCCGCCAGGGCGGGGCGCTGGAGTGTTGCGGAAATTCCGGATCGCGCTTGCTCATAGTCGTGCGGCCCAGTGTATCCCGCGGCGCAGAATTTCATGAAATACCGGCAGCTTCCAGGCGCCACGCTCGACCGCTGGGTATTCCGGCATCAGGGGCTGCATGTCGTAGGGTCCGCGGCAATGTCCGAGCGTGCAGTAGAGCACCTCGCCCTTGCCATGCCGGTGCGTGTAGAGCACGAGCTGGCGGTCGCCGCGCGACCAGTCGGATTCAGTGAAGCCGGGCGCCGCACCGGCATAGCGCGTGTGCAGCAGCGCGTGGTTGTCGCCATGGTATTCGCACAGGTACAGCTCATCGTCGGCGTCGAACGCCTGCAGTTCGTGCACCAGCGGATGCTCCGGATCGCTGATCTCAACGCGGTAGGGCTCGATGGCCGGATGCGCGATGAACTGGCTGCCTAACATGCGCATGAAATCCGGCGCCGAGCGCGGCGCCTCCCAGGCTTTGTGCTCGCGCACCCATTGCAGCACCGAATTCGTGCCATGCAGCGCGAACCAGCGGCCGCCGCGCTCCAGGAAGCGCTGCAATGCGGACTGGCCGCCGGCGTCCGGCAGAACGTTGCAGGTGTAGGTGATCAGCATGTCGGCGCCATCGAGCGCCGCGATGTCGCCGTAGTCGCCGACCACGCGCACCCGCAGGCGGCTGTGTTCGGCCAGCAGTTTCAGCAGTTCGAGGCGGGCGTAATCGAAGTCGTGATACTTGCCGCCGCAGACCAGCAGAACATTGACGCGCGGAGCCAGTGCCATCGAAGCCTAGAGCTGTACGCGTTTGGTAAAGCCGTTGTCCGCGATGATGTTAGCTCCGGTGATCAGGCTGGCAGCAGGACTGGCGGTGAAAACAATGACGCGGGCGATTTCTTCCAGCCCCCCCATCCGGCCGTTAGGGAACTGCTTGATGGCCCAGTCGTAGAACTTGGCTTGCGTGCCCTTGATGACTTCCCAGGCGCCGCCTTCGAAAAAGATCGGGCCGGGGGAGACGGTGTTGACGCGGATGCCCTTGCGGCCGATAAACTGCGACAGCTGCTTGCCGTAGGTGATCAGCGCCGCCTTCATCGCGTTGTAAGCCATCGGTGCAGCGAAGGTTTCGACCGCATTCGTGGAGCCGATGATGACAATGGAACCGCTGCCGGACTTTTCCAGGTAGGGCATCAGCGTTTCGCAACCGCGTACCGTGTGCAGTACGTCAATTTCGAAATTGCGTTGCCAGTTCTTCTCGCTGTCCATGCCGCCGCCCGCGCTGACGCCTGGGATGAAGATGTCGCAGCCGCCGAGTGCATCGGCGGTTTTCGTAAGCCAGGCCTTATAGGCCTCGCCGTCGCGAACATTCACCGGTTCACCGACGCAGCTGACCCCTTTGCCGCGAATCGACTTGACGGCTTCTTCAACCTCTTCGGGCGAACGGGCACACAGCCCGATATCCGCGCCTTCGGTCGCCAGCAGCTCTGCGACCGCCCGGCCAATGCCCTTGGTGGCGCCGGTGATGATGACTTTCTTGCCGCGCAGTCCGAGGTCCATGCTCGCTACTCCTGTGGATCGCCGAAAATTATACAGCCGCAGTTCAAATACAAACAGTCATGACTGTTTTTTTTTACTGCACAGTCAGGGCGTTATCGATCAGGATCTCGGTGCCATTGACGTGCCGGGATTCGTCCGACGCCAGAAACACCACCAGGTTTGCGACATCCTGCGGTTTGCCCAGCCCGCCCGGCAGTTGCTCGTAGGCACTCATTTCCATGCCCAGTTGTTTTGAAGCGCTGGCGACCATCGGTGTTTCGATCGCGCCCGCATGGATGGAATTGCAGCGGATGTTGTACTTGTTCATCTGGCAATGAACCGCGATCGCCTTGGTCATGGATCGGACTGCGCCCTTGGCGGCGCTGTACGCATAAAACACCGGGTAGCCGAGGTGCGTCGCGGTCGAGCACATATTGATGATGGAGCCGCCACCCGAGTCCTTGATCAGCGGAATGCCGTACTTGCAGGCCAGGAAAACGCTTTCGGTCATGATGCTCAGGTGCCGGCGAAATTGCTCAAGCGTGGTGTTTTCGGGGTCGCCGATCTGCACCATGCCGGCATTGTTCACCAGCACGTGCAAACCCCCAAAATGGGACTTCGTCGCCGCATAGACTTCCTGCCAGCGTGACTCGCTGGACACATCCTGCGTCATGAAGCGTGCGCAACCAGGGTGTTGTTTGTTCAGCGCTGCTTCCAGTTCGCGACCACCCGCTTCATTGATATCCGTGATCATGATGCGCGCGCCTTCCTGGGCCAGCGCTATGGCGTCGGCCTTGCCCAGTCCCGATGCCGCGCCTGTTACCAATGCCACTTTGCCTGTCAGCCGACCCATGTTGATGCCCTCTGAGAATTACGATTCTGGACCTGTGAAGACCGGGGCAAGTTAACAGTCAGGCCCGCCGGTTTCAATCAGCTTTGACTTTTTCCGACAGCGCCGACATCCTGTCCGGCGACAACGGGCTCCAGGGACCAAGATGGCCAATCAGGTAGATACGAGTGACAGTGGTGCTGCCGACAAGGAGCCGCGTGGCTGGCAGGCACAGAAAAGCGCCTCGACGCGCAAGCTGATCATCGAGTCGGCGATCAAATGCTTTGTCGACCTCGGTTACTCACGCACCACAACCACAGAAATCGCCAAGCGCGCAGGGCTGTCGCGCGGCGCGATGCTGCACCATTTTCCTTCCAAGGTCGAAATCGTGAAAGCTGCGGTCGATTACCTGCATGCGAAACGCCTGCGTGCTTTTGCCAAGTCCATGGCGAAGACGCCGGCGGACGGCGACCAGGTGCAGCAGGGTGTCGAAAACTACTGGGCCCACGTCAAGCACCCGCTGTTCGTCGCTTTTTTTGAACTCGCGGTCGCGGCCCGCACCGATCCTGAACTGGCGCAGATACTGCGCCCGGCGCAGGAGGCGTTTGAAGAGGAGTGGCAAAAAGCCTGTCTCGATATTTTTCCGCAGTGGCGCGGCAAGGGGCAGCGATTCGATCTCGCCTTCGACCTGTCGCGCTATGTGCTGGAGGGCATGGCGATCAGTTTTCTGACCCACAAGGAAACCGAGCGCGACAAACGCGTGGTCAGATATCTCGGCGAGAAGCTGCGCGAACTGGTTGCGCAGCCGCGTTAGGCGACCGGGTCAAAATGACCATGTTGCCCACCAACCGGGAATTGTTTCAGCAGGCCTGGGTGGTCCGCGACCTCGAGGCAGCGGCGCGGCGCTGGTCCGAGACCTGCGGCATCGGACCATTCTTTGTGGCCAATTACACTGCGAATCGCTTCACCGATGTCGAGTACCGCGGGCAACCCGCCGAGCTCGCGATGCGTACCGCGATCTGTTATGCCGGCAACGTCCAGGTGGAGTTGATCGAACCGGCAATGGATTCCGGCTGCTGTTACCGCGACACCGTGCCCGTGGGTGCCGAGGGTTTTCATCACATTTGTTTCTGGACCTGCAACCTGGATGCGGACATTGCGCATTACACCCGCCAGGGCGCTGTCGTTGCTAACAAGGCACGCATCAAGGGCGGGCCGCGATTCGCCTACGTCGATGCGACCCGTACCCTCGGGTGCATGATCGAGCTGCTCGAGCATAGCGATGCGCTGGCGGCATTGTTCGGCCGCTGGCGCGAGCAGTGCGCAATGTGGCGTGGCGGCGAGCTGATCGTGCGGCTTTAGTCCGCGAGCGCAAGTCGCAGCCGAATGCGACAGCCCGCGCCGGGCGCGCTGTCGATCGCGAAGCTACCGCCCTCGAATTCCACCTGGTCCTGAATGCTGGCGAGACCGAAGCTCCTGGTGTCGGGTTGCCGGAGGATCCGCGGATCGAAGCCCTGGCCGGCGTCGTGTACGTCGACCTCAAGATGGCCGCCGCGTTCACGCACCGCCACCGTTGCGCTGCGGACCCCGGAGTGCTTGACGACATTGAGCAACAGTTCGTGCACCACACGCGTCACGATCGCGGCGCGCGCCGGCGCGGCCGATTGGAGCAGGCTTTGGGTATCGAAGCTAACATCGAGTCCATGTTTTGCGCGCATGCGATCCATGGTTTGTTTGAGTGCCGCGCTCAGACCCTGCGTGCCGAGGGATTCCAGTGTCAGATCGTCTTCGACAGCGCGGACACTGTCACGCATGTCGACAACGAGCTGACTGCACTCGGTCAGAGACTCTGATACCGATTTGTCGGTCATCGCGGCAGGCGCGTCGCGCAGTATGCCTTCAATGCGCGCGAGTGCGCTGTCGACGCCAACGCGCAACTCGGCCGCGAACCGTTGCCGAGCCGCCCGGTGCTTCGCCGCGACTTGCCGCGATACGTCGAGCAGCCGCCGGTTGAGGGCGCGCCGTTCATTCAGCGCAACGCTCAGCATCATCGTCGTGACCAGCAACATTGCCAGGAACAATTGCAGCGGCAGCATCGATTCCGGGTACGCCGCGCCTGGCACGATGGGCGGCGGTCGTTTGTGATTCGCCAGAAATGTCACATATATTGTAAGCAAGCCTGTCACGGTTACGACAGCACTCGGGTGGAAGCGGATCGCGACCCAGAGCGTGATCGGGAAGAGCAGATACGGCAGATGAAAGTCCGGGGCGAAGCGCTCACCGGCAAATGCCAACTCGACCACCGCAAGGGCGGCTATGGTCAACGCCGCCAGCTCAAGGTTTGCACCGGGGCTTTCGGCGGCTGGGGCCTCAACGCGAATCCACCAAATCAGCAGTGGTGCGCCCGCGGCGAGTACGCCGAGCAAATCGGTGATGTACCAATTCCACATCGTCGACAACCATGGCAGGTCGACGGCCAGGCGTAGCCACGCTGTTCCGATGATCGCATCCAGAACCAGGACGCCCAGGATGCCCGTTAGTGCGAGAATGGCGGTCCGTGCATCGGGCGGCACTTGCCCGCACAGGCGGCGGTAGACAACCGCGATGAGAGTACCGGTCATCGCACCGATGCATGCGTACGGAAATTCACCCAGTATTTCCATGCCGGTTGTGTACGACGACGCGAATCGTACAATGCCTAGCAGGCCCTCGACGAGCACCGCGGCTGTTAGCATCGCGACCCATCGAGAGGTCGGTGCGATAATCAGAAAGGCCGCAAGGACACCCACGGCCGGCCACACACCGGAGTAGTTGTGCGTGGGTTCGGCGATGATTTGCCCGGCAAACACCGCGAGTCCGTGAATAAAGCCATAGAGCAGCATCGCGCGGCCATTTCCGGCGCTTATTTGATCGATCAGGCGGCGGTAGGATCTGAGCATCTAGGCGGCTTCAGCACGCACCGTAACGCGGACCAGGCACCCCCGCCCGGGTGACGAGACCACTTCGATTGTTCCGCCAAGAAGTTCGAGCTGATTCTTGAGACTGAACAAACCAAACATACCGCTTACGTAGCTACTTTGCCAAGTCTCCGCATCCCAGCCGACGCCCTGGTCGCATACCTCAAGTTCGATCGCGCCGTCGGTCTCGCGCACGGACAGTTCTGCCTGACTGACCTGCCCATGCCGCGCCACGTTGCTGAGCAGCTCGCGGGCGCAACGATACAACAGCTGTCGCTTTGACATCGGCAGCGGATCGATCTTTCCCGAGCGCTGAAAGCTAACACGCAGGTTGTCATGCGATTGCATGCGCTCCACCAGGCTCTGTAGTGCACTTATCAGCCCGAGGTCCTTAAGCCCTGGCGGATGCAGTTCGGCAAGCAATTGTCGCGTCGACTTGTGTGCTTCGAGAGCCAACTGCCGGCAGGTTTCGAGTTTATCCGCAAGTCCGCGATCCAGCTGCGGCGATCGTAGTGCGTTGCGTATCGATAGCGACAGCGCGGTCAGAGTCTGGCCCACGCCATCGTGCAGCTGAATGCCAGCGGCCAGTTGACCAGCGTCTTCCGCGGTGTAGAGTCTCTGGCTGTTGTCGAGCAGTCGCATCTGCAGTTGGCGGTACTCGTGCCGGGTCATCGTGACCAGCAGCGCCGCAGCCATCAACATGATCAGAAAAATCTGCAGGCCAAGCGATCCGCCTGCTGCCGAGAATTGTCCGAATCCCCAAGCGTGCAGCCATGAAACGCCTATGCAGAGTGGGGCACATATTGCAAACGTGACTCGCGGCCGGAAGCGTGCGGCAATCCAGATCAGCGGCGGGAACAGCAGGTAATCGATCGAGGCATTTCCAGGACTGGTTTGGGTCGTAAATGCGTAACCGCTGACACCTGACAATGTGAGCAGCGCCAGCAGCAGCTCACGCCGCGAGCCGTCTGAACGGCCCGCATGGCCGCGCGAATTGATTGCCAGCGCAAGGATGAGCGGCGCGACGGCGATCGCACCGAGCATTGCGGCGGCCCAAGCGGATTGAATTGAAATTCGGTCGTCCAGTAGCAGGCGCGTCACAATCTCGCGGCGCATGGCGGCGCCGCAAGTGACCGCCACCAGGAGCACGAACAGTCCCAGCAGAATGCCCTCGGTTGGCGGCGAATCGCGCCGCCGCATCCAGATCCGGAATATGCTGCCGCCAATGAGCGCTTCGGTGAGGGTTGTCAGCGTGAGCAACGCATCTGCAAACTGGGAATGATCGACGCCCCACACACCGCCGCCCATGAGCCGGTAGGTCAGGAACTCCGTAACCGCGGCCGTAGGCAACAGGCACGGCCAAACTCTGAATGCGCTGGAAGTCAAGACTGCGCCGAGTAGTCCCTGGGGCATCCATAGCACTGGTTCAACCGCCCCCGCAGGCGTGGTCACGGCTCCAAGCCAAACGCACAGTGCATGCAGCGGCGCATACGCGAGCACAAGACGTGGCCCGTCCTGCGACAAAAGTTCAGCCAGCGTCGGAGTGCGAGTATCCAATGCGCATGTTTCCTGCCTGAGCGCGCAATGGTACCGAAGCGCCGGGTTAGTTGCCGATGCGATTCGCGTATTTCGGGTGCGCCGCAGCACAATGCGCGACCATTCGATTTCGCGGTTCAGCGTCCCACGCCGACGGGCGCTGGTCCAGAACTTCGCGACGCCTGGCTACCGCGATCCGGTTCCTCCAGCCAACGGATCTGGCCGTGCTTGGCCGACTGCGATTGCTGGCGCGGGTAGTGTCAGGAACTAACAAGTAGCGTGCCTCGGGCAGCATGCCATGCGGCGATGCCGCTTATGATTTCGTCGGCGGTCTCGGCGTAGGTAAATAACTCGAAATTCTGCCGGTTTGCACCAGCGCCCGCGCCAGATTTGATACCTGCAGTGCCGGGGAACCAGCGCGCCTAACAGGATGCATGGTACCGCGAGCCGTGCACAGCCAGGCGATATTCAACGCTGCCTTTGATAGTGGCAGCCACGGGAGCCACGGCAATGGTCATCGTAATAGCCGCAGGGGCGACGATTTGTCCACTGTGTGGCTTGATCCACGAGCGGTCCGCGGCGCCAGACAGCGGCTGGCCGGAAATACATCGCGGCGATTGATATTGCCAACCGACGACGTCCAACCCTGCGACGACCATGAAAATCCCCCGATGAACCACCGGTGGTTCCCGGTACCGAATGCGTCGTGGTACCCAACCACCTGAGTCAGAACGGCACCGAGGGCGAAGCAAACCTCTAACAAAAGGAGACCTGGAGATGCGCATCGAAAATCGTGTTGGCAAACCCGCAATGCTGGCGACCATTGCCGCAACCATTTTGAGTGTCGCGGCACTTGCCGCCGCGGCAGGTGGTCGCGATCGCGATGGAATTGACGAGGATCGGCAGGTGCCGACAAAAATAGTGCCGCTAAAGGATGCACGCCTCAAAATCGAACTGAATTCCACCGATGAAGACGTAGGCGTTCAGGTTTTTATTGACGCCGATCCGTGGAAGTCCATGGATATTTTCGATCCGGGCGGCAAGTTGATTTTTCGCGCCACCAATCAGGGCAAACTCGCGAAGCAGGGGGGGACCGAGTTATTCCTGGAAAGCGGCGAACCGAACTTCAGCGAAGTGCCGTTGGCAGAGTTCCTCAGGCGCTTTCCGCAGGGCGACTATCGAATCGTCGGCCGTGGGCTGGAAGGGGAAATATTCATCGGAACGGCGAAATTTACTCACAACATGCCAGCAGGGCCAGTACTGACGTATCCAACGGAAGACTCGGCCGTGGATCCGCACAACACCGTCGTCATGTGGCAGCAGGTTTCCGCAGCTAACGGCAGTCCGATTGTCGGCTATCAGGTATTGGTGGTGAAACCGAACACTGGATTGCCGGGACTGCCCAAGATCATTCTCGATGTCATGATGCCTCCTACGGCCACCAGCATGGCGGTGCCGCCGGGATTTCTGCTGCCAGGTTCATCGTACGTATGGGAGGTTCTGGCAATCGAACGTGGCGGCAATCAGACGCTGTCTGTAGGACACTTCCGAACTCCCTAGTGCGGTGCAGGTGCAACGATGGCACGGAGCGCAATAACGGGCTCTCCGTGCCATCGAAGCGCTGCGTCAGTAGATGCCGGGTGCAATGATGTACACGCGGCTGCACAGCAGATTATGTCCTATTGACGTCGACTGCAAGCCGGTTGTCACGACGTCTAACAGCGTAGAAACTTGTGCGAATGGATTGCCCACGTGACCAATGACGAAGACCTGGTAGCGAGAATGCGTGCTGGCGAGCAACGCGCGTTCAATCATTTCTTTGGCGAATATGCGGGTCGACTCGCGAATTTTGCAGCTCGCCGCTGTGCACTTGACCCGACTGGCATCGAGGATGTGGTGCAACTCACGCTGATCAACGCGATCCGAAAATTGGCGAGCTTTCGCGGGGAAGCCAGCTTGTTCACCTGGCTGTGTACGATTTGCCGCAATCAACTGGCCGATGTGCGCCGCAAAGCGGCACGGCAACCGAAATTGAACAGCCTCGACAGCGTCATGGAGGCGGATCCGGACGCGCAGCCGATCCAGCTACTGGACTATCGCGATCCGCTCAGCGAGTGCGCCGATGATTCGAGTCGCAGTGAGGTTCGTCGCATCGTCAATTCGCTGCCGCCTCGTTACGCAAAAGTTCTTGAATTGCGGTATGGCGACGATCTGACGATCGAGGAGATTGCTGTAGCAATTGGGGTGACCGAAAGTGCGGCCCAGTCGTTGCTGGCGCGCGCGCGGCACTCGTTCAAGGACAGCTGGTTGACCGATCAGTCGAATGTCCCTATCGCCAGGGAGGCAACAACGTGACCACCAACGAGCCCGGTTCGAAGGGCCAGGTGCTTGAAACCGATGAGTTGGTTCTGCACCAAGCCCTCACTGTCGAACCCCTCCCGAGCGACGCACTGCTGCGTATTCGCGCGGCCGTCGAGTCCGAGTGGTGCAATCAGGTCACCCCGGCACGCTCGCGCTGGACGGCGCCGGTGTTTGCCGCCGCGGCGATGGTGCTGATCGTGGTCGGTGTTGCCTGGTTTGCGGCTGTTGGCGGACCTGTGACTGATCCGTCATCGCGCTTGGGACATCTCAAGAAATTTGCTGCGCCCGGCCTGGTCGAAAGACATTCGTTGGCGCGCAACCGGTTACTGCGCGTCGGCGCGGGTCTGTATGCAGGTCAGACTCTGTATGCACAGGGCCCGGCGCTGATCAGTCTCGCAGGTGGTGGAAATTTGCGGATTGGCGCATCGACAGCATTGACTGTCGTTTCCAACCAGCGAGTCCGCGTTACGCAAGGAGTCGTTTATTTTGATCTACCCGCGGATGCAGCCGCACAGCGTCAATTTGTAGTCGAGACGCTCGTTGGCGACATTGCGCATCTGGGTACCCAATTTGAGGCTGTCGTTCAGGAGGATGGAACCCGTGTACGGGTGCGGGAAGGTGCGGTCGAGTGGCGTGGCACCCGCGGGGCGACCGTGGTTGCCGCTGCCGGAGAGGAGCTGCAAGTCCACCGGGACGGCACGATCAACCGACGAATGATCGCAACCGGCGGCCGCGAATGGGCGTGGGTCGAGGCGCTGGTCGTCGACTTTGACATAGACAATCAGCCGCTGGTGTCGTTTTTGCAGTGGATGGCACGCGAAACGGGCCGCAAGCTGGTCTTCGCGGACCCGGCAACCATTCAACGAGCGACGGAAACTCGTATGCACGGGTCAATCCACGGCATGAGCATGACCAGGGCACTGTCAGCCGTGATGGCGGCAACTTCTTTGGATTGTAAAATAAGTGACGCCGAAATTCGGGTAAGCTCGTCAAGTGAGAAGCGCCCGACGCCGAAGCCACCGTAGCGTTAGTTTCATCGTAGTGTGGCTGTTAGGCCCTTGGTCCGCATTCGCTGATCCGCTTCCCGTAGAGTCCCAGTCGGTTCAGGCAGTACTGCAATCATTGCGCGATGTTGGCGTCGAGGTGATTTACAGCTCAGACCTCGTGTCCTCGGAACTGCGAACCAGCAAGCGGCAGGCACCAGGCGAATCCATGCTGGACCATGCGGTTGCGGTGTTGGCCGACGTCGGGCTGCTGCTGAGACCCTTGGGTGCAAGGCGCTACGTCGTGGTCCGAGCGCCGCAAACAATGCCACCAGACGCTGCGCTGGAACCGCTGCAGGAATTGTCTGTTTACGCGAGCCGTTATGCGATCGAGGGCCGGCCCATCAGCGCACCGCGACTGCTAACAGCGTCGGATATTCAGCAGATCCCTGGCGCCGAAGATGATCCGGTGAGGGCGCTGCTCAGCTTGCCAGGATTCGCATCGAACGCGTCCGGGCGACCGTATATTCGCGGCTCGCTAACCGATGATGTCTTGATCCGGTTTGATGACGTGGCCTTGTTGGATCCGTTTCACCTGAAGAATTTTCAAAGCCTCATGAGTGCGATCAACCCGGCAGCGGTCGCGCGCATGGAGGCTTACAGTGGCGGCTTTCCGGTGCGCTTTGGCACACGATCTGGCGGCGTCATCGATATTGCTCCGGCGTCGCGCGCGCAGGGATTTGAAAACACTGCAACGGTGAGCCTGCTCGCTCTCGGCGTTGCGTCGGTCGGCCACAGCGATCGCTGGCCGCTCGAGTGGCTGGCAACAGCGCGTCGCAGCACGGTCGATCTGGTCTTTCGGGCCTCAGGGTCCGGTGCGACCAAACCGGAATTTGTTGACTCGATGGGCCGTTTGCGTTTCAAGACGAGTGAGCATTCCGACTGGACCCTTGGCTGGTTACTGCTGGATGACCGAATCGCCCAAGGCCAGGCTGGCGAGGACGAATTCGCGACCGCCAGCTACCGCGACGAATATGTTTGGTTGGCGCATCGGGCATTGATCGCGGATCGATGGCGCGCACGAACCGCCGTGGCCGTCACCAACGCTGAACGGGCTCGGGCCGGTCAGGTAAATCGCGCCGACATCGTCACCGGATCCATTACCGACGAGCGGACATTTCAGAGCGTCGATTTGACGACAGACTGGGAGTACCCGGCAGCGGCCAATACCCGGCTGCAATTCGGCGCTAACATCCTGTCGAGTCGCTCAGATTACGACTATGCGCGGCGGTTGCAGCTGTCGCCTGCCGTTGCCGCCACGTTCGTGCGGCCTGCAACAGACAATCTTGCCGCCACTGCAGCACCGCGCTCGCTGACTTACGCGTTATACGCATCGTGGCGTCAACGCTGGTCGAAAATAGAAACTGAAATCGGTGTTCGGCTCGATGGTCAGCACTATCCAACCGCCGGCGACTTTCGTCAGTGGAGCCCGAGACTGAATGTCCGCTACGACCTAACAGATACATGGAGTCTCTATGGTTCCCTGGGCCGATTCACCCAGGCGCAACGCATTGAAGAATTGCGCATGGAAGAAGGGCAGCGGCTTGCGGACCCCGCGCAAATTTCCAGCCATTCGATTTTGGGTTTGTCGTTTCGTCAATCAGCATACGCACGGTGGTCGCTGGAATACTATGACAAGCGTTGGTCGACGCCCGCCGCATACCACGATAGCCTGCTTGATCCACTGGCGTTGCTGCCGGATCTGGGGCCGGATCGCATCAGAATCACCCCCGAGGCCAGCGAAGCCAGCGGATTCGAGCTGCGCCTCGAGCAGGCTTTTTCGGATCAGTTGCAAGGGTCAGCGACTTTGTCGTGGTCGCATGTCAAAGACGAGTTCCCAGACAGTAACAACGTGCGCAGTTGGGATCAACCGCTGGCGCTAACAGGTGGTCTGTTCTGGAACGGTGAGCACATCAATTTTTCATGGTTGACAAGTTGGCATCGTGGCTGGCCGCGCACGCCCATTGCCGTGAACCAACTGAATTCGTCGCCTGGTGCCGCGCTTACTATTGGTAACCGCAATTCGAAGCGCTGGAAAGACTTCTGGACCATGGATTTTCGTGCCGGCTGGGTGCGTCGCTTGCCGTCCGGCGAACTCTCAACATTTCTGGAAGTAACCAACGCCAGCAATCGCATGAACGCCTGCTGCACCGGTCTGGAACCGGCAGACTCCGCTGGCGGGCCACTGGTGCTTGAAGTGAATTCTTGGCTGCCAATACTCGTGAACCTGGGCGTCTCGTTTCGGTGGGGCAGCGGACCGTAGCCAGACGTAGCCTAATCGCCGACCAATTCACGCGGGTCACGACGTCCAATAAGTAGTGCCTATTCCTTCGGACCGATCTGGCAGGTTCTTCCTGCATGGTATTGCGGTTCTCGCCGTAGTCGTCGGCAGCGGCGCGGTGGAGGCACGCCTGTTACCGAGAGCGACTGCCAGGGTCGTCGCGATAGAATATGTCAGGCCGCCGCGGGTACCGTCGGACGCAGAACTGGTAGCCACTGGTGCTCGCATTGGCGCGATACATTTTGCACCCCGGCAATTGTTTGATATCAATAACGGGGACGAAGACACGTCGTTAGGTCGCGTTGCCAATCGCCTGCATATTCGCACGCGACAAGCCACACTACGCGATCAATTGTTATTCAAGGAAGGCGAGCGTTATCGACCGCGCCTGCTGCAGGAGTCGGCGCGAATTCTGCGCAGCACACGGTATTTGCGTGATGCTCAGATTCGGCCGGTCGCATACCAGAATGGCCTGGTAGATATTGAGGTCGTGACGCAGGATGTGTGGACGCTCAATCCTGGCGTTTCCTTCGGTCGTAAAGGCGGGGCGAACACCCTGGGTTTTGAAGTTGAGGAGCTGAATTTTCTCGGGCTTGGAACTCAATTGGGTGTCGGCTACAAGTCCGGCATCGACCGTGACAGTAAACTGGCTTTTTATCGTGATCGCCAATTGGGTTCGAGCTGGTGGAATCTGTCAGCGCAATTTTCCGACAATAGTGACGGCCGCCGCGGCGTTTTCTCTCTGGAGCGTCCTTTTTTTGCGCTTGACACGCGCTGGGCCGCCGGGCTGTTGCTCAATGACGATCGCCGCATCGATTCACGCTATGACCTTGGCAAGATTGTCGATCAGTTTGCGACACGCGAGCGTCAGCTGGCGGCATATGTCGGTCGCTCCGCCGGTCTGCGCAATGACTGGGTGACGCGCTGGAAACTGGGCGCAACGCTCGACCAAGCCTCGTTCGCACTCGCCGCAAGGGTGCTGCCTTCGCCACAATTGCCCGCAAAACGGGATTTGCTGTATCCCTGGGCTGAAGCTGAGTGGTTGCAGGATGAATTTCGCACCGAGCGCAATCGCGATCAGATCGAGAAGACCGAGGACGTAGCACTGGGTTGGCGCGCACGCCTGCAACTGGGATACGCCAGCACCGCGCTGGGGTCGGACCGAAACGCGGTGATGTTGGCCGCAGCCGTCAGTAAAGGCCGTGCGCTATCGGACCGGCAATCGCTGCTATTGGATATGTCGGCCCACGGCCGAATCGAACGTGGTGCATTTTCAGACAGTTTGGTATCGGCTGAGTTACGCTATTATTTCCGGCAGTCACCGCGGCGTCTTTTCTTTGCCAACCTGTCGGCACAATGGGGCCGGAATCTGGATTCAGGTCGGCAGATTCTTCTGGGTGGCGACAGCGGCTTGCGAGGCTATCCGCTGCGCTATCAGGCTGGCACCGGCCGCTGGCTTTTTACGGCTGAGCAACGCCTGTTTACCAACTGGTACCCATTCCAGCTGGTCAATGTCGGGGGCGCAGTGTTCTACGACATGGGACAGACCTGGGGGCGCGATCCGTTCACCTCGCGTTCGCAGCGACTCCTCAAGGATGTTGGTATAGGGCTGCGGCTGGGCAATAGTCGATCGGCGCTGGGCAATGTCCTGCACATCGATGTTGCGTTTCCGCTCGACGGGGACTCGGCCATTAAACGGGTCCAATTTGTAGTTGAAACCAAGCGTCGCTTCTAAGTGACCTAACACCGAAGTGTGTCGGCCTGCATTTACTCGGCCGCGATCAGACGAATTGGCTGGCTAACAGCGCAAGCCATTTTTTCGGGCGAACGACATCTGATTTCGCGGCCAGACGTGCTTCGCTAGACTATCCGCCGATCAGAGATTCGGCAGGAACAATGGCGAGCAATTCATGGCGTGCCAACCGAGCATCGATAGGAACTATTGAAAAATAATATTCTATCGATAGCCCCCATGATGGACTGGAGCGGCGCATTGGCATTGCGCTTTTGAATCAACAGCTTGCGAGCGCCGATGCGGTCGCGTCGCCTTTACGTCCCCGCGCCATTAAGCGGCCTGGACGGACCCCTGGCTCTCAGTTCTCGCCCACGGCACGGCGGCGACCTTCGAGACGGAGCTCCGTGATTCCATCGCGCCGGTGACGCAGCTGCGCGCGAATGACCTACTGGAGGGCAGTCGGACTCGATCACGGTGACAAACTCTGTGAGATTCGGTGCCCAGGCGTCAAACATCGCTGTGGCCCGAAAGCCAAGCTTCGGCGGCCAGCTTCGTTCAAGTAGTCGGTAAGATCA
>JANLTW010000061.1:0-12205 GCA_031363155.1 Gammaproteobacteria bacterium | reverse complement strand
GCCAGCGGCCACTCATGGCTCGCCGCAAGCTTCGGCGCCGCGACTCACTTCGCCGCGCCGGCCTTGTCCGCGGCTTCCTTCGCGCGCTTCGCGTCGATGTAGTCCTTGAACACGGTCCAGGATGTTTCGCGCGCCTTCTTGTAGTCGATCGGGGGTGGCTCTGCGTAGATCGGGTAGTTGAGCCTGATCTCATTCTTGACCACGTCCGGCATTTCGTCGAAATTCTTCACCCGAACGCCGGTCGTATGAAACACCACGACGCCTTCGCGATCGCCCATTTCCATCCACGGCAGCCAGTTGGAGATGCGCCCCCAGGACATGATGCTGTCCTGCACTTCGGTGGCCCTGCGATCTAACACATTGGCCAGCGGCTGGGAATTGGTATCAAACTCCATCGAGTGATACTGGTCCCCGACAGAGTCCTGGTAATCGCCGCCGCGCACCGGATCTTCCAGACTCAGGCAATGACGAATGTTCATGCCCTGCACGTTGAACAGCAGACGATCCCGCTCTCCCGGTACAATGCTGTAGACACGGCCGGTCCACCAATAGATGGCAGGCCGGCGGTCGACCTGCGAGCAGACCATTTTACGTGCGATCAGAATGCGATCGCTGGCTTCGGCAGCCTAACATACGGGGCGGCAACGCCGGCGTAGTGCGCCCCGGGGTCGATTCGCACTCGTAGCCGCAATTGCCGGGTGATGCTAGCGACGGCTCAAAACAACACTGCGATCATATTCCGTCAGCACCCTGCCCGGCGTACCGACCACACGCAACAGGGCGAACGACTTCGGATCGATGAACGCAATGCCATCATCAGTGTTAGCCCAGTGAACCTGAAAATCCTGTAGATCGCGTGGCGCCACAACGCCGCTTTGAATCAGCCCAAAATCGAGCTCGCCGCGGTAATCGAATACTTCCAGTGGACGCCGCAGGTAGAAGCCAATGGACTGACTGTACTGCCCGACACTGAATACAGGCGTATGCGCTTGAATGTAGCGACTCACATTGCCAGCCAGCGTCTTGGGGGAATCTATCGCCAGCACACTCGTGTACGCCATGAACAGCGATTGGAATCCGGCGATAAAAATAGTCGCGAGTGCTACCCAACGGATTTCGACTGACGCTTGCCGCTGCGTGCGTTGCACCAGCGACGCCAGCAAGCCAATCGCAACGGCGATGCTGCACCAGATGCCAAGCGATGTGGGTATGGCACCATCGCGAACTGCCGCGAAAATTGGCAGACCGACTGCTATTCCTATGAGTAGGGTCGCTACGAACCATGCAGCGCGCGCCGGACTGCGCGCATCCCGCGCGATGACCGGCGCAAAAAGCACGGCGAGAGGCGGCATGATCGGCAGTATGTAGGGCGCGAGTTTGGACCGGGAGAGCGAGAAAAACACCAGCAGCACCGCACACCAGATCAATAGAAATCGCTCTACCTGGAAGTCTGTCGAAAGCGCTGCAGGTCGCCAGCTCGACCGCAGGGTCGCGCGGCCACACCACAGGATGGGACCGAGTGCGAACAGCAGAATGGCTGGGAAGAACCACCACGGCTGCACGCGCGCATGGACTGTCGTCAGGAATCGGGAAAAATGTTCGCGGACAAAGAAAAACTCCGCGAATTCCGGGTTGGCGTTTTGCACCAGGACGAACCATGGCGCCGTGATCGCGCAAAAAAGCAGCAGCCCGGGGAGCCACTGCATTTTTTTTAGAAACGAGATATCCCTTGAGGCAATGGCATAGGCACCGAACGACAGGCCGAACAGCACCAACACGACGATTCCCTTGCTCAAGACCGCCAGCGCGAGCGCCGCCCAAGCTAACAACATGCAGCGACGCGCAATGCTATTTTGCGTTGCGTCACGTTGCGCGATCAGGAACGAAAACAGCGCCAGCACAACAAAGAATGTAAACCCCTGATCTAACAGATTAATCTGTCCGACGATGACAAACAACGGATTGATGGCGAGCAGCATGACCGCAATCGTTGCGATCGCCGAATCGTGCCCGAGGCGGCGGCAGAATCCATACACCAACGGCAGACATGCAAATGCTAACAAGGCGGACCACAGACGCGCCGTCCACTCGTGCACGCCAAACACGGAATACAACGCTGCGGTGGCCCAGTATTGCAACGGCGGCTTTTCGAAATATTTCAGGCCGTTCAGTCGTGGTGTTACCCAGTCGTTCGTCTGCAGCATTTCACGGGGGATTTCCGCGTATCGACCTTCGTCCGGATCCAGCAACTCCCGAAACGGCAATGATGCGAACCACAGCATCGCGAGCAACAGCCAGACTCGGCCGATGGGCCAGCCACGAAAACCGAAACGCGGCGCATTCATGTCATGCCTTGTACGACGCGTGAATTGAGCTTCGATGACTGAGCGCGTATGACGACAAGCACACAAACCAGGTCAGGAAGGCACTACCCAGGTCGTGCGACAGGAAATGGGCACCGCGGGCTTGTTGGGCCACGCTGAAAGCGACACCCGAAGCGATTGCCAACCACCACGCCACCTGCGCGACGCGTGGCCACAGCTGGAAAAAGCCAAAGTAAATTGCAAATATCGCGAAGCCGGATGCGGAATGCGCACCCGGAAAGCACTGCGCATGGGGCAGAGTGTCTGGTCGCGGCGCAAACAGCTGCACATAGGGGCGCGAGCCGCCAAACCCCTGTAGATCCCAGGGACAATCGACATTGGTCAACGCTCTCGCGATCAGAACAATGCCGATGGCGAGCAACGAAACGCACAGGGAAAAGCCCCAGGCGCGGCGACAGGCAGCATGATTGTTGCGCCGACACCAGTACCAACCGGCCGCGCACAGAATCGCCAGGCCCAGCAGGACATTGCGGCCGGCAATGTGCAGCACGTCGTTAGCCCAGACAGCATCGCGGGCAACGAACTCTTGCGCCTTAGCATCGAACGCCAGGGCCCAGGCGATCTGGCGATCGAGATCGGTTGTTATGAACAATGCTGCCAACAGCGCTGCGCCACAGGCCGGCACGATGGCGTGGTTCCGCCAAAAAACCCGGCGCGCGTCGGCCACGTCACGCTGCGCCGACAAACTGTTAGTCAGAACCCCGGTCACGTGAGAGCAAACAGGCAGGCCATGCACATGCTCCCTGAGACGTTGCCGGCCGTCGCGAGCTGTCGCGACTGATCGCAGGCCGACCTGCCGTCAAAGGCTATGACCGACTACCTGGACGGACTGCCAAATTGAGCGACGACGATGATCTTGTAGCGAGAATGCGTGCCGGCGAGCAGCGCGCGTTCAATCAGTTCTTTGATGCGTACGCCGTGCGTATCGGCAAATTTGCAGCGCGCCGCAGCGCATTGGACCAATCGGCCGTCGAAGATGTGGTTCAACTGACCATGATCAATGCGATGCAAAAATTGGCGAGCTTCCGGGGCGAGTCCAGCATGTTCACGTGGCTGAGCACGATTTGTCGTAATCACTTGGCCGACGCGCGTCGCAAAGCAGCCCGGCTGCGCTGCCGATTCAGCTTCTGGATTTTCGCGACCCGCTGGATGAGCGTGCGGACGATTCAAGTCGTAGCGAGATCAGGCGCGTTGTTAATGCGTTGCCCTCGCGTTACGCAAAAATTCTGGAACTGCGGTATGGCGACGAGTTCAGCATGACGGAGATTGCCAGCGTGCTAGGACTAACAGAGAGTGCTGCCCAATCGTTGCTGGCGCGTGCTCGCCGCGCGTTCAAAGATGCCTGGCCCGATGCGCAATCGGAACCAGGCCATTGTTCCGCGGAGGCCTCGTCATGAGCAAGACAGATGCGACGCTGCCCGAGGAGACAAGCTCAGCGGACGTGCAACTTCTGCGTCGCGGATTTCGTGCGGAATCGCTGTCCAGCGAGGCAATTGCGCGGATTCGTACCACCACCGAGCAAGCGTGGCGGACTCAGTCTGGTTCCGCACGCCTGCCTTGGCACAAACCGCGCATGTTGGCGACGGCAGCTGCCGTGGTGATCTCGCTGGTCGCGATCTGGTATTCGGCGGCGACGATTCGACTCGGCGATGCCGCTATGTCACTCGGTCGCCTAACAAAAATAACGGAGTCTGGCGTTGTGGAGCAAAGATCCCTGGCCAGCAACCGCATGCTGCCGGTGGGTACGATGCTGTCTGCCGGTCAGTCGATCCGCGCACGCGGCGGTGCGCTGGTGAGTCTAACGGGAGGTGGCGGCTTGCGGCTGGCGAGCGGCACCTCGCTGGAGGTCGTATCGGAGCAGCGTATTCGACTGACTCAGGGCGTTGTCTACCTCGACTTCCCGCCAGATTTGGCAAAAGCCGCGGAATTCGCCGTGGAAACGCCGCTGGGCGATTTTGCTCATGTTGGCACTCAGTTCGAGGTGACGGTTCAGGGCGATCGGGCTCAGGTCCGCGTACGTGAGGGACGCGTCGAGTGGCGCAGTCCTAACGGCGCCACGGTGGCCGCGGAGGCCGGCTCGGAATTGTTCAACCAGCGCGACGGTTCGATCAATCGGCGTGCGATTTCGACGACCGGTGCCGATTGGGCGTGGGCCGAGACGCTGGCGCCTGCCTTCGATCTTGAAAATCGATCGCTCGCTGACTTTCTGCACTGGGTTGCCCGGGAATCGGGCCGCAGGCTGGTACTGGTGGATGCGGCAACTCACGCGCGCGTGGCGGAAATCCGCTCGCACGGCTCGGTTCGAGGGCTTACCTTGATGGAAACCTTGTCGGCCGTGATGGCGACCACCACCCTGCAATCGGAACTTACCGACAACGCGATCCGAGTCAGCGCTTTGCCTGAACCGGTACGCGACTAAGGGGCGACGGATTGACGACGCTAGTGTCTAACGACCAATGAACGAACAGAAACGCCGTTGCCGGAAATTGCGGTTGTGGGTTGCTGCAGGCTGCGCCACATTGCTTGGCGCTGCCGCGGCTGACGCACGTTTGCTGCCCAAGTTGACCGTCAAGACCGTGGCGACAGACTACGCGCGACCAGCGGGCTTGCTGTCGGATGCGCAACTCGAATCCGCGCGAGCGCGCGTCGGACAAATTCGCTTTGAATCACGGCAACTGTTCGATGCCGACAGCGGCGACAATGGCTTGCGCGGCTATCCGTTGCGTTATCAGGCCGGGGCTGGCCGTTGGCTGTCTACGGCAGAGCAGCGCGTCTTTACCAACTGGTTCCCGTTCCAGTTATTCAATGTCGGCGGCGCCGTGTTTTACGACATGGGTCAAACCTGGGGCAGGGATCCGCTCGCGACGCGGTCGCAGGGCCTGCTGAAAGATGTCGGATTCGGCTTGCGCCTGGGCAACAGCCGATCGGCCTTGGGCAAACTGTTGCACATCGATGTCGCCTTTCCTCTCGATGGCGATTCATCCATCAAAAACGTGCAATTTGTGGTCGAAACCAAACGCCGCTTCTGATGTGTAACGTCCGTGCGATCGTATGAAAACACGTTTGCCGTTGTTGCTAACGCTGTTGTGCCAAGCGCTGTATGGCAACAGCGCGCTGGCCAAATCCCCCGCCGATTATTGGACTGATGCCAAGGATTATGTCGCCGCGCCCTTGCACTGGGACAGCACGGACTGGCGTTGGGCAGGTGGCGCCGTCGTCAGTATCGCGGCGGCCTATTCACTCGACAACTCGGTGCGTGACCATTTGGCCCCGAACGGAGTTTCGATCAAAGCAAACTCCGGTTCGGTGGGCGATGCAATTCCGTTGGCGGCAATGCTGGTCGGTACGTTTGCGATGGGTATTTTGCGCCACGACCAACAGACCACCAACACCGCTTGGGACATGGGCGAGGCAGTGGTACTCGGTTCCCTGAGCTCGCTGGCACTGAAAACACTTATCGGGCGCCAGCGACCCAACGCAACGGCGTCGCCGAGTCGCTTCGGCAAGAATGGCGCTAGCTTTCCATCCGGGCATACGACCGCGGCCTTTGCTGCCGCACAGGTGTTCGCGGACGAAATGCCACGCGAGCAATGGGGTTGGCGTGTGCTCGCGTACGGACTGGCTGGTGCGACGGCCTATGGACGAATGGATAGTGGCGCGCATTGGCTATCGGACACCGTGGCCGGTGCTGCGCTGGGAATTGCCACTGGGCGTTTCGTTGCAAACCGAAGCCGGGAAAACCAATCGAAACTGTCAGTTTGGGTGGCGCCTTTGGATCGCGGTGCTATCGTGACTTTCTCCGTCGACCTCGACTGAGGGTACTGACAATGAATCTCACCAAGAATCAATCGTTTCTCACGCGACTTGGATTCGCGCTAGCGGGTCTCAAACATGGCGTCCGTAGCGAGCGGAGTCTGCGAACGCAGCTAGCCGTTGCCGCCCTGGTGCTGATGGCGCTGGTCGCTCTACGGCCGCCGGCCGTTTGGTGGGCGCTAATCATCCTTGCGATCGCCGCGGTCCTAGCCGCTGAGCTTTTCAATACGGCATTGGAGCGCCTGATAGATCGTCTCCATCCAGACCTTCACGCTGACATTCGCATGGTCAAGGATTGCGCAGCGGCTGCCGTGCTGGTGTTGGCGTGCGGCGCAGTCTGCGTTGCGCTGGCCTTTGTTGTTAGTTTGTTAGCGTAGAGTTTTTGCCGTGCGTCGCAAATCCGTATACACCCTTGCAACCCACTGATCCGGCTTCCAGAAATTGCCGGCCCACTTCGCATCGAAATCCGCTGTCGGCTTGGCGGCGACCACCTGCTCCAGGGTTTTCCTCTGCTTGATCATTTTCAGGATGCGCTCGCGTACCATGACCATCATGTCGTGATACTCCTGCAGTCCCTTCTTGTTAGACAACGGACCGTGGCCCGGCATGATCCGGGTGTCGTTGTCGACGCCGGCTAACGCCCACTCGACCGCCGCGATCAGCCCCAAGTAGGTTCCGCCGCTGTTGTTGTCGACGAACGGGTAATCGCCCACAAAAAAATTGTCGCCCATGTGCAAAACGTTCGCCTTGCGCCAGCGAATGACGACATCGCCATCGGTATGCGCGGCTGGCAGATGCGTGACTTCCAGATCATCGCCGTTGTAATGCAGCGTCGCGGATTCGGCGAACGTGATGATCGGCAGTGCGCCGTCCGGTGAGGCGGGCGTCTCGCGCCCGGAGAGGGAGCCAATCTGCCTGGCCGACATGCGCTTACGCACATTGCCCTGCGCCACAATGACGGCGCCATTGCGACCGAAAGACTCGTTAGCGCCGGTGTGGTCGCCGTGCCAGTGCGTGTTGATGACAAAGCGGATCGGCTTGTCCGACAGCAACGCGATGGCTGAGCGAATCTTCGGCGCCAGCGGCGCAAACTGATCGTCGATGATCGCAACACCATCGTCGCCGATCGACACGCCGATATTTCCCGCCACCGGCGTCGACAGCATGTAGATGTTGTCCGTCACCTTGGTGACCTTGAGTTCGACCTTGCTGAAGTCCGGTGGCTGCTGCGCCAGGCTGATACCCGCCCAACACAGACCACATGCCTGGACGACGGTCAGCAGATTCTTTCGTTTCATAACCAGCTCTCCCGAAAAACTAACAATGATGTTCCGCGGCGGCGCGCATGCGCGCCCACAATTTTTCCACATGCGCGCGCTCGGTGAGCGCGCTGCCAATAGAAACCCGCACCATCCAGCGATTATCGAGCTTCGCGGGCGTCAGATAGGCCGCACCCGATCCGTTGATCCGTTGCACCCATTCCTGCGTGTGCGCGTCGACATCGACACCGGGCGGTTCGTGCCGCAGCGCGAGCGTCTGCAGCGGCACCGGCGCCAGGCGCCGCCAGCCGGCAGTCATGGATTCCGCCGCATCAACCTGCGCAGTCAGCCACTGGGTGTTCGCAATATCACGCCGCAGCCGCGCCTGCAGGCCCGACACACCCTGCTCGCGAATCAGGAACCAGAGTTTCAGCGCACGCATGCGCCGGCCCAGCGGAATGCCCCAGTCGCGATAGTTGGGACTCCTGCCGTCGGCGGCGGTCTGCAGGTAACTGGGATTGGTCGACATCACGCGTACCAGGTGCTCCGGGTCGCGGACGAAATACACCGAGCAATCAAACGCCGCGCCCAGCCACTTGTGCGGATTCACCACCAGCGAGTGCGCGCCGTCGACGCCGCGCCACAGAGCGCGGCACTCGGGCAGGATCATCGCCGAACCGGCCAGCGCCGCATCCACATGCAGCCACAGTCCGTGTTTTCGAGCTAACAGGGCGCACTCGGCGACCGGATCGATGGCAGTGGTCGCGGTGGTCCCCACGGTTGCGACAATCGCGCAGGGTTGCAGGCCGGCCGCCAGGTCGGCGGTGATTGCCGCTGCCAGCGCTTCGGCGCGCAGCGCGAATTGCGCGTCCGTCGGGATTAACCGCAGCTGCTCGCGGCCGAAACCTGCAGACAAGGCGGCTTTTTCCACCGAACTATGCGCCTGCCCGCTGACATACAGCACCAGTTTCCGGGTGACCGACTGCAGCCCGCCGCGCGCGGCCGCATATTGCGTCGCTCGTTCGCGTGCGCAAATCAGCGCCACCAATGTTGCAGTGGAAGCGGTGTCTTGAATAACACCTTTCCAGGCGCTATCCAGGCCTGTCATCTGTCGCAACCAGTCGCACACCAGCTGTTCGAGTTCCGTCAGCGCGGGGCTCGCCTGCCAGTTCAGGCCCAGTTGCCCAAGCCCGCTGGACGCGAGATCGCCCAGCACCGAAGCTAACAGTCCGTTACTGGGAAAATAGCCGAAAAAATCCGGTGACTGAAAGTGGCCGCAGGCCGGCAGTATGAGGCGCTCGAGGTCCGCAGCGATGTCCGCAAAGGATTCAGCTTCGGCCGGCGGCGCCACGGGCAGGCTGGCTAACAAGGCACCCGGCTCGCGCTGCGGCAGGACCGCGAACTCACCGCGCGCCAGGCGCTCGCGATAGTCGGCTATCCAGTCGATCAGCGCATGGCCGTGCTGACGAAATTCGTCGGGCGTCATTCGCGAAAGCGCGTGGCGGGCGGCCCCAGGTCCACCTCCGGCGGTCGCGGTGGCCGCACCAGCCAGGCCGCCAGCGCCGGAATCAGGATAATCGCGCCGATCATGTTGACCAGGAACATGAAAGTCAGCAGCAGGCCGATGTCAGCCTGAAACTGCAGCGGCGATGCAATCCAGGTGACCACGCCGATGGCGAGCGTGATGCCGGTGAAAATGATCGACGCGCCGGTGATCTTCATGGTCTTTTCGTAGGCCACTCGCACGCTGTCACCGGCCTTGAGGTATTGCTGCATGCGGCTGAAAAGGTAGATGCCGTAATCAACGCCGATGCCGACGCCTAACGCCACCATCGGCAGTGTGCTTATTTTCAGCCCGATGCCCGCCATGGCCATCACCGCATAGGCGAGCACCGACACCAGCGCCAGCGGCAGGAACACCAGCACGGTGCCGGTCACCGAGCGGAAGGTCAGCAGGCACATCAGAATGACAGCGGCAAACACGCCAAACAGGATCGGGAATTCCGTGCGCTCGACTTCCTCGTTGGTCGCCGCCATGACACCCACGTTGCCGGTGGCCAGGCGAAATTCCGCGCCCGGGGCAATGTTGTCAGCGCGCCAGTCCTTGACTGCTGCGACCGCCCGCTCGATGGTGGCGGCCTTGTGGTCGCGCAGGAACATCATGACGGGTACGACATTGCAGTCGGCATTCAACAGCCCGGTACTCGTTTCGATATAGCGGGTGGACTGTGTCAGCTGACTCGGTTCGCGCGGGATCTCGCGCCATTTCAACGCGCCCTCGCTCCAGCCTGCAATCGCCTGCTTGGCGACATAGGGCAGTGAAATCACCTGCTGCACGCCGTCGACGTTCTGCATATGCCAGGAGAAATTGTCGATGGATTTCATCAGCTCGTAGCTGACGCAGGCAGGTTCCCTGGTCTCGACGATCGCCGTCAGGATGTCGACGCCGATGGAGAACTTGGAAGTGATGAGATCGCTGTCGCGGTTATAAACCGACTCCGGCCGCAGCTCCGGCACTCCGACCGACGCATCACCGATTACGGCCTCACGACCCTTCCACCAGCCCAGGCCTGCTAACACGATGGCAACACCAATGATGACCGCAGACGGGCGGCGCTCCGTGATGACGGAGAGCCTGGCCCACCAGCCGCGCAGCAGATCCTGCCGGCGCGCAACCCGGTCGCGATAGCCTGCGTCGAACCGGACAAAGGACACCAGCACCGGCAGCAACACCAGATCGGTCAGGATCACGATGCCCACGCCGATGCTGGCGGTAATGGCCATTTCGCGTATCACCTGCACCGGGATATAGAGTATCGTGATGAAGCCGACCAGGTCGGCTAACAGCGCGACCACCGCGGGCAACAGCAACTGCCGGAAGGTGCGCCGCGCCGCCTGTTCCGGGCCGAGGCCTTCCAGCGCCGCATCGGTCACAGCCGAAATCTTCTGCACGCCGTGACTGACGCCGATTGCAAAAATCAGGAATGGCACCAGCAGACCCAGAGGATCGATGCCGTAGCCGAAGACAACCAGTGTGCCGAGCTGCCAGATGACAGCGATCACCGAACAGACCACCGGCACCAGCGCTACTCGGATCGACTGGCAATAGATCCAGACGAACAGCAGTGTCAGTAAGATTGTCACCGCTGCAAACGTTACGACCGAGGTCGCGCCCTGCGCGATATCGTGCACCACCTTGGCAAAGCCAATCATGTGCACGTCCATGCCCGCCGCCTTGGTCGACACATCGACGCTATGGCTCTGGATGACATCGCGGACTCTGCGCTCGAGTTGCTCGGCCACGGCGATCGGATCGATCGGTTTACCGTTGGCGTCTTTTTCCAGCACGATGGCGCTGACCAGCGCGCCCGAGAAATCGTTGGCAACCAGCCGCCCGACGATACCCGCCTTCAGGATATTCTCGCGCACCCGTGCCATGGATTCGGGCGTGGGCTGGAATTCCGCATCGATGACATTGCCCGCCTGGATGCCGTCCTCGACCACCTCGATGTAGCGAACGTTAGGTGTGAACAGCGACTGCACCCGGCCCCGGTCGATGCCATCCATGACCAGCACTTCGTCGGTGGCTTTCTTCAGCGCGGCGAAGAAATCTGCCTGAAACATGTTGCCGTCGCGCGCCACGATCGCGATCAGGACGCGATTGGCACCGCCGAACTCCACCTGGTGCTTGCTGAAGGTCTGCATGTACTCATGCTGCAACGGCAATTGCTTGGTGAACGAGGCATCGATGCGCAGTCCGCGCAACAGGATGGCCAGCATGATGATCGTGACCAGCGCAAACAGCCCGATGACCAGGCTGCGGCGCGCAAATATGATCTTCTCCATCCGCAAGGCGAATGCTGAATTACTTTCCGTGTTAGCTACGCCTGCCATGACTATTTACCCGCCACTGTGATGCGATGCACGCCGGATTCACCGACCACGGCCATGTCGTCGCCCGCCACCGGCAAGGCCGCCGAGATGCCCTTGCGATCCGCCTGCTGGTGCAAGATCCAGCTGGCGCCCTGATCCTTGCTGGTCAGCACAGTCCCGGACAAACCAACCAGCACCAGCGTGCCGTCGGCGCGCACAAAACCGTCGGTCAGCATCGCGGTTGCGCCACTGGCCACCGACTGCCAGCTTTGCCCGCCGTCAGTGCTGCGAAACAGGTTGCCGCGCAGGCCGAAGGCCAGGATCTCATCGGCATTCAGTGCTAACAGACCGAACAAGGATCCGTTGTACGGTGATGGCAACTGGCGCCAGTTCGCACCACCGTCATCCGAACGGAACAACTGTCCGGCTTCGGCGGCAATGAACAAACGTGAACCGGCGGCGATTAACCGGTTGAGGTGGTAGTCAGGCGGAATGTCGTCAGCGCTCGCGTCTTTGGGTTTGGGCAGCGCCTGGTACGACAACTTCCTGGCGACCCAGGTCCGCCCGCCGTCGCGGGTTTCGTACATGGAACCATAGGCGCCGACCGCGAGCCCGTGACTGGCATTCTCAAACCAGACATCCAGCAGTGGTTGCTGGTTTTCGGGCCGGTAATTCGCGGCGAGCCAGTTCTTGCCGCCATCCTGGGTGCGCAGAATGATTTCATCATGCCCGACTGCCCAACCTTCATTACCGTTCGCAAAGGTGACCGCAGTCAGCATGGTGCGCGACGGTACCGCATCCGATTGCGTCCAGGTCTTGCCGTCATCGTCTGAATACAGGATGTGGCCGCGCTCACCCACCGCGACCAGGCGATCG
>JANLTW010000044.1:0-1847 GCA_031363155.1 Gammaproteobacteria bacterium | reverse complement strand
TACGCTCGGCAATATTCTTGGCGTGCTGACCGCCGCGGTGGGCGCGCTGGGCGGCATCTCGCTGCTGGTAGGCGGCGTCGGGATTTTCACGATCATGACCATTGCGGTGCGCGAGCGCACCGGGGAAATCGGCCTGCTGCGCGCGCTCGGCGCGACCCAGCGCAGCATCCTGAAGTTCTTCCTGGGCGAAGCGATTCTGTTATCAGCGATTGGCGGCCTCGGCGGTTTGATCGTCGGCATCGGCATCGCGTTATTGCTGTCGGCTCTCGTGCCGGCGTTGCCGGTGCATATTGAACTTGGCTACACGCTGCTGGCGGAAGTGATCGCGGTGCTGATCGGACTCATCTCCGGTGTGCTGCCCGCAGTGCGCGCCGCCGGCCTTCAGCCGGTCGATGCGCTGCGGACCGAGTAGCCGCGCGTTGTGTGTAGTGAAGATCGAAAACGTGCAGTGACCAGTGCCGCCGCCGCCAAGAACCGTCCATTGGTGGAAGACATCCGGTTGTTAGGCCGGATCCTGGGCGATGTGATACGCGAGCAGGACGGCAGCGCGGCGTTCGCGCTGATCGAGCGCATCCGGATTCTGTCGGTGGAATATCGCCTGAAGCGCAAGACCACGGCCGGCCGCACGCTCGATCGTCTGCTGCGCAATCTGAGCAACGAACAGACGGTCAGCGTGATTCGCGCCTTCAGCTATTTTTCGCACCTTGCGAACATTGCCGAGGACCGGCACTACATTCGGCGCCGCCTCCACCATGAACAGCTCGGGCACACGCAGGCTGGTTCGCTGGCGCACGCCTTCAAGCGCCTGCAGCACGCCGGCATCAGCAGCGAGGTCGCCGCCAAACTGCTGAAAAACGCCTACCTGTCGCCGGTGTTGACGGCGCATCCGACCGAAGTGCAGCGCAAGAGCATTCTCGATGCCGAGCGCGGCATCGCCGAGTTGATCGGTGGCCGTGATCAATTGCGTACGTCGCGCGAACGCCAGGACAACGAACTGGCCTTGCGCGCACGCGTCACGCAACTGTGGCAGACACGCATGTTGCGCACCGCGAGCCTCAGCGTCGCGGATGAGATTGAAAATGCCTTGTCTTATTATCAAGCCACTTTCTTCAGCCAGGTGCCGCGGCTGTATGCCGACATCGAGCGCGAGCTGGGCGGTCGCGAGGTCGCGCCGTTTCTCTGCATCGGCCACTGGATCGGTGGCGACCGCGACGGCAACCCTAACGTGACCGCGGTCACGCTGAATCGCGCACTGTCGCGCCAGGCTGAGACGGCGCTGCGCTACTACCTTGATGAAGTCAATGCGCTGGGTACTGAATTATCGATGTCGACTTCATTGGTGCCGGTGACGCCGGCACTGCAGGCACTGGCAGGTCGATCCGCCGATACCAACGAGCATCGCGTGGACGAGCCGTATCGACGCGCGCTGATTGGTGTGTATTCGCGTCTGGCCGCGACGCTGCAGGAGCTGACCGGCGCGGTGTCACTGCATCGCGCGGTGACGGTGCTGCCCGCGTATGCCAGCGCGGACAAATTCCTGGCCGATCTGCGCATCGTCGAAACATCGCTGCGCCAGCACCATGGCGAGGGTTTGTGCCTGCTCAGGCTGCAACCCTTGTTGCGCGCAGTGCAGGTATTTGGTTTTCACCTGGCAACGCTCGATCTGCGCCAGAACAGCGATGTGCATGCGGCGGTGGTCGGCGAGTTGCTGCAGCGGGCGCGGCTGGAGCCCGACTACGCGCAGCTCCCGGAGGACGCGCGCTGCAAATTGCTGCTGCAATTGCTCGATGATGTGCGGCCGCTGCGTGTACGCGGGGTCGCTTACAGCGCGCTGACCCAGTCGGAGC
>JANLTW010000042.1:0-6528 GCA_031363155.1 Gammaproteobacteria bacterium | reverse complement strand
CTGCAATGAATGGGGCATTGCCACGACCGGGTGTCGCGCCGAGGACGGCCAGGTGGTCTCGCCGCGCGGGCAGCGACTCAGTTTTGGCACGGTGGCCGAGGCCGCCGGTAAGCTGCCGGTCCCCAAGGACGTAGCGCTGCGTAAATCGCAGGATTTCCGGGTCATCGGCAAGCCGCATGCGCGCCTCGACACGCCAGCCAAGGTCGATGGCAGCGCGCAATTCGGCATCGACGTGCGGCTCGATGGCATGCTCTACGGCGCACTTGCCCAGTCGCCCGTGTTAGGTGGCAAGGCGAAGGGTTTCGATGCCACCAAGGCCAGGACCATGCCGGGCGTCAAGGACGTCATCCTCACTTCGACCGGTGTGGTGGTGCTGGCGGACAGCTGGTGGCGCGCGCGCCGCGCTCGTGACAGGCTCAGCATCGAGTGGGACGGCGGTGCTAACAAAAGCCTCGACACGGCCACGATGTGGCGGGGCCTGCGCGCCGCGGCGGCGGGCGCCGGTCAGGAGGCGCGCAATGATGGCGATGCGCTCAAGACGCTGGCCGACGGCGCCAAGTCGGGCGCGAAAGTGCTGCGGGCGGACTATCAACTCCCGTTGCTGGCGCACGCGACTCTTGAGCCGCAGAACTGCACGGCGAGCGTGACCGCTGACGGTTGCGATCTTTACGTGCCCACGCAGATCCAGCAGGTTGCGCAGGCAACAGCGGCGAGCGCCGCTGGGCTGAAACCTGAGCAGGTGCGCGTGCACACCACGTTTTTGGGTGGCGGGTTCGGCCGGCGGCTGGAGGTGGATTTCATTCCGGCGGCGGTTGAAGCCAGCAAGGCATCGGGCAAGCCGGTAAAGATTCTCTGGACACGCGAAGACGACATGACGCATGACGCCTATCGGCCACCTGCTTTCAATCAAGTCGCGGCCGCGTTAGGCAAGGATGGCAAGCCTGCGGCCTGGCATATTCACCTGACCAGTCCGTCGATTACGGCGCGCATGTTTCCCGGCGTTGTGGAGAAAGCGGTCGATCCGTTTGCGATCGAGGCCGCGACCAATTATCCGTATGACGTTCCTAACGTGCGCGTCAGCTATCAGCGCCATGAAATCGGCATCAATGTCGGCTACTGGCGCTCGGTCAGCCACGCGCTCAATTGTTTTGTCGCCGAGTCCTTTATGGACGAACTCGCGTTCGCTGCGGGTGCGGATCCGGTCGCGTATCGCCTGTCACTGCTGGCCAAGCAACCTCGATTCGCCGCAGTGCTGAAGACCGCCACCGAGGAAGCTCATTATGCGAAGCCCGCGAAGGGCCATCGATTCGGCGTGGCGCTGATGGAAGGCTACGGCACTTACATGGCGCAGGTGGCCGAGGTTTCGATCAGCGACGGCAAGTTGAAAGTGCATCACGTGCACTGCGCGCTAGATTGCGGCCAGGTCATCAACCCCACGATTGTCGAGTCGCAGGTGGAAAGCGCCTTGTTGTTCGGGCTGACCGCAGCGTTGTGGGGTCAGATCGACGTCAAGAATGGGCGCGTGCAGCAGACCAATTTCGATCGCTATCGCCTGCTGCGGATGCCGGAAATCCCGAAGATTTCAACTTATGTTCTCGACAGCAACGCCGATCCCGGCGGCATCGGCGAACCAGCAACAGCGCTAATCGCGCCGGCCATCTGCAACGGCATATTCGCTTTGACGCAACGGCGAGTGCGATCGTTGCCGTTAGCCAGGCACGGTTTCGCCTAAGTCGATCAGCCCTGGGTGATGGCCGTGGCGAATGCCATCCACGTCGGGCTGCCGTACGCCCAGTAGACGCTGAGCTGAACCGTCAGCATGACGATGGCGCTCAACCAGTAGGCGGCGTGAACGCGCTTGTTAGTGCGGTAGTCGTGGATCATGGCTGCGACCAGTAACAACTCGGCCACGGTCAAGGCAATCGTGGTCGCATGTTCGCCATAGCCCGCGGGAATAGTCAGGCGGCCAACAGCCGGACTCGTGAAAGTAAACAACGATGCCAGCATCAGCCGTTTGTGCCAGTCGCTGCGGCGCCGGTTCCAGACCGCGAGGCTAAAAATCAACAGCGTCCCTGTTATGCCGATCAACGGCAGCGCCATGAATGCTAACGGTGGCGGCGAGCCCGGCGGGGCATGGCCAAGATGTCCGGCGTTGACGCCTGTCGCGTAGCCGAGGGTCAGCACCACGCCAAACAGGATGACCCCCAGGATGCCGAGCTGGCGATGCGGCGCTGGTTTCCTGTAGGCGATAAATGCCGCCTGCGTGAGGAATAGCAAAGTCCAGGCCGTGAATACCACGCCATGCGTGATCGACATGGGCGACAACGGTGGCGGGGCGTGGATGACTGATTTCAAATAGAAGGATGGAGCAAAACCGAGAAAGATCAGCCCAGCGGAGATCGCACTCATCACCACGAAGAATTTGGCTCCCGAGTCCCAGGTTTCGTTTTGGACGGCGTTAGCCGGCCTTTGCGCTACGACATTCATGACAAGTATCCCTGTCGCCGACAACTTGACCGGCACCAGTTGTCACTATTGCGCACGCGATTGATCTCGGTCAATGCCAATCGCCGGGACCTGGCCTAGTTTGAGGGCCCAGAGGTGGAAACACGGGCGAGGCGGACTTCCGGCACGCTATTCAGGTCAGTAATCAGGACCCGATTCCGCGCGACATCATGTTGCAGGTGTGTTTGCCTGAGTTAGGTGCCAAGGCCATTTTGCAGCGCCTGTATCGGGACGTGGAGATCCTCGCGCCGTAACTGGCGCGCGACCGCACCGTCGTGCGCCTGGTCTTCGATGGCGACGGCCCGTCATCGAAACCCGGCAGGATAAACCCTGAGATGCCGACGGTCTCGAAACGGCGCGCACCACGCCGACAAGCAGTGCAGCGTTCCCGGACGACGGCAGCGAGGTCAAGTTCTGCTCGACCTGCGCATTCGGCGCAGTGTGCATGCCGAACGGTTACGACAAGTCCACGCTGCAGGCGCTGCATTGCCTGGTCGAGCATGTTGGGCCATTTCGGGAAGGCGAGTACCTGTTTCGTGCTAACGACTCTTTCAGCGCGATATTCGCGGTGCGCGGCGGCACGGTCAAGACCCGTGTGGTCGATACCCTTGGGCGTGAGCAGGTGCTTGGGTTTTACCTGCCGGGCGAGATGGTTGGGTTGAACGCTATTCACCCGGACCAGTACCCCTGCGATGGCATCGCACTGGACTCTGTATACCTGTGCCGCTTTTCATTTCCGGCGCTCGCAACCCTGGCGGCCCGGATACCGGGAATTCAGCGGCAGCTATTCCGGCTGCTGAGCAAGGATATTGGCACGGCATCCTTACTGGCCGGCGATTTCACCGCTGAAGAACGCGTGGCTGCCTACCTGGTCACACTGGCGGATCGCTTTGCGGCACGCGGATTTTCCGCCACGGCCTTGCGACTGTCGATGCCGCGGGCGGATATTGCCAACTATCTGCGACTGGCGGCCGAGACATCGAGTTCATCGACCCAGTTGCGCTGCGTGTCCTGGCCAGCAACGTGCTGCATGCGTAGTTTCCGAATACCCGCACGGCTTTTGATCCAGATCAGGGCGGCGCGCCAGGCCGCGGCCTAGGATTTCTGATAGCGGATACCTGTGGGAGAACTGCGATGTCGGAAATCAAACGTCTGTGGATAGGGCTCGGCCTGCTGTTGGGCATTACCTTTTCGGTGCTGCTGTGGATGGGAGGCGAGGTCTACCGCGCGGCGCCACCCATGCCGGATCGTGTTGTCACTGCAAGTGGTCAGGTTCTTTACACCCGTGACGACATGGAAACCGGCCGACAGGTCTGGCAGTCGTTCGGCGGACAGCAGCTGGGATCGATCTGGGGCCATGGCGCGCTGGTCGCGCCTGACTGGAGCGCGGACTGGTTGCACCGCGAAGCCGATGCATTGCTCGACGTCTGGTCACAGCGCGAATTCAGCGCGGCATTCGCCACCTTGCGTGCCGCCGATCAGGAAGTGCTCAAGTTGCGTTTGCGCGAGGCCCTGCGACCTAACACCTATGACGCGAACAACCAAACCATCACCGTGTCGGATGATCGCGCGCAGGCGATCAGTGCGGTCGTGGCCCATTACGAAAGCCTTTTCAGCAATGATCCTGCGACCACGAAGCTGCGCGAGACCTATGCGATGCGCGACAATACGGTCGACACGTCGGCGCACCGGCGCGCATTGACAGGATTCTTCTTCTGGACCTCGTGGTCGGCGGTCACCGATCGGCCCGGCTCCAAAGCCAGTTACACCAGCAACTGGCCTTACGATCCCATGGTTGGCAACACGCCGACCGCTGGCACCTTCCTGTGGACGGTGTTCAGCATCCTTTTCATGGTCGCGGGCATTGGCTTGTTAGCCTGGCATTACGCGGCCTATCACGGCAAGGAGCCGCGGCTGGTGCCACCGGCGTCCGATCCGCTGCACGGTCTCGCGATCACGCCGTCCATGCGCGCCACCGCCAAGTACTTCTGGCTGGTCATGGCGTTGTTCCTGGTGCAGATTCTGCTAGGCGCGATCACGGCGCACTACCAGGTCGAGCGCGATTTCTACGGTTTCGAGATCTCACAGTTCCTGCCGTATTCGAATACGCGCAGCTGGCATACGGAACTCGCCGTGTTGTGGATTGCCACAGCCTGGCTGGCGACCGGCCTCTATATTGCGCCGGCCATATCCGGCCACGAGCCGCGTTTTCAGCGGCTCGGCGTGAACGTGCTGTTCGCCTGTCTGTTGATCATTGTCGTTGACGCTTTTTCCGGCCAATGGTTCGCGGTGATGCAGAAGCTCGGCCTGGCTAACAACTTCTGGTTTGGTCACCAGGGCTGGGAATACGTCGACCTCGGCCGCTTCTGGCAGATCTTCCTGTTTCTGGGGCTCATCATCTGGCTCACGCTGGTGGGCCGGGCGCTGTGGCCAGCGCTGCGCCGCAAGGACGACATGGCGTCCATCGTTGGGCTGCTGTTCCTGTCGACCGTTGCGATCGGGCTCTTTTATGGCGCCGGATTGATGTGGGGCGAGCGGGCCCATCTGTCGGTGGTCGAATACTGGCGCTGGTGGGTGGTGCACCTGTGGGTCGAGGGTTTCTTCGAAGTCTTTGCTGTGGCTGTCATCAGCTTCCTGTTTGTGAAGCTGGGGCTGGTGCGTGCGCGCACCGCCACCGTTAACGTGCTGTTCGCAACCATTGTCTTCATGGCCGGCGGCGTGTTAGGAACTTTCCATCATCTGTATTGGGCGGGTACGCCGATTGCGGTCCTCGCGCTGGGCGCGTCGTTCTCGGCACTCGAAGTGGTTCCGTTGGCGCTGATCGGACTTGAGGCCTATGACACCTGGTCGCACAGCCGTGCGACGCCGTGGATGACGCGCTATCGCTGGCCGATTCTGTTTTTCCTGGCTGTGTCATTCTGGAATCTGGTCGGTGCAGGCTTGTTCGGATTCCTGATCAACACGCCACTTGCGCTCTACTACATGCAGGGCCTGAATCTCACACCGCTGCATGGCCACACCGCCTTGTTCGGTGTCTACGGCATGCTGGGCATCGGGCTGATGGCGTTGTTAGCTTTGTTGCCGATGGGTGTGCTGCAGTTGCAGGCGGCGCTTGAAAATGGCTACTGGTATGCTCGCTCGGCCGAGTTCATGGGCCGTCCGTTGATGCATCTGCTGGTCTGGATGCGCGTTCCGGGCGACACCCTATTTTCGGTGGGCGCGATTATCCTCGCCTGGTTTGTGCTGCGACTGTGGATTGCACCACGCAAGGACATGGGCGCCGGCTCCTGACGACGCGTGTTGGAGTTTTATCCCGAGATCAGGTTGTTCCACATCCGCGTCGCGCTGCTGTCGGGCGGCCTGTTTCTCAAGCTCGGGCTGCAGTTCAGCGCCGACTACCCTTAGCCTGCATACTGGTCATGTTTCATGAACAGATTCGACGACAGGCCTGCGCCGCGTTAGATTGCATGCACAGGAGTACGCCATGTCAATTTCACGGTTTCGTCGCCTGCCGATCGTTTTCTGCATCGCAAGTGCCTTGGGCTTGAGCGCATTCGCTCTGTCCAAGACCCCGCTGCTGGTCCGGCCGGACGGCAGCTACGCGTCCTTGCCGCTTGCCAAGGACGTCATTGTCATCAAGGTCGTACAGAATGCGCCAAAAAATATTCAGAAGTCGCCGTCACCTCGCGAAGGGCTGGCGGAAAACGTCGAGCGCATGGCGTATTGGATCAACGAAGCCTGCACCAAGGGCAAGAAACCGGATTTCATCCTGTTCAACGAATTTCCGCTCACCGGCTACTCATCGGGCACGCGCGTCGAGAAACTGAAATTCACGATCCAGGTTCCGGGACCTGAAACCAAGCGCCTTGGCGAGCTCGCCAGGGCCTGCGATACCTATATCGTGTTCGGCAGCTACGCAACCGACCCCGCATGGCCTGGACACATCCTGAGCCTCAATCCGGTTATTGGCCGTGACGGCCAGATCAAAAAGGTCTATTGGAAATCGCGCAACGTGCTGCGCTT
>JANLTW010000168.1:0-14091 GCA_031363155.1 Gammaproteobacteria bacterium | reverse complement strand
TCGGGATCAACTGATGGTAGGAATAACGCGTCTTGACGCCATACAGGTAGCTGTCGGGCAGGCAAAACTCGACGTTCAGATCGTCGAGCTGTTGTTCGTGTTTTTCGCCGGTCTTCAGATTCATGCGCCAGCGGCGCAGATGGCCGGTGTAGCGCAGGTAGGCCAGCATCGAACCTAACGGACCCTCTTCGGGATTGCGGCGGATCGTTGGGTCGGGCTGGAAGCAGCCGTCCATGGTGATCCAGTCGCCATCCTCCCAGGCATTGACCATGTGCAGCACATAGCCGGGCTCGAACTCGAACCAGCGCACCTGGTCCTGCGTGCCATAGCGTGGGATCACGCCAAAACGCGTCGGCAGGTCGCGATGAAATTTCACCACGCGATGCCCTGAGCGCCGCAGCATCTCCGCGTCATGAAACAGCGGGAAATCGTGCAGGATGGTGAAATTCGGCGTGATGGTCGTGTCATGCGGCAGGCGCGGCCCCGGCAGGTCGACGCGCGTCTGGTGGCGCATCTTGCCGTCGGCAGCCACGACGTAGTACGTGAGATATGACTGGAAGTCGCCGTAGTCGTAATTGATGTACTCGCCGGTGCGCGGATCGGTCTTGCCATGCGCGTTCATCGTGGTGCGCAGCGCGCCGCCGAATGTTTCCTCACCTTCGGTTTCGAGCGTCAGCGGGTCCATGCGATATACGCGCCCAGCGTTATACCAGGCCGACAGCAGCTTGCCGTTGAACATGTTGAGCGTGGTGTTGGAAGTGTCTTTGCAGTAGTCCGGGTTGATCGCCACCGATTCGCGTCCCTGAATGCGTGTGAGATCGAACGGGCCCATCACGCCAGACAACTCGACCTTGCCGCTGGCGATTTCCTCGTGCAGCGTGCGCGTTTGCACCCATTTGCGAATGTAGCTCGCGCGTCCGTCGCGAAAGTACACGCCGTGCACCATGCCGTCGCCGTCAAACCAGTGATAGGCGCCGCGCGGCTCCAGGATCGGGTTAGGGCCATTGCGCAAATAGGCGCCGTATAGGTCCGCGGGAATCTCACCCTCGGAGGCCCTGAGATCAACCGCGGTGATCTCGGAAATCACCGGCGTGTAGGGTCCGTGCAGGTAGGGATTGTCGATGCCGTCGACCCAGGAGGGACGATCCGCTGGATCGTTAGGATTGAGGTCAGTGTATTTGCGCATAGCGGTATTTCTCACAGTCGTTCACGACGAAGTTGCAGGCCGGCGCGCTCGCGGTCCCAGGTATCGGCGGTGATCCCCTGTTCCCGAAACACCACTTTGCGGGCCTTGTTAGTTTCGGTCTTCGGAATCTCGCCGACCACGCGCACAAAGCGCGGAATCATGAAATAAGCGAGGCGCGGCACCAGGAATTCGATCAGGCCCCGCGGATCAACGCTGCGCCCTGGCTTGGCAGTGACGACCACCAGCACTTCCTGTTCCTCGATTTCACTGGCGACGCCAATGGCCACGACTTCGTCGATGTCTGCATGACCGCGCACGGCTGCTTCAACTTCGAACGAAGAAATATTTTCGCCGCGGCGCCGTATCGTGTCTTTGATCCGGTCCAGGAAGAAATAATTACCGTCGGCATCGCGCCGGAACAGATCGCCGGTGTGGAACCAGCCATTGCGCCAGGCGGTTGCCGTGGCTTCGGGCATGCCGTTATAACCCGCATTCATCGCCCAGGGCAGGTCGGTGCGCACGATCATTTCGCCGGGTGCGCCCACCGGCACTTCGATGTCATGCTCATCGACCAGGCGGCATTCGACGCCGCTGCGCTCCCGACCGCAACCGCCGAAGACGCGCGTATTCATTTCCGTGACGAGCGGTGAGGCGACTTCCGTCATGTTGAAGCCCGACATGTAGTCGAAGCCGAAGCGCTGACCGAGCTGCACGGTCTGTTCGTTGATCGGCATCATCGTGATATAGCGCAGTGGATTGTCGCGATCGTCGGGTCGAGGCTCCGCCTTGGCGAGAAACGCACCCATGACGCCAATGAGGCCCGAGGTCGTCGTGCAGTTGCCGCTACGCACCTGGTCCCAGAATTTCGTGGTGCTGAAGCCATCGACCAGGTAGAACATGCCCGAGCGCACCAGCGCGCAATATGTCGGGCTGGTGCCGCCGACATGAAACATCGGCAGGTTGACCAGCATCGACTCGCCGTCGCCCAGGTAGCCGTAATTGACCACTGCGGTCGTGTATAGCTGCAGGTAGGGTGACAGCACGCCTTTGGAAGGCCCGGTGGTGCCCGAGGTGTAGATGATGCACTGGATATCCCAGTGCTCGATGCTGGCGCTGTCATCCAGCCGCGCTTCGTCGCCCTGCAACGCCGCGGGGCTAACAACGTGCTTGAGCGCTGGTGCCTGCAGACCCACGAGGCGATCCGTCAATTCGGGATGCGCCACCATGACAGCGCCACCGGCGTTATTGACGACATGCTCCAGCACGGCGCCGCGATAGGCCGTATTGAGCGGCACGAACACCGCACCCAGATAATTTGCAGCAAACCACGTGAGAACCATCGGCATGCCGGTCGGCAGCCACGCCAGCACCCGGTCGCCCTTGCGCACGCCGCGCTGCTGCAGCGCTGCGGCTGCCGCACGCACCTGCTGCCGGCACTCGGCATAGGTCCAGCTGCTGCCGTCCTCGAACAGCGCCAGGCGTCGCAGCGGATGGCGCGCTGCGCGCACGTCCAGCATGTGCTTGAGCACGCAATCCTCGCGCGCCGGCACCGAGGCGCTGAACCAGGGCGGATTGTCAGGCGCGGGAGCCATCGAGAGGCAGTCCCAGCTGGCGCAAAACCGTCTGCAGGTCGAAGTAGTCACGCCACTCGGCAATCTTGCCATCGCGGAATTTGAAACGGGACATGTAGGGCAGGCTGACGGATTTGCCGTCCTTGACGTAGTGCTCCACGCCTTCGACCATCGCGCTGTCGCCCGATTCGATGATCCTCTCGACCGCGTAGCGCTTCTGCTGCATGCCACGACCAAACTTGGTGAGGAATTCGCGGACCGCCTGCTTGCCACGCACCGGGCCGATGGGCACGTTCACGGCCACGACATCGTCCGTGCACAGTGCCAGTACCGCTTCCAGGTCGTCGCGCACCCAGGCGGCGTAGTACGTGTGGATGAGGTCGGTGTGCGTCACTTGAACAACCAGCGATCCATTTGCTCGAGGCGATCGGCGCCCCAGAACATCTCGCCATCGCAGATCAATGTCGGTGCGCCGAAGACGCCGCGGCGGCTGGCCTCCGCGGTCAGTTCGACCAGTTGTGCCTTGATCGCGGGCGACTGAATGGCCAGCGCAAAGGCGGCCGGATCCGCGCCACAGTCTTTGGCGATGTCGCACAGGGTTTCGACGTTGGCCACGTCGCCGCCGGCCGCGAACGCGTGGTCAAAGACGCGGTGCGCGTAATCGACCGCGCGGTTTGCCGGCAGCGACTGCATCCACAGGAATCCGCGCGCCGCCGGAATACTGTTGAACGGGAATACCGCCGGCGACAGGAAGGCCAGGTGCTGCTCGGCCGCGCAGCGTATGAGGTCGAGGTGCTGGTAGCGACCCTTGGCGGTGTCCTTGCCGGGCGGCGCGTGGCCGCGCTCCTTGAAGATGGCACCCAGGGAAATGGGCTTCCAGTTCAGTGGCCGCCTGTGGCGCAGCGCCAGCGCCTCGATCCGCGGCAAACCGATGTAGGTGTAGCTCGACGAGAAGTCGAAATAGAAGTCGATCGGCGGCTGCTGGCTGGCCTCTGGCATGGTCCCCAGAGGATAAGATCGTCGGTCTAATTATGCAAGTTATGGTCGCGCTAGCGGACCTCGCCGGCACCCCCGGCGATGCCAGTGGGGGACATCAGCACCTGCCACAGCTGGTTGCTGCGGACGCGAAACGCGGCAGCGCTGGAGGACAGGTAGTAGCGCCACATGCGGAGAAATCGCTCGCCGTACTGCGGGGCGATTTGCGGCCAACCGGCATCGAATTTCGTTAGCCATGCCATCAGGGTGCGGTCATAGTCCTGGCCGAAGCTGTGCCAGTCTTCGATCACCCAATCGGGTTCGGCGGCGCTGGCGATCTGCGCGATGGACGGCAGCATTGAATTCGGGAAGATGTACTTTTCAATCCAGGGATCGGTTCTGTTAGTTGAGCGGTTGCCACCAATCGTATGCAGCAAAAATAACCCGTCGGGCTTCAGCAGCTCGCGCACCTTGGTGAAATAGTGGCGGTAATTCCTGGCACCGACATGTTCGAACATGCCGATCGAATAGATGCAATCGAACAAGCCCGTCAGGGCCCGATAGTCGACCAGTTGGATATCGACCGGCAGATCGCGACAGCGCTGGCGCGCGGTCTCCGCCTGGTTGTGTGAGACGGTAATGCCTGTGACGGTGACGCCGTAGCGTTCTGCCGCGTACTGCGCCGCGCCACCCCAGCCGCAGCCAATATCGAGGATCCGCATGCCGGGCCGCAGCCCCAGCTTGCGAAACACCAGGTCCAGTTTGTGTCGCTGCGCAGTCTCAAGATCCGTGGCGTCACGCCAGTAGCCGCAGCTGTAGATCATGCGCGGATCCAACATGCGCTGGTAGAGATCATCGCCGGCGTCGTAATGCCGCGCGCCGATTTGAAATGCGCGCCGCCGGCTTTGGGCATTGCGCAACCGGGCGAGCAAGGCGGCGATGACCTCATGCATCGATCCCAGCCGGCTGTCGATTTGCACCCGCAACGCGCGCGCAAACATTTCATCCAGCTGCTCGCAATCCCACCAGCCCTCCATGTAGCTCTCGCCCGCGCCCAGCGAACCGTGGGTCAGGACCCGCATCGGCATGCGGGCGTCGAGGATACGGATGTCCCAGGGACGCCTGCCATCCAGGCGGATGTCGGCGGGTGCCAGCAGCCTCTCGAGCAGCGCCCGCGACCGGGTGCCAGCTGCCTGGTTGCGTCTCGGATGTTGCAACGCGGTGATTGTGGCCATACAGGGATCTCCAACTCACCGTACAGAAATAGAATGTCCCCCAATAAGTGCATTGAACATGGCGGCTAACCGCAGTGTCCGTACCGTGGCGCGCATAGTGGTTTATCCCGATGTGCCGCGACGGACGATAGATCAGTCTCTAAAAGGAGGTGGATTATGAGCGATTCAATCAAGCATCGGCTGCTCGAGGATTTCACCGAACTCATTGAAGATGTCGAAAGCCTGCTGGCGGAAGGGGCTGACGCGACCACTGATTCGCTGCGCGACGCCCAGAAGTCGGCGCGCTCACGGCTGAGCAGCGCCAAGGAGCGCCTGGCCGACTTCGAGAAGGACGTGGTCGGCGATGTCAAGCGACGCATCGATCGCACGGATCGCTATATGCATGACAATCCCACGGCCGCGCTCGGGGCGACCGCGGCCGTGGCGTTTTTGTTAGGCTACATGGCGCATCGCCGTGACTGACGGGGAACAACGCCGCGGATTCCTGCCGCGCCGGACCTTGCGGCGCCTGGCGCGCAGCATGGTGTCCACCATTGAAATGCGGCTGGAACGACTGGCGGCTGGCTGGCGTCATGAGGCGCATCGCGTGATTGCCTTGCTGGCACTGTCGATGGCCGCAGCGAGTTTCGTGGTCGCTGCGGTATTTTTTGCGGTATTCGGCATCATCCTGGCGTTGTGGGAGACCCAGCGCGTGCTGGCATTCGCGCTGGCTGCCGGGGTATTTGCGTTGTTCGCAACTGTCGCGCTGCTGTTAATCGGCCGAAACCTCCGCAGCGTTCGCCGTCGCAGCGTCCCCGCGCCTGATTCCGACCGCGATTACTGAGCGCGTCCTACACCGTGGGTGCGTCGCCACGCTTGATTTCAGCGTCGACAATCGCTTCGGCTTCCAGCCAGTCCTTGATTTCGTGGCCCGGGTCAAAGCCGCGTTTCTCAGCGCGGTAGTAAGCAGTCTCGGCAATCATGGCGCTTCGGGCGTCTGGCTCAATAAAGGTGCCATCGCGCGTCACAAAGGAATCGGGCTCCAGCTGCGAGTCCATGCTTGACGGCTTGGCACGCGCCGGGTCCGGGCGGGTGAGTCTTTTCCGCTGCATCGGCCTGCTCATGTTCAATCCCTCTTGAGAGTCATCGATCATGTCCCCAGAGTAGGTTTGTCCCGCTGAGCGCCATTTGCAATACGAACTTGTAGCAATCCCTGTTACGTTGCCCGACAGGTTCACAAACATCGGTAAATCGTATGCCTAAGAAATCGGCCACATGGTATTCCCAGTTCGCAAAACATGCCGCGCGATTCTGCGGGCGCCCGCGAGTGTTCATGTTAGCGATGCTGGTGATCGCGACCTGGATCGTGACCGGGCCGCTGTTCGGCTACAGCGATACCTGGCAGCTGGTCATCAACACGGGCACCACCATCGTGACCTTCCTGATGGTGTTTCTGATCCAGAACACCCAGAACCGCGATACCGAGGCCATCCAGATCAAGCTCGATGAGTTGATCCGCGCTACCCGTGGCGCGCACAACGCGCTGCTGGACCTCGAGGAACTGGAACAGACGACGCTGGATGAATTTCGCGCCAAGTATCAGGCAATGGCGGCGGCCGCGCGCAAAGAACTTGGGCAGGGTCTGCCCGACACGGGTACGCCGGATCCGTAAACCCTGGCTCAACTGAAGTTGGGTTCGCGTTTCTGCAGAAACGCGCTGACGCCTTCCTTGTGATCGGGCGTCGAGAACAGCAGTGCGGTCGGTTCCTGGGTCTCGCGCAGCCCGTCTGCGCCCAGATACCGGTTGACGAAGTGCTTGCCAACCCGGACAGCGATAGCCGGATTGGCGGCGATGCGCTGCGCAATCTCGAGCGCTTTCGGCAGCAGATCTGCGTGCGGCGTGACTTCCTGCACCAGGCCAATCGCCAGCGCCCGCACAAGACCGTAGCCGGGTTGCAGCCCGACGCGAATTTCCCTGAATGCAAAGCGCGCTTGTTCCGAAGCGACTACAAAATCGCAGAACAGGATGATCTCCGTGCCGCCTCCATAGGCAATGCCGTTGACCGCGGCGATCACCGGCAGTTCGGCCCGTTCGATCGAGTGAAAGGCATTTTCCACCAACTGCAATTGCGCCCGGTAGTCCGCCAGATCGTTGAGCCTGTCAAAGGACTGGATATCGCCACCCGCCGAGAATGCGTCTCCCGCACCTGTTAGGACGACGGCGCGTGTGTCGCCGCTGCGGTCAAGTTCTTCCAGCGCCCGGGGCAATTCGCGAAAAAAATCCGGCGACATCGCGTTCTTTTTATCGGGCCGGTTGATGCGCAGGATCGCTACGCGTCCCTGCCGTTCGATGGCCAGTGTTTCGAATTTCGCGTTCACGGGTGAGTCCTCTACTGCGCGGTCATGCCGGCGGCGCGGCCACTGTAATGCGGGTTCCTGCTTGCAATAGTGTCAGCTGCTGCGTTGCTCTTGTCGATACGCGCGCGTATCGTTTGTGGAATGTTTGAACGGTTCTTCGGAACAGCTGACTCTGCCAATACCTGACATCGAAACGCTGGCGGCGAGGCTCCGCGGCCGGCAATTGCCGGGCGGCAAATATCGCATTGCACCGGAAGAGTGCCGCGCCGTCGACGCCATGTGCGCCGGAACCGGCGCAGTCACTCATCCGGTCTTCGCCTGCGTGGCCGCGCTGCGTGGACTCGGCATTTCAATCGATGAACTATGCCGTTTGTGCGACTACGAACTGGCGCGCGGACCGATGTTAGGTGAGTGCCTGCTGGAGCTGCGGCGGCCACTGCAGGCGGACTGTGACTACACGACGAGCGTTGTCATCGACGATCTGGTACGAAGTACCAGCCGTGTGTTGGGTGTGCTGGATCGGTTGCAGTTTACGGTCGCGCTGCGGGATTCCGGCCCCGGGGATGCGGCGCTCGTCAAACTGACCTGGTTGTTTCCACGGGGAAGTGAATCGTGAGTGCCCAGGCTGATCCGTTCTCGCAACCGCTCGAATTTGCGGTCCGGATCGCGGATGTGCGGCGCTGGTCGGAATTGCTGGAAGATGACAATCCGCTGCACCACAGCCAGGCGCAGGTGGTGAATCCAGGACCCGCGAATCTTGCGTACCTGGTCAGTTTTTTGCAGCGGCGGCTGCCGGCCGCGCACCTGGTCAGTATCAAATGTCGATTCCTGTCGGTGGTGCACGCGCCGTCCGTTGCGCAGGCGCGTGGCCGTATCATCCGCACGGAACGGTTTGAGGGCGGCTACCGCGTTCACTGTGAACTTGAGTTGCTGGTCGGTGATGTGACGGCGGCCGCGGCCGAGGTGGTGCTCGAGAAGCCCGGCGCCGCAAGCGGTTAAGTCAGCTGCGCTGGTACCTCTGCCAGGATTCCAGCGCCTCCGGCCAGTCCGCCGGTCGTTGATCACCGTAGGCGCGTTGCCGCAGCGCGCTTTTCATCGTGTCCACGTACTGCGCGGCCGGCGTGTAATAAAGGAACCCGAGGACCCGATCGGCGACGCGCCATTGGCCCGATTCGTGGCGGTAGCGATCCTGGTAGCGGATCGCGGCTAACATAGTCTCGCTGTTGCGGACGACCTCCGCGTGCGCGGCCACGAGGCCGGTGGCAGACAGCGCGTCCGCGGCATCGAATTCCACGATGCGATCGTGGGTGAAGTGAAATGTCGGGCCCAGTGCCGCGAAGCGGCCGCGATACATCTCGATGATGGCGGTGCGTCCCTGGGAATTCATGACGCTGTCCAGCGACCGGACTGTCGCATCCGGTGTGAAGCAGTCGGTGAGCGTATCGAGGTCGCGATTGTCGACTGCGAATCCATAACGCGCGACCAGTTGGTCGATCGCGACGCGGCTCTCAAGCTGCCACAGGCGTTGTTCGGTCGGTTGCGTCATGACGGGAGTCCCCTTACAGTGATGACATGTTGAAACGTTATTACGAGGATCTGTTGTTAGACGAGCAGCGCGAGCATATGCTGGATTTTGCGAAACGCTATGATCCCCAGTATTTTCATGCCGACACCGAGAATGCGCTACCAGCTGCTCAACCAGCGCGATCAATCAGTCTTTGAGACCGTGAACGTCAACCGGATCGAAACGCGGCCACGCTGACACGGTCTCTTTTTGCCGTTCACCGCTATTTATTGCCCGTGATGTAGCGGTCCAGTTCGCGGTGAAAGTGCCGCACACGCTGCTCCTGCTCGCCCCACAGCGGTCCCTTGAAACCGCGCGAGCGAATGCCTTTTTGCTGCACCGGCAGCAGTTCGGAATCCTGGTCGAGCACATCGCCGAGGTTCGGCTTTTCCCCGACGGGGACGTGGATTACCGCTGGGCGTACCTTGCCCGAGCAATCGGTGCCTGCGGGCAGGCCCATCCAGGCCGGCACATTCACGGTCGGATCGTCGATCGGCCGATAGAGAACCATGGTTTCGTAATAGAACTTTTCTGGATCGTCGGCATCCGGTATGAACCGCATGATGAATACGCCTTCCGGATGCATGCCCATCTGCACATTTGGAAACAGGCCGGTCGCCCAGCTGTCTGTTAGCTGTCCGTCGCTGAAGTTTTCGTAGTGCTTCAGGCCCAGGCGCCGGGCCCGCGCACGCTTGCTCAGTTGTATCGCATAGCGCACGTCGCGCGCACTGCCCTTGAAGGTTGCAGGGTCGATGCCACCTTCCTGCAGCATGAACTGCAGGTAGGGATCGAGCGTCTCCTGGTCGTCGACGCGATGCGATTTGACGCAGATCGGGACGATCATGCGGCTCGCACCGTTAGGATAGAGATCGTACTGTGAAAAGTCCTCCATCACTGTTTGCGTTTGCGGATGCACGTGGGGCAGGTGGTAAGTCTCGTAGAATGCATCGACGCCGGTTTTCCAATTCGCTTTCCAGGCGGAGCGCACGTGATGCACGACATGCATCTTGTCGACTTCGTACATTTCAATATAGCCAGCTGGCAGCCCGAGAGACTCGCGCAGCGGCGGCGCCTTGCCATCCATGTTGATGAAAACGATGCCGCCTACGGTATCGCAGCGAACTTCGCTGAGGCCCGGCCGGTGCGCGATCAGCTTCTTGTTGAATGTGTGCTCATCGGTGATGCCTTTGAGCTTGCCGTCGGTGCCGAACGACCAGCCATGAAAGGTGCAGGTGAACTGCGCGACACTGCCGCGATCGTTCACGCAGACTTTGTTGCCCCGGTGCGGGCACACATTGAAGAACGCCTTGATGCCGCCGTCGGTCTGGCGAACGACGATAATTTCCTCGGCACCGATTTCGAACGTAAAATAGTCGCCGTCCTCGGGGATATCGCTGATCACTCCGGCTAACAGCCAGACCCGCGGCCAGAGACGCTGGTTCTCGAGCGCCATGAACTCGCGCGAGTAATAGCGCGACGGATCGGGGACATCGAGACCGTCATCGACCGGCGGTTGCTTGGCCTCGAGGCTGTCCTTGGGTGCGCCCAGGTTCATCGGCCAATCGACTTTATAATTCACTGCCATGTGGGTTCCTCGCTTTATCAGGCCGCAGCCGCAGTTGCGGCAAATGGACAATAGGGTTCCTTGTCGACCACGCCCAGTACAAATGAAAGCTTGGCCATGCCGGAGATGATGGCCATCGCGGTCCCCAGCTCCAGGATGTCGCCCTCAGAGAAATGCGCGCGCAGCTGGGCGAACAACTGCGGCGTCATATCGCCATCCATGTTCGTTAGCGCGACCTGGTCGGCATAGTGGATCACCGCTTGTTCGGCTGGCGCAAAGGCCTCGAATTGATCGTTCGCCAGGGCTGCAACCTGTTGCTGCGTGAAGCCGGCCGACAGTGCCCCCGGCACGTTCTGTTTGTTGCAGGTCTGGCAGCCATGCTTGATTGAGAGGCGCAGGCGTGCAAGCTGCTTGTAACGATTGTCGACCTTGCCGCCGAAGAAAACCGGCATGTAGAACTGGTTCATCACGAAGTTCAGGAGGTCAGGGCGCTGCGCGAAGGCCTCAATAAAAGTGGCGTCGCCAGTCAAGCCTTTCATGGCGTCCCAGGCGGGTTGCCATTCGGGCGCCATGGCGTCGCGGGGTGTGCATGTCAACAAAGTATTTGGCATGGGAGACTCCTAACGACCCGGGACCTTGAAGTAATCGGGGATGCCGCCCGGCCAGACATCACCGACCTGATTATTACCGCCGTCGACCACCAGTACTTCGCCCGTGATGAATTTGGCGGTGGCGGCAGACAAGTACACCATCGCCTGCGCAATGTCGATTGGATCGCCAAATTTGTGCATGGGATTCGCGTAGCGGAATTTATCCGCCACGTGGTGATCGTACACATTGAGGCCGGCCGATTCGATCGAGCCCGGTGAGATGCAATTGACCCGGATCTCGAGCGGCGCCCACTCGGTCGAGACCGACTTGGAAAGGTAAATGACTCCGGCGCGGGCCGCGCAGGTATGCGCGACCTGCGGCATGCCACGCCAGACATTGGCGACGATATTGACGATGTTGCCGCCAAGGCCCGCGTCGCGCCAACGCTTTGCCGCCGATTGCATCATGTACCAGGTACCGTTTAGGTTGGTATCGATGACCGCGTGCCAACCCTTGACCGAGAAATCGATGGCGGCCTGCGGGAACTGGCCGCCGGCATTGTTGACCAGGGTATCGATACGGCCGAATCGATCCCAGGTGGCGTTGATGAGCCCGGTGACTGCGTCAGGGTCGCGAATGCTCATCGCATGGCAGGCAATGTCGCGGCCGACGCGCTCGCGGATCCCGCTAACGGTCTGCTGCAGTTTCTCAATGCTGCGGCCGCAGATCATCACATTGGCGCCCAGGCGTGCGGCCACGTAGGCCATGGCGCGCCCGAGGCCGCTGCCACCGCCCGAAATCAGGAATGTCTGGCCGTCTAACAGTTTGTCGCGGTAGGCGAGCGGCGTGGTCGCAAGCGCGTCGTCGGAAAAACCCCAGGGCTGGTTGCCGGTTGTTGTCGTTTTGTCAGAATGGCTTGGCACTGCAAACAATCTCCCTAGGCCTGATGCAGTCCGAAAATCGAAATGCTGGTGATATTTCTGTTAGGGATGCCGCCGAGGTTGTGTGCCAGCCCCATGCTGGGGCTCGGCAGCTGGCGCTTGTCGGCCCGACCCAGCAATTGCAGATAGATTTCGTAGGTCATGCGCAGGCCCGACGCGCCGATCGGATGACCGAAGCACTTGAGCCCACCGTCGATCTGGCAGGGGATCCTGCCGCTGCGGTCATAGCGGCCCTCGAGTATGTCGTGCGGCGCCTTGCCGCGATCGGACAGGCCCAGGTCCTCCATGATCACAAGTTCCGTGATCGAGAAGCAATCGTGCACTTCGATGAGGTCCAGCTGTTCGCGCGGATTGCTGATGCCGGCTTCGCGATAGGCGCGGGCGGCGGCTAACGGCGTCGTCAGTGTGCAGCTGCCGTCCCAGGAATTGTGGCCCATCTCGACGCCATTGCTGGGCGCAAGCTGCATGCCCTTGACGGTGACCACATCGCGCTTGCCCAGGCTCCTGGCGATCTCCGGCGTCGTGACGATGGCGCAGGCGGCGCCGTCGCTGACGCCGCAGCAATCGAAAACGCCTAACGGCCAGGACACCATCTGCGCATTCAGCACCTGATCGATACTGATGCGATTGCGCAAATGCGCCTTGGGATTGAGCGCGCCGTTTTCGTGGCTCTTCCACGAGACGTGGGCCATCGCGCGCTTCAGGTCATCCATCTTGTAGCCATACTTGCTCGCATACGCGCCGGCGAGCTGCGCGAACGCACCGGGCGCGGTGCTACCCGGGAGATAGAGGTCTTCGAAACTACCTTTGGTACGCTCCGGCAGGCCGCCAAAGCCCGTGTCCTTGAGTTTCTCGACGCCCATCGCGAGTGCGATATCGCAAGCCCCGGCCGCCACGGCATAGACCGCGCCGCGCAGCGCCTCGGTGCCGGTGGCGCACAGATTCTCGACGCGCGTGACCGGAATGTTAGGCAGGCGCAGCGCCATCGACAGCGGCAACGCCGACTTGCCGGTGCTCTGCTCATCGAAAAACACGCCAAGCCACGCGGCTTCGATGCGATCGCGTTCGATACCGGCGTCGAGCAGCGCCTCACCGAAGGCTTCGACCATCAGGTCATCGGGGCCGCAATCCCAGCGCTCGCCAAAGCGCGAGCAGCCCATGCCGACGATGGCAACCTTGTCGCGAATGCCGCTAGCCATGATGTCGGGGGCTCACGCTTTTGCCGCCTTCCAGAAATAGCGCCGGAATCCCCGCAGCTTGTCGACATCCTTGATGCGAAACACGAAGCGCACTTCGTCGCCGACTGCGAGCTCACCGGCGGCGAGGTCGGTGAACTCCATGAAAAGGTTGCCGCCTTCCGCAAATCCGACATTGCCGTAAATGTACGGCGGTCGGGCGCTGTAGGCCTGCCAGTCTTCGGTGAAGGTCTTGACCCGGCCGCGTGAATCGGCAAAACGATATTCCTGCTGCGTGTCGGTCGCGCGACAGTCGGGATTCACGCAGACTCGCGCCAGCGGAAACTGCACCGTGTCGCAGCGCGCGCAGCGGCCGCCGACGAACGCGGTCGTGGCGCGGCGTTTCCGCCAGGCCACGGACTGCGCGGTGCGATTGTCGCGCTCGGCGCGCATGCCGAAGTCGACATCGACGAGGCCGGCGTGCGACAGGTAGCGTACATAGTCCGATTCATCGCAGCGCCGCGACAGCGCCATGGCAACCGGCTGGCTGCGCTGTTTCGCCGCGCGCGCGCCGACGCGCAGCACGATTGCATCCACACCCTGGCCGAAGGCAGCTAACACAATCAGTTCGCCCGCGGCGGCCTGTTCGAGGACTCGCGCCAGCATCAGCAGCGGCTGCGCGGTCCCGGTATCGCCGCAATCCGCGTGCAGTGCGTCGGCCAGCGCTGCGTTGATCAGCCCCGCGTTCTGCGCGATCTTTTTGATCGCCGCGACGGGTCCGGGCATGACAAAGTGCTGCACTTGCGCGGCGTCGATGCCGGCGGTCTGCAGGGCGCGTTGAATGGTCTCGGGCGGGAAACGCGCCAGCGCCTCGTCGCGGATCCAGCGTTCTTCGAGCGCGTAGTCAAAAGTCTGCCCCGCCATCCGGTAATGATCGACGAAGTCGACCGCG
>JANLTW010000066.1:0-14988 GCA_031363155.1 Gammaproteobacteria bacterium | reverse complement strand
TAGCTCATCGATATCCAGTTTGGAGGCGGCCCGCACCAGCTTGAACTCCGGCGCCCGACATCACCACTACCGTTGCTCCCTTCCGGGCCTGGCGGGGTTCGCGGCTAATCGTCGCAGAGGAACCGATGCGGGACGCCATAGGCAATTTAATCTGGCGGAGAGGGTGGGATTCGAACCCACGAACACCTTGCGATGTTACTTGACTTCCAATCAAGCGCCTTCGACCGCTCGGCCACCTCTCCGACTCCGCCGGCCCATGATAGCAAGCAGTCGCGTTATTCAGCCGGATTAGGAACCGGTTTGGTAACTTTAGGCGGGCTGTACGGCGGTGGCGCATCCAGACAAGGGTCAGCGGGCTTGCGCGGCTTTTCCGGCTCGGCAAGGTCCGGGATCGGCAGCGACGCGCGGGTATCCGGCGCATCCAGGCCGGCCGGCACTTTCAGCGGCGGCATATTCTGTGCGGATTGGTACTCACCTGGCTTGTCGCAGCTATTCACGCGGGTAAACAGCTTGCAACCCGCGAGCGGCAGCAGCATCAGGGCCAGAACGGCCACACGGGACCTTTTCAACATCAACTCCTACTCAATCGAGGCGGCTATGTTATCAGTCCGGGTTATCAGCCCGGCCGCCTGCAGCGCCTCGCGCAGCAGCGGATGGTAGCGCTCGGACATTGGCGTCAATGGCAGGCGAATGCCAGGTTCAATCATCCCAAGCTCTGCGAGGCACCATTTCACCGGGATCGGATTACCCTCGACAAACAAATCCCGGTGCAATTGCTCCAATGGGCGATCGAGCGCCGCCGCCCGAGCCTGGTCGCCCGCCCGTGCCGCCGCCACCAGCTCCGACAGCGCTTTGGGCGCCAAGTTCGCGGTCACTGAAATAGTGCCGGTGGCGCCGGCAAAAATGGCCTCGCGCGCGGTCAGATCGTCGCCCGACAACACCGCAAAATCCTTGCCGCAATTCGCCACCAGCTGGCGAACACGGCTCAGGTCCGGGACCGCCTCTTTGAGCGCCACGACACCCGGCAGTTTGGCGAGCCGTTCGACCGTGGGCGGCAGGCAATCGACCGCCGTCCGGCCCGGCACGTTGTACAGGATGACGGGCACCCGGCTTGCGGCCGCGACCGCCTCAAAATGGCGATACAAGCCTTCCTGGGTCGGCTTGTTATAAGACGGCGTGACCACCAGCACGCCAGCGGGCCGGAGCTCGTTGACCCAGCTGGCGCGCTGCACGGTCGTTGCCGTGTTGTTGGTACCAATCCCGACAATAATCTGCAGTTTCTGGCCCACCCGTGCCTGCGCCTTGACGGTCAATTCGCGCAACTCGGCGTCGGTCAAGGTCGGCGACTCGCCGGTCGTGCCGCCGACCACGATGCCCCGGGTGCCATTGGCCGCATGCAAATCCAGCAATCGGGCCCAGGCGGTCCAATCGATCGCGCCGTCGCGATGCATGGGCGTGACAATCGCGACGTAGCTTCCTGCAAACATGCGACAAGACTAAAGGGGTGTGCGGCACCGGCGCAAGTCGCTAAACTTCCAAGTAATGAAGCAACATATCGCCGTGTCGGCCGTAGGCAGCGACCGCACCGGCATGGTCCATGAACTCACTCGTGTCATTTCCGACTGCGGCGGCAGCATCAGCGAAAGCCGCATGGCTGCCTTGGGCAATGAATTTGCGATGATGCTGCTGGTATCCGGCAACTGGCACTCGCTCGCCAAGCTGGAGACCGAACTCAATCGGGTCGCCGAGCAATTGTCGTTGTCGCTGCACCTGCGGCGCACGGACCCAAAAGGCGCGCGCAACGATTTTCTGCCGTATTCCATCGACGCTGTTTGCCTCGACCAGACCGGCATCGTGTCGGCGCTGGCGGGCTTCTGCGCGAAACGCAATGTCGATATCGCCGATGTCGCAACCCGGACCTATCCCGCCGCGCACACCGGCGCGCAGATGTTTGCAATCCAGATGATCGTCAACGTTCCCGCGAAGCTGCCGGTATCGCAGCTGCGCGAGGAGTTTCTGGATTTCTGCGATTCACTGAATCTCGATGCAATCCTGGAACCGGTAAAATCCTGACCAGTAAAATCCTGAAATGAGCATGAGCAAAATCGCAGCAGGCAGGAAAGTCCCCGCATTCACCGCGACCACAACTGACGGCAGCACCTTCAAGCTCGCCGACGCCAAAGGCGCCGCGCTGGTGCTTTATTTCTATCCGCGCGACCTGACGCCGGGTTGCAGCATCGAAGCACAGAATTTTCGCGATCTGCAGGCCGCGTTCAGGAAAGCAGGTGCCATCGTGGTCGGCGTGTCGCGCGACAGCTGCACCTCGCACCAGAAATTCATCACCAGGGAACAGATCAATTTCACTTTGTTAGCTGATGACGACAGCAAGCTGGTGCGCGTTTGGCGCAAGGTCAAAGTCGACGGCCACGCGGCGCAAGTACTTGAAGAAGCCCGCGGCCTCTGATGCGCGGCGCGGGTCGCGCCGCCGCAGCATCGGCCACCAGAGACGCTTGTTTGTCCTCGACACCAACGTGCTGATGCACGATCCCACCGCGCTCTATCGATTCGAGGAGCACGACATCTATCTGCCAATGGAGGTGCTCGAGGAACTGGATGCTAACAAGAAAGGCCTGTCCGAGGCCTCACGCAACGTGCGCCAGGTGAGCCGCTTTCTGGACGACCTGATGCACGGCGCCACCAAGGAACAGATCGACCTGGGCCTGCCCATTCCTTCCCACATGTCGGGAAATCACGGCAAGAAGCCCTCCAGCGGGCGCCTGTTTTTCCAGACCCGGCAGCTGGTAAGCGCACTGCCGGATCACCTGCCCGGACACGGCGCCGACAATGCCATCCTGGCGCACACCCTGGCCCTGCAGGCGCTGCATCCCGACGCGCGCGTGGTCCTGGTTTCCAAAGACATCAACCTGCGTATCAAGGCTGCCGTCGTCGGCGTGCACGCGGAAGACTTTTTCAGCGACAAGAGCATCGAGGACGCCGATGTGCTCGATACCGGCATCGCGCAGCTGCCGGCGGATTTCTGGGAAAAACATGGCAAGGACATGCGCTCCTGGAAAGAGGGCAACCGCACCTACTATGAAATCGCCGGCCCGGCAGTGCGCGACTGGGCGGTCAATGAATTCGTGTTCGACGAGCGCGCCAACGGCATCGAGGCGATGGTCCGCAAGATCGATGGCGATCGCGCAACCCTGGAACTGGTCAGGGACTACCGTTCGGAGCGCAACCGCATCTGGGGCATCGGCGCACGCAATCGCGAGCAGAATTTTGCCCTCAACCTGCTGATGGATCCGGAAGTCGATTTCGTGTCGATCCTCGGTCCTGCCGGCACCGGCAAGACGCTGCTGACGCTGGCCGCCGGCCTTGCGCAGACGCTGGATGGCAGTCGCTTCGCGGAAATCATCATGACCCGGGTCACGATTCCGTTAGGCGAGGACATTGGCTTCCTGCCGGGCACCGAAGAAGAAAAAATGGAACCCTGGATGGGCGCACTCGTGGACAACCTCGAGGTGCTGACCCAATCGACCGAGGGCGGCAGCTGGGGACGCGCCGCCACCAATGACCTGCTGCGCAATCGCATCAAGATCCGGTCGCTGAATTTCATGCGCGGCCGCACCTTCCTGAATCGCTTCGTCATTCTCGACGAGGCGCAGAACCTGACGCCGAAGCAGATGCGGGCGCTGGTCACGCGCGCCGGCCCCGGCACCAAGATCGTGTGCCTGGGAAACATCGCGCAGATCGACACGCCGTATCTGACCGAAACAACATCCGGACTGACTTTCGTGGTCACGCGCTTTCGCGGCTGGGCGCATGCCGGCCATGTCACGCTGGTGCGCGGCGAGCGCTCGCGCCTTGCCGACCAGGCCAGCGAGATACTCTAGGCCGCGCGGGACCGGAACTTGGCGGCCTGCCTGCAGTCAAACCACACTTGGCTACCCCACTTGACATCATGCGCGCCCTCGCCCTGACGCTGTTGGCGGCGGCCAGCACCGTGACGGCCGCCCAGAACGTTCCGACCGAGCTGCCGGATATCGGCTCGCCGTCCGATGTTGTCATCACCAAGGGTGATGAATACTCGCTCGGGCGCATGGTGGTCCGGAGTCTGCGCGACCAGGGCCAGTTGTTTGAGGACCCGGAAGTCGCCGACTACATACAGTCGTTAGGCCAGCGCATCGCGGTGCAGGCGACCGATGGCACACAGAGCTTCACGTTTTTCGTGGTGCGCGATCCGAACATCAATGCTTTTGCGCTGCCGGGCGGATTCATCGGCGTCAACCAGGGCCTGGTTCTCGCCACCACCAATGAAGCGCAACTGGCCGGCGTGTTAGCTCACGAAATTGCGCACGTGACCCAGCGGCACCTGGCGCGTTCGGCGCGGTCACAGAGCAGACAGGGCCTGGTCACGGCCGCGGCCCTGATCGCCGCCATTCTGATCGGTGCGGCGACCGGATCGGTCGACGCCGTCCCTGCAGGCATCGCCCTGGCACAGGGCAGCGCCGCGCAGGCACAACTCAATTACACGCGCGCCAATGAATACGAAGCGGACCGGGTTGGCATCGGAATTCTGTCCGCTTCGGGTTTCGACCCTGACAGCATGGCGGACTTCTTCGAGACCATCGGGCGGCGCAGCGGGCTCAGTTCGGGGATCGTTCCAGAACTTCTGCAGTCGCACCCGGTCAGCAGCAATCGTATTGCCGAAGCGCGCGAGCGAGCGCGACAACTGGCGACCCGCATCCGTCCGGAAACCGAAAGCTATGCATTCATGCGCGAGCGCATGCGCGTCATGGCGAGTCCGGCGGACAGCGACCTGCGCCCTTATTACACGGACCGCGCGAACCGTAATCCGCCGACCCGCGGCGAACAATTCGGTGCGGCGCTCGCACAGTTGCAGGCGGGCAATGCCGTTGCCGCGCTACCGGTGTTGCGCGAAATCGGCCAGGACCGTCTCGATTTGCCGTTCCTGCAAACCGCGCTCGCGACTGCGCAGGCCAGTGCGGGCGACAAGAATGGCGCAATCGATACGCTGGAACGCGCGCTGAAAATCTCGCCGCGCAATGTGCCGTTGACGGTCCGCTACGCGGAATTCCTGTTAGCCGAGGGCCGCGCCCGGCTGGCGCACCAGGTTCTGCTGGATGTATTCAACGTCGTGCCGCCGACGCAGGCACAGATCAAGCTAACAGCGATGGCGGCCAGCAGCGCCGGCGATACCGGCGACGCTTACTACTACATGAGTGAGTACCATATTTCGGGCGGTGACCTGCCGCTGGCCGGCGAGCAACTGGAGCTGGCGCTCGCGGCGCGCGACATTACGCCAATTCAGCGGCAGAAATACGCCGCACGGCTCAAGGAAATCAGGGACGTCATCGCTGAGAATACCGGTAAACGCAAACGCAAACGCGAGCAGCGCGACGACGGATCCGATAAAATCGCGCCATGACAACAACGATTTTTTGCCCGGCGAGGCTGCTCGCGGTGCTGATGCTGGCGGCGTTGACAGGCTGTGCTTCGCTGCCTCACAACACCCAAAGCGATCCGCGGGATCCATTTGAACGTGGCAATCGCGCCGTATTCAGGTTGAACCAAAAGCTGGATCGCGCGGTTGCGCGCCCGGTGGCGCGCGCCTATGTCAGGATTGTGCCGCGCCCGCTCCGCAGCGGGCTCGACAACGTGCTGCAAAACGCGAGTTATCCCCGGGTCATTGTCAGCCAGTTGTTGCAGGGGAAAATGGCGGCTACCGGCCACGATACCGGGCGCCTGTTAGTCAACACCGTCATGGGACTTGGCGGGCTGTTTGATGTCGCCACGGATATCGGACTGGATCGGCATGACGAGGATTTCGGCCAGGCTCTGGGAAAATGGGGCGTCCCCGCGGGGCCGTATTTGATGCTGCCGGTGCTCGGCCCGTCGTCGATGCGCGATGCCTTCGGTAAGATTCCTGACCAGCTGACTAACGCCACGCATTACATCAACGATTCAACCACGCGCTACGGCGTGACCGCATTCCGGCTGGTCGACGACCGGGCCAACCTGCTCGAAGGCGACGCGCTGCTCAATCGTGCTGCCGATCCCTACGTGTTCATCCGCAGCGCCTGGTTGCAGCATCGCGAATACAAGGTTCGTGATGGCGCTGTTGGCGCCAGTCCCCGGGACTTTGAAGACCCCGAGCCAGACGCGCCGGAGTCCGCCGAACCGTCGCAGCCATGAAGGCTGGCTGACAGCTGCGACCGGCTCAGGTCTTGCGCGCCGGCGCTCCAGCCTGGCGTTCCAGGCGCTCCAGCACCGCGTCCAGCCCCTTCTGGTCGATCTCGGCGCCGAAATCCTCACGAAAACTCTTCACATAGCTGATGCCTTCGATCACAACATCCCAGGCCTTCCAGCCCTGCGGCGTCAGGCGCATTGAATAACTGACCGGGACTTTCTGCCCGTTCCTGCGTTTGACGTCAGACCGTACCGATGCCGCCTGTCCTCCAGCCTCGACCGCAGCAGGCAGGATCTTCAGGCGATCGCTGGTGAACTCGACCAGGGCAGTGCTGTAATTGGTCAGCAGTGATCGGTAAAATGCCCCGACAAAGCGCTTGCGCTGCTCCGGCGTGGCTGCGCGCCAGTGCCTGCCTAACACCAGGCGCGCGGCGTAGTCGACGTCAAAATATGGCAACAGGATCCGGTCAACCAGCGCATACAGCTGCATCGGGTCTTTGCGATACAGCGGCCGGTTGGCTTCAATGTCGCGCATCATGGCGCGCGCCGTAGTCTCAATCAACTTCTGCGGCGTGCTGGCATCAACCTCGCTCGCCAGGGCCGGCGTCGTCACAGTGGCGGACGCCGCAGTCGGCGCCGCCTTTTCGGCCCATGCCAGCTGCGCGACCGCGGCCGCCGCGACACCCACACATACTGCTAACAACCTGGTCGACTGCATTACTGCGCTCCTTCTTTGGCCGGCTCGGCGACTTCCGCGGCATCCTTGCCCTTGTCCGCAATGCTCGCAAACAACTTGTTAATCAGGTTCTCAAGCACGATTGCCGATTGCGTGAAACCGATCCGACCGCCGTCCTTGAAATAGGTTTCCGACCCGCCCGGCGTCAGCGCAATATATTTTCCGCCCAGCAGCCCCTGGGTCTGGATACTGGCATCGCTGTCATCCGGAATTTTGTCATTGCCACTATCGATGCTGACATCGACAACAGCCTTGTACTGCCTGGAATCATAGGTGATGCGGGTAACGCGGCCGACGTTGACGCCGGACATGCTGACCGGCGCACCTTCCTTCAGGTCGCCGATGTTGTCGAACCTGGCGGTCAGGCGATACACGCCTGCTTCGCGGATCTTCAGGCCGCTGCTCGGCAATTGCGTCGTCAAAAACACGAGCGCGACAAACCCTAAAAATATGAACAGGCCGGTGCCTATTTCGAGTGCGCGATTGGGTCGCATAACATGAGTCCTTGGAAGTACGCTTCTCAGAGATAAAACGCGGTCAACAGGTAATTCAGCAACAGGATCAGCACCGAAGATGTCACCACGGTGCGCGTGGTCGCAAGACCGACGCCCGCGGCAGTCGGCGCCGAATGAAACCCTTCATAGACAGCGATCAGGCTGCACGCGACGCCGAACACAAAACTCTTGATGACGCCTTCAGTGACGTCATCGAGTTGCACCGCGCTCTGGGTCTGCCCCCAAAAGGATCCGGCGTCGATGCCCATTTGCTGCACGGCGATCAACTGCGCGCCGTACAGGCCGATCACATTGAATATTGCGACTAACAGCGGCACTGCGATCACGCCACCCAGAAAACGCGGCACGACGATGCGATGCACCGGATCGACCGCCATCATTTCCATGGCTGTCAGCTGATCGGTGGCCCGCATCAGACCGATTTCGGACGCCAGCGCAGTGCCCGCACGCCCGGCAAACAGCAGCGCTGTCATGACCGGCCCCAGTTCCTTCAGCAGCGCGAGCGCAATGCCGATGCCGAGGACCTCTTCGGAGCCGATCCGCTGCAACAGATCGAAGCCCTGCAAACCTAACACCATGCCGACGAACAGGCCGGACAGCATGATAATGATCAGGGAACGCGCGCCGGCATTGTAGATCTGGTGCACAATGAGTCGCGGGCGCCCGAGCGCCGGAACGATACCGGCGAGAATGCGGCCAAAAAATACGCCGATTGCGCCGATTTTCTGCAAAGCGGCGATCATTTGCCGGACTCCGTGTAATGAAAAGCCACGGGACCGTCGGCCAGCCCGCCAATGAACTGGCGCACGGTGTCGTCGCTGCTGCGGCTCATTTGTACTGGTGTGCCTTCGGCTACCACCTTGCCACCCGACAACAGATAGGTGTAATCGGCGATTTTCGCCAGTTCCTCGACATCGTGCGACACGATCAGGCTGGTGACCCCGCCGCCGGCGTTGATTTCCTTGATCAAGCGCAGGATGACTCCCATGGAAATGGGGTCGAGGCCGACAAACGGCTCGTCATAGATCAACAAATCCGGCTCGGTGACGATGGCTCGCGCCAGCGCCACGCGCCGCGCCATGCCGCCGGACAACTCTGCAGGCATCAACTGCGCCGCTTCCCGCAAGCCCACCGACTGCAACTTGCCTAACACACGTGCCGTGATTTCGGCCTCGCTGAGCCTGGAATGTTCCCGCAATGGAAACGCAACATTTTCGAAGACGTTCAGATCTGTCAGCAAGGCGCCATTCTGGAACAACATGCCCATGCGCTGCCGCAGCTGGTACAGCGGCTTGCGCCGCAACTTCGTGGGGTCAGCGCCAAAGACGCTGATTGCGCCGGATTCGGGATAGATCTGGCCAGTCAGCAGGCGCAGCAGTGTGGTCTTGCCGGTGCCGCTCGGACCCATGATTGCGGTGATCTTCCCGCGCTGCGCAGACAGACTCAGGCCCGCGAAAATCGGCCGACCGCCGACCGCGTAATGCACATCGCGCACCGTCAGGAGTGCATCTTCAGCCATGTTCACGGTACCGACGGCCGCTGCGTTGTCAGGCAGCCTGGCTCTCCATGTCCGGCGTGTAAGCGCCGGTCGCGGCCAGGCCATTGAGCCTGGCGCGCTTGCTGAGCTCGCGCTGGCCGGCAGTGAAATTTGCAGGCTTGCCGCCCCAGGCCTTGAGCGCCGTATCCTGCAGCGCGCGGCCATAGCTGAATGTCAGCTTCCAGGGCAGCGGCTGACGGTTCATCAGCGACAGATGCAGCGTCGCGGACGCGACGCTCTGGCCGCCTGACAGGAACGCAATGCCTGGCACGGCCGACGGCACCCAACGGCGCAGGCAGCGTACGGTCGCGGCGGCAACCTGTTCCGGCGTGGCGCGCGTAGCGCATTTCTTTCCCGAGATCACCATGTTAGGTTTGAGAACAATGCCTTCGAGATGAATGCGATGCGCGGCGAGTTGCTGGAAAACCTCGCACAACACCTCGTCAGTCACCTGTTCGCAGCGCTCGATCGTGTGGCCGCCATCCATCAGCACTTCCGGTTCGACAATCGGCACCATGTTTTGTTCCTGGCACAGCGCGGCGTAACGGGCCAGGGCGTGGGCATTCGCCTCGATCGCGAAGCGCGACGGTATGCCATCCGCGATATCGATGACCGCCCGCCACTTGGCAAAACGGGCACCGAGTTTGTGGTATTCGACCAGCCGTTCGCGCAGGCCATCGAGGCCCTCGGTGATCGTCTCGTTCGGGAAGCCGGCCAGCGACTTCGCGCCCGCGTCCACTTTGATTCCCGGCACGATGCCCAGTTCGGTCAGGTGCTGTGGAAAAGGCACGCCGGCGGCGGTCTTCTGGCGCAGGGTTTCGTCGTAGAAGATAACGCCGCTGATGGTGCTGCCGATGCCAGGCGCCGTGAACAGCATTTCGCGATAGTTGCGACGATGCTCTTCCGTGGACTCAAGCTGGATATTGTCAAAACGCTTCTTGATCGTGCCGGAACTCTCATCGGCGGCGAGGATGCCCCTGCCCTTGGCGACCATGGCGTTGGCGATCTGCTCGAGTTCACTGCGATTCATTACGGCGCTCTCCTTGGGGGTTTCTGACCGGTCAGTAGCCGTTAATTATAGCAAACAGACAAAACAGGACCAAAATGGTCCCCAATGTTTTATAATGCCGGGCATGCTCCGGATTAGCCGCCTGACCGACTATGCAACGGTGCTCCTTGCCACGCTGGCCTGTGAGCCGGAAACGCGTCATACGGCCGCCAGCCTGGCGCAGCGCACCCGGCTGGGCGCCGCCACGGCCAGCAAGATCCTCAAGCAGTTACACCGCTCGGGACTGGTGTTATCCAGCCGTGGCGTTCACGGCGGCTACCGCCTCGCCAAACCCGCCAACGACATCAGCGCCGCGGCGATCCTCGACGCGCTCGAAGGTCCGCTCGCACTAACAGATTGTGCTGCCGGTTCTGGCCATTGCGAAATTGAGAACTCCTGTCGTGTCGGGCGCTCGTGGCAAAAAGTCAATCTGGCGATCCGGCGTTCGCTTTACGACGTCAGCCTGGCGCAGCTGGCCGGCCTCGAACATGGGACGCAGCCGATCGAACGCCTGCCGTCCGGTGTGCGCGCATGAGCGAACCCAATGCCATCGACCTGGCAGTAGCGCAACCTTATCGGCACGGCTTCGTCACCGACATCGAATCCGACAGTCTGCCGCCGGGACTGGATCACGATGTCGTGCGCGCCATTTCCCGCAAGAAAGGCGAACCGCAGTTCCTGACGGATTGGCGCCTCAAGGCCTTCGATCGCTGGCTTACGCTGCGCGAACCAAAGTGGGCGCGTGTGCATCATGTGCCGATCGACTACCAGGCCATCTCGTATTACTCGGCACCCAAGTCGAACACCGACGGGCCAAAAAGTCTCGCCGACGTCGACCCCAAGCTGCTCGCCACCTACGAAAAGCTCGGCGTACCGCTGCACGAGCGTGCGCGTCTCGCGGGCGTCGCTGTCGATGCCGTGTTCGACAGCGTCTCGGTGGCTACGACTTTCAAGGACCGCCTGGCAAAGGCCGGCGTGGTTTTCTGTCCTTTCTCGGAAGCCGTGCATTCGCATCCGGAATTGCTGCAGCGCTACCTCGGCTCGGTGGTACCGATCGGCGACAATTTCTTTGCGGCACTCAATTCCGCCGTGTTCTCGGACGGCTCGTTTGTCTACATTCCGAAAGGCGTGCGCTGCCCGATGGAGCTGTCGACCTATTTCCGGATCAATGCGGCGAAGACCGGACAGTTTGAGCGCACGCTGATCATTGCCGATGCCGGCAGCCATGTCAGCTATCTGGAAGGCTGCACCGCACCGATGCGCGATGAAAACCAGTTGCATGCCGCGGTGGTCGAACTGATCGCCGAGGACGATGCGCAGATCAAGTACTCGACAGTGCAGAACTGGTATCCGGGCGATGAGAACGGAGTCGGTGGCATTTACAACTTTGTCACCAAGCGCGGCGACTGCCGCGGCCGCAATTCGCGGATTTCCTGGACGCAGGTCGAAACCGGCTCGGCCATTACCTGGAAATACCCGAGCTGCGTGCTGCGCGGTGAGAATTCCGTTGGCGAGTTTTACTCGGTGGCGCTCGCCAATCATTACCAGCAGGCTGACACCGGTACCAAGATGATTCATATCGGTGCTAACACGCGCAGCACGATTGTCTCGAAGGGCATTTCGGCGGGCCATGGCCAGAACACCTATCGCGGCCTGGTGAAAATCCAGGCGAGCGCCACGGGCGCACGCAATTTCACGCAATGCGACTCGCTGCTGATGGGCAACCAGTGCGGCGCACACACGTTCCCCTACGTGGAAGTGAAAAATCCGGATGCGGTCGTTGAGCACGAGGCGAGCACTTCGCGCATCAGTGAGGAGCAGCTGTTTTACTGCCTGCAACGCGGCGTCGGACGCGAAGACGCGGTCAACATGATTGTCAATGGATTCTGCAAGAGTGTGTTCAAGGAACTGCCGATGGAATTTGCGGTCGAGGCGCAAAACCTGCTGGCGGTGAGTCTGGAAGGAGCCGTAGGCTGATGTTATCGATCAAGGATCTGCACGCCACCGTAGGCGGCACCAAAGTTCTGAACGGCCTGAATCTCGAGGTCAAGGCCGGCGAAGTGCATGCCATCATGGGACCTAACGGCTCGGGCAAGAGCACACTGTCCTATGTGCTGGCCGGCCATCCGGGCTACGAAGTCACGCGCGGCAGCGTGCAATTTGAAGGCCAGGACTTGTTAGCTCTGGCGCCCGAGGCGCGGGCGCGCGCCGGTTTTTTTCTCGGTTTTCAATATCCGGTCGAAATCCCGGGCGTCAATAACGCCTATCTTCTGAAAGCCGCGCTGAATGCCAAACGCAAACAGCACGGCGAGCCGGAAGTGGACGCATTCGATTTCCTCAACTTGGTGCGCTCGCGCATGCAGCTGATGCAGATGGATGAGGCCTTTCTGAGCCGCGGCGTCAACGAAGGTTTCAGCGGCGGCGAAAAGAAACGCAATGAAATTTTGCAGATGTTGGTACTGGAGCCGAAACTGGCGCTGCTGGATGAAACCGATTCGGGTCTCGATATCGATGCACTCAAAGTGGTCGCGCAGGGTATCGAGACCCTGCGCAGTCCGCAGCGCGCCTTCGTGCTGATTACCCACTACCAGCGTCTGCTAAATCATGTCGCGCCGGATTTCGTGCATGTGCTGGCCCGCGGCCGTATTTTACGGACTGGCGGGCGCGAGCTGGCGCTGGAACTGGAGCAGCGCGGCTACGACTGGCTGACAGGCCAGGCAGCCTGAACACCATCAAGCCATGTTTGAGCAGATTCAAAAAGCACTTGCTGAGCGCGTAACCGGGGACGCCGCCCTCGCCGCCTGGCGCCAGGCGAGCCTGGCCAGTGCGCTCGCCCAGGGCCTGCCGGGCCCGCGGGACGAAGCCTGGCGCTACGCGCCTATACGCGGCCTGGAACGCCTCAGCTGGGTTCCGGCTGCACAGTCCCTGCCCGCTGCCGATTGGTCCAGTGTGCCGGAACTGTTGCCGCCGGCATTGCCAGGCTTTGCGCGCCTGGTCGTCGTCAATGGCAAAGTCGACGCTGCGCTCTCGAGCAACGCGCCCGCAACGGCGTCGGGCACAGTTGTTGACGGTCTGCAGGGCCTGGATGCGGCCGCCGCCGCGAATGTCGATGCCGCAAGATCACTGGCTAACAACAGTTTCGCAATTCTGGGCCGCTTGCTGACCGATCATCCGCTGCAACTGCTGCTGGATTCCACACCAGGTTCCCGCGTGCACCTGGTGTTTATCACCACCACTGCGGGGCGCGGTGGCCCGTCACCCACGACGCTGCGCATGACAGTCGCGGCCGGTTGCCGCGCCGAGATTGTCGAAGAGCACTTGGCCGGCAACGGGGTCGCAGCATTTGCCAATCACGTGGTCGATATCGCATTACACGGCGGGTCGGACCTGCGCTGGACACGTCTGTTAGTTTCCGCCGCCGACGCGCGTCACCTTGAAACCGTCAGGCTGCAACAGGCAGAGAACTCCCAAGCCAGCCTGCTGCAAATTGCGCCTGGCAACGCCGGTTTGCGCAGCACCGTTGTGGCGACGCTCGATGGCGCCGCCGCGCAGCTGCAGTTCAACAGCGTCGCACTGGGCGACGGCAATCAGCAACTGGACCAGCATGTGCTCATTGACCATCGCGGCGTTGGCGTCAAATCGACCGAGGTGTTCCGCGGACTGGCCGCCGGCCGCGCGCGTGTTGCGTTCACCGGCCATAACCGCGTCATGCCGACCGCGCTCAACACCGACACACGCCAATCACTGCGCAGTCTGACCGCAGGCCGTGAAGCAGAGGCCATTGCCAGACCGCAGCTGGAAATCCTGACCGACGCGGTCCAGGCGTCGCATGGAGCGACCGTGGGCACCTTGGATCCGCAAATGCTCTTTTACCTGCTGTCCCGTGGTCTGGAACCGAGCGCCGCGCAAAGTCTGCTCAAGTGGGCGTTCCTGCAGGATGTGGTCTCGCAGCTGCGGCCGGCCGAACTGCGGACCCGGCTGCAAGCACTGTTGTTAGCCCGGCTGGCTGATCCGCTGCTGACGGATCTTGCGCCATGAACGCCGTGCCCGACAGATCGAACCAATACAACCTCGCGGCAGTGCGCGCGCAGTTCCCGATCCTGGCAATGCGCGTCAACGGCAAGCGGCTCGCGTATCTCGACAGCGGCGCCTCCGCACAACGGCCGCTCGCAGTATTGCAGGCCGTGGACCATTACGAACGCACCAGCCACGCGAATGTGCACCGCGGTGTCCATACGCTGAGCCAGCAGGCCACAGACATGATGGAAACTGCGCGGGTTCGCGCCAGGCAGTTCATCAACGCGCGCAGCAACCGTGAAATCATATTCACACGCGGCACGACCGAATCCATCAACCTCGTTGCTAACAGCTGGGGCAATGCCAACCTCAGAAGCGGCGATGAGATACTGATCACGACCCTGGAACATCATTCCAATATCGTGCCGTGGCAGATGCTGTGCGAGCGCACCGGAGCAATCCTCAAGGTGGCGCCGGTCACGCCTGCCGGCGAATTGCCGCTCGCTGATTTTCGCGCGTTGCTGGGCCCCCGGACCCGGCTCGCAGCCTTCACGCATGTCTCGAACGCGTTAGGAACGGTATTGCCGGTGCGTGAGTTGTGTGCGCTCGCACATGACGCCGGCGCCCTGTGCCTGGTGGACGGCGCGCAGGCAGCGCCGCACCAGGTAATCGACGTGCAGAACCTGGGTTGCGATTTCTACGCATTTTCCGGCCACAAGATGTACGGGCCGACGGGCATCGGCCTGTTGTGGGGCCGCGAACAGCTGCTCGAGTCCATGCCTCCATGGCAGGGCGGCGGCGAGATGATTCGCACCGTGAGTTTTGCGCGCAGCACCTATGCGGACCTGCCGGCCAAATTTGAAGCCGGCACGCCTAACATCTCGGGCGCCATCGGGCTGGGCGCTGCCATGGATTTCCTGGC
>JANLTW010000170.1:0-16281 GCA_031363155.1 Gammaproteobacteria bacterium | reverse complement strand
CACCACTGAACGTCACAGTGCCAAACCAGTTTGGCGGTCTCAATCGTTTAAACGGGACGCGGGCACGATGTGTCCCGCAAACCATCACTCCCAAGCGTCGGTTCGCTGGCGATTGGTAGCGGCGCGTCTACGGTTCGACGGAGGGCATCATGACTACGTTCAAGCGCATTAGCCCGCGAGCACTGCTCGCATTGCTGTTCATCAATCTGACCGCGGTGCCGACGGCATTGGCGATCGACCACTCGATGCAGATTGCGCGATTGACCTCCGACTCGACCCAGCGGCGTGGTGGCTCGGGTGGCTTCTCGTACAACCTGAGCTGCGCCTCTGGTCAGGTGCTGATCGGGGTCGCCGCTCACGCCGCCAGCTGGGTGGACAATGTATCTGGCATCTGCATCGACGTGACGGCGACCGGGAATTGGTCGGGCGCCTCCACAACCACCGCGGCCGCCGGCGGGCCCGGTGGCTCGGCCGCCACACGCACGTGCCCGAGCGATTTTGCGATCAGCGGCTTCTCAGGCCGCGCGGGCGGCCTCATCGAACGGTTGGTGCTCGAATGCACGCGGCTCGGGCCGAACGGCACGTTTAACACATCGGTGGCCCGCCAAACGCTTAGCGCAATCGGCGGCACTGGCGGCACGGCGTTTTCGCTGTCGCGCTGTACGAACCCGGCGCGCGCAATCGTCGGCAAGTCAGGCGCTTTCGTCGACTCGATCGAATTTGGCTGCGAGGACAGTTCGCCGCTGATGACCTCCAGCCAGATCGACGCAGCGCTCGCCGGCGCAACCAACATCCTGCGCACCGATAGTGGCAGCGGTGATGTCGCGGCCGATGTGCGGCTGCTGCGCAGTGGCCGCACGTTGATCCAGCCGAGCAACGGCCTGTTCGACATCGGCAGTAGCGACGAACTGGACGCGGCCTGTGGCCTAACAGGCTTCGGCGTTGTGACCAGCAGCATCTCGTTCTGCAGCGGCCTCGGCAGCTCAATCGTCGGCTGTGCCAAGCCGGGTTGCCTGATCGTTGTGCCAGTCAGCGGCGCCAGCAGTCGTGACCAGCTGTGGGCGCACGAGTTCGGGCACACCCGGGCACTGCCGCATCGCTCCGGCACCGGGCTGGTCATGAACCCGTCACTCAACGGTGGCACATTGATCAACATAGAAGAGCGGGACGCCTACACCAACCCGGTCACGGCATTTTTCTTCTCGTTTCTGTCGGCCGAAGACAGCGGCCCGCCCGCCAAGGACGTGCAGGAGTTCATCGCGAGGAGCTACATCCACGGCGTGCCGTACGAGCAGGCCGCCGCTTTCGGGCCGGCCGCGGTGCCGGAGTTGATCGCAGCGTTGCGTGATGCTCGCCGCGAAGCCAGCTGGTCGATCGCGGCGACCACGCTTGCGATCATCGGTGAACCCGTCGGCGTCGATGCCGTGATCGAGTTCATTCGTGATCCCGGCGCCGGTGACATGACGCCCGAGCGCGCCTGGGCCCGCGGCAACGCGGTACTGTCGCTGGGCTACGCGGCGAACAAGGGTAATCCGCGTGCGCTGCAATACCTGGCCGAAAGCCTCGACCCGGCGGCCTGGGCACGGCGTGGGGCGCGCGGCGCACGTAATGCGCAGGCAGTCGAACCGGGTGAAGAACCGGAATCAAGCGAGGACCAGTTGAGTGAACGTGCGGCATTCGGTCTGGCGCTTTCCGGCCGGCCGGAAGCGCGTGCCGCCCTGGAGTCCCGGCTGCGGGGGCCCGGCAGCACGGCCGGCCAGCTACGCGCTTTCAATATGGCGCTGGCGGAACACGCCAAGATCGCGGGCAGGGGACTGCGTGGCTACGACGAGGAGCGGCGGGCACGTGCCGTGGATCGTGCCGCCGCCGCGCAGCGTGCGGAACGGGCGCGCGGCGCACCGCCACGGCAGTAGCGCGCCACGCGCGTTACGGATATTTCCGTAGCACTTGCGGGCCAGCGTGGCTTGGCGGGATTGCGGCCAATCTTGAGAACCAGGTCACAGGGCAAATTCAAGCCAGGTCTCCCCGGGCCGACAACGAATGCAGGAACCATTCACGACCGGTCGGGAGAGTGCGCTATGTCCGTGGCATCCGCGAAACTGCGCGCATTGCCGACTGTGGCTACGGTTGGCGAGGCGGGCGTTCGTGGCAAGTCGCGCAATTCGGACGCTACGTTCGCGGGACCGCATTACGCGACCGTAGAAGCCCTGCTGGTGGCCGTCGAGCTGTCCGACGCGGTCGTGCTGCAGACCCGCGACCAGGCCCGGTGCGACCAATGGCTCGCCGAGCTACGCCGCGATGCGCGCTACGCGCTGCTGCCATTGCTGGTCGCTGCGTCGGGCCCGTTGCCGCAAGAGAGCCTGGCCGACGGCGACTATCGGGTACCCGACGAGGCGTACCACACGATCGCTGAAATCCGCGATCGAACTCTGGCGCTGCCGGCCGAGTCGCTCGCGGATTCCGAAGCGCGCGTCATCGGCTACCTTTACTCGCGTCCTAACAAGATGCTGGTGCCACTGGCCGACTGGCGCACGGAGCGCCTGTACCGCTACCCTTTGCTCGAGGCCTTCGACCATGGCGGCCTCGAAAGCTTCGAGTGGTTGCAGACGCTGCTGCGTCGACGCTTGATCGAGCCGATCCAGCTGGTCGATCGCATTCGTACCTGCCCCAGCTGTCGCGGCGCGCATCTCAGTTACATCGATCTGTGCGCGAGCTGTGGCCATCTCGACATCGAAGAGACGATCTTCCTGCATTGCTATACCTGCGGCCACGTCGCGCCGCAGGACGGCTATCTCGATGCGGAAGGCCTCGGCTGTCCGAAATGCCACGCGCGTCTGCGCCACATCGGCGTCGACTACGATCGAGCGCTGGAGACCTATTCGTGTCGCGCCTGCGCATCGCGATTTGCCGACCCGGACATCAAGGCGCGCTGCCTGCAGTGCGAGGCAAAGCACACGACCACGGATCTTGTCGAACAAGCCGTGCACACATACAAATTGTCCGCCGCCGGCAACCTTGCGGCGCGCACCGGCAGTGTCGGCGATTTGTTCTCGCTCATCGACGACGCTAACGGCGCGCACCCTGCGTACTTCGAGCGCATGCTCGACTGGCAGCTGGCCGTGAGCACGCGCCACTCCGAAGTGCAATTCGGCGTGCTCTGCATCCAACTCGGCAACCTGCGCGAGTTGATCGACCGCACGTCGCGCGGCAGGGCCGCGCAAATCATGGACGGGTTCGCGCGCCGGCTGCGCGAACTGGTTCGTGCGACGGATATTCTGATGCGCAGCGACGAGCGCCATTGCTGGCTGCTGCTGCCACAGACGCCCTCGGCGGGTCTCGCGGTGCTAAAGAGCCGCGTCGAAGCATTACCCGACGCCGCGGATGGCAGCGCGATGCGTCTCGATGTGAAAGTCGCCGCCGTGGCCTCCGAGGAACTCCGTAATCGACGCGTCACCGCCAGGGTGTTGATGGGCGAAATGCAGGGAGCACTGGTCTGATGCCTGACGATCTGCAAATCGCATGGCTCACCGCGACCCAGATGGTGCACGACTCGTGGAACTCCGAGTGGAAAGAAGTCGCCATGCGGTTCTTTCCCTTCGTGATGATCTTCGAGATGCCCGTGCAGCTCGCGGTGATGGTCGGCGCGCTGCGTTACTGGTGGCGCGAGCGCACCGAACCCGCTGGCACGATTCACTATGCGCCGCGTGTCACCTGCATCATCACCTGCTATTCGGAAGGCGATGACGTTCGCAGGACGATCGCGTCGTTGACCGAGCAACTCTATCCCGGCCCGATCGAAATGCTCGCGGTCGTCGATGGCGCGCATCGCAACAAGGCGACTACCGATGCCGTTCGCTCGATGCTCGCCGAGGTCAATCGACGGTCACTGCGAAGCGTCGAACTCGTCGCCAAGATACAGCGCGGCGGCCGCGTATCGAGCTTGAATCAGGGTCTGGCGCTCGCGCGTGGCGAGATCGTACTCGCGCTCGATGGCGACACCTCGTTCGACAACGACATGATCCGCAACATCACGCGCCACTTTGCCGATCCGAACGTGGTCGCCGTATCCGGCAATTTGCGCGTCCGCAACGCGCTCAAGACCATCGTCACGCGGCTGCAAGCGCTCGAATACATGCTCTCGATCCACCTCAGCCGCACGGGCCTCGACCAATTCAATGCCGTAAACAACGTGTCGGGCGCATTCGGCGCCTTTCGCGCCGATTTCATTCGCAAGATCGGCGGCTGGGACTCCGGGACCGCCGAAGACCTCGACATCACACTGCGCATCAAGAAGTACTTCGCGCGTCACCCGAATCTACGCATTCGCTTCGAACCGCGTGCCGTGGGCCACACGGACGCACCCGAGAAGCTGTCGCAGTTTCTGAATCAACGCCTGCGCTGGGACGGCGATCTGTCGTACTTGTACCTGCGCAAGTTCCGCCATGCACTTCGGCCTGGTTTGTTAGGTTGGGGCAACTTCATGGCGCTCGTGTGGACCGGCTTGTTTTTCCAATTGGCGCTGCCTTTCGTCGTGCTGGCGTACCTGACATTGGTATTCTGGCTCTACCAGCCGGGTTACGTGATCGGCGTCCTTGCGTTCATCTATTTGTTCTACTGGCTGCTCACCGTCGCCATGTACGCGCAGTACCTGGCGATGCTTTCGGAACGCAAACGCTACGACCTCGGCTTCTGGTGGGTGACGCTGATTTTTCCCGCATTCGCGTTCATCACACGGATCTGGAATGCGCTCGCGACACTGTCGGAAATGCTGCTTAAGTCACATCTCGACTCATCGATGGCACCCTGGTGGGTGCTGCGCAAGACGAAGTTCTGACATGCGCCACCGCATCCTCATCATCGTGTTGCTGGCGGCTTCGGTAGCTCGCGGCGAGACCGCACCGGTCGCCGATTCGATCGGTGTATTCGAAGCGCGCTTGCGCGAATCGGTCACCTATCGCGGCGCACCGCCGGCCAGTGGCCTGGCGCCGGCCGCCCGAACCGGTCTGGCCCGCGTCGCACCCGGAGCCACGCTCTTCGCTGGCACGTCATTCGCGTCCGTCGATGAAGTCGTCGACGTCGGGCGCAGCCGGTCGTACGACCAGGCGGCGATCTCGGCGGGCGTTCGCATTCCGCTGCTGGGAAGCCGGTACCGTTACCTCAATGAACTCGACGACGCGGCACTGACACGAGCGTCGGCCGAAGCCGAGCTCGAACTGCAGCGGCGCGAGTTGTTAGCACTCGTACGCCAGGCCTACCTGCAGTATTGGTCCGCGAGCGAGCGGGGTGCGTTGGCAAGCGAGTACCTCGGCGATCGTGCCGAACTCGAGCCATTGCTGTTGCGACGCACCGGCGCGGGTCTGCTGTTCGAGTCCGATCGCCGCGAGTTCATGGCGGGCTTCGAGAACGTAGTCACCGATCTCGCGCGAGCTGAAGCGGAATCGCGCTCGGCGGCGAAGATCCTCGCGATGCTCACCGGCAGCCAGCCGGCTGCGCGGCTCGCGCCCTACGTCGCAACGCAGAACCCGTGTACCTCGTTCGATGTGGATGCGTATCCCGAGGTTCGGGTACTTGCCGCACGCGTCGCGCACTTCCAACAACGCGCAGGAGCGCCGATCTGGCGACCCATTCAGTCGGAGTTGCGCGTCGGCTATACGCGCTCCGAGGAAACCGCGACTGGCGCACCGGGCCGCTCGGCGTTTATCAGCATGACGTTCGACTACGCATTTGGCACGGCCGCGACGGTCGCGCGCACCGATCAACTACGGCGCGACACTGCGACGCAAGCGCTGGCGTTGCGACGTCAGCAGCTTGCGCTTGAAATCGAGCGACTGCGGGGATCAAGCGCCGTGCTGGTCCAGGCGGCGCGTCTTGCACGCCAATCGCGCGAAGCCGCGGAAGCCAAGCTGCGCGAGCGCTCGCTGCGCGCGGCGAAGCTCGCCGGCGACGTGATCGAGCAGCGGCAACAGGCGCGTTACGCCTTTTATCGTGCCCGGCACGCCGAGCATGTGGCGACCCGCGACCAGTTGGCTTGGCACGTTGCCGCGACGGCCTTCGAGGAGTCGGGCTGCCGCACGGACCCGGGCCCCACAGGCACGAGCACCGCAGCGGGCGCCGCCGACCGCGCTCGCGGGCTCTACGTCTGGTCAGCCGCGCAGTTGCTTGCAGCGCTCGACGAGCCGGCGGCGCACCCGATCTGGCAGCGACTTCAGGCACTCAAGGTAAGGCGTCTACTGCTGTCATTCGACGCCGTGGAGCTGGCGGCGTGGCAACTCGATCCGCGACCGCTCGGCGCAGCGATTGAAGCCTTGCATGCGCGCGGCTACACGGTCGAGTGGCTGCTCGGCGAGCCCACGTGGATGCTGCCTACCCAGCTCGCCACTCTGCTCGCCCACATTGACGCATTCGTGGGCCTGCGTTTCGACGCCCTGCACCTCGACCTCGAGCCGAATCAACTCGACGCAACAGGGGGCGACGGACGGGAGTACCTCGATGGCCTGCTCGCAACCCTGCGTGCGGTACGCGCGGCGACCCGTGGTCGGATCGGGCTCAGCATCCACCCGCGCTACATGACCATGTCCGTCGGTGGCGCGCCATTCGGCGAGCAACTCGCGCGACTCGGTGTGGAGCCCACGCTGATGATCTACGTCGCAGACGCGATCCGTGTACGCGAGATCGCCGAGCCGTTACGCGCCCGTTGGCCAGAGCTCCCGCGGCGTGTCGCCGTGAGCCTCGAGTACGAACTGGACGATCACCACAGCGTCGCGCACTTGTCGGCGGCGGCGCTCGAGTCGCATCTCGCGACACTCGAACACGACATGCGCGACGCCGCATTTCGCGGCCTCGTACTGCAGCCCTCGACCCATTGGTTGTATGCGACCGATGCAACACCGAGGCGCCCATGAAAATCCGGTTCGCACGCGAGGCGCGGTCCACACCTGACGCGATCGCCGGCCTCAAGGTACCCTACGCCGCGGCCAAGCGAGCTGCGCCGCAGTGGCGCTGGTATCTTATCCTCGCCGTCGTGGCGATGCCGGCGGTCATTATGATCCTCGGCTTGTTAGGCGGATTCCTTACGCGCAGCGCGCACGGCAGCGTCGCGCTCGACCAGATGGAAGTACGGGCGGTGGCGGGTGGCGCGGTCGCTGCTGTGAGCGTCGAGCCAGGCCTTGTCGTTAAAACCGGGCACGAACTCGTGACGACCCGTCCGGCCGACGCGGCTGGCGCCACGGCCGCGCGAATGACCAACATCGAACGCGATGCTCCCGCCGCCGCGGGATCCATCGTGACGGTACTCGCACTCAAGGCGCGCATTTTGCGACTCGCGCAGGAGCGGCGTGACTCGATCGCGAGCCTGGTAGCTGACGGCGCCGCGACGCGAGCCGAGCTGCGGGAAGCGGAGATTGCGCTCAATCAGGCGGCTGAGGCATTTGTTAGTACGCAGCGTGGCACCGGCGCCATCAACACGACCTACCTGGGTGAGCGCAATGGCAGCGCGCTCACGACCGTCAATTCCGCGCCATTCGACGGGCAGGTACTGGATGTATTTGTCACGCCAGGCGAGATCATCCGTGCTGGCGATCCGCTCATTTTGTTAGGCCGAAACCACGACCCCAAGGTCATCGCCTATGTCTCGCCGACGTTCGCCACGCGAGTGTTGCCAGGCACGTCCGCAACGATCCTGTTCGCGGACGGCAGCCGATCGTTCGCGAGCGTCACCCAGCCCGCGCGCGTCACTCGCCGCATGCCGGCGGATCTGGTCGATAATTTTGGCATGCGACCGATGATGGTGGTGCTGAAGCTCGCAACCAAGGATGCCTGGCCGGCGAGTCAAACGATCCATGGCATGCCGGTCGGCATTCGCTTCCACTATGACTGGGAACGTTCAACGGTCGGCGGCTGGATGAGCCCGGTCCTCGACCTCTTCGCCAGCGGGCCTTGATTCGGACACGGTGTGCGACGCCGACGCCTGCCGCTCGCGTTACGGATATTTCTTGTCGACCACGCCGCGCACCAGGTTGGTGTCGTACACCAGCACCAGCGACGCGATGTGTCCGGTTTGCAGATCGAAATTGAAGACATCGGCGCAGTCGAACGATACCCGCGAGCCGTCCTTCAGCGCCCAGTCGTAGTTGTAATACGCGACCGCCCGCAAATGGCCCTCGGCGCTGACCAGCACGTCATGCACGGTGAGCCTGGAGTCGCCGGATGCGCTTGCGACCTTGTGGACAAAGTCGCGCACCGGCACGCGACCGAGAAACGGCGACTGCACCCAGCCGTCCGGTGTGAACAACGCGGCCGCTTTGTCGGCGTCACCCGCTTCCAGGGCCTGTAGATATTTCCGTACCGCTTTCTGCATACGTTTCTCCGCAGTGTGTTAGAGCGCGGCTGCGCGCGCATCCAGTGATGCCCGCGGTGCGCCACGCGCCGCCAGGATCAGCAGTCCGGCGAATATCCCCAGGTTCTTGATGAAGTTCTGCAGTTCATGCTGCGTACTGCCACCCTCGTAGACATTCCAGAAGTCATGCATGTACACGTTGATCACCAGGGTCAGGCCCGCCATCAGCAACGCCGCCCACTGGGTGCGCCAGCCCGCGATCAGCGCGAGCCCGCAGCCGACTTCCAGCACGATGGCCAATATCAACATCGGCTCCGTCCATGGCACAGCGTGCTTGGTCATGTAGGCCAGCATGCCGGCATAGCCGGTGATTTTCATCAACCCGGGCACCAGGAAATAGAGTCCCAGCAGTACCCGTCCGAGCACGTCCAGTGGCAGATTCAAAGCTTTCATGGCGTGCCCCTTGTTAGACAGCCGCCGTCAGGCGGCCGTCTGGCCTAGAAACTGAACGTGGCGCGGCCGTAGATGTAGCGTCCGCCACGTCCGAACGGCGCGTAGTTGGAAAACGGCGCGTTACCGGTGGTGTTGAGCGACGCGGGCAGCGGATCGGGATACTCATCGGCCAGGTTCTCGACGCCGAGCGCGACCCGGATGTGGTCGGTAGCATCGACCCTGCCCTCGAGATCGAGCACCGTCTTGGCGGTCAGCACAAAGTCGTTAGCAGCGGTGGTGCCGGGCGACAGTGCCTCGCCATAGCGCGTCGCACGCAGCGTCGCGCCCCAGCGATTGAGCTTCCAGTTCATGTTGACGCTGAACTTGTTCTTGGGGTTGCCTTCCTCAAACGTCAGCACGTTGATGCGATCAAAGAGAATCGGCGCCGGCGTCAGCGCCGCGAGCTGCGCGGTTTGCGGCGTGCGCGTGACATCCGTGCTGTTGAAGTTGGCCGCCAGCGTGAAGTCGAACTTGCCGGCGCGTTCCGTGTTCACCGGCCAGTTGGCCACGATGTCCACGCCCTTGGTTTCGGTGTCGACACCGTTGATGAAGAAGCGCCCGCCGCCGATGCCAATGAAGCCCTGTGCGGTAAGGTAGGCGCGCACATTGGCGGCCGTCAGGTTTTCGGACAGCACGATGCGATCGTCAATATTGATGCGATAGGCATCGATGGTGATATTCAGGCGATCGAATCGCAACACCGCACCTAACGAAAAGTTGACCGACTTCTCAGAGTCGAGTGCCTGGGCGCCGAGCGCCACCGCGACCGGATCGGCCGGCGGGAAGGTCGTGATATCGAATGGCACGCCATTGATGAAATTGGTCGAGGTCGCGGTGAAGAACTGCTGCTGTGGCGACGGCGCGCGGAAGCCGGTTTGTGCGGAGGCGCGCAGCGCAAAGTTATCGTTGAAGTCGAAGCGCCCGGCGAGCTTGCCAGACACATTGCTGCCAAAGTCCGAGTAGTTTTCAGCGCGCAGTGCGGCCGAGCCCAGGAACTTCTCGCTGAGGTTGGCTTCGAGGTCGAGATACGCGCCGACCGCATTGCGACTCTTGTCCACCACGTTCGCGGGCCGGAAGCCCGGGAAGACCTGCGAGCCGGATGCTGTTGCGCAACCACCGGCCAGGGTCTGTGCTGCGGTGGGCGCGGTGCAGCCGCTACCGCCGAGCGGCAGCAGCACGCCGCCATTGCGATACGAGTCTGGTTCGCCGGCAAAAATCGCATAGCTTTCACGGCGTGCTTCCAGGCCCAGTGCCACGTTGAGCGGCGAGGCTAACGATGCAATCTCCACCTGGCGTACCGCTGACAGGTTAAGGGCCAGCTGGTCATATTCGAAACCGCCGGCATCGAACACGGTCTTGCTGGCCGCACCGAGCGAGCGGTTGAGCGTGTTCTTGATGGTGAAGGCCATCTTGTTCTTGCCGTACACCAGCGAAGCATCGTAGCTCCAGTTGCCTGATTCCCACTTCGCGCCGCCGGCGACGCTCAGGTCGTCCACTGCGGGGGCGATCAGCGGCAGGAAGCCGTTCGGGTAAATGGCGAGCACGTTGCGATCATCCAGCGCGCGTCGATAGAACCCGGCCGACAGGGCGTCGCGATTCTGGTAGCTCGCCCAGCCATAAATCTCCACGCCATTCGCCAGCTTGTTGCCCGCGTTAGCAAAGATCGTGGCCTGCTGCATGTCAGGCTCGCCATACCAGGAATTGAAACGATTAATGGTCGCCTCACGCGGATCGAAGGCGGCGGCGAGCAGCGGGTACTGCTGACGGAAATCGTAGCCGCCGCGTTCGGTGCGCTGCTGGTCCTTGTACTCCAGTGCGACGGTCAGGAAGCCGTCCTCGCCCAGTGCGAAACCTTTCCACAGCGATGCGGTCACGGATTCGCCGTCCGAGCCGCTTTGCTTGGCGATGGCGGGTACGGTCCAGTTCGCGTTCGCCGGCGCCGCGCCGGAAATCGTTTCGAAGTCGGTGTGGCGCGCGCCATAGCTCAGGCTCAGCTCGCCGCCGTCGCGATCCTCGCGCAAGCGCAGGTTGAGCACGCCGGCAATGGCATCCGAACCGTATTGCGCCGAGGCGCCGTCGCGCAGTACTTCGATGGACTTGATGATGGCCGTTGGAATGGTATTCAGATCAACCGCCGCCGCGCCACGGCCGATTGTGCCGTTGACGTTGACCAGCGACGCCGAGTGCCGGCGCTTGGAATTGACCAGCACCAGCGATTGATCCGGCGCCAGGCCGCGCAGTGTGGCCGGACGGATCGTGTCGGTGCCATCCGCGAGGCCGGGTCGCGGAAAATTGAATGACGGCAGGGCAACCGACAGGGCCTGGTTGACCTCGGTGACGCCGACGTTTCTTAACGTCTCGGCCGAGACCACATCGACCGGTGCGACGGTATCGAGGGCCGAGCGATTGGCGACGCGGGTGCCGGTGATGACGATCTGTTCGAGTTCATCGGCGTCCTGGGCCATGGCGGGCAAAGCGGCGGTGACGCTGACAACAGCACTGACGGCGATACCCATAAGCAGACGAGTGTGACGATTCATACAGGACCCCAGGATAAATCCGTTATTCGTTATTCGAAACCAAGTTACGCCATGTTACCAGTTCGTTTCAAGGATCGGCGCAGCGCCGCCCCTGGCCGGTTTAGACTCGGCAGCATGATTGCTGCCCAGGCCACCCGTATCATGAATCCCGTCAGACGAGCCGCCGGGCTGGTGCCGGCACTGCTTGCCATGACCCCTGTCTGCGCACTCTCCGCTGGCGCCGAGAGCATCGAATTTGTGACCGAGCACCTGCCCGAAATTGCCATGGACAACCGCTACGCGAGCCTGCCGCTGTGGGCGCCTTTGGGCACCAGTTTCACGCTGAGCTACGCGCGCCTGCGCTCGGGAGAGCTGTCGCTCAAAGGCCCCGCGTTGTCCGTCGGTTTCAACCGCCGCGTCGGCAAGGCCTGGACGTTAGGCATGTTTGGCTTCTTTGACGACCTGCGCTTCTCCGGCGGTCCGGACCAGCGCCCGCTGGATGTGTCGTTCGCGCGGGCGGTGCCACTGCCGTTGCCGGTCGCCGCGGAGTTCGCCAACCTCACCGGGTCAGCGCGGCACACCGGCCTGGGCATTGCGCTGCGCCGCGATGCGGAGCGCTGGTTGTTAGGTCAGCATCAATGGACCGCAGGCCTGCTGTGGCAGCAGCTGGCGCTGCGCGAGTATCGAATGGGCTATCGGGTAATGACGGGAGCCAGTGCCGGCGCGACCGGCAGCCTGGACTACAGCGCGACTTACACGCACTTCGCGCCGTTCGTGGGCATCGCCTGGCCGCGCGATCATGGACCCTGGGTCTTCACGCCGCATGTGCAGATCGCGATGCCGCTGCCGCGCCGCGGGGTCATCGGCAGGATTACCGGCCCAGGGTTCGATATTCGTGGCGATGCGGCCAGCGTCGGTAATGGCAAGCATTTCGGCGATCCGTCATTGACCCTGGGTTGGGATATCACCTACCAACCCTGGCATTTGACCGTTGACCTCGGTACTACGGCGTCGCAATACCTGCTCGAACCGCTGACCCATGAGGGCGTCAACCAGACCTGGCTGATCTCACTGCGGTGGGCTGACTGAATCTAGACGGGTTGGTGTTTGCAGGGACGCCGCTGTTAGCGCCATCATCAGCAATCAACAAGGAGAGGCTGATGCCCCGCACACCTGCAGCCACCGATCGCAGTGTGGCGCGTTGGAACATGCCACCAGCGACTATACGCCTGGTCTCAGCCGCCGCGGACCGACCCTTCAATGGCCCCGGCGTCGTCAAACTGTCCCGCTGGGCGATCCGATTTCAGGGCCGCCTCTTCAGCTTGTTTGGTCATCAGGATCAGGCTGATACGCCGGTTGATGGGATTGCGCGGATTATTCTGGTCGAACAGCACCGATGAGGACATGCCAACGACGCGGGCCACCTTGGCCGCGTCGAGCGCGCTGCCCTCCAGCGCGCGCCGCGCCGCGTTAGCACGGTCGGCCGACAGGTCCCAGTTGCTGTAGCCGTTGCGGACGCCGTAGGGAGTGGTGTCGGTGTGCCCGGTCAGGCTTAGTTTGTTAGGTACCGCATTCAGATAGCCGACCAGTTCCTTGAGAATTTCCTGCGTGTAGATCTTCAGCTGCGATCCGCCGAGATCGAACATCGGCCGGTTCTGCGCGTCGACGATCTGGATGCGCAGGCCTTCGGGCGTGATGTCGATCAGCAATTGGTCCTTGAAGGCCTTGAGTTTGACGTTATTTTCCATCGCCTCGCGCAGCTGCGCAGCCAGTTTCTCCAGTTGCACGCGCTCCGCGGCGGCCGCGATTTTCTTGGCTTCCTCGATCGCGTCCAGCTTGGGAGGCGGGGGCGCCGACCCCAGCACGGCCTGCTGCGGCGTGGAGCGGGGCGCATCCATGCCGCCCATCATGTTGATCACCGCGGTGCTGGCGCCGCCGGGGCCGTTCTGGCCGGGCGCGGCCTTGACGCTCTTGCCCTGTTCCATGCTCGGATTGTTGAAGTACTCGAACATGGCGGCGCGCTGCTCCTTGGACACGCTGGTCACCAGCCACATGACCAGAAAGAACGCCATCATCGCGGTCACGAAATCCGCGTACGCCACTTTCCACGCGCCGCCATGGTGCGCGCCCGCGACCTTCTTGACGCGCTTGACCATGATGATCGGGCGCTTTTCTTTGCCGCCCTTTGCCGCCGGTTCCATGTCAGGCGCCTGCTGTTAGGCTTTTCCAGAGGTCTTGAGCGACTTTTCCAGGTCGCGGAACGCGGGCCGGACGTCGCTGACCAGCAACTTGCGCGCGAACTCCACCGCCACCTGCGGCGGGTAGCCGCGGACGCTGGCGATCAGGGCCATCTTGACGATTTCGAACACCTTGCCTTCTTCGTGGGCGCGATGTTCCATCGCCGTGGCCAGCGGGCCGACCAGGCCGTAGGCGACCAGAATGCCGAGGAAGGTTCCGACCAGCGCGGAACCGACTTTGGCGCCGATGGTGGCGGTGTCGGCGCCTTCGAGCGCCGCCATCGTGTTGACGATACCTAACACCGCGGCGACGATGCCGAAGCCGGGCAGGGCGTCCGCCACCTGCTGCACGGCGTGCGCCGGCTGCGCCACTTCCTTGTGATGGGTCTCGAGTTCGAACTCCAGCAGGCTCTCGAGTTCATGTGACTCGAGATTGCCGCCGACCATCAGGCGCAGACAGTCGGTCATGAATTCCATCAGGTGATGATCGCCAAGAATATTCGGATACTTCTTGAAGATCTCGCTCTTGTCAGGTTCTTCGATGTCGCCTTCAATGGCCAGCAGGCCGCCCTTGCGCGCCTTGATCAGGATATCGAACACGCACTTGAGTACCCCTATGTATTCGCCCTTGTCGTAGCGCGGCTTCTTGAACAGCGCCAGGGCGCCGGAGAACGAAGACTTGACCACCTTCAGGGGATTGCTGGTCAGGAACGCGCCGAAGGCGGCGCCGATGATGATCAGCACTTCGGTCGGATGCCACAGCAGCATCAGATGACCGCCGGACAACAGGAAACCTCCTGCCACACATCCGAAAACGACAACCGTGCCAATGAACTGCAACATCTCGATCTCCGGGGTCCGACGCATCCAGCGTATCGGCCTGGCCGGCGCAGACTTGATGCTGGGGCGCCCGGCCTGGAAATCACGTCGCAATGCTGCGGACGCCATGCGCCACCAATGTGAACTGGTTCACGGCTCGCGGCGAAGTAACTGCGCCCTTATCGCGGTCACCATGACGCAATGCGGGCTACCTTTCGAGGCTGTGATAAATGTGTTCAAAGTCGGTGCTTTGGCGCGCTTCTGCCTTGCGATCGCGGCCCTGGCGGTCGCGGCTTTCGCGCCCGGCGGCCAGCAGGTACTGAACGCCCTGCTGGCCGGCGTCGCGGGCTTTGCAATATGCCACCTGTTGCTGCGCCCCGTGTGGATGAAAAAAGATCCCGCCATCGACATCTCCGAGCCCGTGCGTAGCGCCTACGACGTGCTCTCCGAAGGCGTAGTGGTGCTCGATGTCGAGGGCCAGATCCTCTTTGCCAACGAAGCTTTCCATCGACTGCTGGATCCTGAATCCCGGCCGGTGGGCCAGCGCCTTGAGCAGGTGTTGCGGCTCGATGCACCGCGCCTGACCGATCCGCTGCGGCCGCTGCCATGGGAAACGTCACTGCTGGAACAGGCCGCGGTGTTAGGCGACCGGGTTGATCTACAGAACGGTGGCGCCGAAAACCGCACCATGGTGGTCAGCTGCACGCCGCTGCTCGATGACAAGGGCGGGATGCGCGGCTGCCTGGTGGTGTTCGTGGATCGCACCGAAGTGGAACGCACCAATGTCGATTTGTCGCATGCGCTGACGCAACTCAAGGAGTCGAGCGCGCAGATCGAACAGCAAAATGATGAGCTGCGGCGCCTGGCAACGACCGACTCCCTGTCCGGTGCGCTCAATCGGCGCGCGTTCTTCGAGCGTGCCAATGCCCTTTGCGAGAGCGATCGCGCAGCCGGTCAGCCAGTCTCGGTGTTGCTGGTCGATATCGATTTCTTCAAGGCGATCAATGACCAGAACGGTCATCAGGTTGGCGACCGCGCCATTGCCGCGGTCGCGCGCGTCCTGATCAGCACGGTGCGCAATTCCGATATGGTCTGCCGTTATGGCGGCGAGGAGTTCTGCGTGCTGTTGCACGGCACCTCACCCGCAATGGCCTGCTCAACCGCCGAGCGCATCCGCTCGCGGATCGAAGCCGAGTGCGGAGTCGGACTCAAGAAGGAACGCATCCTGCGGATCACCGCCTCGTTAGGTGTTGCCAGTTTCGATGCGCGCAGCACCAATGTTGAGAGCCTGATTGCTGGCGCCGACAAGGCGCTGTACCGCGCCAAGCGCGAGGGCCGCAACCGGGTGTGCCTGTTTGAGGCGGCGACGGACGACACCGGGGCGCGCCGGGTGAGTATCAGCTCGTCCTAAAGTCTGGGCGTCGCGGTGGTGGCGGCCAGCCAGCCGATACCCAGCGTGACGGCGATCGCCACCAGCTGCTGGGTGCGGGTCCAGCTCCCTATGTTGCCGTCCATCAGCGAGACACCGATCGCGGTCACGATGAACCAGATGCCGGTCTGGATGGCAACCGAACTAACACCCAGTCCGTGCATGAAACGCACCGCCAGCACGTAGCAGGACAGCCCGCCGACAAAGGACAGGATGGCAGCCAGCCCCATGCGCCAGTCGAGCTGCCCCCCCGGCCAGGAACGGGCCGCATACATGAAGCCGCGAGCGTCCAGGACCCCGGAAAGACCGGTCAAAATCACCACCATTGCGAGGTTGGCAGGGTTTTTCATGGGCCCGGAGTTTAGCGCGCCTATCCGCTATAATTCGCGCCCCTTTGCGAAAGTGGCGGAACTGGTAGACGCACTGGATTTAGGTTCCAGCGGGGTAACC
>JANLTW010000153.1:0-10310 GCA_031363155.1 Gammaproteobacteria bacterium | reverse complement strand
GCGCTCCAGGCATCGCGAAACGCTTCGGGGTTGGCATTGTTGCGGGCGATAGTCCGATCGCGGTAACTGTCGAAGCCGCGGATAAAGCCCGCGGTTTCCTGATTGAGGACGGTGCCGGCCGCGCGCCAGGTCCAGACGCCGGCCGCGCCCTGGCGCCTCGCCAGCAGATTGAGTTTGCCTTCGTCGGTACCGGAGTCGGCGCGAAACCCTCCATCGTGCCGCCAGAACCCGTAGGCCCCTGCCTGATTGCCATCTGTTAGCGGCGCTTGCCATGCGAGACCCAGCTGCTGAAAGTCCTGGTTGCCCCAGCGCGCGCTGATGCCCGGACTCCCGAGCTGTTCCGGTTCCCGGCTGATCACGTTGACGATGCCGTGTACCGCGTTAGCACCATAAGCCGCGCTACCAGGCCCGCGCAGCACTTCCAGTGCGCCAGCCTGCTCGGTGTTGATTTCGAACAAGTCGTTGACGTTGCAGAACCCGGCCGGCCGCAGCGGCAACCCATCCTCCAGGATCAGGAAAGCGCCACAGGCGCCGGCGCCTGTTAGCACCGGGGAGCGGATTGCGAGCAGGCCCTCCTGGCCGCTGCCACGTTGCAGTTGCACGCCGGGCACCAGGTTCAGCAAGTCGGCGTAATGAGTGGCGCCGCGCTGCGCAATAGCCTCGGCCGACAGGCGCGTGGCACTGCCTGCGTAGTCGGCGAGCGGCTTGGCAAAGCGGCTTGCCGTGACCAACACGGCATCGAGTTCGGGTGGTTCGCTGGCGGCCAGCGCGGCGCTGGCGAATGCGACGCCCGCCATTGCAGTCCAGATGCCAGTTCCAGCCATGGCCTCATTATCCGGTATCCTTTGCAAGACATGATGGCTTCCTCGAATCCGCGTCGCTGCCGACTGCAACACTGGGTGGCGGTCCTGGCATTCATCGCCGCACCGGTGTCCGTTGCCCTGGCGCAAAGCCAGCCCGCGACCGGTGCCAGGCCACGCATCGGCCTGGTGCTATCCGGCGGCGGCGCGCGTGGCGCGGCCCACGTGGGTGTACTGAAAGTGCTTGAGCAGGCGCATGTGCCCATCGATGCGATCGCGGGCACGAGCATGGGCGCGGTGGTCGGTGGCCTGTACGCCTCCGGCATGAGCGCCGCCGAGATCGAGGCCATGATGACCACGCTGGACTGGCAGGACGCATTTCGCGATCGTCCGCCACGCCAGGCGCTGGTGTTTCGCCGCAAGCGCGAAGACCAGAATTTTCTGGTGCGCTTTCCGTTAGGTATCAGCAGCGGTGAGTTCAAGCTGCCCAAGGGCCTGATCCAGGGACAGAAACTGTCGCAGATGTTGCGCCGGCTGACGTTGCCGGTGGCGGCAGTCGCTGAATTCGATCGCCTGCCGACGCCATTTCGCGCCGTTGCGACCGATCTTGAGACCGGCACGATGCGCGTTCTCGAACGCGGCGACCTGGCGGATGCCATGCGTGCGAGTGTTGCCGCGCCGGGTCTGTTCAACCCGGTCACGCTTGAAGGGCGTTTGTTAGTCGACGGCGGGCTGTCGGCCAATTTGCCGGTCGATGTCGCGCGTACCATGGGAGTCGACATCCTGATCGTGGTCGACGTCGGGTTTCCACTGCTGGAGCGCAGCGAGCTCAATTCGGTGGCGCGCATCAGCAATCAGATGCTGGCAATTCTGATCCAGCGCGAAAGCGCACGGCAGCGCGCCGGCCTCGGCCCGCAGGACCTGCTGATCGCGCCGCCGCTTGGCTCGGCGAGCTCGTTCGACTTTGCAAATCTGCGAAGCACGATCGAGATCGGCACCGCCGGCGCTCAGGCGGCGGCGGCCCAGCTAACAGCGTTAGCTCTTGACCCGGGTCAATACCAGGCCTGGCAACAGGCGCGCAGCGACGCGCGCGCCGGTCGTCCCAGGATCGATTTTGTGCAAGTCGATACCGACTCGGAACGCTACCGCCGCGCGCTACAAGGCGTATTCAGCGATCTGGCCGGCAAGCCGCTGCTGCCTGCCGAACTGGACGCGCGCATTACCGCGTATTACGGCCGCGGCGACCTGGAAAGCCTCGATTACAACTGGGTCGATGAAACCGACGCCGCGGGCGCGGCAAGGAAGGGGATTCAGTTGCGGGCGCGTCGCAATGCCTATGGTCCGAACTACGTGCGTTTCGGTCTCAATCTGCAGGATGACTTCGAAGGCAACTCGAGCTTCAATGCCGCTGCACGCTTTGTCATGACCGAGCTTACGGCGAGGGGCGCTGAGTTCGCGACCGATCTGCAGGTCGGCGAGAGCCCGGTCGTCGCCGGCGAATTGTACTGGCCGCTCGATGACCGGCAACGCTGGTTTCTCGCGCCGCAGGCACGGTTCACGATACGCAATGTACCGGTGTTAGCCAATCAGCGACTGCTGGGCGAATACCGCGTGCGCAGTGTCGACGCGGGTGTGGATGTCGGGCGCGAACTGGGCAACTGGGGTGAATTGCGGGTCGGCGCGCATCTGGACGCCGGCCGCTCGCGCGTGCGGATCGGCGATCCGGCCCTGCCGGAAAGCCGCTTCGACGTCGAGCGTCTGTTCGCACGCTTCAGCTATGACGCACTCGATGATGTCAATTTTCCACGCCGCGGCCAGTCTTTCACAGCGGAATGGAGCAGCGAACATTCGCGCCGCGCGGATCGTAGCCGGGACAATCAACTGGTCGTCGATGGACTGATCGCCCGCTCCGCCGGACGTAATACCTCAGTGCTGTGGCTGTCCGGAGGCAGCAATATCAATTCTTCGAGCACTGATCCTCGAAACCTGTTTTCGTTAGGTGGGTTTTTGAACCTGTCGGGTTTGCGACCCGACTCCATTACCGGCCGGCACTTCGCGATTGCGCGCGCGCTCTACTACCGCAAGATCGGCAAGGGTGGCGAGGGGTTTCTGAATGTGCCGACCTATGTTGGCGTGTCGTTCGAGGCCGGCAACGTCTGGGATCGGCGCAGTGATATCTCAATCGGCAGCGCCCGGCGCAATGGCAGTGTATTTCTCGGCCTGGATACGTTGTTAGGCCCGGTGTATATCGGCGCCGGCATCAACGACGACGGCACCGACGCCTTCTACCTGTTTCTCGGGCGCACTTTCTAGCGGTTGCCGCGCGCCGCCAGGTCTTCGACTTTCTCAAAGCGCAGCGCCGGCGCATCGCCCGGCCGCGAATAGTCATGTTTACGACTCATGTCGGCAAGTACTGCGTCGCGTTCCGCCGCGCTCGCATACCAATGCGTGCGGTTCCAGTCCTGGCCTAACAGTTTGCGAAACGGATCGCCACTGCGCAGCGAAACGCGGACGCCAAAGGGTTTTATTCCGGGAGGGAGTGAACGCAGATTGTGTGGATTGGACAGGCTTTTCATGGTGCGCAAGCCTACCGCAGCTGACGATCGCCTGCACCCTCGCGATCGGCCCAGTGGAAAATTCGCCGGGTGACGAATCGATACAGCGGTTTGACGGTCGCCATCCACAGCCTCGACACCCAGGATCGGCGCAGCAGCATGGCGCGCTCGCGCGCGGTGAGCCGTTCCGGCAGATAGCTGCGCTTGTGCTTCAGCAGGTGGCGCAGGTCATCATGTGCCAGCGCGCGAAACCAGCGGCCGCGGCGCCGGCTGATCGAGGCCAGCTGAAAGTCCACCAGGGCGGGTGAGCCATCCGCTCGCACCAGCCAGTTGGGTTCCTTGGCGAGGTCGTTGTGCGCTACGCCGTGCCGATGCAGGCGCCGCAGCAGCAGCGAGGACGCCCTGAAATAGGCCATATCCTGCGGGCGGGCCACTTGCATGGGCGCGCCGTCGAGATATTCACGGCGCACGGTATCGCGCGTCGCGGCGAGCACCCGCGGCACACCGGGCGTGCCGGCAACCGCCCGCAGCGCGCGCACTTCACGGCGCGCGAGATAGCGCGCCAGCCAGCGAATCCAGGCCCGGGCCGGTCGCAGGTCGCGCAGGACATGGCGGCCCCAGTCGGGGCTTTCGACCAGACTGACCTGCCCGAACAAGTCCTGCTTCAGAATGTGGGTCACGGCGTCAGGATTTGCTGCGCGCCCGCTGCGCCTTTTCGCGCGCCACCCGCCGGTGATCTAACACAATCTGCAGGCTGAGCTTCAGGGTCCGGGAAGCGGGCGCCAGGCTCAATGCCGTTTCGACGTCGGCGAGCGCCCGGTCGAGTTCGCCGCGTCCAACATAGGTCGCCGCGCGATTGTTGTAGGTACGCCAGTTGTCGGGATTCAGTTCGATCGCGGCGCGGCAATGCGCCAGCGCCAGGTCCCAAAGACGCAGCGCGGCATAACCGCCGCAGAGATTGGATTCACCGGCCGCGCGATCATCGCGCGACACGCCCGGCGATTTCAGGCCGATCTGGGTGAGTTCCACGCCGCGCGCCATGTCGCCGCGTTCCAGCGACTCCGCGCCCTCGAGCAATTCTCTGTTAGGCGGGCCGAAGACAGACATCGACCCGACAAAACTGTCGCTGGCGACGGCCGGCTGCCTGGCAGCTAACAGAGCCAGTGTAAGGAGCGCAAGCCGGGCGGCGAGGGGGCGCATGAGCCAATTCTGCCACTTTCAGGGCAACGGCAGCAGGGTCGGCAGCGTGCCGGACTGGCGCAACGCGGCAAACAGCACCACCAGTCCCAACAGCAGCAGCATCGAACCTGCATCCAGGAAGGCCTTGCGGAAAAGCTCCGGGCGCAGCTGGATTTCTGCGACCGCAGTGGCGGATGCGGGCCGTCGCGGCCACAACGCCCGTGTCTGTGCAGCGTAGGCGGTAAAGGCTGCGCCATGCAGCTGTGCGAGCAGGCGCTCCTCGCGCGGGATTTCGCGGCTGAACAGCAACCCAAGCACGGCAATGGCGGCGGCCGGCCACAGCCAGGTTTGCGTCGCGAGGCCAAGACCGAAGCCGGCCAGCAGCGACCACGCGTACAACGGATGGCGGCACCAGGCATAGGGACCGGCGGTGACCAGCGCCACGTCTTTGCGGCCGGCGATGAAGGCTGAACACCAGATCCGGCCCAGGCAGGCCGCCGCAACGCACAGAAAGCCGGCCAGCGTGACCAGCGTGGCCCAGACCGCGGGCCGCGGCGGTGCACCAGCCACCAGGCCGCTGAGCGTCAACAGCGCATAGAAAAACTGCGTGATGCGCAGGCGTGGTGTGCTGGCTGAAACTGTCATGACAACTACCCTATACTAACAAGCGTACTGGAGGAACCCATGGGACTTTTTTCGAAGACTGAGCGGATGCCCGGCGCCAGCGATGCCTTGCCAGGGAGAGCGAAACCGCTGTCCGTGCCGGAGGCGCATTTCGTCAACGGCCACCGGATCAAGCCGCCCTTTCCGGCCGGCCTGCAGCAGGCCGTGTTCGCCATGGGCTGTTTCTGGGGCGCCGAGCGCCTATTCTGGCAACTACCGGGAGTGTATTCCACCGCCGTCGGTTACGCCGGCGGCCTGACACCCAACCCGACCTATGAAGAAGTCTGCAGCGGCATGACCGGCCACACCGAAGTGGTGCTCGTGGTGTTCGACTCCGCGCGTGTTAGCTATACCGCTTTGCTGAAAGTATTCTGGGAAAACCACGATCCGACGCAGGGCATGCGCCAGGGCAATGATCGTGGCACGCAATATCGTTCGGCCGTCCACACATTTGATGAAGATCAGGCCACCGCTGCCCGCTCTAGCTGCAGGAATTACCAGAACAGCTTGTCAGCCGCGCGTCACGGCACCATCACCACCGAGATCGCGCCGACCGCGCAGTTCTTTTATGCCGAGGATTATCACCAGCAGTACCTCGCAAAAAATCCTAACGGGTACTGCGGCATCGGGGGCTGCGGAGTGCCCTTCAAGCTCGCGGAGTTACAGGTGGGGGAGAAGGCATAGTGGGCGGTACATCGAGGGTTCCGTCCGGAAATCCGAGGGCTAGCAGATCTCTCAATCGAGAACCTACGTGTTTTCGCAGGAAAATGCAGCGCGGTTCCGACGCTGAAAGCTGCAGCAGCTGAACGCCGCCGGAGATCTGCAGGATCTTTCGATTCCAGGCTCGAATCAGCTCGAGGCTCTTAGGGGCGATCGCAAAGGCGAGTACAGCATCCGGATCAACAAGCTGACCCTGCCCGGGTTTGACGTACATCAGGAGTTTATAATTTTCTGATGAACGGAGAACAGTATGGGACACAAGAAAGCGCTGGCGCCGAGTCGCCGGAAATGGCTGTGCTGCTCGCGGCGTATTTCGGCACATCCGATGGTTATTGGATCAATTTACAGGGGCACTTCGACCTGGAAGCGGCCGAAGACAGGGTCGGCAAACTGGCCGCCCGGATCAGCCCTCATCCTCACGGTGCAGACGGCAGCTTGCAGCCCGTCTGAGGTCGCGCCGGTCTACCGGTGGGACGACGGCGAGGTTTACCGGAAGTCGACCGGGCGGCGGCGTGAGCGGATGCAACTCCGTGGCGCGCGTGGGATTTCCACGTATCGGGCGTGCAGCCAGACGGTTGCCACCAGGGCGCATTGACGCGCGCATGCGTGGCCGCACGGCAGCTGATTTATGTGAATCCCTGACAAACGTCAGTTGGCCTGGTCGAAGAAATCCATTGCGGTCTTGAGCGCGACGTTCCTGATTTCGTCCCGCTCCTCAAAAAATCTCGTGCTTTGCGTCTTGCACGGTAATGATTTTGCACCGTGCCGCTGCGCCATTCTTCCGAGCGACCCGGCTTCCAGCAATGGCCTTGCGAACCCATCTTTGTGTAGAAACGAAGATTTTGAGACTGGGCTCATCTGTCAGCACCTGCCTCTGGAATTCGTATCTCGCCTGGCTGCGAGTCACGGTGTTTTGCGAGACAGGAGCGGTCGATGGGTCACGGGGAGCCGTAACCGGCAGTGCGTCTCGCCCGAACAGGGATTGAGCGTCGAGAAAGATTTGCGCCGCAATTTCGTTCCAACCCCGCACGTCAAGTTTCAACATGGGTGCCGATAGAACGGCGGCACGAAAATCGCCGGGGTACTTTTCGTGCGCGAGAGCTCCGATCGCACCGCCCATCGAATGGGCGATCAAGTACACATGATCTAACGATTGATTGGCGCGCTGGAGTTCCTGTCGCACAGTTGTCGCAACGAATTGATGCAAATCGTTGCCGAGGTATGCAAATTCATCAATGGTGCCAAGCGTAGGATCTGCCGATAGTGTTTGCGAATAGCCCTGGCCGCGAAACCCGCATGGCCGGACCTCGGCTTCATAAAAACTGGAAATTGCCTGACGATCGACGCCTGCCATTTTTGCTTCGGAGGACGCGCGGCCGTTTGCGCCCAGGAATAGCGCGGCAAGAAATGCCATCTTTGCGAAGTGTTGTCAGCGCGCCTGAAAAAGAGCGGCACCTGGCCCGCGAAACCACCGTTACCAACCTGCACGTACTTGCCATTCCGCGCCGCGCGATCGCGCTGACGCGACAGGCCGCAGACGCGCACCACGTCCGACCGTTCATTGCGTGTACTTTCCCCGGGATCGCAGCTCGTTGGGTTGCGGTCACGACCGCCGCGGCAAGAGCCTGGCCGGTGGCTACCAGCGGTGTCCTTGCGCGCACGTCTGAATATTTGTTAGCCTAACGCGGCGGTTCGGTACCGGGTTTGTCGTCTTCCAGCGGAAAGGTCTTGGGTGCTGGCGGCGCCGCGGCGGCTGGGTTGGCGGGCGCAGCGGGGTCGGCGCTTGCGGGCGCCGGCCCGCCCGGATTGCCGGTGCTGGCCGCCACAGTGCTCATGAGCCGGCGGACTGATTCGCTGTTGCGGGTGACGGTGCCGCTGACGAGGTCGTTGACGTCGGTTTTGCGGCCGTAGAATCGCGTGTTAGCACGCCGTTCGATGGTCAGCGCGCTGCCATCCAGCGCGACGCCGGCGAACAGGCCGCGGGAACGGGAGTAAGAATAGATTTCAGCGCTGAAATTCTGATCGGTCGCGGCTGAGGCGCTGCGGCCGACCGGGCCCGCGGCGATTGAGGCATCGGCGCCAAGCGTCATCTTGCCATCGGAGATGCCATTGACGCCCTGGCGGGTCGTGAACACGAGCACCACATCGGTTTTCTGGGCGCCAATCTGCCAGCCGATACTGCCGCCCGTGATCGCGACGAAAATGGGATTGGAGAAGCGGCCGTTCCTGTCGCGCACCAGCAGCACACCGGTGCCGCGGCGGCCGCCGACACCAAAACCGACCTTGACGACGTCCGGAATGATCGCGATACCGTAGGCGCGATCCAGCAGCAGGTCGGGAAAGTATTGATCGCGCTGCCCGCGCAGTTCTTCCATGACCTGTGTTGCCAGGATGACTTTCGATTCTTCGCGCGCCTGCGCGTGTGCGGCACCGTGCAGCAGGCCCGCTGCAAAAACCAGGGTCAGGCAAAAATCGCGAAGATGTCTCATGCGCAGACTCCGGCATTCGCAGGCAATGCGCCCGCACAGGCGCGAAGCTTAAACCAAGAAGCTGCCGATTGGACCATCATTGCATGCAATTGGTTCAGGCAGAATATACTGTCGCGATGCACCGACATTCGATCACGCCGGCGGCGCTTTTGTTGGCCTTGCCGGGTCTGCTCTGCATTCCACAGGCGCGGGCCGAGTGGGTTTTTCGCGAACAGGCGATCATGGGCACGCGCTGTGCGGTGGAATTCTGGAGCGCGCAACCCGCCGCGGCGGACATCCTGGCTAACGCGGCATTCGATGAAATGCGGCGCATTGATCGCCTGATGAGTACCTACCGGCCGGATTCCGAGCTGTCGCGGCTCAATGCCCGGGCCGCGCAGCAGCCGCAGGTGCTGTCGGTCGAGCTCTTTGCCTTGATCCGCGATTCGTTAGCTTATTCGCGCCGCAGCGACGGCGCCTTCGACGTGACGTACGCGAGCGTAGGCTATCTGTACGATTTCCCCTCGCACCGGCGGCCCAACATCGCGGCGATCCGGCGCGCATTGCCCGGGATCGACTATCGGCACCTGCGACTGGACGACGGGCGCCACAGCGTCTTTTTCGAGCGCCCGGGCATGCGCGTGGACCTGGGCGGTATCGCCAAGGGCTACGCTGTGGATCGTGCGATGGCGGTGCTGAAACGCGGCGGCATCACGCGGGCGATGGTCAATGCCGGCGGCGACACGCTCATTGCCGGTGACCGCTTCGGCAAGCCCTGGGTGGTCGGGATCCGCGATCCTAACGAACGTGACAAAGTGGTGTTGCGCCTGCCGCTGACCGACACCGCGATCTCGACCTCGGGCGACTATGAACGCTATTTCGACGAGGGCGGCGCGCGCTACCACCATATTATCGATCCCAAAACCGGGGATTCGGCCCGCCGGCTGCGCAGCGCAACGATTCTGGCGTCGACCGCCATCCAGGCCGATGGCTGGTCCACGGCGGTGTTCGTGATGGGCGCCGAGCGCGGCCTGGCGATGATCAACCGCCTCGACAACGTGGATGCGGTGGTGGTGACACCGCAGGGCAAGGTGCTGTATTCGCGCGGACTGACTCCGCCCGGCATCAAGCCCTGATCAGTACCAGGCCGAGACGTAGAACTCGATGATGTTCGAGTTGAGTTTGTACAGCGGTTCCTGCCCGGCGCGCGGCCCCTTGGTCACATCGCGGAAATTCTCGTAATTGATCATCATGTGATCGACACGCAGGTTCAGCGTGCCGCGGTCCAGCCAGGGCGCGCGCTGGATGCGAAACTCCCAGGTCGCGCCGAGGCCCACCGTAACCGCAGCGTAGGTCGCGAGTTCCTTGTCGCGCGACCGGAAGTTCTGCGCGTTAGCGCGTGGAAACAGGTCGGAATAGAAACTGGCCTGGTCCTGCTGGTAATAGCGCACGGAGCCATCCAGCGTCCACGCCCGGCCCAGCGGATGGGTGTAGCCGAGCTGCAGCGTATTTGCTTTGATGTCCCAGGAGTCGGTGAAAAAACGGTATTGGCCATCAACGGATGCACGCCACCAGGGCAGCGAGTACTTCAGGCGCGCCGCCACTGCGTGGCTGGTGTGGGTCGCCGGATACACTTCCGACTCGTAACGAAAGCCGCTCGGGGCCGTCGGGTCGGCGAAACGGTTGGATCGATAAGGGCTGTTGAGAAAGCCTTCGTCGCTGATCAATTCATAGTTCAGCGAACCTAACAGCCGGCGCGTCAGTACCTGCGTGACGCCGACGCTGAACGCGCGCGTATCAGCTTCGCGGGCGAATGCCGGGTCGTTGATCTTGCCCTGTGCGGTGTTGATGTTGCGCAGCACGTCATTCTGGCCGCGGCGGAAACCGAACGACACCGTGGTCAGGTCGCCGAACATGTCCTGACT
>JANLTW010000148.1:0-6551 GCA_031363155.1 Gammaproteobacteria bacterium | reverse complement strand
CAGCAGTTCCGATTTGCGCCGCGCCATCGGCGATCTGTTAGACGATGTGGCTGCAAAACGCGATGTTCTGGCTCGCAGCCAGGACCTTTATGACCTCCTATTGCGGCCAGTCGCGCAAGCGGCCAGGGCTGCTGGTGCGCGCCGTATCGTTTTGTGGCCAGATGGCCCGCTGCGGTATGTGCCGTTCGCATTGCTGCACGATGGTGCCCGCTTTGCCGCAGATAATTTCGAATTGCAACTGTACTCGGACGTCGCAGCCGCAGACCACAAAGCGCCACGTCGCGACAAATCGTTGTCGATACGCGGCCTCGGCGTTACTCAGGCCGTCGCCGGATTTGCCGCGCTGCCCGCGGTCGCCGAGGAATTGTGCGGCATCGTACGCGGACCGATCGCCGGACTCAGCGGCGAGCACGCTGATTGTGTTAGCACCGATGGCGCAGGTGGAGTCGTCAATGGCCAGGGCGCATTGCCGGGCGCCGGATTTGCCGATGCCAGTTTCACCCAACAACGGTTCGATGCATTGCTGGCGGGCCCGCGCGATTTTTCGGTGTTGCATATCAGCACGCATTTTTCGCTGCGGCCCGGCAACGCGCTGCGCTCCTATCTGCTGACCGGGGGCGGCGAGCGCATGACCCTCGATCGCCTGGCTGCGATCGATTTTTCGGGCGTTCAGCTGATCACGCTGTCGGCCTGCCAGACGGCGTTAGGTGGCGCGGTAACCAGCGACGGTCGCGAAATTGAAGGACTGAGCACGCTGGTCCAGAAGCGCGGCGTCGAGCGCGTCGTCGCGAGTTTATGGCGCGTCGAGGATCGCAGTACCGCAGTGTTGATGAAGAGTTTCTATCGACGCCTGGCCGAGTCCCCCGGCAATGACGCGCGCGCCCTGCGGCTCGCGCAACTCGATCTGCGACGGCTAACTGTGGATGGGCGACGACCCTACGAGCACCCGTTTTACTGGGCTGGCTTCACACTCGACTCAGCGCAGCCCTGACGTCTCACCAAAGTCTGCGTCTTACAGGGAGGGGGGCACATGGCTAATCGATACTTCCGATCCTGGACATTACTCACACTGGCTGGCGTCGCCGCAGTGGGCGTGCCCTCCGTCGCGCAGACGATGGATCTGGCAGCGGTCCGACAATACGGCGGCGTCTTTTCGCCGGACTGCCCTAACTACACTGGCTTGCGTCTCAAGTATCTCGGCGACACCCTGGTTATCGCGCGGGGTGCCCGGGAAGTCACCGCGGGCAGCGTGCGCGTAAGCAAGATATTTCCGGGCCCCGGGCCGGCGCCCACGGATTTCCGCGCCGTTGTGTCCGGCACGGTCCCCGGCAAGGACGCGCTGTCGTTCACGCTGTTCCATAGCAAGGACGGGTTATTCGCCGTTGTGGCCGCTGGGCCCAAGACCCTTGCGGCCGTGGGGCCGGGCGTGACTGGCGTACGCCTTCGTCATTGCGACCCGAATCGCAACGCGCTGCCGGGCGCACCCGTTGCGGTAATGGTTTTCCCGTCTGACATGTTGCGTGACAAGCAGTTCAAGGGCCTGTATGTCGCCATGTTAGGCCCGCTGGTATCCGAGCGCTGGTTCATGAAGTTGACCGGGCCGTCGCATGAAGCGAGATCGGTGCGAGTGGCGGGCAAAGACTATCAGCTGTTCGGCTCCTGCAAAGAGCATGACTGTTACGACAACAGTCTCGCGATCCTGTATTCGGCGCAAGGCAAGGTACTGTATGGGCAGGGCGTGTCGAGAGGTCGCCCGATCGTGTTGGGTTCGCCGCCGCCGGCCGTGGCGGTGGAACTCAATCGGCTCTGGCGCGCGGAGTGGCGCTCGGGTGGCTAGGATTTGATCGTCAACTGCGCCACCAGGTGCGGATCAGCTGCAGGACTCCCAGGGCGCCTAACACCCAACCCGCCCAGGCCGGCTGGGCCGCAACGGCCTGCCAGATAATCGCGCCTAATAGCAGCGCCGCGGCAATGGTGATGCCGTCGCGCCGGCGATTGGTGTCGCGGATGGTCTGCTTCAGTGAATCAATATTCGCCGCCTCGACGCGCAGGCGAAGCGTGCCGTCCTGAGCCTGCTGCACCGCGCCCTTCAGCAGCGGCGGCAGTGCCCGCACCGCGTCCAGGACTTCCGGCAACTGGGTACGCAGACTCTCGATCACCGTGGCGCCGCTGACGCGCTCGCTCATCCAGTCGCGCAGGATCGGTGTCGCTGTTTTCCAGATGTCCAGCTCGTCATACAACTGGCGGCCGAGTCCCTCGACATTCAGCAAAGTCTTCTGCAGCAGCACCAGCTGCGGCTGAATTTCCATATTGAAGCGGCGCGAAATTGCGAACAGCCGCAGCAGGATCTGCCCGAAGGATATTTCCTTCAGCGGCTTGTTGAAGATCGGCTCGCACACGGTGCGGATCGCGGATTCCATTTCATCGATGCGCGTGTTAGGTGGCACCCAGCCGGATTCCAGATGCAGCGTGGCGACCCGGCGATAGTCGCGCTCGAAAACCGCCAGGAAATTTTCCGCCAGGTATTTTTGATCGCGCGCATCCAGTGTGCCGACGATGCCAAAGTCGACGGCGGCGTAGCGTGGCCGGGCCGGATCGTCGACCAGCACAAAAATGTTGCCCGGATGCATGTCGGCGTGGAAGAAGTTATGCCGGAACACCTGCGTGAAGAAAATCTTGACGCCGTTCTCTGCCAGCAGTGGGATGTTCGCGCCCAGTTCGCGCAGCCGCGCCATGTCGCTGATCGGCACGCCACGGATCCGTTCCATGACCATGACATTGACCCGGCACAGGTCCCAGAACACGGCGGGCACGTACAGGGAATCGTCGCCGGCAAAGTTGCGGCGCAGCTGCGAGGCGTTGGCCGCTTCGCGCATCAGGTCGAGCTCATCGAGAATGGTCTTTTCGTAGTCCTGCACGATTTCTGTCACGCGCAGGCGGCGTGCGGTCGCAGAGTTGCGGTACGCAATACGCGCCAGCTCATGCATCACCTCGAGGTCACGGGTAATGACTTCGTGCATGCCGGGCCGCAGCACTTTGACGACGACATCGGTGCTATCGAGCATGGTCGCAGCGTGTACCTGCGCGATCGAAGCCGCGGCCAGCGGTGTTTCGTCGAACGCCCGAAACAGCTTCGTGACCGACTCGCCTAACGCGGTTTCAATGAGGGCACGTGCTTGCGTGCCCGGAAACGGTGGCACGGCGTCCTGCAATTTCGCCAGTTCGTCGGCGATGTCGAGTGGCAGCAAATCGCGGCGCGTCGAAACCACCTGACCGAACTTGACGAAAATCGGCCCGAGTTCCTCCAGTGCCAGGCGCAGGCGCACGCTGCGCGGCGCCTGTTTGCTGCGTTCGAACCAGGTCCAGGGCGACAACAGGAATACAAAGCGCAGTGGCCGCCAAAGATGCGTTTCGCGCACGAATTCGTCCAGACCGTGCCGGACCAGCACGCGCTGAATCTCCATCATCCGCAACGCAACGCGTATTTTCACGGTGGCGATTCCAGTTGCGTCAGACGCGATGCGAGTCGCGCCGCATCGTCCCGCAATTGTTCGATATCACGAAACAGGGCTTCGGCTTCCGCGCGCGGCACCAGCGTGCCTTTTTCGTGGGCCAGATACTCAACCGTGTTCTGCATCGCGGTTGCGGCCACACGCCGCCCGTAGCTGGCGGCAGCCTGCGCGAGCCCCGACACGCGGTGCGCCGGGGCGTCGCCGATCAGACGCGACAATTCCTCGACAAAATCCGGGCGCAGTAGTTGCAGCAGTTTCTGATACTGCTGCGCGACTTCGGCGTCGCCGTCGATACGGACAGCGCCGCGGCGGATCACATTTTCCGGTTCCGCGCCCGCCAGCGCTAACAGACTCAGCGGTGTGCCGCGCACCTGCGCAGCCGACTCGTCCGGCGCCGGTCGCGTGAGCTTCAGCGAATCGCCGACCGATTCCACCGCCACGTCGTAGCCGGCCGCCTCGATGTAAATGGCCACACGCCGGCCGCGCAGCGCCGCACAGAGTGCGCGCGCCGCCGGTGACACGGCGAGATTGCGGTTCAACATATTTTCAATTATCTCGGTAATCATGACCGGCATTCAGTGTCGATAGCCACGGTGCACCGCCACGATGCCGCCGGCCAGATTGTGATAGCGGCAGTCCTCGAGTCCCGCGGCGCGCATCATACCTAACAATGTCTCCTGGTTAGGATGCATGCGAATGGACTCGGCGAGATATCGGTACGAGTCTTCGTCGCGCGTTACCAGCTTGCCGAGGCGCGGCAGGATCCCGAACGAATAGCCATCATAGATTTTCGACAGCAGTGGCGAGGTCGGTTTGGAAAATTCCAGCACCAGCAGTTGCCCGCCGGGTTTCAGTGCCTTGTGCATGGCGGCCAGCGCCGCCGGTTTGTCGGTGACGTTGCGCAACCCGAAACCTATGGTCACGCAGTCAAAAGTCCCGGCGGCGAACGGCAACGTCTCGGCGTTAGCCAGCACATAGTCCACACCGCGCACCACGCCCGCGTCGATCAGGCGGTCGCGTCCCCGGCCTAACATTTCGGCGTTGATATCAGACAGCACCACCAGGCCCCGCTCGCCCACCTGTTTGCTCATGCCAAAGGCAAGGTCACCTGTTCCGCCGGCTACATCCAGCGCCAGCTGTCCTGGACGCAGGTTGGTCAGTGACAGGGTAAATGCCTTCCAGGCCCGGTGTAGTCCCGCGGACATCAGGTCGTTCATCAGATCGTAATTGCCGGCCACGGAATCGAACACACCCCGGACGCGGCGCTGTTTCTCCCCGCGGGGGACTTTTTCGTAGCCAAAATCAACGCTGGATTTGTCGGCAGGGTGGGTCACATGCTGGCCTGTTCGCTGCCGACCATTCTAACGATTGTTGTATTCGCGCGACAAATCATGACCACTCCGAGGAGATATGGCAGATTAGCAACCTTAGCAGCCGCGGATTGCGGTAGTTTGCGCGCCGGTCGGGCGCATCCGCGCATTCGGACATTTAACGGGGGATTACGCAATGGAACGCAAAAATTGGTTGGCATTCGCTTCAGGCCTGGCCTTGTTGCCTGGCGCCGTCATGGCGCAGTCCGGCAGGGGCGGCGACGGCGTGCTGGAAGAAGTCACAGTCACGGCTCAGCGCAGGGAAGAATCGTTGCAGAGCGTCCCGATTTCAGTGACCGCATTGAGCGAAATAGCGCTGGAACAGCGCCAGGTCACGGAAGCGCGCGATCTGCAGCGCTATGTGCCCAGCCTGCGCATGAGCAACAACATCACCTCGCCGACCAACATCTCGCCCTCGCTGCGCGGCTCGCTGCAGCAGGATGCGTCGCTGGTGGTCGCCGAGTCGCCGTTCGGCATCTATGTCGACGATGTCTACCTGGCGCGACTCAACGGCAACAACATCACCTTGTCCGATATCGAGCGCGTCGAAGTGCTGCGTGGCCCGCAGGGCACGCTGTACGGCCGCAACACGCTTGCCGGCGCCATCAAGTTCATCTCCCGCACACCTAACGCCGACAATGCCTGGTTTGACAGCAAAGTTGGCGTCGGTAACTGGGGCCAGTTCGTATTCAGCCTAAGCACCGGCGGCAAACTGAGCGACAACTGGGCTGCATCGTTTTCCGCCCAGTCGAACCGCCGGGGTGGCCAGGTTACTAACGCAATCACCGGCAAGCACGTCGGCGATGAAGAGAATTTGGCGGGCCGCGTTAAACTGCATTACATCGGCGGTGAAAATTTTGATGCCGTGTTCTCGGTGGCTTATGCAGATAGCACCAACGATTCCCTGCAACTGCTGCCCGGCATCTCGCCGTCCGTTCCGGCCAACCAGCGCTATACGTCAGACGACGTCGTGTTGCCTAACGGCGACTATGTCAATCGCACCGTGTACGGCACGCGCTCGCCTTCGATTCTCGGCAAGAACCCGCGCGGCGAAACCAAGCAAACGATCGCCTCGGCCAACCTGTCCTGGGACATGGGCGCCTACACCATCCGTTCCATCACTGGTTACGTGAAGACGGCGGACTTCTTCAGCACCGATTTCAGTGGTGAGAGCCAGGTGTTAGGTGCATCCAATCCGAGCGCGCGGCAGTACTCCGAGGAACTGCAGATCAGCGGCAAGGCGATGGGCGACAAGCTGGATTACCTGGCCGGCGTCTACTGGTTTGACGAGAAGGGCTCGCAGGATTTTGGCTGGAACATCACGCGCTCGTTCTTCAATGCCGGCGCTGTATCGTCAAGTACGTCGAGCACGACTACCAAGTCCGTGTCGGCATTTGGCCAGGGTTCGTACCAGTTCAACGATGCCCTGAAGGCAACGTTAGGCGCGCGCTGGACACAAGACAAGAAGACGTTCGACATGCGTTGGGTGCCACTTTTTCCGTTCTTGGCGTCCCCGATCACGAACATAGCGCTGCGTAACACTTACACCGAAGTCACGCCGAAGTTCGGCCTGGACTACAAGGTGAACAGTGATGCGTTCGACAGCATGCTGCTGTACTTCTCGGCGGCGCGTGGCTTCAAGTCCGGTGGCTACAACGGCATCGCGATT
>JANLTW010000139.1:0-17757 GCA_031363155.1 Gammaproteobacteria bacterium | reverse complement strand
GTGGACCGGAGTAGGACGGCACGATCCGCGAGCTCAGCAGCCCGCTGGCAGACAGGCTGCGCAGCACCGGATAAAGCGTGCCCTCCTTGAACAGGAGATCGCCCTGGCGGGCCTTGTCCAGGCGCTTGGCGATCTCGTAGCCATACAGGTCTTCGTTCGACTTGGCGAGCACGGCCAAAAGCACCAAAGCGACGAGCCCGCCGTTCAGCTCTTTTTGAAATTTTCTGCCGTGACTATCGTCCATAGGTCAATACTATAAAGTTACCAATACTAGTAGTCAAGCAGTATTAGAAACTTCATAGACCATACCTGGCTGCACCGCACTGCAAAACGCGTCTTGGTACCATTCCCACCATGCACACGATGATTTTGGACGTCACGCCGACGATTCCCGCCCCTTTATCCCGCTTGCCAGACTTCGCCAGCAACTTGTTTTTCAGCTGGCATCGCCCGACACGTGCGCTGTTTGAGGCCCTGGACCCGCAGTTGTGGGCCCAATCGCGCGGCAACCCGAAGCGCCTGCTGCGGACGGTCGACCAGGGACGATTGAATGCCGCGGCGACCGAGGCGGCGCTGCTGTCCCGCTATCGCGAGGTGGCCGAGGCCTTCGACGCCTACCTGCAGGCGCCCACGCTGGCTAACAGCCCGGCGATTGCCTACTTCTGCGCTGAGTACGGCCTGACCCAGAGTTTCCCCTTGTATTCAGGTGGCCTGGGCGTTCTGGCGGGCGATCACTGCAAGGCCGCGAGCGACGAGCGCCTGAATTTCACCGCCGTCGGCTTGTTATATGGCCAGGGCTATTTCACCCAGGTGGTCGACAGCGATGGCGTGCAGCACGCCGAGTACCGGGACTATGATCCGCGCGATCTGCCGATTGAGCCGCTACTCGGAGCTAACAACGAGTGGCGCAGCGTCACGGTGCGGATTGCCGGACGCGATGTCGAGTCGCGGCTGTGGCGCTGCCGCGTCGGCCGCATCAGCATCATCCTGCTGGATTCAAATTGTCCGTCCAACCATCCTGATGATCGCGTCATCACCCATCGACTCTATGGCGGTGACGACTCAGTTCGCATCCGCCAGGAGATGTTGTTAGGTATCGGCGGGGTCCGGGCCCTGCGGGCACTCGGCCTGGCGCCGTCGGTGTGGCATATCAACGAAGGTCATGCGGCATTTCTGGTGCTGGAATTGCTGCGCGAACACCTGCGTGCGGGACTCGAGTTCAGCGCAGCAATGGAAGCGGTCGCGGCGCAATGCGCGTTCACCACGCACACGCCCGTCGCCGCCGGCCACGACGCGTTTGGTCACGAGCTTTTTGTGCAGCATTTTGCCGACTTTCTGCTTGATCTGGGACTGCCGCTGGAGACAGTGCTGGGGCTGGGACGCGCTCCCGGTATCAAGGACAGATTCAACATGACGCGCCTGGCGCTCGCCGGTACGCGGCACGTCAATGGCGTCAGCCGCATTCACGGCCAGGTGTCGGCGCAACTGTGTGCGGATCATTGGCCGGCGATCCCGGCCGCGGAGAACCCGGTCGGCTATGTAACCAATGGCGTGCACGTGCCGACTTTCATGCATCAGATCTGGGCGGATTTTCTCGATCGCACCGCGGGCAGCGACTGGCGCGAGCGCTTGTCGGACGCCGAGTTCTGGAAGCGCGTCGAGCGCGTGCCGGATCGCGAGTTCTGGCAGGCCGGGCAGCTGGTCAAGGCCGACATGATCAAGTGTGTACGCGAACGGTTGCGTCGCGAGTTCGTCCGCAAGGGGCAGAGCGCCATGCAATGGCGGCATGTCGCCAAGTTGCTGGATCCGCAGCACCCGGATGTCCTGATCATCGGTTTCGCGCGGCGCTTTGCGACCTACAAGCGCGCCGCGCTGCTGCTCAAGGACCGCGAGCGGCTGGCGCGCCTCGTCGGCGATCCGGTGCGGCCAGTGGTGTTTTTATTTGCCGGCAAGGCGCATCCGGCCGACGAGCCCGGCAAGGCCGTGTTGCGTGAAATCAAGCAGCTGATGCTGCAGCCGGAATTCTACGGCCGCATCGTTTTTCTCGAGGACTACGACATTCAGCTCGCGCGCTGGCTGGTATCGGGTGTCGACGTATGGCTCAACAATCCGGTCGCGCCTCTGGAGGCGAGCGGCACCTCGGGCATCAAGGCTGCGGTCAACGCGCGTCTCAACCTGTCGGTGCTGGATGGCTGGTGGGCGGAAGCGTTCGACCAGGAAAACGGCTGGGGCATACCGCCGGTGGACGTTGCCGATCCCGAGCGCCGTGATTCGCTGGAAGCGGAATTGTTGTTAGATACCATCGAAGAGGAAGTGCGCGAGATCTACTACCGGCGCAACGCCAACGGCGTGCCGGATGAGTGGGTGCGACGCTGCAAGCGCGCGATGACCAGCGTGATTCCGAATTTCAACATGCGCCGCACCGTGGCCGATTATGCGCGCGGCGTCTACCTGCCCGCGGCGGCGCACTCGGCGCGGCTGCTGGAGCACGATTTCTCGGGCGCGCGCGCGTTAGCGGCCTGGAAGCAGCGGGTGCGCGCGGCGTGGCCAAAAGTGCAATTGCGCGGCCTGGGCGCGCTGCCCGGCGACCTGCCGCAGTCGCAGCGGCTGCGGATGCGCGTCGCGGTGCAGCTCGCCGACCTGTCCCCGGCCGACATCCGGCTGGAATTCACCGCGCGGCAATTGTTACCTGAAAAGTCCTTCGAACCGCCCGCGCTGTGCTCCTACGGCGTCGCCTCGTCAGCGCAACTCTGGCGCGTCGAATTGCATCCGACCGGCGAGCAGGAAGCGGATGGCGCGCAGGTCTTTGCCTTGGACGCGCCCGCTGAAGGTTGTGGCCAGTACGCGATCGAAGTGCGCGCCTATCCGTTCCACGAAATGCTGACGCACCCGCTGGAAACGGGCCTGATGACCTGGCTGCAGAGCTAACAGCCAGCACGGCTTAGTTCGCCGCCGTGGTCCATTCGCCTTGCTGGAAGCCGCAGCCGATTTCGAGACCCGAGGCTGCGCCTTCGTAATAGCTGAGCGCGGTCTTTTCGGTCTTGCAGATGCCAATCAGGCCCGCGGCCGGGCAGGCGCCTTCTGCAAACTGCGCACCACTGTTCTCGTCTTTCTTGCCGGTCGCCTCGCAATCACCCGGGCTGGACGGCGCCATGCAGGCCTTCAGCGGACCGACCCACTGGTTCTTCAGATTGAAACTGCAGTGACCCGCAGGACCATCGGCGGTCGCTGACCGGTCGGCTCCACCCAGACTGCTGGCCAGCGCGGCCGCGGCGACAACAACAACCGCGAATGCGATCGACGAACGAAATCTCATGGTGTGCTCCTGTGTGAACCTGGAATGCTAATGGCGCGCGCGCGGTGACGCAAGAATCACCGCAGCCAACGGCGGCAGCAACAGCTCGAGACTGCAGGGTTGGCCCATGCAGGGCGAGTCGCTGGTCTGCACCGTGGCGAGGTTGCCCAGATTGCTGCCGCCGTAGTGTGCAGAATCAGAATTGAAAATCTCGCGGTATTCGCCGGCGCGCGGCACGCCAATCCGGTAGGCCTCGCGTGGCACTGGCGTGAAGTTGCAGGCGATCAGCAGGAATTCGCCGTCATCGTCAAAGCGGCAGAAGGCCACGACCGATCGCGCCTGATCATCGCAGGTCATCCAGGCAAAACCGCGCTGCTCGAAATCCAGCCGGTGCAGCGCCGCGTGGCCGCGATACAGCGTGTTCAGGTCGGCAATCAGGCTCTGTATGCCGGCGTGCTGCGGAATGTCGGTCAGGTGCCAGGGCAGGGACTGCTGGAAATTCCATTCGCTGTCCTGCGCGAACTCGCTGCCCATGAACAGCAGCTTTTTTCCGGGCAGCGTCCACATCCAGACGTACAGCAGACGCAGATTGGCGAACTTCTGCCAGCGATCACCCGCCATCTTTCCTAACAGTGATTTCTTGAGATGCACCACCTCGTCGTGGGACAGCGGCAGCAAAAAGTTCTCATTGAAGGCGTACATCAGACCGAAAGTCAGCTTGCTATGGTGATGGCTGCGATAAACCGGGTCCTCGCGAAAATAGTTGAGCGTGTCGTGCATCCAGCCCATGTTCCACTTCATGGAAAAACCCAGGCCGCCCTGCTCCACAGGCCTGCTCACGAGCGGCCAGTCGGTGGATTCCTCGGCAATGACCACGGCGCCCGGAAACCTGCCGTGCACCACGCTGTTCAGCTGTTTCAGGAATTCAATGGCTTCGAGATTGCGGTTGTCGCCCCATTTGTTAGGTTTGAAGTCGCCGGCGCGGCGTCCAAAATCGAGGTGGATCATGGAGGCCACGGCATCGACCCGCAGCCCGTCGAAATGGAACTCCTCCAGCCAGTAACAGGCGCTGGACAGCAGGAACGCGCGCACTTCATGCCGTTCGTAATTGAATATCAGCGTGCCCCAGTCCTTGTGTTCGGCGCGCTCGGCATCCGCATACTCGTAGCAGGCGCTGCCATCGAAATTGGCGAGCCCATGGGCATCGCGCGGAAAATGCCCCGGCACCCAGTCGAGCAGCACGCCAATGCCGGCGCGATGACAGGCGTCAATGAAGTAGCGCAGGTCATCCGCACCGCCGTGGCGCGCGGTGGGTGCAAAATAGCCAGTGGTCTGGTAGCCCCAGGAATCATCGAGCGGATGCTCGGTAATCGGCAGCAATTCGAGGTGTGTGAAGCCAAGGCGCGTGACATAGGGAATCAACTCGGCCGCCAGCGCGCGGTAATCTAACAAGCCATGCGGGCCGCGGCGCCACGAGGCCAGGTGGACTTCGTAGATGCTGAGCGGCGCGTGCAGCCATTGGTGCTCGCGATGCGCCTTGCGCCAGGCGCCATCACGCCAGTGATGACTGGCGGGTGCTGTGACGATCGACGCGGTGGCCGGCCGCAGCTCGCTGGCGCGCGCATAAGGATCGCTCTTGAGGTTCACGCTGCCGTCGCGGCGGCCACGGATCTCAAACTTGTAGGCTGCGCCCGCCTCAATCCCGGGCAGGAAGATTTCCCAGACACCGGCAGCGCCGCGATTGCGCATCGGGTAGCGGCGCCCGTCCCACCGGCAGAAATTGCCGACCACGCTAACGCGCTCGGCATCGGGGGCCCACACGGCAAACTGCGTGCCGCTGACGCCATCGACGATGGTGACCTGGGCGCCCAGCATGCGCCAGGCCGAGTCATGCTCGCCCCGCGTGAATTTCGCGAGGTCCGCATCGCCGATTTGTGACGCGAAACTGTAGGGATCGACCTGCGAAAGTTCATGGCCGTCGGCGTCTCGCCAGGTGACCGCGTAATGTGTCGGCAGGACGCCAGATGCGCCGTACCAGACAAAAAAATCGCTGTCGCCAACGCGGCTCGCGGCCTGACCCTCGAATGCAACTGAATTTGCGCCCGGAATATGCGCCAGCACCGCGCAATCTGCGCCATGACGGTGCAGACCCAGCACACCGTGCGGGTCATGGTGCCGGGCATCGGCCAGTCGCGCGAAATCCGGCGCTAAAGACTGCAGAAGTTTGGTTTGCGGCGCGGACATCGTAAGGTGCTTATGCTTATATAGGCTCCATGCCGAAACAACCAGCCCGAGCTTCCTCTGGTCGTTACGTCAGCCGCCTGACCAGCGGCACGCTGGGCGTCATCATGGCGGGCGGGCGCGGCGAGCGCCTCAAGGGGCTGACCGCGCATCGCTGCAAACCAGCGACGCCGTTCGGCGGCAAGTTCCGCATCATCGATTTCGTTTTGTCGAATTGCCTGAATTCGGGCATCCGCCAGATCAGCGTGCTGACGCAATACAAGTCGCAGTCCCTGATTCAGCACATCCAGCGCGGCTGGGGGTTTCTGCGCGGCGAGTTCGGCGAGTTCGTCGAAGTAAGTCCGGCGCAGCAACAGCTGGGCGAGCACTGGTATCGCGGCACCGCCGATGCGGTCTACCAGAACATCGACTGGATCCTCGCGCACCGGCCCAAGCATGTGCTGGTGCTCGCCGGTGACCACATCTACAAGATGGACTACGGTCCGATGATTGCGTACCACGTTGAAAAGGGCGCCGACGTCACCGTCGGCGTGGTCGAGGTGCCGCGCGAGCAGGCCCGCGGCTTCGGTGTGATGACGACCACCGAATGGAATCGCGTCATCAAATTCGCCGAAAAACCCGCGGAACCGGACGCGATGCCGGGCCGGCCTGACGTGGCGCTCGCTTCCATGGGCATCTATGTCTTCAACACGCGCCTGCTTGAGAAATTGCTGTTAGCAGACGCAACCGACGCCAGCTCGGCGCATGATTTCGGCAAGAACATCATTCCCGCCTGTATCACTGACAAACAGGTGTTCGCGTATCCGTTCCAGGACGTCAAGACGCGCGCGCAGAGCTACTGGCGCGATGTCGGGACGATCGATGCATTTTACGAAGCTAACATCGAGCTGGTAGCGGTCAATCCGGAGCTGAATATTTACGATGAGGAATGGCCGATCTGGACCTACCAGGTGCAGCAGCCACCGGCAAAATTCGTGCTCGACGACGGCGAGCGCATTGGCGCGGCAATTAATTCCATGGTCGCCGGCGGCTGCATCGTCTCAGGCGCGCTGGTGCGAAATTCGCTGCTGTTTTCCAATGTGCGCGTCGAAGACGGGTCCAAGATCACGCGCTCCGTCATCATGCCTAACGTCCATATCGGCAAACAGTGCACGATCCGCAACGCCATCATCGATGAGGGCTGCGAGATTCCCGACAATACGCAGATTGGCGTTGATCCCGATGCCGATCGCCAGCGCTATGAAGTCACGGAAAAAGGCGTCATTCTGGTAACGTCCGACATGTTGCGCAGCCTCTGATCGATGGGCCGCGATTAATGAATCGCGACTCGCGCGGGCGACTGCCCGTGGTGCTTTTGTGGCACATGCACCAGCCGCACTACCGCGATGCACTCAGCGGCGAGTACGCGCTGCCCTGGACCTACCTGCACGGTCTCAAGGATTATTCCGACATGGCCGCGCACCTCGAGGCCAATCCGGCGGCGCGCGCGGTCATCAATGTGACGCCGGTGCTGATCGAGCAGCTCAATGACTATGTGCGGATGCTGCGGCGCCACCTGGACCAGGGCGCGCCCGTCAGCGACCCGGTGCTGGCGTTGCTAACAGAGCAGGCGCTGTCCGAGGCGCCCGCCGCCAGGGTCGGTGCCTTGCGCGTCTGCCTGCGCGCACAGAAAATGCGCATGATCGAGCGTTTTCCAGCCTACCAGGCGCTCGCAACTATTGCCGCGTCGTTTGTCGATAAGTCGCAGGCCGGCTATGTCAGCGATGCACTGCTGCGGGATATTGCGGTCTGGTACCACCTCGCCTGGTGTGGCGAGGCGCTGCGGCGTGACAGCCTTGTTGTTAGACGCCTGATGGCCAAAGAACGTGATTATGATGCGGCCGACCGGCGCATGCTGCTAACGCTGATTGCCGATACGCTCGCCGGCATCCTGCCGCGCTGGCGTCGACTGGCCGACGCCGGGCGGGTCGAGCTGAGTGTCACGCCTTATTCGCATCCGATCCTGCCGCTGCTGCAGGATTTTGGCGCCGCGCGCGAATCGCAGCCTGACCTGCCGCTGCCGCAATCAAGTGGCTACACCGGGGGCACTGAACGCGCGCAGTGGCATGTGGACGAGGCCATCCGGCGGTTCAGCGCCGAGTTCGGCTTCCGTCCCAAGGGGTGCTGGCCCGCGGAAGGAGCGATCAGCCGCGCCACGCTCGAGCTCCTCGACAGCCGCGGTTTTGAGTGGGCGGCCTCCGGCGCGCATGTTTTGCGTGCGTCGCTGGCGGCCAGCCATTCGGAGCTGGGCGAGGCGGGCTTCAACCAGCCGTGGCGGCTGCGCGCTGCGCGCTTGCATTGTTTTTTTCGCAGCGATCGGCTGTCGGACCTGATCGGGTTCCAGTATTCCGACTGGCACGGCGATGATGCGGCGGCACATCTCGAGCATGAGCTAACAAAATTGGCCGACTTGTATCGCGGTGACGCGGGCCGCTGTGTGCTGATCGCGCTCGACGGCGAAAACGCCTGGGAGCACTACCCGGACAACGGCTGGTGGTTTCTGGATGCGCTCTATCGCCGGCTGGCGAACAATCCGCGGCTGGAATTGACCACGCTGTCCGCAGCCAGCGAGCGAGCCGTCGCGCCGGCAGTGCTGACTCAGGTCGTAGCGGGCAGCTGGGTGCACGGCACCCTGTCCACCTGGATGGGTGATGCCGACAAGAACCAGGCCTGGGAGCTGCTGTGCGCCGCAAAAAGCTGCTTCGATGCGGTGCGTGCGTCGGGGCGTCGGTCCGCCGAGCAGCTGGCCGCAGCCGAACAGCAGCTGGCCCAGTGTGAGAGTTCCGACTGGTTCTGGTGGTTCGGCGACTACAACCCCGGCGAGGCAGTCGCGAGTTTCGATCAGCTGTATCGCCGGCAGCTGACCGCACTGTACCGGTTGTTAGGCGAGGAGCCGCCAGCGTCGCTGGCGCAGCCACTGTCGCGCGTCGTCGTCGTTGCGGAGCGCGGCGTCGCGGAGGGTGGCGGCAGCATGCGCCGCGCGGATGGTTGAGTCTGCATTGACAGGCGGCCAGCGCGCGGCGGGCGTGCTGTTGCACCCAGCCGCCCTGGGCGCAGGCGCGCTGGGTGCGCCCGCACATGCATTTGTCGATTGGCTGGCTGCGGCAGGGTTCCGTGTCTGGCAGATGCTGCCGTTAGGCCCGGTCGGATCCGACGGCTCGCCGTACTGGGTACGGTCCGACTTTGCCGGCAACGCTGCTTTGCTGCCGGCAGCGAGTCCTGCCGATGGCCACGGTCTGGAGCGTTTCAGGTCCGATAACAGCGACTGGCTGCCGGACTACGCGCTGTACGAGGCACTGGCGAGCCGTCATGGGCCGAGCTGGGTTGACTGGCCGGTCGAGCTGCGCGATCGCGCTGCGGACCGGCTGTCCTATATAAAGGTTCTGTTAGCCGCCGAGATCCGCGCGGTCGAGCTGCAACAGCTCGCGTTCGAACAGGCCTGGCGGTCGCTGCGTGCCTACGCGCACCGGCGCGGCGTCCGGTTGATTGGCGATCTGCCCATGTATGCTGCGCCAGACGCCGTTGATGTCTGGGTTCATCGCCGCGAATTCGTGCTGGATTCGCATGGCCGGCCGGCCTTGTTAGCCGGGGTGCCGCCGGACTATTTCTCGGCCGATGGCCAGTTGTGGGGCAACCCGGTTTACGACTGGCACTATGCGAGCGCCAATGGCTTTGCACATTTTCGCCGCCGGATACGCGCCGCGCTGCAGCGCTGCGACTGGCTGCGCATCGACCACTTTCGGGCGCTGGCCGCGCACTGGGTGGTAGCGCCCGGGTCGGCTAATGCGCGCGCGGGGCACTGGCGGGCGACGCCCGGTGCGGATTTCCTCGCCGCCGTGCGCACCGATTTCCCGCAGCTGCCGTTCATCGCCGAAGACCTGGGCGAAATCACACCGGATGTGCACGCGCTGCGCGATCAGTTTGCGTTGCCGGGCATGCATGTCATGCAGTTCGCCTTTGACGGCGATCCGGATAACCTGCACCTGCCCGGGAATTTTCGTGCGAACTCGGTTGCGTATCTCGGCACCCACGACAACGATACGACACCCGGCTGGGTGTTAGGTCTCGATAGTGAGACCTTGCGTCGCGCCTGTGCCCGGCTTGGCGTGGCACCGGGGCATCTGGCGACGGCCATGCGCCATGCATTGCTCAAGTCGCGGACCGCACTCGCCGTGCTGACGGTTCCGGACCTGCTGGGTCTCGGCAGCGAGGCACGCTACAACACGCCGGGCCGGCCGGATGGCAACTGGAGCTGGCAGCTTCCCAGCGAGGCGTTAACCGCGGCGCTCGCGCGTCAATTGCACGGTGAACTTGCCGCGGCGAACCGGGTCTGATCCCTGTGACCGGTCGCTACGCCTGGGTTCAGCCAGGTCTGCTACAGTCACCCGGGATCTAACGGAGGTCTTGCGATGGCGCTACCAAGAACGCTCGCGGTACTGGCAGCGAGTACCGTACTTGCCAGTTGCGGCGCGCTGGGCGGCCGTATGGAAACTCCGCGGCTGTCGCTGGTCGATGCGCAGCTCGTCAAGGGCGACCTGTTTGAGCAGCGTCTCAAAGTCCGCATGCGCGTGCAGAACCCGAACGATCGTGAACTGGCGGTCAAGGGCATCACCTACGCGATCGACGTTGCCGGCGAAAAATTCGGGCACGGCATGACAGCTAACAGTTTCACCGTGCCGCGCATGGGCGAGGCCGAGTTCGACATGTTTGTGACGGCTAACATGGCGGGCATGCTGGTGCGGGTGCTGGGTGGCAATCGCGGTGGCACGGCCGATAGCATCGAATACAACATTCATGGCAAGGTCGCGCTGGCCTCGGGAATCCTGCGCAGTATCCCGTTCGATGAAAAGGGCACGCTGAAATTGCGGTGATTCACGCCCGGGCTGCCGGCATCTGTTAAAACCCCTTTGTTATGTCGCATGCGGCAATTACCGCGGCAATGCCTGTCCTGACGTCTGAGACCTGAGGCACAGCCGGGCACGCTGCCGGCGGCCAAACTTGACCCCGGCCGTGCATCCGCATTGCACAGGTTTGACCGGGGAAATTGCGCTATGAATCAGCCAGCTGCTTTTTTGGCAGGAGATGCTTTGCTCGCCACCACGACCGGTGCCGATCAACTGGTCATCAACCTGTGTTCGTCCACCACGCCGATGTCCTTGGTGCGTCCAGCATTCAAGGAACTCGAGCGCTTTACCTTTTTTGTCAGCCGCCGGCGCGAAGACGGCCGCGAGCGCTTTCGCCTGCATATGGGCTATTTTGCTAGCCGTGCAGAAGCCGAGCAGCTGCTGACCATTGTCAGGTCGGTTTACCCCGGTGCCTGGGTCAGCGAGGCGCCAGGCAAGAAACTGCGCGGCGGCAACGGAGCCGGCGCGACAGCCGAGACCGGAGCCGCAACCGGCTTACATCGCGCTGTCGCGACGCCGGACGACTCGATGCCGGTCGCCGATGACCTGAGCGCTTCGGCGGTGCGCGGTGTCGCGCCCGAAGTCGTGCAGATTCAACGTCCGAGCGCGCCGCCGCCGGTACTGTCGCCGCCCAGGCCTGCTAACAGCCATCCGGCTTCATCTACAGCTGCACCAGCAGCTGCGCCGTTAACCGCAAGCCCCGCGGCGTCAGCCGATATGCCAGGCACGGCCCGCGACTTGTCCGACAGTCAGGTCATGCGAATTCTCGAGCGTGGACCGGCAACCACGCCCCCGGATGCGCAGTTGTACAGCGACGTGCCGATGCTGCACAAACTGGATGAGCATTCGTTGCACGCGTTGCGCAAGGATCTGAGCAAGAATCTCCCGGTGCCATTTGCGGTGCAGCTGGAGTGGTCGCCGACGCCGATTGACATACGCAACATCCCGCCGCTGGCGATCTTCCGCGCTTACACCTTGTACACGGTGGGCTGCCAGTTCGAAGGTCGCCGTTGGTACGGTTTGCGTCTGGGCTTTTTCACCGATGTGCTGTCGGCCAAGCAGGTCGCGCAGTATGTTCGCGCCGAGTTCAAGTCGGTTGCGGTCGTGCCTGTCAGCAACCGTGAGCGCTCCCAGGCCGATGCCACCGGCGGCATCGATGTCGACAAGACATCACCGGTGCGCCATGCCGCGGAATCGCAGGGCGACGAAATCAAGCTGCTGCCAGCGGCCGAGAACGGCACCAAGCCCGCCGCGGCCATCAAGCCCGCAACGCAGCCTGCGCCGAAACCTGTGGCGCAACCCGCGGCGGTCGCCGCCAGATCTGCAGCTGCACCGGCACGCGTGCTGCAGCGCGGCGCGGCGCGCTCGGGTGCGAATCGTACGCTCGAGGAAACCCTGGAAATTCTGGGCGCGAGCCAGCTCAGTATCGACAATGGCAAGGGCGAACGCGTAAACCTGTCAGGCAGACGTGCCGCCGCCAAAGCGGGTACCTCCACGTTCAGCAAGTTGTTAGATAAGCTCGCAGACCGGTTGCGTACCTGAGGCTCAGTCGAGTGCGCTGACCCGCGAGCGCATCTTCTTGCGCCTGCCGGCCTGGGTCTTGTGGTCCAGGCGGCGTTCCCTGGCAGCCCGCCCGGGTTTGGTCGGGCGCCGGATTTTCGGCACGTGCTGCGCCCGCTGCAGTAGTTCTTCCAGGCGGCGCAGCGCCGCGCTACGGTTCTGTTCCTGGGTGCGATGTTCGCGCGCCACGATCAGGATATCGACGCCGCCTGCCAGGCGCTGGCCTGCAAGAGCTAACAGACGGGAGCGAACTGCGACGCTCAGCGCAGCGCAGTCCATGAAATGGAAGCGTAGCTGCGCAGCCGTCGCCACCTTGTTGACATTTTGCCCGCCCGGGCCCGCTGAGCGCACATAGCGGAATTCCAGGTCGCGGTCGTCAATTGCAAGGCCAGCGAGCGTGTAGCCCATCCGCTCAATCTTCCGTGGACGGCTTGATGGGCGCTCGCATCCGCATTGTCAGATCGAGATCGCCCTGCGCGGTGATCGCGGTCCCGGGCGCGGTCGCGGGCGCAGCGCTGCCGGGCGCATTGAGAATGCGAATCTCGCGCTGCGCGACCGGAATCTTGATGCCGTGCTCGCGAAACAGGCGCCAGATGACCCGGTTGATGTCAGAGCGGATGTTGTTGACGCCGTTCATCGGGTCACGAATCCAGAACCGCGCCTCGAGCCGCATGCCGTAGTCGTCGAATGCTAACAAACGCGACACCGGCGGCGGATCCTTGAGTATGCGGGGGTGGCTGCTGGCCGCCTCGACCAGCAGGCCCAGCGCCAGTTCCGGATCGTCGTCATAGCTGATCAGTACCGGCAAACGCAGCCGCACGCGCTGGTCGGAATAGCTCCAGTTGATGACCGAGTTGGTGATCAGATTCTGGTTGGGCACCAGTGTTTCGACGCCGTCGCGGTCGCGCACCACGACATAGCGGCCGCGCAATTCCTGGACCCAGCCGAAATTTTCGGTGCTGGTGCCGGTGTGCCCGGTGAAGCTGATGACGTCGCCCGGCTTGATGGACTTGTCCATCAACAGCACAAAACCGCTGACAAAATTGCTGATAATTGCCTGCAGGCCGAAGCCAAGGCCGAAGCCGATCGCGCCTGTCAGCACGGTTAGTGCCGTGAGATCGACGCCGGCGGCGTTGATGCCCAGCAATATGCCGAGGCTGATCAGAAAGAATTGCGAAAACTTGGCAATGCCGATGCGCGTCGATGGCGCCAGTGATGCGACCGTCATCACACGCTGCTCAATCGCGCGCGCGATTACACTGGTGACGATGACGAAGCCAGTGACGACGACGATGCCTTTCAGCAGCGACCACAGGGTGAAGGTCGCCTTGCCGGGCAGCAGATCGATCGCGTCGAGCGTTGACTCGATGCGATTAAACCAGCCCAGCAATTCGAATGTGGCTGCCAGCCACAAGAATATTGTTAGTCTTGATTCCCAGGTCTTTACCCAGGAATCGGGGCCGACCAGCATCCTGATGATATAGACACCAAGACGCACCGCGACCAGCGCCGCCAGCAGCAGAACTGCGACATCCAGCGTGGCAACATCCACGGCGGCCTTGCGTAATGCCCACTGGGTGATTGTTAGTAATACCAGTGCAATGAGATACGGGGCGAGCAGGGTGGCGCATTCCAGCAGGCGTACGCGCCATCCGGTACCCATCAGCCGGCGGCCATGGCGGCGATGCCACGCGACCATGACCCGCGAGGAAATAATGGCCAGCAGGACCGCAGTCACGATGGCGATCAGTTCACCCAATACCTCCGGACGGGTGATCTGCATCCAAAAACTGCTACTGTCGTTAGTCATTTGCACAATCTCATTCACGCGTTAAGGTCCGGAATCAACTGGCTTTCCACGCGGGTAATATGATCCTTGAGCATCAGCTTACGCTTCTTGAGCCGCTTGATCTGCAGTTCGTTAGCCCCCGGATCCATGATCAGGCGCGCGATGACTTCGTCCAGGTCGCGATGCTCGATGCGCAGTTGCCGCAGCTTTTCAATATTCCTGAAAAGTTCGCGATCGACATTGTCTTCGGGTTCATCCATGTGCTTTTTCGAAATACGCGGCCAGCAGTTCGGCGCCGGCCGGTAGCTTAGCGAACCGTCCCGGCGTATTCCATGGATTGGCCGGATCGTGAAAATCAGAGCCGGCGGATAGCAACAGACCATGCGCCGCCGCCAGGCTCGCAAGACGCGCGACATCGTTGGGGCTGGTCGGTCCGCTGCTGCATTCCAGGGCCCGCCCGCCGAGATGGGCAAACTCGGTCACCAGGCTGCGCAGCGCGCCCGATGACAACTTGTAACGATGCGGGTGGGCCAGTGCGGCCTGGCCGCCGGCCGCACCGATGACCTGCAAAGTCGACTGCAGGTCGGGCCAATGGCTCGGTGCATAGCCCGGGCGGCCGCGCGTCAGGTAATCCTTGAAGGCGAATCCGCTGTGCTCACAATGCCCGGCGCGCACCAGTTCGCGCGCCAGGTGCATGCGAGTCGGCACCGGCACGGTCCTCGCGACTTCATCGGCTAACAAACCGAACTCTGGGCCGCAGCGCCGCGTCAGCCGCTCGGCAATCAGGCGCATGCGCTGCTGGCGCAGCTGCAACAGGGTCTCAAGATGCCGGTGCAACGGTCCATGGCCGCAATCGATCGCCAGGCCCAGCACGTGCAGGGTCTGGCCCCGCCAGCTGCATGACAATTCGACCCCTGCGACAAACTTCAGGTTGTGGCTGGCACAGGCGGCGCGCATCTCCTCGCAGCCGGCAATCGTGTCATGGTCGGTGAGCGCCAGCAGATCAACCCGGCGCTCAGCAGCAAGCGCGGCGAGTTGCGCCGGCGACAGCAGGCCGTCGGAATAATGGCTATGGGTGTGCAGATCAAAGTTCACGGGCAGGTATCATAGACGCCTGCCATGACCCAGCTTTCACGATTTCCCGACTGGACCCGGATCGACACGGTGCTGCTGGATCTGGACGGGACTTTGCTGGACCTGGCGTTCGATAATCGCCTGTGGATGGCGGAGGTGCCGCGGCGTTATGCGGCGGCGCGCAAGCTGTCGCTGGCAGCCGCCCAGGCGGAACTGGCGCCCAAATTTCGCGACTGGAGCGGCAAAATCGAATGGTATTGCATCGATTTCTGGTCGCGCGAGCTGGAGTTGGACCTGGCGGCCCTGCATCGCGAAATGGCCGGCGGCATCTACTGGCTGGCCGGCGCGCGCGATTTTCTGTTAGCACTCCGTCGCATGGGCAAGCGCGCGGTGCTGTGCACGAATTCCCATCCGGCGATACTGGCGCTGAAGCACCAGCAGACCCAGGTGCTGGACTTGTTAGATGCCGCCTACAGCTCGCATCCCTTTGGCGCGCCGAAAGAAGATCCACATTTTTGGCAGCAGCTGCGCAACCGCGAGCAATTCGATCCGCAGCGCACTCTATTCGTCGACGACAGCCCCACGGTGCTGGCTGCCGGCGCGCGCGCCGGTATCGCCGCGCTGGCCGTTGTCACTGAGCCCGACAGCGGCGGCGGACTGAGTCCCTACCATGATGGCGACCGCTCGGGGTTTGTGCCGATCCGCGGCGTCAGCGAGTTGTTAGCTTAGCGGCGAAGCCCTGCAGCTGGCCCGACAGCACCTGGTCGACGACCGGTGCAATCTTGTCCAGGCCCTGGGTATCGAAGCCGTTGATCACGTAGGTCCCCACTACCTCGGTTTGTGCGCCCCGGGTCTTGAATTCAACCGTATATGCGCCTGAGACGCCCATGCCCTGCAACGGGCCGAGCGCACCAGAGAGTCGCAGCATGCGGCCCTTGTCGGCGTAAACAACGTGCAAATGCTCGACAAAACCGCCGCCCGGGAGGCGCTCGCACATGCAGCCACCGGGCGATGTCCTCAGGTAGAGGTTGCCGCTGTTGCCTGAGAAGGTGTGATCCTTGTTCCACCAGCTGGCCACCGCCACGAACTGCTTCCAGGCCTGTGCCGGGCTGGCTGGAACTACCACCGCACTACGCACCACAAACCCGCCCGCGGTCGCCACAACCACGTCAGCGCGCGCGGCCGCTGCGCCGATCAGCAAAGCGCCAAGCGCGCAGATCTTTGGGATGTGCCGCCCGCTCAATGCTAACGAGGCCCACTGCGTGCGCGGCCGCCACGGCCACCGGGCGGTGGTCTGCCGCGCCCACTGCTACCGCCGCCACCACCGCCGGGACGGTCGAACCGCGGCGCGCGTTCGCGCGGTGGGGCGTTAGGATCGCGCAGCGGGCGCTTGATCTCGGCTAACAGATCGGGGGTGATCGGTTCAAACGGAATCTTGTGGCCGATATATTCTTCGATTTCCGGCAGTGCTACCGCATATTCTTCGCAGGCAAAGCTGATCGCGTCGCCTTCGGCGCCGGCGCGCGCGGTGCGGCCGATGCGGTGCACGTAGTCGGCGCGGTCCTGGGGCAGGTCGAAATTGAAGACGTGACTGACGTCCGGAATGTGCAGGCCACGGGACGCGACGTCGGTTGCTATCAGGACCGCCAGGCTGCCGTCATGAAAGCTCTTGAGGAACCGCAGGCGTTTGTTCTGCGGCACATCGCCCGACAACGCCTGCGCATTGATGCTGTTCGCGCGCAGTGTTTCTTCGAGTCGCTCGGCCATGCGCCGGGTGTTTACGAAAATCATGGTGCGATGCGCTTCGGCCCTGCGCAGAAGGCCCACCAGCAACGGGATTTTTTCTTCCATGGACGGGTAATAAATGACCTGACGCACGCGATCGACGGTCATCTTGTCCGGCTCGATGCGCACCAGCTCCGGGCTGTTCATGTGCTCGTAGGCGAGTTCCAGCACGCGTTGCGACAGCGTGGCGGAAAACAGCATGGACTGGCGCCGGTCCGGCGGCGGCAGGCGCCGCAGCAGGAAGCGGATGTCGGCAATGAAGCCGAGATCGAACATGCGGTCGGCCTCGTCGAGCACCACCACCTGCACGTGCCGCATGTCAAAAACGTGCTGCTTGAAGTAATCGATGATGCGGCCAGGCGTCCCGATCAGCACGTCCACGCCGTTGGCAAGTTGCGTGCGCTGTTTCTCGTAGTCCACGCCGCCAAACACGACCGCCTGGCGCAGACCGGTGAATTGACCCAGGGACTCGGCATCCTTGTGAATCTGTACCGCCAGCTCGCGGGTCGGCGCTACCACCAGCGCACGAATCGCGTTGGCCGGGCGGCTTTCGGCAGGGTGATTTGTTAGCAGATTCTCGTACAGCGCAACCAGGAAGGCTGCGGTCTTGCCGGTCCCGGTTTGCGCCTGGCCTGCCACATCGCGGCGCAGCAGCGCCGGCGGCAATGTCTGGGCCTGGATGGGCGTGCAGCGGGTAAACTTGGCGCTTTCGACCCCACGCATGACATCGGGGTGCAGGCCCAGGGCATCGAATCTAAGTTCTGATAAATGGCTATCGTCTGACATGTTATTTTGACAAAAAACGCTGATAAATCCGTGGGTTTGAACGAGGCGCTTGCAAATCTAGGGGCGACCGGCTAAAAATACAGTCACCAACGGGGCGTTCCGTCTCGTTTCCAAGGCTACTTAAGTCTAACCCTTTACCCAGCGTTCTTGTCAGGACTTTCATTTGGGCGTTCTCACCGGTAATTCACACCGGAAGCCCGCAACCTAACTAACTCGTTATCAAAACGGAGATTTCACAGCGTGAGTAATTCGCTAATCGTTCATACGTCGGATGCCAGCTTTGC
>JANLTW010000011.1:0-2975 GCA_031363155.1 Gammaproteobacteria bacterium | reverse complement strand
CCGGGGTGGCCGCGCGATCGGTATTGCCGGATCCGGGGAAAAATGCCGCTGGGCTGTCGACCAGGCGGGTCTTGCCGCCTGCATCAACTACAAGACCGATGATGTCAGCTCACGATTGCGTGAACTCGCGCCGCACGGCGTCGATGTGTTCTTCGACAATACCGGCGGAGCACTGCAGCACATGGTGCTGGCGGACCGCCACCTCGCGATGAAGGGCCGTGTCATACTCTGCGGGCTCATCGATCAGTACAGCCTGAAGGTTGCGCCACCCGGTCCGAATCTGGGTCTGCTGATGGGCTGCCGCGGGCGCATCGAACCGACCATCGTCTATGACTACGAGCACCGGCGCGAGGAATTCATGGCGGAGGTGCTACCGTGGTATGCGGCCGGCAAGCTGGCTTACCAGGAGGATGTGGTCACGGGTCTCAAGAACGCGCCCGCGCACTTCTGCAGGCTGATGCGCGGCGAGAATTTTGGCAAGACACTGGTGCGCCTGTGAAGGAACCAAGACGATGAAAAGACGCTACAAAATCCTGGGTGCGGTGCTGGCATTTATTGCGGTGACCGTGCTGGCTTTTATGCGCTACCTCAGCCACGACGGCGACTGCCGCGCTCCCGAGCCGCTCGCGGCTAACACGGTAACCATGAAGGCGATCGTCTATCGCTGCTACGGCGGGCCCGAAGTTCTCAAGTTGGAGGACATTGCCAAGCCGGCAGTGGCCGACGACCGGGTGCTGATCAAGGTGCATGCCGCGGGCGTTAATCCGCTCGACTGGCATTACCTGCGGGGACTGCCCTACATCATGCGCGGGGACGTCGGTGTCGGCGCACCCAAGGACATCCGCATGGGTGTTGATTTCGCCGGTACCGTAGAAGCAGTTGGCAAGAGCGTCACGCGCTATAAGCCTGGCGATGAAGTCTTTGGCGGCGCAGGGGGTTCCTTTGCAGAATATGTGACCGTGCGTGAGAGCCGGGCGCTGGCGATGAAACCAGCTAACATGAATTTTGATCAGGCCGCTGCGGTCGGGATTGCGGGTGTCACCGCGCTGCAGGCGCTGCGCGACAAGGGTGCGCTGCGGCCTGGGCAAAAAGTCCTTATCAACGGTGCATCAGGCGGCGTGGGTACGTTTGCCGTGCAGATCGCCAAGTCCATGGGCGCCGATGTGACCGGCGTGTGCAGTACTCGCAACGTGGATCTGGTGCGTTCGCTCGGCGCCGATCACGTGGTTGATTACAAGCAGGACAATTTCACCCAACTCGCGACCCGGTATGACTTGATCATCGACAACATCGGCAATCACGACCTGTCTGATCTGCGACGTGTCCTGACGCCCGAGGGTAGCGTAGTCATCGTTGGTGGCCCGAGCGACGGCAAGTTTCTGGGACCGTTGGCCGGTGCGATCAACGCGGGACTTTACTCGCTGTTTGTCCGCGAGCGTTTCAATTTCATGCTGGCAACTCTGGATCAGAAGGACCTGCAGTTTCTCGGCGAACTCATGCAGGCTGGCAAACTGACGCCAGTGATCGACCGACGCTATCCGTTGGCTGAGACCGCCGCCGCCATCGGCTATCTGGAACAGGGCCGCGCGCGCGGCAAAGTCGTCATCGCGGTGGCCCCGTAGTGCGTCGCCAGTGACGTAATCGCCATTTGGAGTACTCCCATGCCGCACGCTTCGCGCCGTAATTTCTTCCAGGCCGGCGCTGCCGTGTCCCTGCTCGGATCCGAATTGGCTGCAGCGCTCACGGCGGAGGAGGCCGGCGCCGCGAACATGGCGTTCGCCTATCAGCACGCGCCCGTGCCGCTGCCGTTCGATGCGAAGAGCCTCAAAGGCATTTCCGAGAAGCTGATCCAGTCGCACTGGGAAAACAATTACAGCGGTGCGGTGAAAGCGCTGAACACGGTGCGCGGTCGCCTGACCCAGGCGCTCACCGACGCTAACACGCCGCCCTATGTCTACAACGGCCTGAAGCGCGAGCAGCTGCTGCGCACCGGCTCGGTGGTGTTGCATGAACTGTACTTCGCGAACCTCGGCGGCGACGGCAAGGCCGCCGGCGAGCTGCGCACGCGGATCGCGGCCTCGTTCGGCAGTTTCGACATCTGGGAGAGCGAGTTCCGCAAGATCGCGCTCGGGCTGGGCGGCGGATCGGGCTGGGTGGTCCTCGGTTACAACCAAAAACTCAAGCTGCTCGAAAACTATTGGCTTGCGGATCACGCCACTGCGCCCGCCTTTACTACGCCGATGCTGGTGCTCGATATGTACGAGCACGCCTATCAAATGGACTACGGCGCGGCGGCCGCGAAATACATCGATGCATTCTTTAGTAACATCCAGTGGGACGCGGTGGGTCAGCGCCTCACGTCGGCTTAGTCGCGTCCTCGGTTCTGTGTAAAACTTCCGCGTAGCATTTTACAGGGCAGGGTGCGTTGACATGAAAAAGCGATCCATGGCGGCCAGGGTATTAGTTCTGTTAGCTCTGGTAACCTGGCCGTTGGCCAACGCGGCCGATACGGCCGCCACGCTACTGCCGGTGAAGGCCATGCGCGCAGCCGCTGTTGCCCCCGCACCGGTCGCGAACGCCGCCTTTGCGCCGGGCGCCGGCAGTACGCCTGCGCCGGCGTTTACGGGTGTTCTCAGCATTCCTCAAAGCCCGCTGGCGACCCTGCCGGCGCTCATCAAGCCCATGCAGGACGGGCGCGACGCGCGCCTGTTCCCGGGCGTGACGCTCGAGTTCTTCACGCTGGGCGACATCCTTGTGCCGGTGCAGCGTGGCGAGATGGTGCGCGAGACGGGGCCGGCTGCGGCCCCCAGCTATTGGCGCGTCATTCCGCAATTCGGCCGCATCTGGCACGAGAAGGCCGATGGTCCTTGGTCGCGCGCCGCGTTCGCCATCATGCTGGTCAACGATACCGAGAATCACGCGCACCAGGGACTCGCGACATTTTTGTACCGCGAGGGCCAGGTCAGCCAGCTCAA